>JALVFE010000017.1 GCA_027030245.1 Melioribacteraceae bacterium
TAACGAGCATAACTCCGGGTTTTCCAAGTCCACCAAAGCCGGTATTCCATGGAAACTTGTCTGTTCGTTTGAATTTACGTCAAAAGCAGAAGCTGTTAGGTTTGAGAATAAAATAAAGAAAATGAAAGTAGAAAATTTATCGAACGGCTTATTTCCGATTGCTAGCGCGTCCCGATTCGGCTGAATCGGGAAGGTCGTAGGTTCTGCCAAAGGCATCCCTTCGGGAGAATCCTATCACCCCGACTAACTTCCTTTTCTTATCCCATGACTTTCTACGTTTAAATTTTATTCTTCCTTTTAACTTAAATGTTGCTCTGATAACGTTGAAGCTTATAAAAATTTGTTGATTTAAAAATAAAAGAGCCGCTTCATAATTAAAGCGGCTCTGAGTCATACTTGAATTATGTCTTTTATTTTATAACTCTGAATTCAATCCTTCGATTCAATGCTCTTCCTTCTTTTGTTGAATTATCTCCGATAGGATTGCTTTCGCCCATTCCTTTTCCAATCATACGTGATGAATCGATTCCTTTGGAAACCAAATAGTTTATCACGGATTTAACTCTTCTGTTTGATAATTCCAAATTATAATTTTCATCTCCCAAGCTATCGGTGTAACCCAGCACTTCTACTTTAATATCCGAATGTTTTTTCAAGACCTCTGCCACATCATCCAAAATTTCGGTTGATTCGGGAGTTAATTCATCACTATCAAATTTGAAGTGAACACCTTCCAAAACAAATTGTCCGTTTTCAACGAATAATTTTTCCAATGCTTTTTTCCTTCCCACAAAGCCCGTGATTAAAGTTTTACCGGGTTTAATTTCTACCTTGCTCTGCTTAATCGATTCGGTCGGAGCTTCAATTACAACAAATTCAATCCTTCTGTTCATTGCTCTTCCCTCAGGAGTTCCGTTATCAGCAATCGGTTTGATTTCTCCAAAACCCACAGCAACCAATCTTTCCGGTTTCACACCTTTTCCGATCAAATAATTTTTAACGGCAACAGCCCTCTTAGCAGAAAGTTCTTTATTATACATATCATTTCCGATACTGTCGGTATGTCCTTCTATTCGAATAAATACATTGGGATACTTTAACAAGGTAGCGGCAACGCTACCTAGTATAACTTTTGCTTCCGGTGTCAATCTGTCGCTGTCAAATTCAAAATTAACACCCGGGAAAATAAACGATTTTTTCTGAGCAATTGATTCTTCGACCTTTTTCTCAATATAAACGGTATCAATTTTTATTTTTTCAACTTTTACCGGTACTTCTTTAATTACCTCTTTAATACCCGGAGCTTCGCAAATATGAGATTTTTCTCCCCTATCGAAATACCACATAATTCCAACACGCGCATTCATATAAGAATCACCGTTGCTATAAAGCAAACCTTTCTGTTCATTCAAGCTCCAGTTACCATCTATTCTGTTGTTAGAAGCGGTTACGTAATTGAATTCGGCATTAATACTAAAATCATCCCAAAAATTAAATTCCCCACCGGCGCCTAACTCCAGTTGGTACCCGTCTTTCTGACCTTCCAACTCTTTGCTGTACGGTTGGTCGCCTTTATAAATTGAATAGCCCCATCCCAACATCAAATACGGTGAAATAATTTCGCAGGGCAATATGGTATAAATCGCTTCCAAATTGATTGTACCCATATTCACTCTATTATGGATTTCAACATGATTCTTAAAGTAGTAAGAATCGAGAGATACAAAATACGGAGAAACTCTAAATCCGATATGTTCGGTGACGTTATAACCTAAAGTTAAAAATCCTCCGTAGTTTGCATGATCCGCAATAGAAGTAGATGTTATGCTCATATACCTCGGATAAATTCCTCCTCCTCCGATGTACCATTCCGTTTTATATACATCTTGAGCATTCAGATTCATTCCGAGAAGCAGAACGGAAAAAACAATTATTTTTAATAATTTAAACTTCATTCGTTCATCCTCCACTGTTGTTATCGTTTCCCAGCCAAAAACAGTTTAGCTGAGAATATTGAAGAGTAAAATAAAAAATATAACAATAAATAAAAATAGGATTTTTACGACACGCGTCACCATTTAAGTTACTTTATCAAACATATGCTTTCAGCAACCGGGGGCGGTTCAGCATTTCCGTCAAGTGAAATTCTTCTTCGCTTACTTTTTCAACATCCCCGAAATATTTATTTTCCGCACTATCTTTTTGCATCATAGTTTTGATTTGCACTTTTGAAAGTATATTCAATTTCTCCACAATTATATTGCCCGGATTTTCCGTTTCCACTTTGCCTTCTAAAAGATATGGACCCATGGAAAACGTAAGCTCGGCATATTTTTCGTAAGTTTCAGGAAAAAGTACCGCTTCGAATGTACCCGTTAGATCTTCCAACGAAAGGAATTTCATTATTTTCCCCTTGCGGGTTTTAATTCTTTTCGACGTCATCAACCATCCCACCATTTTAATTTTCCGTTTGTAATATTTCGCCATATCTTTTGACGGGACAATATCTTCACGTGAAATTATTTCATCGAAAAATTCTAGCGGGTGACGCGTAACCATGTACCCGAACACTTCGTATTCTGCCGAGCAAATTTCTTCTATTGTGTATTGCCGTTTTGTTTTCACTTCACGCTCGAGGTTAAAAGATTCGTTTACGAAAAGCGACAAATAATTTTCTTCCAGAATTTTTCTATGGCGGTAATAAACATCCAACAAACGCATTAACGCCGGGCGTGTTTCCCCGAAGCAATCCATGGCGCCGCATTTGATTAAGAGCGCCGTTTCTTCGTAACCGAGTTTAGTGCGCACCAAAAAATCGGCAAGTGAGACAAATTTGCCGTTTGTTTTTCTTTCTTTAATAATTTCGTCACAGGATTTTTGGGGAAAGTTTTTGATTGCCATAAATCCTATACGAATAGTTTTTCCGCTTCCGCGATATTCGTAAACACTTTCGTTTACCGAAGGCAAAAGTATTTTCAACCCCATTCTTTTTGCCTCTTGGATATAAACCGCAGCCGAATAATAACCGCCGCCGTTGCTCAGCACGCTTGCCATAAATTCGGCAGGATAATGAGCTTTCAGATAAGCAACCTGGAAAGAGAGCAATGCAAACGAAGCGCTATGCGCTTTACAAAATGCATAACCGGCAAACGATTCAATTTGATGCCAGAGTTGTTTTGTTACTTTTGCTGAAAACCCGCTACGTTCGCATGATGTAAAGAATTTATTTTTTATTCTCTCCATTGCTTTGTGGGATCTCATTTTGCCGCTCATTGCCCGCCGTAAGAGGTCGGCTTCTTCTAACGTTAAACCCGCAATGTGATGAGCCACTTTAATCACATCTTCCTGGTAAATCATAACTCCGTAAGTTTCGCCCAAATATTTTTCCATTTCGGGAACAAGATACTTACGGCGTCCGGGATTTTTGTGGCGGGCAATAAATTCTTGCATCATTCCGCTTTCGGCAACGCCAGGGCGTATAACCGAGCTGGCGGCCGTGAGCATTTCAAAAGTATCGCACGAAAGCTTTTTTAAAAGCGCTCTCATCCCCGGAGATTCTATATAAAAACACCCGATGGTTTTACCGCGGCGCAATAATTCTTTTGTTGCTTCGTCGTTAAAAAGCATATCGTAATCGAAAATATCAAAATTCACCCGGGAGGTTTTGCGGGGTAACGATAAATATATTTTGTGTATTGCCGATTTACGGGGAAATGTTTCCGGTAATTCCTTTTTCTCGCGCTGTGGGGATAGTTTTAGTACATGCATTTTTTATTTGCCATATAGTGAGCTTTTGTTCACTATAATATAAAAATTTGGTGTGATTTAGGCAAGCAACATAATTGTAGCACAACCAGCCGGGTTATCCGGAAATGACAATTTCATTTGCCGTCGAGGCCCACGCCTCGACGCGTTTGCTACATCTGCCGAGGTGTGGATCTCAGCAGCTATGAGAACGTAGGGACGAGGCATGCCTCGTCCCTACAATCCCATTTATCTTAAAAATAAAAAACCCAGTTCTAAATCTCTTCAGTCAACATAGCATGTTGACTTACAAAATATACAACTTCATTCAGGAAAAGATGTATATCTACATTTGGGCTTCAATAAGCAAATCAGCAAATTCTCTGAAAGCACCTTCACCGCCTTTTGCTTTAAGGATGAGATCAACATTTTGTTTGACGGCATTTACTGCATCGGAAGGAGCGGCGGAAAATCCGACCACTTTTATAATAGAAAGGTCATTTACATCATCACCGACAAAAGCTATATTCTCAAACCCGATCTTAAATTCCTCGCACAATTCATGTAATTTTTCTTCTTTTTGCCAAACACCCGTAAAGAGGAAATCGAGTTTTAATCTTTCAGCTCTTTTTCTTAAAATTTTATCCGTTTCACCATCGGTGGTAATAATACCAACCAAAATTCCCTTTTCCCGTAAAAGCCTTGTCCCCATACCGTCTTTAACATTAAACTTTTTCATGACCAGCCCATCAGAAGAATAATATAACCCTCCGTCGGTCAAAACCCCGTCTACGTCGGTAATTACCAATTTAATATTTTTTAATTTGTTTAATTTGACTTGAGAGAGATTCAACTAAAAATACTCCGGAAATGATTAATGAGGATTTCAAACCTTTTAAAATACTTAAAAAATATCTATTATAAAAAGGAAAAAAATTTCGTAATAATTCCCGAGATTTTTATTTTTAAAAGTTCTTTATCAAATTAGGGTTTTCGTATAAATTTTATTGAATAAGGTAGGGGTACTAAAAAAGTAACGTAAGTTTTGGTAAAAGTGTAATATTAAATTTTAATTAAATTCTTAAAAAAATTGTACGAATAACACCTAGTTATTATTATAATTTCACTGTTAATAAAGTAGCTTTTATGAAATTTACAACAATATTAATTAACTAATTTACCAAACAAACAGAGGGAGATCTTATGCTAAAGGTCTACAAATACCTTGCTTTAATCCTCTTAGTAGCATCAACAACTCTATTTGCTCAAAAGTATACCATTTCGGGCGTTGTTAAAGATGCCGCTACCGGGGAAAAACTAATTGGCGCTAATGTTTATGTAAAAGGAACAACATTCGGTGCCGCTTCCGATGCAAACGGAAGGTATAAAATTACCTTGAATAAAGGTAAATACACCGTTGTTTGCAGTTATGTCGGCTTCCAAACTCAAGAAGTTAATGTTAACTTAACAAACGACATCACTCTCGATTTCGACATGGTTGAACGAGAGTTTTCTTTATCGGTTACCGTTTTAGCAGACAGAGCCAGAGAACGGGAAACTCCTGTTGCTTTTTCTAATATTGAAAAAAAGGAAATGGAACAAGTGTTAGCATCTCGCGATATTCCATTAGTATTAAATAGTACGCCTAGCGTTTACGCTACTCAACAAGGCGGTGGCGCCGGCGACGCAAGAATAAACGTTCGCGGTTTTAACCAAAGAAACGTTGCCATCATGATTAATGGTGTTCCCGTGAACGATATGGAAAATGGTTGGGTTTACTGGTCAAACTGGGACGGGGTCTCCGATGCTACTGCTTCGATTCAGATGCAAAGAGGTTTGAGTGCTGTTAACTTGGCAACCCCATCTATCGGCGGTACTATGAATATAATTACAGATCCGGCCGCACAAGATGGCGGTATTTATTTTAAGCAAGAATACGCGACAGGATCTTTTTCCAAATCTTCATTTTTCTTTAATTCAGGTCTCGTAGATAACAAATGGGCAGTGAGCGGCGGTATTGTGAGAAAAACAGGTGATGGTATTGTAAACGGTACATGGACTGATGCATGGGCATATTATTTAGGCGCCGCTTATAATGTAAATGACAAAAACAGAATAGAATTATATGCTTTAGGCGCGCCTCAAAGACATGGAAATAATTACTATCAACAAAACATTGCAGTTTATAACACAGAATTTGCAAAAAATCTCGATTCTTATGATCAAGAGGCGTTAAAAAAATATCATGAAGCAGGACGTTTATTCAATCAGAATTGGTCTGGCGTTTCCCCAAGCTATAGAGCTAAACAATGGTTAGGCGATGAAATAGGTGATAGATATGCACGTAATTTTATTAATGAACGAGAGAATTTCTTTCACAAGCCTCAGGTTAATTTAAACTGGTACTCAAATTTGTCCGAAAAATTAAGTCTTTTCTCCACTATTTACTATTCAGGAGGACATGGAGGAGGAACCGGTCCGTATGGAAAAATTAGAAGAAATTCTTGGGAAGGTCCGTTCGACAATGAACATGGAAAATTTTATTATTTCGGCGCACCATGGACATATAATTGGGATGAAACAATTGCAATTAACCAAGCTGATTCCGGTACATATTTCATTGATAAAAAACCAATAACAAAAGATGATCATCAATCAGTTGGTATAATCCGAAACAGTAGAAATAATCAATGGACTATTGGAGCTATCGCAAAAGCTTTATATAAGTTAAATAAAAATATTAACTTAACTTTTGGTATTGACTGGAGAACAGCTGAAATAGACCATTTTAAAGAAGTTAGAGATTTGTTAGGCGGCACTTACTATGTTGATTATTCTTCTGAATTTTGGGGACCTGAAGGGAAAGCCGTAAAACTTGGAGATAAAATTGATTATAACTTTACTAATAATGTTAATTGGTTAGGAGGATTTACCCAGTTCGAATACACTTCGCCGTTATGGAGCACATATGTTACAGCTGGATATTCAATGATTAAATACAAACATACAAACTATTTCAAAAAAGATATCGCAACCGGTAAAACACTTGTTATCGAAGCAGACCCGAATACTGGATTTCAACTGAAAGGCGGGTTAAGTCACAGATTCTCAAACAATTTTAATGTTTACGTAAACGGTGGATATATTGCTAAAGTTCCTATCTTTGATGCAGTTATTAATGATAGAACCGGGCAGCTGATAGAAAACCCTCAAACTGAAAACTTCATATCCGGTGAATTGGGTTTAAACTATAACTCGCAAAACAGAGAATTTAATACTAATATTAACCTTTATTACACTCTTTGGCAAAATCGCGTTGTAACTGTTAATGATTTTGATCAATTAAGTGGAACAGAAGGATTATTTGTAATTTCTGATATGGATCAATTACACGCCGGAATTGAACTTGATTTCGCATGGCAACCAACAAAATTATTTAGGTTGGACGGTGCGGCATCAGTTGGCAATTGGAAAAATACAAATGATGCTAAATTTACTTACAAAGATTATGAACAAAGTACTGCAGATAGTGTAGGAGTTGTTTATACAGATGGTTTGAAAGTAGGTGATGCGCCTCAAACACAACTAGCATTAGCAGCTTCTCTATTTCCCACAAAAGGACTATCTGTAATGTTATCTTACAGATATTATGCAGATTTCTATGCTAACTGGAACGTTTCTACAAGATTGGATCCAAATGATAGAACACAAAGTTGGAAAACCCCCGCTTATGGCGTAATGGATTTGCATATTAATTACACTCTACCATTGAATTTACCAGGAGTTGAAAGAATAAAATTATTTGCTCATGCATTTAATTTATTAAATACGCTATATATCCAAGATGCTACTGATAACAGTAAATACAATGGATTTGACAAAGATCATGACGCAGATGATGCATCAGTATTTTTTGGCTTACCAAGATATTTTAACGTCGGCTTTAGTATTAATTTATTATAATAATCCTGGGGTTATTTTAAACAAAAACCGCCTTCGGGCGGTTTTTTATTTAACCTCAATAATTTTTGGGTTTGGGAAAATATTTAATTAACAATAAAAGAAGAAGAACGAAAAATAAATCGACTAGCAATATGTTAAGTATAAATTGATAATATTATCACAATTAAATAACCCATATAGAAAATAACAAAATGTTTGATAATGTAAGATTAAGTAAATATATGTATTTATAAAGTTATTCTTAACTTACCGAGATCTTTCAACTTGGGTATCTCTGTAACTTTCTAATCTTTACCCAAAATTTTATTCGAAAAGTCCGGCTGAGGCCGGACTTTTTTTATCTACATGATATTCAGACTATGTCGAATCCTTTTTTAATACATGAAAATTTTCCCGTAATATTTGAACTTGGATTGCAAATTTTACGGGATTTTTTTTCTTATCTTTAGTTCTCTAAACCAATTAAATAAATAAAAGTGTTTTCAATGAAAAAATTATTACTCTTTTCCCTGTTTATTTTTGTTATTTTATCAAACTCCTTTGCACAATCCCAGCCTTACGTTTTACTGGTTTCGTTCGACGGTTTCAAGTGGGATTATTTGAACAGAGGGCTTACGCCCAATCTAAACGAAATTGCAAATAACGGCGTGCGGGCTCTTGCTCTTAAGCCTGTGTTTCCGTCGAAAACTTTCCCCAACCATTTATCGATAATTACCGGAATGTATCCGGAAAACCACGGGATTATTGCAAACCATTTCGAAAATCCATTTACCGGCGAAGTTTACAAAGTCGCTAAAAACTCCAAATCCGTAAAACAAAGCAAATGGTACTTGGGCGAAGCGTTTTGGACCACCGCAAAGAGAAACAATATAATAACCGCTTCATATTTTTGGCCCGGTTCGGAGCTCGAATTAGATTACCGCCGTCCGGATTATTACAAACCTTATGAGCATAACAAACCATACATAGCAAGGATCGACGGCGTAATCGACTGGTTGCAATTACCCCAAGCCGAACGCCCGCATTTTATCACACTTTATTTTCATGAAACCGATTCATACGGACATGGTTACGGTCCGAATTCATCTGAAGTAAACAAAGCAATATCTTTGCTTGATAGCATGACAGGTTACCTTACGTCAAAGCTTAAAGAAATTGGGATGATTGATAGCGTAAATATTATTTTTGTTTCGGATCATGGAATGACGGAAATATCTACAGAGAAAACGGTGAACATCGAAAAAATCCTTAATGGTTTCAAATATAAAATGGGCGGAGAAAAACCGTTTGTGATGATCGATCCGGAAAATAAAAATGATATCGAATTAATTTATCAAACATTAAAAAAACACGATAATCATTTCAAAGTTTATAAAAAAGAAGATTTACCGGAATACTTTCATTATTCAAGGCATCCTTTCATTTCGCCGATTATTTTAATTGCCGACTTGGGTTGGTCGTTAGTAAATGACAAATGGTTAGAGCGCTTCAAACGCAATAAGAGCAAAGGGAATCACGGATACGCCAATTACGAAATGGATATGCATGGCATTTTTATTGCAAGTGGTCCTGCATTTAAAAAAGGATTAAAAACGGGCACATTGCAGAATATTGATATTTACCCTTTGCTTTGTAAAATTTTTAACATACAACCACGAAGCAATATCGACGGTAAGCTGGAGAGAATAGGATTCATATTGAAATAATTGAAAGCGTGCTGTCGTGAACAAAAGAAATGAACCTTCCGTTTCACTCCGCCAGAGCTTATATTTTACATTGTTATATTATTTTATTGATATTTCACGCCGATGGCGTTTATGTGATAGAATAACGAGTTATTTTTAGGTCCCGAAACTATCCGCCGTGGCGGACGGGATGACATGTTCTATTCTGTGTAAAGCTCTCCCAAATACTTAATTTATGTGTCATGCTGAATTCATTTCAGCATCTAATTCAAAATACGCATTCTTTTTTAGATCCCGAAACTAGTTCGGGATGACATGTTCTATTCTGTGAAAATCTGTGTTTAATCTGTGCATATCCTCCTTCGGCGGACAGGTCTGTGGTTTTTTTTACCACAATTAACACAAAGGGAAAATCACTAAGAATCCAGAGTAAACAAATCACAAAATCCATACAGTAAATTTTACCCGCAATTAAAGCTCTCCGTTAATTTTAATTTTAGTAGTTTTGTGCAATCGCAAATTAAATTTTTACAAAAAATTCTCATTCACTTATGAAAAACGTTTTAAATATTAATTACGAGAGATTTAAGCTAAAAAATAATCTCGATGTTGTTCTATACAAAGATGAATCATTACCTATTGTTGCTGTTAACCTTTGGTATAAAGTCGGTTCGGCAAACGAAAAACCGGGTAAAACCGGATTGGCTCATTTATTTGAACATATGATGTTTCAAGGTTCGGAACATGTTCCCAAAGAAATGCACTTCAGGTATATTCAAGAAGCCGGCGGTACGCTAAACGGTTCGACGAGCATCGACAGAACAAACTATTATGAGTCTGTTCCCAAAACCGCTCTTGAGATGGTGTTGTGGCTTGAATCCGATAGAATGGGCTTTTTCTTGCCTGCTCTTACTCAAGAAAAACTGGATAATCAAAAAGGGGTTGTTGCAAACGAGAGAAGGCAAAATTACGAAAATCAACCTTACGGCTTGGCTTGGGAAAAATTATTTGCGGCGTTATATCCGCCCGAATATCCTTATTATTGGCCGACTATCGGTTGGATGCAAGATATTCAAAGCTATACCTTGGAAGATGTAAGAAATTTTTTTGAGACTTTTTACAGTCCCCAAAACGCAAGTCTGGTAATAGGCGGAAATTTCGATCCCGCTGAAGCCAAAGAGCTTGTAGAAAGTTATTTTGCGGAAATCCCCAACAATGCTAAGGTTCCCGCTCTTAACGTCCCGTTTCCCGTTTTGAATGAAACGAAAAAAATTATTCATGAAGATAATGTCCAACTTCCGCGAATTTATTTAGCATGGATTTCCGATAAGTTATACGGTCCGGATGATGCGGCTCTCGATATCCTTTCGGATATTTTAACCGGAACCAAAAGTTCCAGAATATACAAATCGTTATTGTTCGATAAACAAATTGCTCAAGACGTAAATTCGTTTCAATATTCAGCCAGATTAAACGGCTCATTTATAATTAGTTCCACGCCAAAACCCGGAATTGAGCTTCACACCATTAGGGAAGAAATTTTCAAACAAATACAAGGCGTTGTTGAAAACGGAGTTACCGAAGAAGAACTTAAACGATCGGTTAACAGCTTCAAATCGTCTTACATTTACTCCTTGCAAAATCTCAATAATTTGGTCGATCAGATTAACAATTACACTTGTCATTTGGATGAGCCCAACTCGTTTCTTTACGATATCGGCAGATACGAAGCCGTTACAACCGAAGACGTTGTTAACGCAGCGGAAAAATACTTAAATACAAATTTCGTCGAATTAAACATTGTGCCTAAGAAATAAAAGGATTTTATAATATGATTATCGATAGAACAAAACGACCGGAAGAAAAAGGGCAAATAAAGTTTAAATTGCCGGAAATTCAAAGGTTTGAATTGAAAAACGGATTGAAAGTAATATTTGTGGAAAAAAACAATCTGCCTATTGTACAAATGTTGCTTTACGTAAACGACGGCAGCAAATCGGATCCCAAAGGGAAAAAGGGTCTTGCTTTTTTAACAAGTTTGTTAATGGACGAAGGCGCCGGTAACCTTGATGCTTTACAACTCGATGATGAAATAGAATCGCTCGGTTCAATATTAAGATGCTCAAGTAATCAGGATTATTCAACTATATCAATGCTTACGCTAACAGAAAATTTTGTGCGTTCGCTTGAATTATTTTCGATGGTTGTAAGTTCGCCTTTGTTTTCGGAAAAAGATTTTATTCGTGAAAAGAAAAAACAACTAACAAAAATAATTCAACTCCAAGATGATCCCGAATTTATTGCAAATACCGCTTTCCGGAAAATTTTATTCAAAGAGACTCCGTACGAATCCCCCGTTATGGGATACCGCCCGGAAGTTGAGAATATAAATTTAGACGACGTAAAAAACTTTTACGATAAAATTTACACTGTTAAAAACTCAACACTAATTGTTGTCGGTAACATAACTCAATCCGAATTGGAAAAGCGCTTAAATAATATTCTTGGAAATTGGAATAATCAAAATGAATATAAAACCGGCTTACCGGACTTCCAAAAACCGCAAAAGAGATTTTATTTCGTTCACAAAGAAGGTTCGGCACAAAGTGAATTGCGGATTGGAACAACTTCGGGAGTTAGAAATGCACCCGACTTTTACGCAAAAACATTAATGAACTCTATTTTGGGTGGACAATTTTCGAGCAGAATAAATTTAAATCTCCGGGAAGACAAAGGTTTTACTTACGGGGCGCATTCAAGTTTCAGCTACAACCGGAAAGGAAGTTCGTTCGTAGTTTCCACCGGCGTTGAAAGCGCTCATACCGCCGAATCGGTAACCGAAATTTTTAAAGAGTTCGAAGGAATAAAGAAATTCATCAAACCGGAAGAATTGGATTTCAGTAAATCTTACTTAATAAAACGATATCCCTCGATGTTCGAAACTTACACGCAAATCGCCGGTAATCTTTCCTTGCTTCCTCAATTTGATTTGCCGGATAATTACTTTAACACTTACATAGAAAAATTGGAAAGGGTTACTCTCGATGAAGTACTGGAATCGGCACGAAAAACTTTAAACGAAAACAACATGGTAACGGTAATTGTCGGGGACGAACAAATTATCGATTCTCAATTTAACGAATCAGCGGGTGAAATTATAAAACTCTCGTCCGGAGATGTTCTTTCGGAAAAAGTTATTTAAGCATTTGCGACGGAAAGCGGACTTCGTTTCCCTTTTTGGTAAATGTTAAAATATTGCTTAACAACCCTTCAAAATCGGAAGCGTTTACGTAAAAAACTTTTTTCGGGTTTTTATCAATGTTCTTCAAATAAAATTCGAACAAAGAATTTATATCTTCGGGACTTTCACCTTTCAGAGCAATAAAATCTTGCACCGTATATAATTTTTTGCCGTTCCTTCTAAGCTCTTTGGCAATAAACTCGAAAGCAAGCGAACGGTAAAGCTCCGATTTTTTATCTATAACGAAAAATTTATTTTGCTTGTAAAAATTGAACAGATGTTTCAAATGCAAGCGTAGAACCGATTTAGTAAATTCTTCGTTCAACTCATATCTTTCGTCATCAATATTTTCGCTAAGCAACAGATAAAATTGTTTGTTTGCATCCGATATTTCATCGACCAATTGTTCGGTATCTCTATCCGGAAGCAATACTATCCCGAAATTCAACGGAATGCGCAGCAATTCCCGTAAATCATCTTCCGCTAAATCCTCAATTCCGTATAAAATAAAGCCGATATTCAGCTTTGGCGTTTTTAAATCTTTTGAATAAATGAATTCGGCTATTAATTTTGTTTGCTTTCCCGAAACGATTTTAATCGTGGAATTTCCGTAATTGGTTTTCTCTTCGGAAATAATTTTAATATCGGCGGAAGTGAATTTTTTATTTAAATCTTTAATCAAATTCGGAATTAAAACGGATTTAGGAATTTTAATTTTGTAATAATAATCGAGCGAATCGCTCTTTTTCTTTTTTAACTTTCCTTTTCGAATCCACTCAGGCTTAATTCCATAAAGACTTAGAATATCTTTGAATTCGTTTTCAACTTCCGGGATTGAGATAGCGGAATCGCTTTGTGCAGCAGGCTCGGGAGCGGTTGAGCTGTATTTTTCGAAAAGCAAATTAACGATTAGTAAAAATACAGTTACGGCTGTTAATAAATAAATAAGTTTCTTTTTGATCAACATCTTTCCACTAAACAAGCATAATAATCATTAAATTACTTTCCCTTGAATTCCGGTTTTCTTTTTTCGAGAAATGCGGAAGTTCCTTCTTTGAAATCTTCGGTTCCCATACAAAGCGAAAAAAGTGAAGCTTCGTATTTTAATCCGTCTTCCACCGGAAGATTATTTGAAGCAACCACCGCTTGAAGAGCATAGCGAACGGCAATTTGTCCTTTGGATGCAATTGTTCGTGCAATTTCTTTTGCCTTATCCAATAATTCATTTTGCGGGAAGACTTTGTTTACCAGACCGATGCGGTAAGCTTCATTGGCATCAATCATCTCGCCCGTTAAAATTATTTGCATTGCCCTTCCGCTGTTAATTTGGCGGGCTAATCTTTGGGTTCCTCCGTAGCCCGGAATGATACCCAAATTCACTTCGGGCTGACCGAACTTTGCGTTCTCGGATGCAACGCGGAAATGGCACGCCAACGCCAGTTCACACCCTCCGCCGAGCGCAAACCCGTTTACCGCAGCAATTACGGGTTTTCCGAGATTTTCTATCAGGTTAAAAACGCCTTGTCCGAATTCGGCAAACTTTTTAGCGGAAATAACATCCAGTTTGTTCAATTCGTTAATATCCGCGCCGGCAACAAAAGCTTTTTCGCCCTCGCCGGTTAAAATTGCAACATAAATCCGCTCGTTGTTTTGAATTTCATTAAAAACTTCTTGTAATTCTTTAAGCGTTTGTTCGTTGAGCGCATTAAGTTTATTAGGTCTGTTAATTTTAACAACCGCAATACTTTCTTCAACCTCGAAGACAATATTTTGAAATTCCATAATTACCTCGAATTATATTGTTGCAAAAATTGGTATTCTGATTCTTAAATCAAAAGAGATAAATTGTTGATCGGGCGAAAAATGATAATATCCGATAACATCCAACAGAAACATAGAAAAACCGGCTCCGGCATGGAAACCGAATTTTGTTAAAGTTTCAATCATATCATCTTTATGCAAATCCGCTTTGTATTGATGAAGATTTTCCAAAACCGAAAAAGACAAACCCGCTTCGAGTATCGGCATAAGCAACACAACGTTTTTTAATACCGGTTCGAAATAATATCTGACGCCCACATCCATACCAATCACGTTAGAGCTGAAATTACTGTAATCCGAAATTCTGTAAAAATCGGAATCGCCAGCATAATGTTGATATCCGAACTTCGAATAAAGGAAAACGGGAAGCACTTTGTTATCCGTATAGGAAAAAGCTACGTCGATACCTTCGCCCATACTTAATTTTTCTGCAAATGAACCGACGGGAAAACGCGGACCGACGCCGATAGACATAAACAATCCCTTAGCTTCCCCAAATTTTAAAACTTGTGCATTGATGGAAATACAAACAAAAAATAAAATCAAAATTTGTTTTTTCAATGATGCGTTATCCCTTAGTGAAACAATTCCGTGCCGATTCCCAAACCGTAAACCAGTTCCCCGCCGTGTTCGCCGGTTTCGTAAATTAAAAACATACCGATTAACGCTAATATAACAAAAGTTACTTTCAACAATTTGTTAAACTTTTTCTTTGTAGTAAGATAAAACCGCGCGGCAAGCAAAACAGCAAAAAACCAAAGTGTAATTGTGGCATAGCTTTCATGTTCTTCTACAGCTTCAACTATATTAGATGAAACGTTTTGAAAATTTTGTTGAAGACTTGCCGCGGCTTGGTTTCCGGTAAGTACGGCGGTAATTCCGCCCAGTACGCCGATTAATAAAATCAAGTTTATCCATTTATGAAATTTTTCGTCTTGTAAAAAGAGATTAATCACTTCAAACAAAACATAAACCGAAAACAAAGCAACGGGAAAATGAACAACCAACGGATGCAGTTTTGATAATGTTTCCATGTTAATACTCTATTTTGTAAAGAAATAAACCTTGAGCCGGAGCTGCTTGTCCGGCTAATTCTCTGTTTTTGTTTTCCAACAATTCTTTCAATTTTCCGGCGGCATCAGGCTCGGATGAAAATTCAAGCAATGTTCCCACGACTGTTCTTACCATACCGCGCAGAAATCTATTAGCCGTAATTCTGAAAATAACGAAATTTTTATTTCCGCTCCATCTTATTTGATATACGTTGCAAATTCTATTCGGCGTTTCGATTTTTTTTCTGGTGAACGAAGTAAAATCGTGTTCCCCGCTTAACGTTTGTGAAATTTCGTTAAGCTTCGTTATATCCAAATCATTAAACGTTGTGTTATACCAAGAATATTTCGCATAGAACGGTGATTTAAATTTTGCCAACAGATAAAAATAAGTTCTTTTCTTCGCATAAAATCTTGCGTGAAAATTCCAATGAGCTTTTTCCAATTTGGTAACGGAAATATCCGCGGGCAAAACCGCGTTTAAGGAATGCTGAAATTTATACACATCCAACTCAATCGGGATTCTGAAATTGGCTACTTGTCCCAAAGCATGCACGCCGGCATCGGTTCTGCCCGAACCCACGACGTTAACATCTTCGTTTGTTATTTGCCGTATTGCTTCGGTAATTTTATCTTGTACGGTATTACCGTCCGGCTGCGATTGCCAACCGTTGTACTTGGTTCCGTCGTATTGTATTGTAAGTTTATAATTATACATAGCAGATTTCCGGTTACGTAAATCTACAAAAAGGAATGAAAAGTTTAAGTTAAATTTGTGGAAATAGATTGGTTATTAAGTGAATTACTTTATTATTGCCGAAAATTAACATCCGGCAACTAAGTAATAAAGTTCCTCTTAAAATTAACTTGATATATTTTGGCTACCGTTTTCGATTTTAAAATTTCGCAATGAAATTCACGTTAAAACTCGAAGGCAAGTTTGGATATCCTCCTACTCCGAACGAAACATTCCAACTTAAAGCTTCTTGATGTTTTTTATTGTAAGCCGAAACCAGTCTTACTGCATTGATTGCGCTGATAATTCTGTTCAAAACAAGAGCGCCTACGGCAAAGCGGATATTATTAAATGCATTTTCGCTCGAAAGCCAAATACTACGGAATTCTTTCCTTCTTGCATCGCTATCCCATTGCCAATAGTAGGTTTCCGGATTATATGTTTCATCGAACCGGCGGTTAAGTTCCTTTTCCGAATTAAATTGATTGATATCATCGTAATAACCGATATCGGCATAAAACTGATCGTCTTTGTTGGTTGGGTCAATTCCTGCGTAGGATTGGGCAAACGCTATATAATTATCTTTTTGATAGTTTCCGTAAATATTAAATCCGGCAACGGTTCCCCACAAAACAGCATCGGCAATTGTAAAATATTTACCTTTGTCGAAAGATTCCGCATACAATTCACCCATTCCGGGAAGTAACAAAGAATAAAGAATTGCAAGAATGGGCTTTTTCTTTTCGAATTTTACGCCGAGCAGTCCGTTGTTATCTTCTTTCAGTTCAATATTGATTTTACTTTTAAGTTTAAGCAGACTTTCTTTCGGCAATTGTGCAAAAACTAAAGATGAGAAAATTAGTAAAAGGAAAAACGCTTTTTTCATTTTTTATCCGTTCGATATTTCGGTAACTAAATTACCGCCGGTTAATTCCACCAAGCAGCCGTTATTTGTTATTTCCGTAATATTAACGGTTTTAAAATTATTAACCAAGTCAAAATTAAAGGGATATTTAACACGGATATAGTTTGAAGTAAATCCGTAAATATAACCTTCTTTTTCCGCCGCTTCGAACAATACTTCCAAATTTTTCCCAATCATTTTTCTATGAAATTCGTTTCTTTTTTTCTCACTTAGAATTCTAAGCATATTATTTCTTCTTTTGCGTTCATTAACAGGTACTTGGTTTTCCATTTTTATTGCTTCCGTGCCCGGTCTTTCGGAATAGGTAAAAACGTGCAAGTAAGAAACCGGTAACGATTTGATAAACTCGTAAGTTTCAAGAAAGTCGCTTTCGGTTTCTCCCGGCGAACCGACAATAACATCCACGCCGATACCCAAGTCAGGTATTTTATCCACCGCTTTGTAAATCAAATTTTCGTAATCGGCTGTTTTGTATCTTCTGTGCATCAACCGTAAAACCTTATCGCTCCCGCTTTGCAACGGAATATGGAAATGATCGGCAATTTTATCTGTAGATGCGGCAAGCTCAAGAATTTCATCGGAAAGTAAATTCGGTTCTATTGAACTTATTCTGATTCTGAATTTTCCCTCAATCTTAACAAACTCCTCCAGCAAATCGATTAACCTTGCGTCAATATTTTTTCCGTAATCGCCAACGTTTACACCGGTAAGAACAATTTCCTTGTAACCTTCATCCAGCAAGGATTTGAAATTATCCACGGCGCTTTTCAAATCAACGCTTCTGCTTTTCCCGCGTGCCATCGGAATCGTACAAAACGAACATTTATAATCGCAACCGTCCTGAACTTTCAGAAAAGCCCTTGTACGCGAATCGGCATCGGTAGAATAGGCAGTGTGAAATTGGCTTAGTTTATCTGTCGGCGTAACGTGAACGCAAGATGTATTTCCTTCCGAGAGCAGATGCAAATGATTCAGAATCTCGAATTTTTCGTTACTTCCGAGCACCAAATCAACGCCACCGATGGAAGCGATTTCTTCGGGTCGAAGTTGCGCGTAACATCCCGTTACCACTATTTTAGCGCCGGGATTGGTTTTAAGCGCACGACGGACGATTTGCCGGCATTCTTTTTCGGCATTTTCGGTTACGGTACATGTATTAATTACGTAAACATCCGCTTCTTTCCGGAAATCAACAATCTCGTAACCTTCAACGAGAAATTGCTTTCCTATCGAAGAAGTTTCCGCAAAATTCAGTTTACAACCGAGTGTATAAAACGCTACTTTATTTGACATTTGCTCTAAGTGTTAATTTTAATATAAAAAAGGCTGCAAAAGAAAAGTTCCATTGCAGCCTTAATTTACAAATAAATGAGATTATTTACTTTCGTCTTCGCTTGCTTCTTCCGAATCCCCTTTTTCTTCGGATTCTGCGGAAGATTGTGCTTCCTCAGCTTTTCCGGATTCCGCTTCGGTTTTTTCAGCTTCAGGTTCTGCTTTTGCGGTTTCCTGTTCTGATTTTTCAGCTTCGGAAGTTTTTGCTTCAGATTCTGTTTTCTTTTCTTCTTTCGCTTCTTCCGATTTTTCGGCTTTTTCTTCGGCAGGTTTTTGCTCGTTATGCTCGTAAGCGTTAAAGACCGAAGAATCGAAATTCTGGGTTTCAGCGTTTCTGATATCTTCCACTTTCACTTTATCCAACTTGTGCGTTTTCAGATATTCTTCTATTTCCTCATCGGATTTTTCTTTAAGAGCGGCAAGCGAACTTAGCACAATTCTCTTTTTATCTTTATTGAATTCGATAACTATCAAATCCAATTCGGTACCGACGGGGAAATTGAACGAAAGGTTTTTAATTTTCGCCGTGGAAAGTTGAGTTGCCGGAACAAATCCGTCAACACCTTCCGGTAATTCGGCTATCACACCTTTTTCGATAATCCGAACAACTTTTCCGGTAACCCTTGTTCCAACCGCATAAAGACTTTCGAATTTATCCCAAGGATTTTCTTCCACTTGTTTATGACCGAGAGAAATTTTTCGTTGTTCGGCATCAATGCTCAGCACAACTACTTCGAGTTTTTCTCCTTTTTTAACGATTTCTCCGGGATGTCGAACTTTCTTCGTCCAAGACAAATCGGAAATATGAACCAAACCGTCTATTCCGGGTTCGAGTTCAACGAAGACTCCGAAATTAGTCAAGTTCCTAACGGTTCCAACATGTTTCGATCCGATAGGATATTTTTTCATCAGCTCTTGCCAAGGATCCGGAGTAAGTTGTTTCATTCCCAACGAAATTTTCTTTTCGTTTTTATCCAGACTTAAAATCACCGCTTCGACAACTTGTCCCATAGAAACGAATTGCGAAGGATGGCTGATGTGTTGAGTCCAGCTCATTTCCGAAATATGAATCAATCCCTCAATTCCTTTTTCGATTTCGATAAATGCGCCGTAATCCGTTAGTGAAACAACACGACCGGAAACCTTATCGCCGATTTTATATTTCTCGTCGATATTTTCCCAAGGATGCGGAACCAACTGTTTCAGACTAAGCGAAATACGTTTTTTCTCTTTGTCGAAATCCGTAACGACGACTTTAATTTTTTCATCGAGTTTTACGATTTCGCTCGGATGGTTAATTCTTCCCCAACTTAAATCGGTAATATGAATCAAACCGTCCACTCCACCGAGATCTACGAACACACCGAAATCGGTAATGGCTTTAACTATACCTTCCAAAATTTGACCTTTCTCGAGTTTTTCGAGAATTTCCCTTCTCTGATCGGAAATCGTTTCTTCGATAAGAGCTTTATGAGAAACAACAACGTTTTCGGTCGGTATATTTATCTTAACGATTTTGAAATCCATTGTACGTCCAACAAACGCATCGAAATCCCTAACGGGACGAATATCGATTTGCGAGCCAGGTAAAAATGCTTCGATTCCCATCAAATCGACTACCATTCCGCCTTTAATTCTTTTAAGAATTTTTCCGGTAAGAATAGTTTCGTTTTCGTAGGCTTTAATAATTTCAGCCCATACCTTCAAGAAATCGGCACGCTTTTTACTTAAAACAAGATTTCCTTCGTCGTCTTCCACACTTTCGATAACAACATCGACTTTGGCGCCGATTGTTAAATCTTCGGTGGAATTAAAATCGGATTTGGGAATAGTGCCGTCGGACTTAAACCCTACATCGATTACAACATTATCTCCGGCAAATCCCACAATCGTACCGGTTATAATTTCACCTTCGGTAAAGTCTTTAAAGGATTCGTCGTATAATTTTGCGAGTGTTTGTAATTCTTCTTCCGAATATTCTTCGGCATTCATGAATTTCATATTTTCCAGAGTCGTTTCCTTTTTTTCATCGAGAGCTTTTTCTTTTTCTGCTTCGCTCATTTAACCTCCTAAAAAAATGGTTTACTGTAATTCCAATTTCCGCCATCTAAAAATCGGTATTACAGTTATGGTTTTAGTTTAACATAACGTTTAATGATGGCTTTTAATTTTGAATTTCTTTTTTAGCTTTTAATTCTTCTACCTTTTTAATAATATTTTCAATTTCCTGATCAATTGTCAAATCCGTCGTATCCAGTTCGTAAGCATCTTCTGCTTTTGAAAGCGGGCTTACTTTTCTCTGACTGTCTATTCTGTCGCGTTTCTGTAAATTTTCTTTTACTTCCTCAAAACTTACATTGTTTCCCTTTGCTTGGTATTCAAGATGTCTGCGCGTTGCTCTTTCGTCAAGTTCGGCGGTTAAATAAATTTTCAAATCAGCGTTAGGAAAAACAACGGTTGTAGTATCCCTTCCTTCGGCAACCAGATTACCATTTTCACCCATTTGGCGTTGAATTTTAACCAATTCCTCTCTTACTTCGGGGATACGACTAATTTCACTAACTTTTGAGTTAACTTCCGGGGTACGAATATGTTCGGTTACTTCTTCCCCGTTTACAAAAACTCTGGTTTCGCCGTTTTCAAATTTCAATTCAATTTCTATATTCTTCACCAAATCAATAACGGCGTTTGTATCATCCACAATATTATTGCGGAGAGCAAGATAAGTAATTGCGCGGTACATTGCACCGGTATCAACGTATGTAAAACCGAGTTTTTCTGCCAAATGCTTGGCTACGGAGCTTTTACCGGATGCTGCCGGCCCGTCTATTGCTATAATTATTTTTTTACACATAGACTTTAAAGTTAACTATTTCTTTTTTGAGTATCAATAAAAAATTGTCTAAATTTATTTGCTATCTATTTGTAAAATAATAACTTAGTTTTACTAAAACAAAATAAAGAATTTCAGAATGAGTTTACTCAGTTGGATTTTAGTCGGTGCCATTTCGGGATGGTTGGCAAACATAATTACAAACAATAAAAAACGACCCGGATGTTTTTTTAACATTGTTTTGGGAATTATAGGTGCATTTGTTGGCGGTTTTCTAATGAAAGTGATGGGCGGACAGGGGGTTACCGGTTTTAATTTATGGAGCATAATCGTTGCAACTTTGGGCGCCGTTGTTTTGATTTGGGTTGTTCGCTCGATAAGAGCGGATTAATTTTCCAATAAAATTTTCATCATTTTATCGTGAATGTATCCGTTTGACGCTAAAAATTGTGGGGAAAATATTGAAACTTGTTCACCTTTGAAATTTGTTACTTTTCCTCCGGCTTCTTCTATAATAAGTTTGCCTGCGCAAATATCCCACGGGTTTAACGATACTTCCCAAAATCCGTCGAATACACCTTCTGCTACGAAACAGCAATCGATTGCCGCGGAACCCAAACGCCTAACCGCACGGGACGATTTCAAAAATGCGACAAATTTTTCATAAACATTATCAGGATTTTCCGCCACATTATACGGAAAACCTGTTACCAACAAACTTTTTCTTAAATCGTCATTTTTGCTTACGTTCAGTTTACGACCGTTCCCGAACGAACCGCTACCATTTTCCGCCGAATAGATAACGTTTCGCATAATATCGTAAACTACTCCAGCTATAATTTCATCCTTCTTCATAACTCCGATAGATACCGAAAAAATCGGTAGTCCGTGGGCAAAATTGGTAGTTCCGTCAATCGGATCGATAACCCATAAATAATCTGAATTTCCCTCTTTTCTGCTTCCCTCTTCCGCAAGTATGTTGTGAGAAGGAAATTCTTTTTTAATAAAACCGGTTATAATTTTTTCCGCTTTTTTATCCGTATCGGTTACAATATTGGAAAGATTCGTTTTGTATTCAACCAAATGATGTTTTCCGAAATCTTCTTTTATTACTTCCCCGACCTCCTTCGAAATCTCAATTATTTTATCCAGCATTTTTCCACCTGATTTGTTTTTCAAAAATATTTCTTTCACAGAGAATAAACAACAATTATCTAATCGACTCCGATTTTACAACCGTTTTCTATCCGGATGTTTCCGAAAATCCGCCCGGTATTGTTTTACACCGGAATTAAAAATCAAAATCACCAACGAAATTTTATTATATTAAACCTTCAAAAAAGTCATTCTTTTCAATTAACAATCCTGTGAAAATGAACAAAAGAAAAAACATAGAAATAATTACTTTAGGCTGCGCGAAAAATTTGGTTGACTCGGAAAGGCTAATTAAACAATTGGACGCCAACAATTTCAACATTGTAACCGATTCCGAACAAGCGGATACAATCATAATAAACACTTGCGGTTTTATAAATCCTGCCAAAGAAGAATCAATTAATACAATTTTGAATGCAATCGAGTTGAAAAAAAACAAAAAAATCGAAAAAGTAATTGTTGCCGGTTGCCTTTCCGAACGATATAAAGAAGAACTTAAAAAAGAAATTCCCGAAGTCGATGCATTTCTCGGAACCGAAGATTACTCGGGAATATTAAAAGAATTAAACCTTAATCTTAAAAATGATTTGTTAGGCGAAAGGATAATTTCCACGCCTTCGCATTATGCGTATTTAAAAATATCGGAAGGATGCGATAATCCTTGTTCTTTCTGCGCAATTCCCCTAATGCGGGGAAAACACAAATCTTTTCCGATGGAAAAACTGATAAACGAATCGCGGTCATTGGTGGCTAACGGCGTTAAAGAGTTAATTATAATTGCTCAAGATACTACGGATTACGGAAAAGATATTTACGGGAAAAGAAAGCTTGCCGGACTTTTAAGAAAATTAAGCGAGATTGAAAATTTGGAGTGGATACGTTTGTTATACGCTTATCCTTCGCATTTTCCGGAAGATGTGATGGATGAAATATCCCAAAACCCGAAAATTTGTAATTATATCGATTTGCCTTTGCAACACATATCGGATAATGTTTTGAAATCGATGCGCAGAGGTATCACCAAAAATTCGACATTAAAATTAATCGAAAAATTAAGGAATAAAATTCCGGATTTAACTTTACGAACAACATTTATCGTCGGATATCCGAATGAGGGAGAAAAAGAATTCAATGAGTTGTATAATTTTATAGAGGAAACGGAATTCGATCGAATCGGTGTTTTTAAGTATTCGCAAGAAGACGATACGCACAGTTACGATTTGGGCGATCCGGTTCCCGACGAAATAAAAGAAGAGCGGTTAGCTTCTTTAATGGAACTGCAGAAGGAAATTTCTCTGAAAAAAAACAGAGAATTAATAGGAAAGGAGCTAAAAATTATCATTGACGAAGTTCGCGATAATTATTACATTGGAAGAAGCGAACGAGATACGCCCGAAGTAGACGGCGAAGTTTTAATCGATAAAAATAAATCAACTTTGCAAGAAGGTAAGTTTTACAAAGCTAAAATAATCGACGCCGGAGAATATGACCTTTACGCCGAAATACCTTCTTAGCGGGAGAAATAAAATGAAAAAATTAGTTTTGTTGTTATGTATTTTTTATGCTTCAATATCATTTGCTCAAGTGGAAGCTTCGAGGCACGAAACGATATTTAAACCCCGTTTTTATTTCGACATTGCAAATTATAAAAGCGATAAATTAGGAAAAACAAAAGTAGCGGTTTTTTTGGCGGTTCCTTATTCAAACATTCAATTTGTTAAATCCAACAAAGGATTTGAAGCAAATTATTTCTTAACCATTACTTTTTACGATGAAGACGAAAACATTGTAACCGAACGGACTTGGAAAGAAAAGGTTATAACTCCTCAATTCAACCGTACCATTTCCAGAACAAGTTCGAATTTGAGTTATAAAACGTTTGATCTTACTCCCGGCAAATATACTTTGGGTTGTTCAATAGAGGATAACGACTCCAAAAAGAATTTTCAGATTAAAACGCCCATTGAAGTGCTGAATTTCAAAGACAGTGTTGAAGTAAGCGATTTGGTATTGGCGGAAAAAATCGTTAGAACAAAAACCGGTGATAGAATTTTACCGAACATTTCCCAAATTGTTACTACGCGGGACTCAACGATTCTTTTCTTCTTCGAAGTTTATTCCGATAAAGACCGCACCGTTCAAATAGAATATTCGTTAAGAGACCAAAAGAAAAATCTGGTTGCCCGGAAAAGCAACACATTGAAATTAGACAAAGGCAAAAACGTTATTTATCAAAATTTTGAACATCAAAACTTTACGCTTGGCAATTACGATTTGCTTGTTCAAATAAAGAACGAGGAAGGGAAAAATATAAAAGGTATCGGAAAACGTTTTGTCTCCAAAATTTACGGATTCCCAAGCAACATTACCGATTTGGATAAGGCAATAGAACAAATGATATACATAGCTTCACATTCGGAAATTAACTACATAAATGAAGCAAAGACATACAAAGAAAAGCTTGCCAGGTTTATCTCATTTTGGAAGAAAAAAGACCCTTCGCCCAACACTCTTGAAAATGAAGTTTTAAACGAATATTTCCGCAGAGTGGCATATGCAAATGCACACTTCAAAAGTTATTACGAAGGTTGGAAAACGGATATGGGCATGATTTATATTACTCTCGGTCCGCCGAACCAAGTAGAACGCCAGCCGGTAGCAATAGATTCAAAACCTTACGAAGTTTGGCTTTATTACGATTTAAACAAAACATTCGTTTTTGTCGACAAAACAAATTTCGGCGATTATTATTTGGTAAACCCGATATTCGGCGATTGGTACAGATACAGACAATAAAAATTTAAAACCGGATGATACTTACTGTAACACTCAATCCTTTACTCGAACAGCGTTTTTCTTACGATACGGTAAAATGGGGTGCCGTAAACCGTAGTGCGGAATTACAGTTTGCCGCGGGCGGAAAAGGAATAAACGTAAGCAGGCAACTAAATAAACTTGGAATAAAAAATCTTTCAATGACTTTTCTCGGCGGTAACAACGGTAAAATTGTGCGTAAAATTTTGGATGAAGAAAAAATCAATTTCTCCGTTATCCCAACAAAATCGGAAACACGCACTGCAGCTTTGATTATTGAAAAAAAGAAAAAAAGGCTTTCCACATTTTTCGGACCGGATTCCGAAATTTCCGAAAAGGAAGCCGAACATTTCCTCGAAAAATTGGAAAAGGCAATAAAAAATTATTCGATTATCGTTTTCTCCGGGAGTTCACCTAATCAATTCACCGATAAAATTTTTCCGCGCGGAATCGAATTGGCAAAAAAATACGATAAAATTTCAGTTTTGGATACATACGGAAAACACTTAGCCGAATGCATAGAAAAAGAACCTACGGTTTACCACGGTAATGTTTCCGAAGTCTCGGCATCGCTCGGAATACCGCTAAAGACCGAAGAAGAAAAAATCGGATTCCTTGAATTTCTCTATTCCAAAAATATTAAACTCGGTTTTTTAACCGACGGCGCAAATACCGGTTATGCACATAAATTTAATTTTCACTATAAAATTGAAAATCCGAAAGTTACGGAAATAGACGGAACGGGAAGCGGCGATGCGTTTGTAGCCGGAATTGTTTACGGTCTTGCCAAATCAATGGTGTTCGACGATTTCACGAAATTCGCCGCATCACTCGGAGCGCTAAACGCTTCGCGCTGGGACGTTTGCAACTCCGGTCTGGAAGATGCGCAAAGTCTGTCCGCAAAAGTTTTGCTTTCCCCGATCGGCAAAAAAATGAAATTGATTGATGATTCGCCTACAGTTTAAATATCTCCTCATTTTTTTCTTTTTTGCATCAGTTATTCCGGCTCAAACCGTAAATCATATATCAATCGAAGGAACCCGCATTTTCGATAAGCAAACTTATCTTGATTGGTTGAAAATTAAAACCGTGGATAAAATTAAAAATCCCACAGCTTTAAACGATTCGCTTCGCAACCGGATTTCCAAATATCTTGCAGCCGAAGGTTATTACGATTTCGACATTAAAAAAATATCCCTTACACCGGCAAAGGATTCGGCAAATTTTACTCTTACTATTCAGATCGCAGAAAACGAACCGACATACATAAAACAAATAAAACTAAAAGCAGAAAACTTGGATGGAAATGATTCCCTAAATGTTTTGCCGGAATTGGAATCTTTAAAAGACAAAATTTTCAAAAAATCACTTGTGGAAAAATCCGTTGCCCGCGTATTAAATTATTACGAAGAAAACGGTTTTCCTTTCGCAAAGGTAAAAATTTATTCGGTTTCATTTTCATATGATTCCCTTACAAACAAATATTTTGCCGATATAATTTTCCGTATAGATAAAAATCGAATAAGTAAAATTGATAAAATTGAAATTAAAGGTAATACAAAAACAAAACCGGAAGTAATCATCAGGAATTTGAGAATCGAGCCCGGTGAAATTTATTCCGAAGAGAAAATAGCGGACATTCCGCGCAAATTAAACCGCTTGCAATTCTTTGAGAAAGTTGATAAACCACAGTTTTACTTTAACTCGAAGAACGAAGGAATTTTATTAATCAAAGTAAAAGAAAAACAAACAAATTTCTTTGACGGCATACTTGGATTTGTGCCCGGCAAAAACAAAAACGAAAAAGGATATTTCACCGGCTTCGTAAATGTTAATTTGCGCAATTTATTCGGAACGGGTCGTGCTTTCGCGGTTAAGTGGCTTCAGGAAAACAGGTTCTCGCAGGAATTGGAATTAAATTATCTTGAGCCTTGGATTTTCAATTATCCGTTCAATTTTGAAGCCGGTCTCTACCAACGCAAACAAGATACAACTTACATAAAAAGAAAAATTGAAGGCAGCATCGAATATCTTACTACGGAAAATATTTCCGCATCTGTTTTCGTAACAAGCGGTTCCACTTTTCCGATACTGAACGACGAAAATAAATTTACGGTTTTCAATTCATCTTCGCTTTCCACCGGCGTTAAATTAAGGATTGATACGCGGAATAATCCGCTTGCTCCGAAAAGCGGAATTTTATTTATAAACTCGTACGCTTTTACCGCAAAAAAGATTAATGGACCCGAGCAATTTTTAACTGAACAAACTCCAAAAGAAATTAATCTTCAACGTTTGGAATTGGATTTTGCTTTTTACTACGAATTTCTCCAAAATCAGGTTGCGCAACTTTCAGTTCACGGCAAAGAATTGCGGGGTAGCTCTTTTGAGATAAGCGACCTTTATAAATTCGGCGGCACCAACTCGATACGCGGTTACCGGGAAAAGCAATTTTCCGCAAACCGTATTTTGTGGTCGAATATCGAATACAGATATTTGATTTCCGAATTTTCTTATGCGTTTCTCTTCTTTGATATCGGCTATTATTTAAGAACCGAAAATCAATACTTAAAAACAGAAAAGGTTTCGGAAGTATTGAAGAGTTTCGGAATCGGTTTCAGTCTGGAATCCGCGTTAGGAATTTTGAACATCAGCTATGCGGTGCCGCAAGGTTCATCAATCGGTAAAGGATTGATTCACTTCGGAATATTGAATAACTTTTAGTTTGTTTTGTCAGCTTACAATTAAATTTACTAAATAAGGTTTTGATGAATTCCGGCAGAAAAGTTTTTGCGGTTTTTAAAATTATCAGACCCGCAAACGTTTTAATTACTTTTGTTACAATTTTTTTAGCGGGAGTAATTTGCGCGCCCGGAACTTTCCCGGCGGTAAAAATTTTACTCGCTTCCTTTTCCGGTGCATTTGTAGCCGCGGCAGGAAACGTAATTAACGATTATTTTGATGTTGAAATCGACAAAATAAACAGACCCGAAAGGGTAATTCCGCAAAACATTCTTACCAAAAAGGATGCTTTGATTTTATTTGCGGTTCTTAAATTTTTCGCATTCTTTCTTTCATTACAGATAAACTTGATTGCATTTGCAATTGTAATCGTAACAAGCATTTTGCTTTTTCTTTATTCATTAAAATTAAAGAGAATTGCGCTCATCGGTAATCTGACGGTAGCTTTTTTAACCGGCTTGGCATTCATTTACGGCGCCGTGGCGGTCGGGAATTGGTCGGGCGGAATTTTCCCTGCGTTATTCGCCTTTTTGGTTAATTTTGCCAGAGAAATTCTAAAAGATATAGAAGATATTGAAGGCGACGCCAAAATGGGAATAGCCACGTTCCCGATTAAAGCCGGAATTGCCAAAAGTAATTTTTTAATTTCAGCCACTTTAATATTACTGATTTTATTAACTCCGGTTCCCTATTTTATGAAAATTTATAATATTCAATATTTTATATTTGTGTTGATAATTGTCGACTCATTGTTTGTCTTTTTTCTAAAAGAGTTGAACAGTAAAGAAGAAAAGAAAAATTTGCGCAAACTCGGGAATCTGTTAAAAATCAACATGATATTGGGATTAACGGCAATTTACTTGGGCAGTAATCTTTTCGGATAAATCAATGAAAAAGTTCGATAATAAATTTCTAACGGATGAAATAAAATTAATTGCGGGCGTAGACGAAGCCGGGCGCGGTCCTTTGGCGGGACCTGTAGTAGCAGCGGCGGTAATTTTCGATCCCGGTTTTTATTTAGATGAAGTAAACGACTCAAAACAATTATCGCCCCGATTAAGAGAATCGGTTTTTCCGAAAATTCTGGACAATGCAATTTCTTACGGAATTGGTATTGTTGATAATTTGGAAATAGACGAAATAAATATCCTTCAAGCATCCCTTAAAGCAATGAAAATTGCCGTTTCCAAATTACAATATGAACCGGATTTAGTTTTAATTGACGGGAATAAATCATTCTTTTCCGAATTAAATACCAAAACCGTAGTTAAAGGAGATTCAAAATCTTTTGCAATTGCCGCGGCTTCCATAATTGCAAAAGTTACGCGCGACCGTCTTATGATTAAAGCTTCGAAAAAATTTCCCGAATACGGTTGGGAGAAAAATAAAGGCTACGGAACAAAACAACATATTTCCGCAATTCAAAAACATGGTATTACGCCTTTGCACAGAAAAAGTTTTTTAAGTAATATTTTAGCTACGTAAATATCCTTAATTGAAGATTAACCGACATGAGCAGATATAAAAAATCTTTCGGGGAAAAAGGCGAAGAGCTTGCAGCGGAATACTTGAAAAGTCTCGGATATGAAATTATACAAAGAAACTACCGGTTCGGTCACGGCGAAATCGATATAATCGCGAAAGACAAAGAAACGCTTGTTTTTGTGGAAGTGAAAACCCGGGAAAATCTTAAATTCGGTCCGCCCGAACTAGCGATAACCAAAAAGAAACAAAGGCAAATAAAAAAAATCGGCGAAGCATATTTGTACGAAAATAATATTTCCGATACTCAATGCAGAATAGACGTAATTGCAATTTTGATGGAACGCAACAAACAGCCCAAACTTAATCACATTATCAACGCATTTTAATTGTCACACGGATAAAATCTTATTTCTATAATCGTTATATTAGTGAATAATAAAATTTCATAAAAAATGAATTTACCGCGACTGTTAATAAAACGTAACCTTACATTTTCGGAATTTCTATATAATTTTTTCGCAACCATTTCCGGATTAACAATCTTCAACTTGCAATTTTTCAAAGAAGTTTTTCTTCCGCCGTATGAAATTCCGGAAATAAAAAAGCATATGAACGAGCTTGGAGTAAAAACTTTTCCCATTGTAAGCGTTACCGGTTTGATTATCGGTTTGGTAATGGCAATGCAAAGTTTACCGGTTTTTATGAGATTCGGCGCTACCGATTATTTGCCCGGTACCGTTGCATTGTCGGTCGTGAGAGAATTAGGTCCTGTTATAACAGCTTTAATTTTTGCGGGAAGAGTCAGTTCCGGTATCGGAGCGGAGCTCGGTTCGATGAGAGTTACCGAACAAATCGACGCCATGGAAGTTTCGGGAATTAATCCGTTCAAATATTTGGTGGTTACCAGAATCATCGCAACTACATTTACATTACCTTTATTAACCGTTTACGTTATTGCAATCGCACTATTCGGAAGCTTTTTCGCAATCACTATCGAACAAGGAACGAATTTCGAATATTACAAAAACGCCGTTATCGATATGCTGCAATTCAGCGATTTTATTCCCGGAATTGCCAAAACGTTTGTTTTCGGTTACATAGTAGGACTTGTAGGCGCGTACAAAGGATATACAGCGGAAGGCGGAACAGAAGGCGTCGGTAAAGCTTCCACAACTTCGGTTGTGCTTTCTTCCTTATTGATATTGCTTTTCGATACAATTTTAGTAAAAATTACTTTGTGGTTATGGCCGACGTAAACATAATCAGAATAGAAAATTTAACTAAGCGATTCGACGATTTTACGGTATTGGACAATGTTTCCATTAATGTTAAAGAAGGCGAAAATCTTATTGTTTTCGGACGAAGCGGTACGGGTAAAAGTGTTTTGCTGAAATGCACAATCGGTTTGCTGAAACCCGACGGCGGTAATATTTTTATTAAAGACAAAAACATTCTTGAACTTTCCACTAAGGAATTGAATAAAGTGCGCAAACATACAAGTTTCCTTTTTCAAAGCGCGGCGCTTTACGATTCCATGACCGTCCGCGAAAACTTGGAATTCCCTTTGAGAAAAGGCGGCTACAACTTAACGGAAGAAGAAATAGAAGAACGGGTATATAAAAATTTGGAACTCGTATCCTTGGTTGAAGCAATAGACAAAATGCCTTCGGAGCTTTCCGGTGGAATGAGAAAACGGATTGGGCTTGCCCGGGCAATAATTACCGAACCGGAAATTATGTTTTACGACGAGCCGACCACCGGACTCGATCCGATAACATCGAAGGAAATAAGCGAATTGATTATTAACTTGCAGAAACAATTGAATATGACGTCCATTGTTGTTACCCACGATTTAATTTGCGCAAAGATTATTGCCGACCGTGCAATATTTCTTAAAGATGCAAAAGTTGCTTACGAAGGAACTTTGGACGAATTGATTCACTCTAAAGATAAATTTTTACAGAACTTTTTCAGCGTTGATTTAATAAATGCTTAAAGGAAAAAATTATGTTTAAACATTTGGAAGGCGCCCGCCTCGGTATTTTTATTTTTCTCGGAACGGTATTGTTCGTTGTTGCAATTTTCATGATTGGCAGCAAGAAATCGATTTTTGTTAAAACATACACCGTAAAAACTTATTTCTCCGATGTGCAAGGACTGAAAACCGGAGCCGCCGTACGTTTAAGCGGAATCAACGTTGGTAGCGTGCAAAGTATAAAATTAACGGGCGATTCCGCCAGCGTTGTCGAAGTAACAATGAGCATCGATAAAGAACTAAGCAAATTTATACGCCTTGATAGCGAAGCCTCAATAGAAACGGAAGGTTTAATCGGCAGCAAAATAGTTGCCATTACACCCGGTTCACCAAATCTAGCGGAAATTGAAAACGGCGGAATTATTAAATCCAAAGCTCCGGTGAACTTCGGGAAAATAATCGAAGAAACACAAGGGATAATGGCTTACACAAAAGAAATCACGAAAAACTTTTCCGAAATAGTTGAAAAAGTTAATAAAGGTAACGGAACGCTTGGCAAAATTGTTAACGACGACGACCTTTATTATGCAAGTGTGGACATTATCAGAACTGCGGATACAACGTTAACCGCATTAACCGAACAATTCGACAAAGTTTCGGATATTATTCTGAAAATGGGAGAAGGCACTTACAGTATTTTGGCAAATGTGGACAGCGTAACACTGGATGTTAAAAAATTAATTACTCACGTTGAAAAGGGCGAAGGCGTTTTAGGAGCGCTTATCTCCGACAGAAGCGCCTATGATTCAATCAAAACCGTAATTAATAAACTGGCGAACACGATGGAAGCCGCACGGCTTGGAACCGAAGCATTTTGGGAAAACATGGAAGCTTTGAAGCATAATTGGTTATTTAAAAGCTACTTCGAAGAAAGGGGTTATTGGGACAGACCAAAATACGAAAAAGAATTGGACGAAAAACTAAAACAGCTTAAAGAACAAGAAGAAAAAATCGATAAAAAATTAAAAGAACTTAAAGCCCTCGAAGAAAAATTATCTTCGCTTCAACGGGAAACTACGGGGGAATAACTCTCGAGCTGAGATGTCAGCTGGAGTAATTTAGTACCGCAACCTTATTAAAAAGTGTGTTTCACTTTTAGCCGGTTACAATGAACCCATTCGGCACGTCCCTTCTTTTTTGATTACCGAAGAATTACAACATATTCTGAAATTTTTACTATCTTTTTTGTTTGCACTAAAAATCTTTTACAATGGAAGCTAAGCGAAGAAAATATTCAAAAGATAAAATTTTAATAAAGGGCGCAAGGGAACACAACCTAAAAAACCTCGATGTTGAAATACCCAAAAACAGCCTTGTTGTTTTTACCGGTGTAAGCGGAAGCGGTAAATCATCCCTTGTTTTCGATACACTTTATGCCGAAGGTCAGCGCAGATTTGTGGAAAGTCTTTCGTCCTACGCCCGTCAATTTCTCGAAAGGATGAACAAACCCGATGTGGATTACATATCCGGAATTTCTCCCGCCGTTGCGATAGAACAAAAAGCGGGAGTAAAAAATCCGCGTTCAACCGTTGGCACAACTACTGAAATTTACGATTACCTCCGGTTGCTTTTTGCCCGCATAGGTAAAACAATTTGTTTTAATTGCGGAAAAGAAGTAACAAAAGACACGGTCGGTACGATTTCCGAATTCCTGGAAAAATTTGAAGAAGGCAGAAAATTTTATCTCGGTTTTCCAATCCACGCACATCCCGATAGAACAATTGAGGAAGAGCTTTCATTACTAAAGCAAAGAGGATTTTTCAGGATATTTTATAAAGGTAAATTAATTAATTTAAACGAACCGGAAGATATTCCAGAAAAGAAAGAAGAAATAACTGTTATAGTTGACCGTTTCAAAATTCATAAAGAGCGCGTCAGGGAAACCCTTGCCGATTCGATAGAAACAACATTCAAAGAAGGAGAAGGTAAAGTAAGGATAATAGATTTTGAAACTAGCGAGCAATATGATTTTACAAATTCTTACGAATGTTGCGGAATAAAATACGAAGAGCCCGAACCGAGATTTTTTTCGTTCAATAATCCTTTCGGCGCTTGCCCGGTTTGCCAAGGTTTCGGAAGGACAATTGGTTACGATATGAACCTTGTTGTGCCTAATCCCAATTTATCTATATTGGAAGGTGCAATCGCACCATGGCGAACCGTGAAGTTTAGCAAATATCTACGGGATTTAATAAGAGTCGCAAAAAACAAAAAAATACCGCTCGATGTTCCCTTTAAAAAATTAACGGAAGAACAAGTAAAATTAATTAAAGAAGGCTTTGACGGTTTTGCCGGTATCGACGGTTATTTTGCAAAACTAGAACAAAAAACTTACAAAATGCATATCCGTATTTTGCTGAGTAAATACAGAGGGTATACAACTTGTTCGGCTTGTAAAGGTTCGCGGTTAAGACGGGAAGCCCTGCAGGTGAAAATTAACGGTAAGTCGATTCATGATATTGTGAAATTATCCATTGAAGATGCCCGGGAATTTTTTAATAACATTAAATTGACAGAGTACGAACTGGAAATTGGGAGTAATATTTTAAAAGAAATACGGAACCGTTTAAACTTTTTATATAACGTGGGATTGGGATATTTAACACTCGACCGTTTAAGCAACACGCTCTCCGGCGGAGAATCCCAAAGGATTAATCTCGCAACATCGCTGGGCGCGGCATTAATCGGCACGCTTTACGTTCTGGACGAACCGAGTATCGGACTTCACCCGCGGGATAACAGCAGACTGATAAAAATATTGAAATCGCTACGTGACTTAGGTAATACCGTTGTGGTTGTTGAACACGATGCCGAAATGATTAGGGAAGCCGATATGATTTTTGATATGGGTCCCGCCGCGGGAATAAACGGCGGTGAAATAATCGCTTCGGGAACTATTGCGGATATTTTACAATCAGAAAATTCGTTAACGGGTAAATACCTTTCCGGCAAAATGGAAATTCCGGTTCCGGAAAAACGGAACACAAAAAAAACCAAATCCATTTTAATCAATGGCGCTCGCGAACATAATCTAAAAAATATCGACGTTGAATTTCCGCTTAACAAGTTTGTGGTGGTAACCGGGGTTAGCGGTTCGGGCAAAAGCACTTTGGTTCATGATATTCTCTACGGCGGAATTGCAAAGAATATGGGACTAGCGCCCAAGCGTGTCGGTAAATACGATTCAATAGACGGAATAAAATATATTTCCGATGTTGAAATTGTTGACCAATCGCCTATAGGTAAATCCCCGCGTTCCAATCCTATTAGTTACGTCAAAGGCTTCGAAGCAATCAGGGAACTGTTTGCTTCCACTCCGCAGGCTAGAATGAAAGGATACAGACCCGGTTACTTTTCTTTTAACGTTCCCGGTGGAAGATGCGAAACTTGTCAAGGCGAAGGTTATGTAAAAATCGAAATGCAATTTTTAGCCGACCTGTATTTGGAATGCGAAGATTGTAACGGAACAAGATACAAAAAGGAAACACGCGAGATAACTTACCGCGGTAAAAACATCGTGGATGTTTTAAATTTAACGGTGGACGAAGCAATCGAATTTTTCGACAATAACCCGAATGTTTTGAAATATTTGCAAGTACTAGCCGATGTGGGACTCGGTTACATTAAACTCGGGCAACCTTCCAATACGCTTTCCGGCGGCGAAGCCCAAAGGATTAAACTCGCAAAACATTTAATTGCTAAAAAGAAAAAGAAAAACACATTATTTATTTTCGACGAGCCGACTACCGGCTTGCATTTCGACGATATAAAAAAATTGCTTAAAAGCTTTAACGCATTGCTGGAAACGGGTAATTCTCTGGTAATAATCGAACATAATTTGGATGTTATAAAATGCGCCGATTATATAATCGATTTGGGACCCGAAGCGGGTGATAAAGGCGGTAGAATTGTAGCTACCGGCACACCCGAAGAAATAGCCCGAAATAAAAAATCGATTACCGGTAAATATTTGCGGAAGGTATTAAATTAATTTTTAACTTTTAACAAAAATCTTTTTCCGTTCAGCTCAACCAAAATCTCATTAAATTTTTCCATCGCTGAAATACGGTAAACGTTAATTCCCCTTTTCGCAATCGGTCTCTTAACCAAATTAAAATTACCGTTTGCTTTGGAAAATATTTTTATTTCTTCGTCTCGCGGCGACCTGACAATAATTTGATATTCATCCTTCGTTTTTAACATTAACGGTTTGCCTGCACCAAACGTAAATTTGCTTAACAAAGGATTGACAATTTTCACTTCGTTTACAAAACATTCCAACGGTTTCCAAAACCGGTTAAGCGGTTGAACCTTAACATAATAAACCGAACTGTTTAATAAATTTTTTCTAATCTCCACACTGTCAGTATTCCGGTTTAATAAATTCACAGATTCGAAGCCGGGTTTGACCCCATCTTGCAAGGAAATTAAAATTGCCCTCACATAATTTTTTACGCTGTCGGGAATTTCCCATTTTATACTGATTTTATTTTGTTTAATTCCCGCTCCGGTGAACCTAATAAATATTTTTTTATCAAGTTCAAATCCCGCTACATTTCTTTGCGGTAAAGCAACTTCAGAATAATTCCGGAATTTCAAATCCTTAATATTTTCAAAACGGAAGAACGCCGCCCCGGAAATTCTTTTTCTGCGGGTTATTTTAATTATTTCATCAATCTGATTTTTAACATCATTTTTATAAGCAGCAATTCCGGCAATAAGATTCACTTCCCCTTTTATTTTCAACCATTCGTCAAGCACATCTTCAAATTTCGGTTGCTCTTGTAAATTCCAATAGATTTGCGGAACCAGGTAATCCACTATTCCCCTCTTTGCCCATTCCTCCGCATCCTGGTAAACCTCGCCGTAGCCTTCCATTCCTCTAAACTTTTCCGAATTTTTATTTATACCAACCGGTGTAACACCCACTTCAACAAAGGGCTTTATTTTTTTTACTTCATAAAATATTTCCTCGAGAAGTTTTGTGATGTTTTGCCTTTTTATTTCAGCCGTTGATTTGTTCACGCCGTATTTTTCCCAATTCGTTATACTGTTTGAATACCTTAAGAAATCAAGGTGAACGCCGTCAACATCATAATTCCGGACCAACTCACTTATAAGTTTAACAACATAATTCCGGGCTTCCGGCAATGCAGGATTCATCCAATATGAAGTAACACCTTCTTCTTCCGTTTTGTAAAGCCAGGCGGGATGTTTGTTCAACAAATGCTTTTGCGAAACCGGTTTCTTTTTAAACCGGGAGCTGAAAACCTTCAACACATTCACCCAAGCATGTATTTCCAAATTTCTTTCGCGGGCAAGTTTAACAGCATATTGAAGCGGGTCGAACTTTTGTTCCAGATTGTTTCGGGTTAAAAAGGGTGAATAATCTTCGTAGGAAGAGCGGAACATTACATATCCGTTCCCTCTTACTTGAAAGTAAACCGTATTAAGATTTTTCGCTTTAACCGAATCGAAAATTTCACGGAGAGAGACTTTTTGCCGGGTGGAATCCAAACTGCGTGGCCAATCCAATCCGTAATTTGTGGCAATCCATACCGCTCTTGTTTCGTAATTAATTTGAGCTATCAGCGGAATGCTAATGAAAATAAAGATTAAGAAAGATTTCATATCTCTAAACGAAAAACTCCGAACCACTTCTCATAGCTTTCAAGACTTGTTGTTTCTCCGCTTCCACATCCAATAAAATATTCCCGAAATCTTTCAGCAACACAAACCGGATTTTATTCAACCGGTTCTTTTTATCAATATGCATTGCTTTATAAAGCCGGTTAAAATCGGGCGAAGGCAATGAAATATAATTGCGGAACTTGTCAAGTAACTTTAAATATTCGCGTAATTGATTTTCGCTTATCAAATTTAATTCAGCGGAAAGATAAAAAGACATAGCTAAACCCGCAACAACAGCTTGCCCGTGTTTTATTTTATGTTTATAAACCGATTCGATTGCATGCGCGAAAGTATGCCCGAGATTTAATACTTTTCTCAATCCGCTTTCCTTTTCGTCCTCTTCAACGACGCACCTTTTGTAGTTAACGGATTCCGAAATCACTTTGTTCAGAACGGCATTATTCAGATTGATAATTTTATCGAAGTTTCGCAGAAAGTAATCGTAAAATGTTTTATTTGTTAAGAATGAGTATTTGGCAATTTCTCCCATTCCGCAAATTATTTCTTCTCTGTTTAATGTGCGAAGAAAATTCAAATCACAAAAGACCGCCCGCGGTTGGTGAAAAGCTCCGATAATATTTTTTGCCGTATCGAGATTAATTCCGGTTTTTCCGCCGACCGAACTATCAACCATTGCCAAAAGCGTAGTGGGAATTTGGATATAATCGACTCCGCGCATGTAAGTAGCAGCGGCAAATCCCGTAACATCTCCTATTATACCACCGCCAAGCGCAATAACCAAGCAATCCCTTCCGCAATTTGCTCTCATCATTTTACGGTGTATCCGGGTCAATGTATCGTAAGTTTTATTTTTTTCGGTTGCGGAAATTAATATTTTACTCTTTTTATTTTTAATTTTTGAAAATAACCCGTCGATTATACCGGAATTGAGCTTGTACATTTTTTTATCGATAACAAAAAATAATTGTCTCTCAGGGAAATCGGACTTTAGCTTTGCCGGAAAATGATTAAATACGTTTTTCCCGATTACCACTTCGTACGGCTTCGGTTTAACATTTACGGAAACTTTATTCATAAATAAATCTCTTAATTAATTTTGCTAATTTATCAACTGTAATTCCAACCGGTCTGTTATCCGTATCCAAAATTATATCGGCTTTGTTGTAATATTTTTCTCTTTTTTCAAGTAAATCGTTTATTCGCTTTATAAAATCTTCGGGAGCGCTTTCCCCTAAAACCAAATCTCTGAAAAGCGGGCGGTCAATTTTGTTTTTAATTCTTTTATAAATCATCTCGGGCGTTGCCCTCAAGTAAATTATTTTGCCGGTTTTTTGCATCAACTCAATATTTTTTTCCGAAGCAATGGTTCCACCGCCCAAAGCTATTATTACTTCATCAAGTTGTGAATACTTTCGTAAAAATTCATTTTCTATTTGTCTGAATTTTTCTTCCCCGAGTTCGTTAAAGATTTCAACGATAGTTTTGCCGTATTCTTCTTCAATCGATTTATCAAGATCGTAAAAATCCCATCCCAAAACATTTGCAAGAATGGGACCGATTGTACTTTTTCCGCTCGTCATAAATCCGGTTATGTAAAATCGTTTTGTCATTCTATAATTTAATGCATTGAAAATTCAAAAAGTTGTTCGGAATATATAAAATTATTCAGAAAGGTAAATCGAAATTAAAGGCAAAACCGAGCGTGAACGTAACGCCGTTAATGTTTATGCGGGTATCAAAATCGGATAGGTCGACTTTATAAAGTTGACCGTTGTAGTTTACTATTTCTTTGGAATATCTGCTTGTTACCACTACTTCGGGATCTCGGAATCTCATTTCGAAACGGGAAGAAAAATAATCCGTTATCATATAATCGGCGCCTACCAAAACTTGAATTCCGTATGCAAATTTCTGTTTAACTTTTATCAGCCTCGCATCACCGAAATTCCGGACATGTTTCCCTAAGTAATAACCGAAACCACCGCCCATAAAAAATTTAAAATCATCTGTAGAGAACGGTAAATAATAATATCCCGAAAGTTCAACCGGTATCACTTCAAATCCGTCATCAACAATAAATCTAGGATCCGTAAGATTTCTACCCAATTCTGTTTTTTTAATAAACTCAACCCTTAGCCCGATTAATATCGATTCGGAAATTTTATAACGGACTTCCCCGGCATAACTAAAAATATCGTGAAAAGGTACATTCGATTCTTTGAGAATTACACTTGTAGAATTAGGAAATAAAAACATTTTTCCGACGTTCGTATAACTATAAGATGCGGAAACGGAAAAATCCCGGATTCCGTTTTGAGAATAAACATGACTATATGACAAAAGAATAATCAAAAAAATAATGAATCTTTTATTGTTTTTATTTTTTTTCGACATTAAACATTAACCGGTTTTGCGTGAATGCGTTAATATATAAAAGAGAAACGTGAAATTCTATGCAGAAACAGATATAAAAAAACCCCTCGGGCGGAGGGGTTTAATTTATTACTTCGCAAAACTTTATCTATAAAACATATAACGGTTATCCACAATATCCGCTTCTTCTTTTAATTTTTTAATCCACTCGCTGAAAAAGCGGGCTTTCTTTTGCTTAAGTAAATTATCCCGTAAGAATTTCTTTTGAAGGGAATACATAGTAGAATCGAATTTCGTTCGCTGTGTAACTTTAATCAAGTAACTACCGATATTACTTTTAATAGGGTCTGAAACTTTACCGATTTCTGCCGTTAAAGCATAATTGATAAATGCATAATCCCTGCCGACTCCGGGAATGGTACCCGTTGCCGTAAAGTCCTTAACGTTACTTACCCTCGCTTTCGGATAATATGTTTTAACCATGGTAACGTCTCCGTTATCACCGCCAATTTTTTTCTTGGCATCCGCAGCCATTTCGAGAGTTTTTTCTATTTTCTTTTCTTTTTTCAGCTTTCTCGAAATCTGGGTTTTTACTTCTTCCAATGGTTTATATCCGGCAGGTAAAATTTCGGAAATCATCGCAACAACATATCCGGCGGGAACTTTATAAACATCGCTAACGTCTCCCACACCGTTTTCAAAGGTGAATTTCAACAGTGCCTTGCTGTTTCCTATTCCCGGTATGGAACGGGCGTCTTCGGTAAAAGGTAAAGATTCAACCACTTTATATTTCATCAATTTTGCTTCGTTTTCAAAATCATTTTTTTGTGCAAGATAAGCAAAATCCTTTGCCGCATTATAAATTTCGTCAAGCGTAGTGGCTGAAGGTTTGATTTGATTTACTATTTTTTCAATTACATATTTATTATTTGTTCTTCCCGTAACCTTTATTACATGATAACCGAATTGAGTTCTAACAGGTTTTAAAATTTCTCCTATTCTGCCTTTGAACGCAACACGTTCGAATTCCGGTACCATCAACCCTTTTGAAAACCAACCCAAGTCACCGCCAAAACGCGATGTACCGTCATCCGATTTTTCACGGGCAAGCTCTTCGAAATTGGCACCCTTTTTAAGTTCATTATAAATTTCATAAATTTTCTTTTTTGCTTCGTCTTCATTATTATCTTTTACCTTAACTAAAATATGGGAAGCACGTACAACCGGTTCTTTGCTTTTAACTTTCTTGACCAAACGGTAAACAACATAACCTTCGTCGGTCAACACCGGACCAACAACCGTACCGGGTTTAGCTTTATACAACAAGTTTGCCGCTTCTTCCGGCAACTCATCTAATGCAACCGTTTGTTGCGCATAAGGTTTATCGGAATAAATTTCAACGTAAGTTTTGAATGTACCGGTATCGTTTTGCAATTTGGAAACTATTGCTTCCAAATTTTTTCTGATGTACATCGAATCATCCGCCGAAGGTTGTTTTTTGAAGAGGACGTATTTTAATTTTCTTCGTTCTTCTAATTTGTAATCCTCTTTATGCTCATCGTAATAATTTTGAATTTCGTCATCCGAAACGGAAACTAGGGAATCCGGAACAATTAAAAAGCTGAACAAAGCCCAATCGGCGCTAATTTTAATATTTTGATCGATAAATTTTCTTTTAATTTCACCTTCCGAAACAATGACCGAAGCTGCCAGATAATCTTGAAGTTTTTGTTGAAGCAATTGTTGACGTATTAAATTTTCCGCTTCAATCATTGCTTGTTTATTTTTCGGATCCATAATAGCGGCATCGTAAGCTTCGCGGTTGAAATTGCCTGTGGAATCTATGAAATATTGTTTCAATATTTGAGGCGGATTAGGTCCTTTAATCGCATCAACTATTTCCTGATCAGTAACTGTAATACCGTATTCTTTCATTTTCTCGTCAATCAGTTTTTGAGTTACCAACGCATCCCAAACTTGATCTCTAAAAGCGTCCATTTGGTCTTCGCTTATATCTTTTCCGGTCTGAGCAACTTGATTTTTCCGGTATTGTTCAACCATTTTGGCAAAATCTTGATAAGTTATCTCTTCACCGTTTATCTCTCCAACTATATTATTGTTGGCTCTAGCCAATGTTGTTATTTTAGAGTCGGACAAAACCATAAAAAGCACAAACAATCCGCCCACCGATAAAATAAACCAAGGAGCTAAACTCCGCATCTTAGCCATCATACCCATATTAAAACATTCCTCCTGTGTTACTTTATTTCTTTAAAAAGTTTAAGACTCTAAAATTAGACAGACAAAGCGTGAAAATCAATCTATTTTATAATAAACATTACATTTGGGAATTTTGCGCGACCCGTAAAAACTTTCAATATTTATCATATTTAATTTGCAAGTATGTGTTCCGTTACTTAATTTTTAGTTCAATTTAGTGTTACCTTATGCAAAATTAAATAACGGTTTAATTATGCCTTCAATAACTCACACCTGGTTACCTTTAATTTATCTGTACGGCGTCGGCGGAATTTTCTTTTTAATCGGTATGATAATAATAAAGAAAAGCGGCGCACTTAATTTGCAAAGGAAACGGCACCGTTACTGGTACAGAGTTTTGATTCTCGGTTACTTTTATTTTGTAGCCATTCATACTTTTTTCACACTAATCGCAATTTATTGGTGATATATGGAAACACATGCTCAAAATATTCATCAAACGTTTCACAGTATAGGTTCATCAACCGATTGGATTGTAATGGTTGTGTACTTCCTTTTCGTAATGTTTTTCGGAAGTTATTTCGGGAAGTATAACAGAAGTACAAAAGACTTCTTTTTCGGCGGAAGAAGATTTGCCTGGTGGTTAATTGCATTTTCCATTGTTGCAACCGGTGTAGGGAGTCACAGTTTTATAAAATATTCGGCAAAAGGGTTCCAATACGGTTTTTCCTCAACAATGACGTACATAAACGATTGGTTTTTCATTCCCTTTTTCCTTTTCGGTTGGTTACCTATTATTGTTTATACCCGCATTCAATCTATTCCCGAATATTTTGAAAAGAGATTCAGTCCTTCGGCAAGATTTCTTGCAACAATCTTACTTTTATTTTACATGATCGGTTACATCGGGATAGGGTTTTTAACGCTCGGCAAAGCCGCAATGCCCATGCTGCCGCAAAGCTTTAATATTTTCGGGATGGAATTTCATACAACATTAATGGGCGTAATTATTGTTATCGCCGTGATAACCGGGATTTACATTACCTTCGGCGGACAAACGGCGGTTATATTCACCGATTTACTACAAGGATTCATTCTGCTATTTGCCGGTTTCCTTTTATTCTTTTTGGGAATCTCTTACGTGGGCGGTTTAGATACTTTTTGGAATTTACTCCCCACTGAATGGAAATTACCTCTTGCGGATTTTAATAAACCACCGGATTTTAACTTCGTGGGGATATTTTGGCAAGACGGTGTTGCGGGCTCCGTAGGATTTTTGTTTATGAACATGGGATTGATTATGCGGTTTATGGCGACGAAAAGCGTTGACGAAGGAAGAAAAGCTGCTGCGTTTAATATTTTGTTTATGCTTCCGCTTTCCGCAATTGTAGTGGGAAATGCCGGTTGGATAGGGAAAGCAATTTCCGTTGCACATCCCGATATTGTTCCGCCTAATACTTCTCCCGATCAAATTTTTGTAGTTGTTGCAAACATAGTAGCAACACCGGGTGTTTTCGGTTTTATAATGGCTGCGCTTACGGCTGCTCTTATGTCAACGGTTGATACATTAATTAACGCAACGGCTGCAATTTACATTAACGATATTCACCGACCTATCAAGCAATTTTTAAAAATAAAAGAAAAGACGCAACGCGAAACCGACAAGAAAGAATTAGCTGCGGCAAGATGGTCTTCAATCATTGTTACGGCATTAGGCGTAGTATCGGTTTTGGCATTCAAAAGTTTCCCGACCGTTTACGAAGCGCACGGTTATTTTCACTCAACACTCACTCCGCCTTTGGTAGTAGCAATATTTCTTGGAATATTCTGGAAAAGATTCACTCCGGCAGCGGTGATTACAACTTTTATCGGCGGTGTTGCTTTGATGATTTTGGGCGCTGAGTATCCTAATTACTTAATTGCACCTTTCGACCATGGGATTAAAATGAATCCGGTACACCCGTATTCTTACATAAGAGCACTTTACAATTTGGTAGTTTGTTCCGTAATCGGAGTGGGAGTTACTTACGCGGACGTAAAGATAATGAACTTTGTTAACCGTTTGAGAAAAAACGGAAATCACAAACAAATTGTTATAGCATTTACAGCTATTGCGGTTCTTCTTTTTGTGTTTATTGTACTTAACTTATTCAGCCTTTCAGTTCTTCTTGCATTTGAAGTTGTTTTGGTTGTACTCGTTGCAATTGTATCTTATTACTACATTGATTACGATCCCGAAGCACAAACAACAGGATTAACAGTATGGTCGATTAGAAAAGCTAAAGAAATGTTCAAAGGAAGAAAGCTTAACGAAGAAGAAGGCGAAAAAGTGCTGGTAAACTGGAAATTGAAAAAAGAAGAAGACGGTACGATTAACTTTTCCAAGCGGGATATGGAAAGGATGAAAGCACAACCCGGAGATCTTGTTTACATTAGCGATAAAAGAAAATGGCTCGGCGGATTAAAATCAATCCATTCGGTTTACGGTGAACCGCATGATGAAGACGGGGTTGTTTATATAAGCGAAGAAGATTTGAAAAACGGTGTATTTATAGAAGGCATTCAACTTGAAGCCGAAAAGGAAATGTAAAAAACTCTACTCAAAATATTTGATACAAAGGGCTCTTGGGAGCCCTTTTTTGATTATTATTTTTATAAAACAATATCTATCCGGCTTTAACAAAAACACAGGTTGCTTAAGCAAAGCAATAACGGAACTTATCTGTAGATTTTTTCTTTGTAAACAATACAACTATCATAATCACAATAAAATACATATTCGTTTCCGGTGAGTCCGGTCATTTCCAAGTGAATTGTATAATTACACATACAGCGGCATAGATTTTCCGCGGTATCGGCAACGGTCACATAAATGGTATCCGAATTAATCTTGTAGTCCGTTACGAATCTGTTGGAATCCGGACAACAATTACCCATTACGCAAAAATCGATTTTTAAAGTATCGTTAAAACTGTACGAAAAACATGAATCAGGAACTGCGTATTTAGCCAAATGATGATTGATGCAACCTCCCAACTGATAAGCTTTGAACGAAATTCCATTTTCACCCGGGGTGATGGAGTCTTCGTTATTGCAAGAAAGGTTCAAAAGAGTTAAAAGAATTATGAAGAAAAAAGAACCGAATTTAATTCCAGTTTTCATTTTACCTCCCGGAAAACTTAGTGAACTACGGCTAATCTATTTCAAAATATTTCAGTTCTTTTAATAGCAGGAAGTTGCAGTAAGTTATTTTATAATTTAAACTTCACATTATAAAATAATAACTTTTGAAAATTTGTCAAGGAAAAATTATTTGACCTACATTGTGGGGCGGTAAATAAAAAATGTGATTACTCGAACTTAAACTTAAAAGGTGGTATGAAAAAACTTCAATCGCCCACTTCTTGGAATCTATTTGTCATTCCCGAATATTTTTCCCGCAATTTTTCCACAACGATCGGCGGCACAAAATCTTTAATATTTCCGTCGAATTGGGCAAGGTTTCGTATAATCGTGGAATTTAAATAAGTATATTTTTCATTCGGCATAAGGAAAATGGTTTTTAGCGAACCGTTTAATCTTCTGTTCATCAATGCCATTTGGAATTCAAATTCAAAATCACTGATTGCACGCAAGCCTCTAATAATTCCCACAGCGCCGATTTCTTGCGCATGATCCACAACCAAACCACCGAAACTATCCACAAAAACATTGGGAATATCCTTCAAACTTATTTCCAACATTTCAATTCTTTCTTTCACCGTAAATAACGGCGTTTTAGACGGGTTCTTTGCAACGGTTACGACAACTTCGTCGAACAGCTCGGTTGCTCTTTTAATTACATCTATATGTCCGTTCGTAACAGGATCGAATGTGCCGGGGTAAATTACTCTTTTCATAATTCTCCCAATTTTCTTTAGCTATATCTTGATTTCCAATATAATAAAAATACAAGAAAATTAATCATTGGTTAATTTATAAATTAAGCTGTCGCCCAATTGTTTAAATGGTACGGTTCCGAAATTTGCAACATCCTTTTCTTTTGTTTGAACCGAACGTTCAATCAAAAAAATTCCGCCGGGGACAAGAAAACCGTTGTCCAAAATATTTTTTGCAACGATGTGAATATCATCTTTAAAAAAAGGCGGATCGGCAAATATTAAATCGTATTGCTCATGATTTTTCATTTTAGAAAACCGGACGGCGGGAAGTTTAAATATTTTGGTTTTATCGCCGGCGTTTAACATGGAGATATTTTGCTGTAATACTTTAACAACGGAAAAATTTTTCTCCACGAAATGAACTTCCGCCGCTCCCCTGCTCAATGCCTCTAACCCTAGCGAACCCGAACCCGCATAAATATCGCACATTAAAATTCCCTCGAAATCAATGATATTATTCAGATAGTTAAAGATCGCCTCTTTGGTTTTGTCGGTTGTCGGCCGGGTTAACTTTGCCGGGGGATTTTTTAATATTCTGCCTTTATATTTTCCGGCAATAATTCTCATTCGCTAAATCAATCTCATTGCCATTCCGGTCGGCGCTGCAAAATTAAAATAACTTTGAGTGGCAAACGCGTTATCTTTAATTCTTTGGTTTAACTTAAGCAATTTGAAAGGATTGACGGTATTAAAGTAAACACCGTTTTCCCGGTTTAACTCTTCTATAATATTTTGTTGAAGCCCGTCGCCGAAGATATAATAATCGGAGAAATCCGTTTTTTCGAAATGTTTTGCTTTCAGTTCATTTACAACATTGTATATGTGTTCTTTACTCCCTTCGTTTCCGGTAAATACTTTATAAAAAACGGGCACGTGGTTTTTGACGAAAGTAACGGCAAAATAATTTTTATTCAAAAACACGGAAACGTAATTCTTTTTACCCGGTTCGCTCAGGTAAGGTAAAAGAATCAATCCGGCAATTACCGAGTTGTCAACGTATTTAAGCAAAAGATTATTCCTAAAACAAAATTTGTGAATTGTCTGTAAAATTTTTCTTTCGACAGCGAAAAAAAACAATTCGTTAGATTCATCGCCGAGAGTAAATTTATCGATTACGAAATCATCGGGATTGTCATTAGGGAACAACACTCCGAATTCCCATTTCAGATGTGTCTCCAAATCTTTGGAGATTAAATTCGGGTCGTATGGAATTTTAGCCGACTTGAAAAAAAATGCCGGCAAAGCGAACGATACGATGTCGGTTTTTAAATTTTTCCTCGCAATAATTTTATCGTATGCATCTTGCAATGCGGTTAGTAATTTGGAAGAAGAGATTTGTGCGTCAATTTCAAACGGAAAAGGTTCCTCATCGATGTTTTCGATAAGGAACCTTCCATCGTTAAAATCTATTTCAACCAACTGCAATTTTCGGGAAGATATACTGAAACCGGCGTGATTAACAAACACGGATCGGATTCCCTTTTATTCCCACGAAGCAGTATTTTTCAACGCATCGTTATCAAGCGAACCGATAGTTCCATAGCCATCGGGGTCTTCAACGTAATATCTCGTTCCGATTACAATGTTAGTATCTATTTTTGAAATTTTACCGGTTCTAAAGTTGATTACAGTATCGATTGACGTTGTTGTATCGACTTGCAAAATATACAAGCTATGTGTTTTCGGAGTGAATTTAATCGAATCCGGAATAAACTCACCTACGGTTAATTTCTTAAACGGATTGGTTGATTTTCCGGTTATTGTATCAACGCCCGTCATTACGGCGGCAACGGTGGAATCCGTTTTGATGAACATTATTAAGCTGTCCAAATCATCCGTATATCTTTTATGTTGTTTTTGCCAAAGAATTTCGGCTTGCCTTATATTATCCATTCTAAGTCTGGATTCGGTTCTATAATAATTTTCTTTTTCGATGTAATTTGTCGGGTCTATTATAGCGACTTTGATTAGGATATAGGTCAATATTGCTATAACAACATAAAGTGCAGCATGAATATACCAAGGTTCGGACCGTTTTGTCATTTTACCTCCAAGAGTTGAAAATGCAATTTTTAATCTATTATAATAAACTTCTCAAATTTAGCTAATTTTTTCTTTCCGATTCCCTTAATTTTAAGCAAATCGTTTACGGATTTAAATTTTCCATGTAAGTTACGAAATTCAATAATTTTTTGTGCGGTTTTTCTTCCTATACCGGGTAATTTTATCAGAGCATCCAAATCGGCAGAATTTACCCGGATTTTTTCTCCCGCAGTTAATTTTTTCTTCTTTTTAAATTTTTCCTTACTAAAATCTGAAAGTTCTTGTTCAGAATCAACAATTTTTTCTTTATTTATTAATTTTTGTTTTACGGTTTTATTAATTTCGAGTAAAAGACTGTCCCCTCCCGCAAAACTTAACTTTTGCTCATTCGGTAAAACATTATGATATTTTGTGTAATAAGCAATTATTCCGCCGGCGAGCGAGACCGTTAAAAAAGAAATTACGGAAAACTCGGTTAGTGTTAATCCGAATTTACGCGATATTTCGTTAAAGAGTTTAATGGCCTTACTTTTCTTTTTAGTTTACCTTGGCGGTTGAATATTTGGCATTCTGCTCAATTCTTTCAACAATTCTTTTTCTCTTGAATTTATTTTCTTCGGAACATAAACATTTACTTTAACAAGTTGATCTCCGGCGCCGTGACTATGCAAATGCGGAATCCCCTTTTCGCGCATCTTCAGATATTTTCCGGGCTGCAAGCCGGGCTCAATTTTTAATTTTGCCCGTCCGGTTAAGGTCGGAACTTCCACTTCCGTTCCCAGCACCAAATCGGGATAACTCAAATATAAATTGTAAATGATGTTATCTTCTTCCCTTGTAAAATACGGGTGCGGCAACTCTCTGAAAATCACGATGATATCGCCGGACGGACCGCCGTTTTTGCCGGCATTGCCTTCGCCGCGTAACGTCATATAACTGTTATCGGTTACCCCGGGCGGAACGTTGATGTTTATCATCGCTTCGGTATAAATCCTTCCTTCGCCTTTACATTTTTTACACGGATCGGAAATTACTTTTCCCGTTCCGTTACAGTTTTTACACGGCGCTATGTTTACAAATTGTCCGAAGATTGATCTTGACACTTGTCTTACTTCACCCGAGCCGCCGCAAACCTGACAAGTTTTAAATGCTGAAGGACCGCTGGCGCCGGTACCGCCGCAAACGTCGCAAACCTCATATCTTTTAAGTTTTACTTTTTTGGTTGTTCCTTTGGCAATTTCTTCCAAAGTCAATTTTAATGTAATTCTTAAATCGGAGCCCGGCGTTCCCGTTGCCGTTCTTTGTGAAGAATATCCTCCCGTTCTTCCTCCGCCGAAGAAATCATCGAATATCGATCCACCGCCGCCGAAAGAGCCTCCGAAAATATCGGAGAAATGACTGAAGATATCGTTAATATCCGTAAATCCGTGGAAACTCGGATCACCTTTCAAGCCGCCGTGACCGAATTTATCGTATTTGGCTCTTTTATCCGGATCGCTCAAAACTTCGTAAGCTTCGGCAGCTTCTTTAAATTTTTCCTCCGCTTCTTTATCGCCCGGATTTCTATCGGGATGATATTTCATTGCCAATTTTCTGTATGCTTTTTTAATTTCATCTTGCGATGCGTCTTTCGAAACTCCCAAAACTTCATAATAATCTCTTTTTGCCATAATCTCCTTTTACTCCTTTTCGCTTAATTTGATTCCTCTCCGTTCCCTTCGCTTCCGGGTGTTTCGGAGTTATCTTCGCTTACAATAACTTTAGCGTGCTTCAAAACTTTGTCTTTATAAATATATCCGGGTTCTATTTCGGAAATAACGGTATGCGGCGGAACTCCTTCCACATTTTGCTGCATCAAAGCTTCGTGGTAATTGTAATCGAATTGTTTGTCTTTCGTCTCGATTTTTTTTACGCCGATTTCTTCCAAAGTTTTTCTGAATTTTTCGGCAACCATTTTCAATCCTTCTTTGATTGATTCTACGTTATCGGTCTCGGCAATATGCTCTAACGAACGGTTAAGGTCGTCGTAAACCGGAATAATTTTTAACAGAACCGATTCAGCGGCATATTCGATTAAATTCAATTGATCTTTTTCGGTACGCCGTTTGTAATTTTCGAATTCGGCAATTTTCCTTAAAAGTGAATCTTTCAATTCCTCGTTTTGTTTTTCGAGTTCTTCAACTTTTTCCAAAACAACATCTAATTCTTTTTTTATAGCTTCCAGTTCTTTTTTACTCCTTGTGCTTTTCTTTTCTTTTTTTGTTTTATGTTCTTCTTTTTCTTGGGCTTTTTTGTTTTCTTCATTCATCGTATTCTTTTTCTCCTTCATTTTTTCCCCCGTTAATTATTTCTTTGTAATGCTTTGGATAGTAACTCGGCTACGTAAATAACCGAAGCTACGGCTTTGGAATATTCCATCCGTTTCGGACCTACAATTCCGATACTTCCGGCAAGATCGCCGATTTTGTACTCTTTTACAATCAGACTGTAATCATTCAGTTTCCGGTCTTTTAACTCGCTTCCGATTGAAACCAAAACATCACCTTTTTGCATCTTTAACTGATCATCCATTATATGAATTATTACATCCTTATCTTCAATTAGTTCTATAATACTGTGCAAATGTTCATGCTCTTCGAATTCCGGATGTTGCAAAATATGCTTTGCGCCGGTAATTATCGATTTTTCGTATTCTTTCACATCGGTAAAGATTTCATCCACGGATGCAAGAAAAACTCTGATAATCGGTTTATATTCCGATTTATAATCTTTTATCCTTTTTCTGAACGATTTTCTGATTTCCGAAAAAGTAAGTCCCGCAAGTCTCTCGTTTAACAATTGTTGAATCGAAGTTAATTTTTTCTGATCGATCTCGGAATTAATTTCCAGCGTTATGGTTTTAACGAGACCGGAGCTTACCGTCAACACAACTAATATTCTTTTAGAAGATAAACTTACCAGTTGAATTTTCTCGAGTTTAGCTTTGTCGAATTTCGGATAAGTAACACACGCAAGCTGTTTGGTAATATCGCTTAAAATGGTAGAAGTAACCCTCAGCAATTCATCCGTTTCTTTTGAAGTAGATGAAATGCTTGTTTCGATTAAATTTTTAACGGACGGCGATAACCGCGGGGTTCCCATTAATGAATCGACATAATATCTATAACCTTTATCCGTGGGCACTCTGCCGGCGGAAGTATGCGGATGACCAAGATAACCCGATTCTTCCAAATCCGCCATTATATTTCTTATCGTTGCCGAAGAATACCCAAGGTTATATTTTTTCGAAATCACGCGCGAACCCACGGGATTAGCCGTAAGAATAAATTGGTGGATTACATACCGTAATACGGCTTTTTCCCTTTCCGTTAATTCGTTCAAACTCATATCTTCCAATAAACTTAATTTTTCCGTTACAATTTTAAAATTTACCAAAAAAAAGAATATTTTACCTACTATACGATGCTTTACACTCCGTTTCGTTCCTTAATTTCAGCCGTTCCCTCTTACAAAAAAAGTATGATTTTGTTTCATTGCATTTTGTGGGTATACATTGTTTAACTATTTGTAAAAATATGTTATTTTACCGGATAGAAAATTAATCGGGGATAAATTGAGCGAATCTTACAAAAATGCCGGTGTTGACCTAAACGCCGGGGATGAAACCGTAGAAAGAATTAAGAAACATATTAAATCCACTTTTAACGAAAACGTTCTGGCGGGAATAGGCCACTTCGGAGCATTTTATGAATTGAATACTTCCGGCTATAAAAACCCCGTGCTTGTATCAAGCGTAGACGGAGTCGGCACTAAACTCAAAATCGCAATAGAAATGAATGTTCACGATACTATCGGTCAGGATTTGGTAAACCATTGCGTAAACGATATAGCCGTTTGCGGCGCCAAACCCCTTTATTTTATGGATTATTTGGCATTCGGAAAATTATACCCTTCAACAGCGGAAGCGATTATCAAGGGATTTTCAATCGCATGTAGGGAAAACGGAATTTCGTTAATAGGCGGCGAGACGGCGGAAATGCCGGGAGTTTATGCGGAAACGGATTACGATATTTCCGGAACAATTGTAGGGATCGTGGAAAAGGAAAAAATTTTGGACGGCAAAAACGTTAAGAGCGGAGATATTTTGATCGGTTTTAAATCAAACGGACTTCACACGAACGGATATTCGCTCGCAAGAAAAGTTTTACTTGAGAAGTTCGCTCTTGATGATACGCCGGAAGGTCTGAACATATCTCTCGGGAAAGAACTTTTACGTGTTCACAAATCTTATTTGAAATTAATTCAAGAATTACGCTCTCAAGGCATTGTAAAAGCCTTTTCGCATATTACGGGCGGCGGAATTTTAGGAAATACCGCTCGGGTTGTTCCGGAACATTTATCGATTAATATCGATTGGAACTCTTGGGAACAACCACCTATTTTCAAGTTAATACAAAATACGGGAAATATTTCCGGCGATGAAATGAGACGCGTATTTAATTTGGGAATCGGATTAATTGCCATTTGCGATAAAGAGTATGTGGATGAAGTTGTTTCCGTTTCCAACCAATTAAACGAAGAAAGTTTTATCATCGGCGAAATCGGATAAAACGGCATGAAAAATTTGCTGAAAATTTTCTTAATCGGGATATTAATTTCCGCATGCGACGGCGGAATTCAACCCGGAATGGAAGAACCAGGTTTCAGCGGAACTATTTATTTTATCGGCGAATGGCCAGACAGCGTAAAACGGACGCATATTGTCTTATTCAAAGAACCGTTGTTGGATACTTCCGATTTCAGCGCGGAAAATTTACAATACGTTAGCAACGAAATTCCTTACGGCGTTAGAGAATACAAATACACAACGCTAAACAATTCACTCTTCGGCGTTATAAAACCCGGCGAATACGGTTACCTTGCCGTTGCACAATCCACTCTTGAAACAATTTCGCTGAAACGGGAAGACTGGACAATTGCGGGATTGTATTATAATCCCGGAGATTCCACAAAACCGGGAAGACTGATAATTCCGGAAAACACATTCTTGCGAAACATTAATATCGTTTGCGATTTTAATCATCCGCCCGTTCAACCGCCCGGAGGGAAATAAAATGAAAACCGGAATGAAAATACTTTTTATTTTCCTTTTCGCGCTTCCCGTTGTTGCTTACGCTCAAAAAGGAAGCATAAACGGAAAAGTAACGGATAAAAACGGAGAACCGTTAATAGGCGTAAATATACTTCTCGAAAACACCAACATTGGAACGGCAACGGATGCGGAAGGAAAATTTATATTAAAATCAATCCCTTACGGTAAATACAATCTAATCGCATCCATGATTGGTTACAAAAAGTTCACAAAAAAAATAGAACTGAATAAAAAAATAATTTCCTTGAATATTGTATTGTACGAAACCACAATCTCTTTTGACGAAGTAGTGGTTACCGCCGGAAAACATTCACAGAAAATTTCGGATTTGCCCGTCAGCGCCGCGGTAATTTCGCCGTATTTTATTTCAAAGAAAAATTTCATCAAAATGGACGATGTGTTGAGATATGCACCCGGCGTGAACGTTATACTCGATCAAGTAAGCATTCGCGGATCGAGCGGTTACAGTAGGGGCGCGGGAACACGTGTGCTTGTAGCAATCGACGGGATACCGGCTTTTACCGGCGATACGGGCGAAATCATTTGGGAATTGGTTCCGATAAGCGATTTAAACCGCGTGGAAATAATTAAAGGAGCAGCCAGTTCGCTTTACGGCTCCAGCGCAATCGGCGGTGTGATAAACATAATCACAAAAGATATTCCAACTAAACCGGTAACAATGATTAAAAGCCAATTGGGAATTTACGATAAACCTTTTCACAAAGAATGGGATTGGTCGGATAAATACAGAACGTTCAACAACTTCACAATAAGTCATTCCAATAAATTCGGTAATTTGGGAATAGCGGTTTCGCTTACCCGTTACGAAGATATGAGCTACAGAATGAACGATTGGCAGAACCGTTATTCGGGATATTTCAAAGGATTATATAAATTTTCCGGATCGTCATCACTTTCTTTTATGGCAACCGGTTTTTACCGCGATAAAGCAACATTCGACTATTGGAAAAATTCAAGGGAAGCTTTAATTCCTTCGCAAAACCAAATCGGGAATATAGTTCACTCGGAAAGGTTTTTGTTCGGTTCCATCTTCAAAAATAAATTTACGAATAGATTTAACTTAACCGTTAAATCGAGTTTATACCGATCTTTCTGGAAAGATAAATCGGAAAGCAGTAATTTCTCCGGTTCGAATCAATACAGAATTGAAGGAATTACAAATTACAAAGTCACCGGAAAATTATTTTTGGTTTCCGGCGGTGAATTGAATTACGGAACGGTCAACTCGAATATTTTCGGGGATAGAAACTCAACCGCGTTTGCGTTTTATTCGCAAGCGGAATACAAACTTTCCGGTCATCTAAAACTTTCAGCCGGTGCGCGTTTCGATTATAACAAACTACACAATCTATCGCCGGAGTTTTCCTTATCTCCTAAATTGGGCGCAAATTATAAATTAAATCCGAGCACAATTTTAAGAGCAAACATCGGTAAAGGATTCAGAGCTCCCACGCTTGCCGAAACATTTACATCAACAATTACAAGCGGCATAAAAGTAAAGCCCAATCCGGAATTAAAATCGGAAACAAACTACAACTTCGAAATTGGAATAAATAAAAACATCGGTAGAAATATTAATTTGGATTTGGCTCTGTTCAACAACGAATTTTATGATATGATTGAACCCGCTATAGATATTACGGACGGACAAGTAACTTTCAACAACCTAACGCGCGCAAGGATTACCGGAGCGGAAATTGTAAGCCAATTCGATTTTCCGGAAATAAATTTCACTTCAACGGTTAATTATACTTTTCTTTTAACGAAAGATTTGAATAAAAACAAACCTTTAAAATACCGCCCCAAACATACGGCTAACATAAGCGCGGAATACTCTCCCGCTTCTTTTACTTTCGGATTGGACTTCAGGTATTGGAGTCGCGTTGAAGAAATTGATATGGAACTAGTCGATTTGGGATTAGTTCCCAACGGCGACGAACGCGTTCCGGTTTACGTGCTTGATTTAAGAGCCGGATACAATTTCTTTTCGCTCGGTTTCCCCGCAAATTTGTTTCTTACCGCAAACAACGTTTTAAATTACAATTACGTTGAAATGATTGGCAACATTTCACCCATAAGAAATATTTCGTTAAATTTAGAACTAATATTTTAATCTCAATTCAGTATCAAAGGAAACTTTATGTTTGTTGATTCTCATGCTCATCTTTTCTATCCTAATTTTAACGGGGAAGTCGATCAAGTAATAGAAAGAGCCAAAACCGCAGGTGTGGATTACATTTTAGTTCCCGCAACCGATCTCGCATCTTCGGCACAGGCAATAGATTTAGCCGAACAATACGATATGGTTTACGCGGCAGTGGGTGTTCATCCACACGATACTAACGAGTGGGAAGATTCACTCATTCCCAAACTTGAAGAAATTGCCAAACACCCGAAAGTTGTTGCCATCGGTGAAATAGGTCTTGATTATTACTATGACTTTTCCCCGAAAGAAAAACAAATTCATGCTTTCAAAATGCAAATCGATTTGGCGTTAAAACTCAATAAGCCCATAATTGTACATAACCGTCAATCCGATGAAGATATTATGAGTATTATCAGAGAATATAAAGACACAAAACTTAAAGCCCATTTCCATTGCTTTGCGGGAAATGCGGACGAAGCAAAAGAGTTGATAGCGATGCGCCATTTTGTTTCTTTTACTGGAAATATTACTTTCAAAAAAGCAGACGACATAAGAAAGATTGTAAAACAACTAAGCGTTGAAGATATGCTTTTGGAAACCGATTCCCCGTTTCTTACTCCCGTTCCGTATCGCGGGAAACGGAATGAACCGTCGTATGTTACTTTTATTGCCGAAAAACTTGCGGAATTACATAATTTAAGGATAGAAGATGTGGCAAGAACAACTTCATACAATGCGTACCGTTTATACGGCATTGGGAAGAAACCACCTTTAAGTTTTACTTATCAAATCGGAAATTCCCTTTACATCAACGTTACAAACCGTTGTAATGCCGATTGTGTTTTTTGCGACAGAAAAGGCGAAGCTGTAATTAGCGGTTATAATTTGAAGATGGATAAATCTCAAGAACCGCCGGCTTCAAAATATATTGAAGAAATCGGCGATCCCACAAAATATAAGGAAATTGTGTTTTGCGGTTACGGCGAACCTACAATCCGTTGGGAAGTTGTTAAAGAAATTGCAAAATATGTAAAAGAACACGGCGGCAAAACGAGACTAAACACAGACGGACACGGGAATTATATTAACAAAAGGGATATAACTCCGGAACTTAAAGGATTAATCGATACCGTTTCCATAAGCTTAAATTCGACCGATCCGCAACAATACGCAAAATTGATGAGAGTCGACCCCAAACTTCATCAAGAGATGCTCGACTTTGCAAAGAAATCCAAAAAGTATTCAAAAGTTATTATGACAATCGTAGGAATGAACGAGGTTGATACGGAAAAAGCTAAAAAATTCGTTACCGAAGAACTTGGCGTAGAATTCAGGGAACGGGTCTATTTCTAAATAAATTTCAGAGGGGTTACAAATATGAAAAAGTTCTTGCTTTGGTTATTTCTCTGCATAACCTTAAACGTAACCGCTCAAAATGAAAATGTAATCAATCAAATTGAAGAAATTCTTTCCGATGATTTTTTTGAATCGACAAACATTTCCATCGATATTTACGATTTAACCGCAAACAAACCGGTTTATAAAAAAAACGAAAAACTTTTAATGCATCCCGCATCAAATATGAAAATCCTTACGAGTACAGCGGCTTTGCTGGCTTTGGACAGTTCATTTACATTTAAAACATCTGCGTATTATTCCGGACTTTTAATGGATTCGATTTGTTACGGCGATTTATACATAGTTGGCGGCGGCGATCCCGATTTCACTACCGAAGATTTGGATTCGCTAATTAAATCGATAAAAGAATTCGGAATAAGCGAAATCAGAGGGAATCTTTACGGCGACGTTTCTCTTTTCGATTCTTTGTTTTGGGGCAACGGTTGGATGTGGGACGACGATCCGAGCACCGATTTTCCGTATATGACACCGTTGATTATTAACGATGCCGCAGTGAAAATTGCTTACGAGCCGAACTTAATTGACAAACCGGTTGTGGTTAAAACCATTCCCGAATCAAAATTTTTCGATATTGAAAATACGTCGGTTACGATTATCGAAGATACATCGGATTTAACAATAACAAGGGATTGGATAAACCGCAATAACACAATTATCGTAAAAGGCACGCTTTCATATAAAGCCGAACCCGATACGGTATCGCTTAATTTGGTTCATCCCGAAAAATATTTTCTTACTTTAACCGAAGAGAGCTTGAGACGAAATAATATCGCTTTCGAAGGATTTCTTGATACTGCGACGATGCCTTATTTTACTCACCCCATTGCAACATTCGAGAGAAGTTTGGATTCAGTTTTAATAAACTTGAATAAAGAAAGCGACAACCTTAGCGCCGAAATGTTGTTGAGAGCTCTTGCCTACACTTATTTCGGCAAACCGGCTAAAGCCGAAAACGGATTGAAATTAATTGACAGTTTGGTAATAATGATTGGCTTGGATCCGGATGATTATAAATTTGCGGACGGTTCGGGTGTTTCGAGATATAATTTGGTTACAACCGAATTAATTTTAGAAGTATTAAAATTCATTTATTACAACTATCCGGAAAAATATAAACTTTTATACGAATCGTTTCCCGTTGCGGGCGTGGACGGAACTTTAGAAAAAAGAATGACCAATTCTACTTCTTTCAATAATGTGCATGCAAAAACCGGTTCGCTTAGCGGCGTCAGCTCTCTTTCTGGTTATCTCACTACTAAAAACAACCATCAGCTTGCATTCTCGATTTTCATTCAAAATTTTATCGAAAGTTCGAAAGTGCCGCATATAATTCAAGATAAAATATGTGATATATTAACATCTTCAACAATTAAATAAAATGGAAAATTTCAAAAAATTTATTATTAAATCCGAACCCTTTAATACGGAATTATTAAGCGGAATTCTTTGGGAACTCGATATTCTCGGAATTGAAGAAGAAGACGATTTTATTTCCGTTTATTGTAAACAAGAATCTCAATTAACAAAAGAAAAAGTAGCTTCGACTCTTTCAAAACTGAAAAAAGAAAATTTGTTGGAATCATTTCAAATTGCGGAAGAAGAAGTAGAGAATAAAAATTGGAACGAGGAATGGGAAAGGAAACAGGAGATAATTAAAATCCCGCCGCGAATTGTAATCCGCCCTTCTTTCAAAGAGTACTCACCTGCAAACGACGAAATAGTGATAATTATAAATCCCCAAATGTCATTCGGTACCGGGAGACACGAAACAACGAGACTAATGTTGGAATTATTACAGAAATACACTCGTCCGGATGATGAAGTTTTGGACGTTGGAAGCGGTACGGGAATTTTGGGAATAGCTGCGGCAAAAATGGGTGCGGGTCGAGTTCTGGCAATTGATAATGATGAATGGTGTTATATCAATGGTGTTGAAAATGCTAAAATTAACGGTGTTTCCGAAAAAGTAGTAATACAGCATTCGGAAATCGCTTCCGTTTCCAACCAAAAATTCGATTTGGTTTTGGCAAACATCAATAAAAACATTTTACTATCGATACAAAAAGAACTCGCCCGCACTGTAAAAGATAACACAGGCAGATTAATTCTTTCGGGAATATTGAATTCCGATGAAAAAGAATTAATCGCAACCTTTGAAAACCTATCGTTTAACTTACTCGAAACAAAAAGATTAAACGAATGGTCTGCATTAGTTTTCGAAAAACGAAATTAAGAAGCCAGTTTATTCAACAATTTCAGTAATTGCTTCAATTCGTTATCGGACAATTTGCTTGTAAAACTTTGTAAAGTTTTAACATGCTCTGGGAAAAGTTTCTCGAATTTTTGTTTTCCTTTAGGAGTAATTTCCGCGTTAATAACTCTGCGGTCTTCCTTCGAAGGATTTCTTCTTACGAGATCTTCCTTTTCCAAATTGTCGATAACACATGTGATATTTGCACCGGTCACATGCATTTGCTCGCTAATTCTTTTCAAAGGAATACTTCCCTTTTCAGTTAGAATTTCAAGAACGCTAAATTGGGGACTTGTAAGCTTATGAGCATATACTTGTTGAGAGTGAGCTCTCTTAAGTACTTCGTAAGCTTTGTTCATTGTTTCCCACAATTCAAGCGCTGCTTGAGCTTTTGTTTGTTTAGCCATGTTTCTTTCTCCCTTCCATTAGTTAAGAAATAAGCCTAATTGATATTTGTGGTTTTTGTAGTCGGGCATTATAGCCTCCACTAGTTTCCAAAAATTATTTGAATGATTCATCTCTTTCAGGTGGCACAATTCGTGCACAACTACATAATCAATAATTTTACTGTTAAAATACATAAGTTTATAATTAAAAGAAAGGGTTCCGTTGCTGGAACAACTTCCCCATCTGCTTTTTTGAGCCCTAATTATGACTTTATTGTATAAAAATCCGAATTTACCGGCAAAATATTCAACCCTTTTAGGAATGTATTCTTTTGCTTTACCCTTCAACCAAGTATTATACAGTTCCCTAATATTTTTATCTTTACTAGACTTTAATAATAATAATTTGTCGTTAAATATCAAAGCTGGTTTTACTAATTCCCTATCGTCTGTTTTAACTTCCAACTCGTTACCTAAAAAATAAAACTTTTGTAGTTTATTCTGAATATTTTGGTAATTTTTGAGTATAGATTCTTTTTTATTGAACATTAGTTCTTCGGCGCGGGAAATACTGACGAATCTTGGCACTATTAATTGTATTTCACCGTCCAAGTTTATTTTCAGTCTAACATATTTGGCTCTGTTGCTCTTTTTAACCGAATATGTTATTTTAGCGCCGTTTATGTTAACACATTTATTATTCAATTATTACGATATAGTAAAATACAAGTTTGAAATTAAATTTAACTCTTTTAATTTGAAAGTTCAAGAAGAAACATTATATTTATAAACAATTTTTGAGACTGGAAAAATTGACTGATATTCTACAAAAATTAAATAAATTCAACGCTTTTCACGGTTTACAGTCCGAAAAACCCCTTAAAACACCGAATTTGATGAGTTTTGCAATCGAAATTGAACCAATAAATTTTTATTGTTTGACCCGGGACTTAAACAAAAAAAACGATTTTTTTTATTGGAGCATTGCCGAACAACAAATCACTTTTCTTGCCTACAATCCTATCTATAATATAAAAGTAAACGGAGAGCAGAGGGTTGAATTAACGGGCGAGCAAATTAACTCCCTAAAAGAAAATTTTATTAAAAACTGGGAAGAATATGATTTAACCGATATTCCGCTGTTTTTCGGTGGACTTAAATTCGCTCCCAACCAAAAAAGCGAAGTATGGAAAGACTTTTCGGATTCGGATTGGTTTATCCCAAGATTTTTATTCTTGAATAAAAACGGTAAATATTACTTAATTGTAAATTATTTTTACAACGAGATTGGTGAAAGCGGTTTCGAAAATGAATTGCGCGAGATATTGAATACGATAGAAAACTGTAAAACTTACTCCACAGCTAACGTATTAAACAACGTAAGCATAATAAATTACAAAGAGCATAACAGTTGGAACGAAAAAGTTTTATTGGCGCTCGAAAATATTTCCAAAGGGGCAATCAAAAAAATTGTGCTTTCCCGCGAAGTTGAATGGGATTTATCCGGTTCGATTAATTTAAGTTCCATTCTTAAAATTTTAGGCGAACGATATCCCAAGTGTTACGTTTTTGCTTTCAAAAGAAACGATTCAATTTTTTTCGGTGCTTCCCCCGAAAAGTTGGCGAAAATTTCAAAAGGATGGATTGAAGCCGATGCTCTCGCCGGTTCTATCTCAAGAGGGAAAACGGATGAAGAGGATAAACGTTTGGAATCCGAATTACTCAACAGCAAAAAAAATCTGCATGAGCAATACGCAGTAGTTGAATTTATAACTTCTTCTTTGGAAAAAATTTCCGATGAAATAATTTATAACGAACAACCCGTTATCCGCAAACTGCCGAACATTCAGCATTTATGGACTCCGATACGGGCGAAGATAAAAAATAAAATGCCGTTGTTTTCAATTTTAAAAGAGCTTCATCCAACGCCGGCAATTTGCGGCGCACCTTGGATGAATGCGTTAAAATCGATTACGGAAATGGAAGAGCACGACAGAGGCTTGTATGCCGGAATAGTCGGTTGGTTAAGTTTTGAAAACGAAGCGGAATTTGCCGTTGCAATCAGAACGGCACTTTACAAAGAGAAGAAGATCTTCGCTTACGCAGGCTGCGGAATTGTAGAAGGCTCCGAACCGCAAGAAGAATTTAACGAGACCGAACTGAAATTAAAACCGATTAAAAATCTCTTCGTTCATGAAAATTCCTATCAATCGCAATAGCTTATGGTCGGAACTGTTTGTCGATCAACTCACCGAAAACGGAATTAAGTATGCGTGCATTTCACCGGGGTCGCGAAACACACCGTTAACATTGGCTTTTGCGGGTAATAAAAAAATTAAAACATTCGTTAATCCCGACGAACGTTCTTCCGGCTTTTTCGCTTTGGGACTTGCGGAAAAAATTTCCGGACCGGTTGTTCTGGTTACAACATCGGGAACCGCAGTTGCGGAACTTTATCCTGCAATCATAGAAGCTTACCAACGCAGAATACCTTTAATTGTTTGCACAGCCGACAGACCGCCGGAATTGCAAAACTGCGGCGCCAACCAAACAATTAATCAAAAAAATATTTACAGAAATCACATCCGTAAATTTTTCGATGCCGGTTTACCTTCGTTAAATTTTGCAAAGCTCGAAAAAATTAAACAAATAGCAGTCGATGCGGTTGCAATCAGTAAACACGTCAATCGCGGTCCGGTCCATATAAATTTTCCTTTCAGAAAACCGTTGGAACCGGAAAGTTACACGGACTTTATAGATTCCAATTTATTGAAAAAAATAAAATCGAAAAAAATCCGGAAAGCCTTTACAGGCAATGCAAAACCGCACTCCAAAGAAATTAATAATATTGTTCAAACAATTAAGAAAAGCCCCGAAGGTTTAATTCTCTGCGGTTGGGATATGTTCGACGAAGATTTCCCCAAGTTATTAAACATGTTTTCTCGACTCACGGGTTATCCTGTAATTGCCGATGGAATTTCAGGTTTGAGATTCGGAAAGATCAGCAGACATAATTTAATTGTGAACGCCAGCGCGTTTTTACATTCGGAAGCATTTAACTTTCTGCTCGATACAAAAACCATCTTTATGTTCGGCAGCGCGCCTACTTCCAATATCATGCTTGACTTTATTAAAAAATCGCATGCGCAAAAATTTTTGATTAACGAATACGGCGATTATAAAGATCCTTCCAAAACTGCGGAAAAAATTATCCCGTTGAATCCTTCGGTGTTTTTAAAAGAAATAATTGCCCGACTACAAAAATCCGGTAACCCGATTAATAATTCTTGGAGAAAGAAAATTAACCGTTTCGATGCGGCTACAGAAAAAATTAAAAAACACAAAATCCTAAATGCCGCTTTTCCTTTCGAGGGCAGAATCATTCCCGAAGTGATTAAAATTATTCCATCTAATTCCAATTTGGTAATTTCCAACAGCATGCCCGTAAGGGATTTGGATTATTTCGCTTCACATTCCCGGAAAAAAATTAACGTTTATACAAACCGCGGTGCCAGCGGAATAGACGGGATTATTTCCACGGCAGCAGGAATTGCAGTCTCTTCCAAACGCCCAACATATTTGGTGATTGGCGATTTGGCTTTTTTACATGATGCAAACGGAATGAATATTTTACGTAACTATAAAATTCCACTCGTAATAATTTTAATAAACAACAACGGCGGCGGAATTTTCAGAATGCTTCCGGTTGCAAAAAATCGAGCTCATTTTACCGAATATTTTCAAACTCCGCAATCGGTAAACTTTAGTTCCCTTACAGATGCTTACGGCGGCATTTTCCGCAGAATTAAAAGCTGGAGAGCTTTTGAAAAATTACCGGACGAAAAATCATCGGGGAATTTTACAGTTTACGAAATTAAAACCGATGCCGAAAAATCGGTTGAACACCGGAGAAAATATTGGGAAACCGTTAAAAAAGAAATTAACTCGCAGCTTTGAATGATTTTACGATTCGATAAAATCAAGTTCCACATTCTTACAGACAAAGAAAAAGCAAAAGGTAAAACGCCTGTTGTTTTTCTTCACGGTTTTACGGGCAGTTCCGAAGAATGGCAGCCGCTGTTCAGTAAAATCAGTCCGGAATTTTTTCCACTCGCAATTGATTTAATCGGTCACGGTAAAAGCTCTTCACCGGAGGAAATCAATTTTTATTCTGTTGAATCCATTACCAACCATATTATGCAAATATTTAATTATTTAGAATTTAACAAAGTGATTTTGGTCGGATATTCGATGGGCGGGCGTGCCGCCTTATCTTTTGCGGTAAGATTTCCGGATAAGATTGAAAAACTAATACTTGAAAGCTCGACAGCGGGAATAGAAAATGAAGACGAAAGAAAACAGCGTCAAATAAGCGATAACAAACTCGCCGGATTAATTTTGCGTGATGGAATCGAAAAATTTACGGAGTATTGGCTATCGCTTCCATTATTCGAATCGTTAAAAAATATTTCCGCAAACGATTACGAAAAATTGAGGTTGCGAAAACTCCGGAACAATCCGGTTGGGTTATCGAATATGTTGAAAGGTTTCGGAACTGGAATAATGCCGCCCTTGTGGAAGAATCTGAAAGATTTAAGATTTCCTGTTCTGTTAATTACCGGTTCATTAGACGAAAAATTTACGCGCATTAACAGAAGAATGAAAAAATTATTACCTTCCGCACAACATAAAATAATTGAAGGAGCCGGACATAACGTTCATATAGAAAAATCTGAGGATTTTATTATTTTGGTAAACGAATTTTTATCAAAAAACAGCAAGAGAGAAATATGAGTTTCAATTGGCAAAAAGCAAAAGATTACCAAGATATCATTTACGAAAAAATGGAAGGCATCGCAAAAGTTACAATAAACAGACCGGAAGTAAGAAACGCGTTCCGACCCGAAACAGTTTGGGAAATGTATGATGCATTTTCGGACGCTCGCGAAGACCCGGAAATCGGCGTGGTTCTTTTAACCGGTAAAGGTCCGGCAAAGGACGGAAAATATGCTTTCTGTTCCGGCGGCGACCAGAAAATACGGGGAGATAAAGGTTACGTCGGAAAAGACGGCGTGCCGCGGCTTAATGTATTGGACTTGCAAAAACTAATACGCAGTATGCCTAAACCCGTAATTGCACTTGTAGCCGGTTATGCAATCGGCGGCGGTCATGTTCTGCACGTTGTATGCGATTTAACAATTGCCGCAGATAATGCAATCTTTGGGCAAACCGGACCCAAAGTGGGAAGCTTCGACGGCGGCTTCGGAGCAAGTTATCTGGCAAGAATCGTGGGACAAAAGAAAGCGAGGGAAATTTGGTATCTGTGCCGACAATACAACGCTCAAGAAGCTTATGAAATGGGTTTGGTAAACAAAGTTGTTCCCGTGGAAGAACTTGAAAAAGAAGGCGTGCAATGGGCGAAAGAAATTTTGGAAAAAAGTCCGCTCGCAATCCGTTTACTTAAATCGGCATTTAACGCGGAGCTCGACGGTCAAGCGGGAATACAAGAACTTGCAGGAAATGCCACATTGCTTTATTACATGAGCGAAGAAGCTCAAGAAGGCAAAAAAGCTTATATCGAAAAGCGAAAACCCGATTTTTCAAAATTTCCGAGAGTGCCGTAATTTATGATTGAATCGACATTACAAAAATCATCCAAACTCGATTATTGGATAATGGCAAGCAGACCCAAAACTTTGCTTGCCGCTTTTGTTCCGGTAATCGTCGGTTCGTCTATTGCTTATCACGACGGTAAGTTTCAACCGCTCGCGGCGCTTGTGGCATTAATCTGTGCTTTGCTTATTCAAACAGGCACAAACTTCGTAAACGATCTCTATGATCACTTAAAAGGAACGGATACGGAAGAGCGGGTTGGACCACAAAGGGTTTTGGCTTCGGGATTAATCTCACCCGCAGAAATGAAAAGAGCGATTGTAATCACTTTTGGAATTACTTTTTTGCTCGGATTATATCTCGTTTATATTTCAACATATATAACTTTAATTATCGGTATTGTTTCCATTCTTGCCGGAATAGCTTACACAGCGGGACCGTATCCGCTTGCTTATAACGGATTGGGCGATGTATTCGTATTTATATTCTTCGGACTTGTAGGAACAATCGGCACGTATTATGTTCAAGCGCTGGATGTTACTCCGCTTGCTGTTTGGGCTTCCATACCCGTCGGTGCATTAATTACAAATGTTTTGGTGGTTAACAACTACCGCGATATCGATCAAGACAGTAAAGCCGGTAAAAACACTTTGGCGGTTAAATACGGGAAAAAATTCACCAGAATCCAATACGTTGTTTTCACCGTTGTTTCTTATTTGATTTTGTTTGTCGTTTATTTCACTTATAAAAAAAGCATCTTTGTTTTCTTACCGGTTCTATCGCTTCCGCTTGCTATTAAACTCGTAAAAATGATTTACACATTCAAAGATCAACAACTAAACAAAACGCTTGAATTAACGGCAAAGCTTTCGGCAATTTACGGTTTGCTTTTTGCCGCCGGTATTTTGCTATGATTATCCGTGAAATAAAATTCATACCCTACAAACTTAAATTTATCAGCCCGCTAAAAACATCAAAAGAAACGTTTGAATACAGGAAAGGATTTCTAATACGACTAACAGATTCCGGAGGCAATAACTTTTACGGGGATGTTGCTCCGCTTGTTTCTTTCGGCACCGAAACGCTTGAAGACGCAAAGATAAAATTGACTTCAATTCAAGCTCTGCTTACCGGAAAAGATTATCCTGATATTTTTAATTTTATAAATTCGTTTGAACTTCACGGATTTCCCGCCGTTAAATTCGGAATTGAACAAGCTTTAATTAATTTTGCATTCTTCCATAATTTTAAGCCCGTAACAGAGCAATTCAATTCCGGAGAAGAGATTCATATCCCCGTGAGCGGTGTAATCGGAATAAGCGGTAAAACAGAATGTGTCAACAAAATTAAAGAATTTATCAAATTGGGCATCGATACCGTTAAACTTAAAATCGGCGATGATTTTAATAATGATTTGAATTGCATCAATTCTATTTTAAACTTAAACAATAATGTAAAATTGAGATTGGATGTTAACGGGAAATGGAATTTGCGGAAAGCGAAAACAAATTTTGCAAAGTTACCCAATAGCAGAATCGAGTTTATCGAACAACCGGTTAAAAATTTGGAGGGGCTAAACAAATTAGCCGGACTTACTAAAATTAAAATTGCGCCCGACGAATCAGTGAAAAATTTTAAAACCGCAATGCAGATTATAGACAACAGAAATTTCGAATTTATAATAATAAAACCCCAAGTGTTGGGAAGCATATTCGATACACTGAAAATTATAACCCGCGCAAACTCGAAGGGCGTAAAAGTAATAATCTCTTCGGTATTTGAATCGGTAGTGGGGAAAAGTATTTTATATCTTTTGGCGGCACAAACAAATCACGGATACGCTCACGGATTAACGGCAAATAAAATTTTCGAAAATGATTTATTTGAAGCTCCTTTTAAATTTTATGAAGGTAAAATTATACTTACAAAAAACGAATTCAACAAATTTGTAAGAATATTAAGCGAATCGGAATATGCTTAAAGTAGGATTACATGATAATTGGCTTTTCCGGCAAAGCACGTTAAACCCTGATAAAATTTTCCTTTCGGATAAAAATAGAAACTATTCTTTTTCCGAAGTTTACCAAGAAGTTTTAAGTTTGGCGGAAAGTTTAAGAGATAAAACCAAGCCGAATAAATTTGTTCCCGTATTATGCGAAAACAATATTCATTTTGTTTTTGCGGTATTTGCACTTTGGGAACTCGGCGCGGTTCCCGTCCCAGTAAACTACAAGTTGCACAAAAACGAAATTTTAGAATTACTTTCGCAATTCGAATACGACTACATCCTTTTGCACAAAAGCTTGAAAGAGAAGTCCGGATTAACATTTGAAAAAGCCCAGCTCTTCCCTTTTGAAAATAAGCGGAAACTATTGACAGAAGAAAAATCCGGTTACGGTTCTTTAGCCGTTATAATTTTTACATCCGGAAGCAGAGGAAAACCCAAAGGCGTAAAAATTTCGTTTGAGAACATTTTAGCAAGCGCTGTTTCGTTCGATTCGGAATTTCAAATTTCGCACTCCGATAAATTCTTATGCTCATTACCGTTTTATCACATCGGAGGGTTTTCGATTATTACCCGCGCTGTGTTAAGCGGTGTTTCCGTGGTTTTCCCGGCAAGTCTGAGGACAAACGATATTTTAACAAGCATCAAAGAAGATAAACCAACGATGGTATCTTTGGTTCCAACAATGCTAAAAAGACTGATTGATAAGGAAACTGAACCCGACAACGGATTACGTTATGTGTTTTTAGGTGGAGCTGCAGCGCCGGATGATTTAATTGAGAAAGCTGTCAAACTAAATTATCCGGTAACTCTTGTTTACGGCGCTACGGAAACATCATCGATGGTTGCGGCTAAAATAATTACGAAGGAAAAATCCAAACCCTTTAGCGTAAAGCCTTTGAAAAATGTTGAGATTAAAATTATCGACCGCAACGGCAAAACCCTACCGCCAAACTGCAAAGGCGAAATAATTGTTTCGGCTCCGCAAGTTGCCGGTGGTTATTTGAACAATGAAGGCGAAAGCAAAATAAAATTTTCCGGGAAGTCTTTCTACACCGGAGATTTTGGATACAAGGACGATGCGGGAAGCCTTTATATACTTGGGCGAATTGACGATATAATAATTTCAGGCGGAGAAAATATAAATCCATCCGAAATTGAAAATGTATTGATGCAGCATCCCGAAATCAAAGACGCTTATATTTTCGGGGAGCGAAGCGAAGAATGGGGAGAGCAAATAACAGCAGCCGTTGTTACGCAAAACGAAACTTTAGCCGGAGATGAAATTAAAGACTTTCTCCGGTCTCATCTCTCGGCTTTCAAAATACCCAAGAAAATTTTTTTCATCGATTCCATACCGCGAAATTCGTTGGGCAAAGTGATAAAACCGGAATTGCAAAAGAAATTAACGTCAGGAAATTAATCCGCCATATATTTTTTTAGTCCGTTGATTAAATCCTTGTGCAGTTTTACTTTTTCGAAGTTATTTCTGTTAACCAATACATGCACGGTTTTGCCTTTAGCCATTAGGTTTCCGGAACATTTCCCAAAATAACTTAACTCGAAAGAAGATTCCCTTAATTGCGTTACCGAAACACTTATTTCCAGATCGTCGTGTAATTTTACCGGTTTAATATAATCCGCTTCGGAGTGAATGATAGGTAAAATGAAATCCCGGCTTTTGAAATAATTTTCTTTAGTATTAAGACTGTTCAAAAATTCTTCGTAAACTTGATGAAACAGTTTGAAAAGCTCCGCAAAATAAATTATTCCGCCGGCATCAATTTGATCGAAATAAATTTTCTTTTTTCTTGAAAACATAATTTTCCCGTTTGTGGAAGAATAATTACACTAACCAAAATTGATATTCATCATAATTTAATATATAATTTCTTTTGCAAAAAAATAATTTACTTGAGGAAAAATAATGGAAATCGGTATAATCGTCGGAATTCTTTTGTTGCTTTTTTTCGGAGCGCAATTCCGGCTGTATAGAAAATCCAAGAAAACCGTAGGCACTGATGTTCCGTTCGATAAATTGAGCGACCGTTTGAAACAAATGATAAAAAATAAAAAATCGATTATATATTTTTATTCACCTTCTTGCCATGCGTGTAAACAACAAACTCCGGTTATGGAAGACTTAAAGAAAGAATTACAAAACATAATAATGATAGACGCTTCGGTAAATATGAGAGATGCCATGGCTTTCGGAATTATGGGAACTCCATCTACAATTTTCATTCGCGATAACAAAATTTACGACGTAATGGTCGGTTTCCGCGGAGAATCTTCGTTACGTAAAAAAGTAGATTTACTTTATTCATAATTTGGAAAAATCTATTTGATGAACAAATTTTTATCTCTCGCCAAAATTTTTCTAATAATCTGCGTTTTAATTTCCGCAAATGCGGTTTACCCGCAAACCGCTAAAAAGGAGATTAAGAAAACTTATTATCCGAACGGAAAACTGAAATCGGAAGGCGAATATGTTAACGGAATCAGAAACGGTTATTATCGCGAATACTACGAAAACGGGAATCTATGGAAAGAATGGTATTTCGAAAACGGCTTGGAAGAAGGCCCGTCTTATTGGTATTTCGAAGACGGAACGCTAAGCATGATTTGGAACTACAAGCACGGAAAGCTTGACGGGAAACAGCAATGGTTTTACGAATCGGGAGAACTATGGGCAACGCCTAATTTTGTTAACGGTGTGCGCGAAGGTTACACGGAAACATATTATAAAAGCGGCGCTTTACAAGGTATTTGGAATTACAAAAACGGAAAACTAAACGGCATCTCAAAAATATTTTACGAAAACGGAAAAATTGAAGTCGAGCGAAATTACGTTGACGGCAAACTGAACGGCATAAGTCGTGTTTACAACGACTACGGCGGCGTTGCTTTGGAAGCCAATTACAAAGACGATGTGCTTGACGGAATTTCGTATTTATACTATCCCGATGGTTCCATCAAGGTTATCGACACGTATAAAAACGGTCAGATTGTTAAACGGAAACGATATGATATTGTGGGCAACTTTGATAAGGTGGAAGAGGATTTCAAAGATTATTACGCAGACGGTATAATGAAATCGGAACAACACTTTCACGAAGGCGAATTGGACGGATTAAATAAATATTATTACCACAACGGTTTTCTTAAATCCGCTTTGTTTTATAATCAAGGCAAGTTGGACAGTGTTTCGAAATTTTATTCGGAAAACGGAATTCTCCAAAGGGTAACAACTTATTCGGACAACGTAAAAGAAGGTAAAGAATTAATTTATAACGAAGACGGCGTTTTGGTTACCGAACAAAATTATTCCAACGGTGAACTCTCGGATACGGCAAAAACTTTTTACGAAAGCGGGGAAATAAAATCGGTTAAAATTTATAAGGAAGGCGTTCCAGAAGGTAAATCGGTTTCATTTTACAAAAACGGAGCAAAGAAAGAAGAGGTCTTTTACAAAAACGGAAAGCGCGAAGGTTTTTACACCGCTTATTTTCCAAACGGCGATTTAAGAGCTTACGGAAATTATAAAAACGACAAACTCGACGGAAAGTATTACGAATATTACGAAAACGGATTGCTAAAAATTGAAGCCGAATATTCAGGAGGAGAATTGATAAATCAAACCAAATATAATCCGGACGGGACAAAAGTAAAAACAGTTAATCGACCGTAATAATTTTATCATCGAGAAATAATTCTATCCCGTTTTTATTAACAAGCAGTTCCGCTTTTTCGAAATCCACATTATTCAAAACAGTTAAAATTTTATCTGCGCCGTTGAGTTTACTTTTGCGGAGAATTGCCGTTTTATTAATCCACTTGCCGTTTACAAGTTCCGTCTTGGTGGAAGAAACAGTTACGATTTCATCACCCGCTTTATTTAATTTTGCGGTTAAAATTAATTCGTCGGCGGTAAAATTTCTTTTCCACTTAAGATTTTTATTTTTCAAATCCAGTAAAAATATTCTGTGCTTATCGTAAGCAAGAAAAAATTCACCGTTTCCGGAAAACGTTCCGTTATCAAACTTTTGCGGGATTTGCAGTATGGCATTACCGTCAAAATCGAAAATGACTGTAGTTTGAACAAGGCTGTCCGCCTTCCAAGAATAAGTCGATACGGCAATAAGATTATTCGAGGGTGATAATTTTATTCCGCTACCGTCTGTTCCCTTTACAACAAAACGATGCAACAAATTACCGTTTGTATCGAAGATTTTAACTGTGGAATTGGGTTGTTCTTTTTGGGAAATCAAAAGCGCAACAAGATTGTCTTGTGCATCGGTTAAAACTTTTCTCTCGTATGCAAACGGTAAATTCCCGAACAATCGTACTTCATTAATTTTCTGTCCGGTGTTATTGTAAAATGAGGCTTTATCTTCCAGAACATCAATCAACACCAATCCACCGTTACCGGTAAGTACGGGGAACGGCGCACTTTCTTTCGACCGAAGAGTTTTTTTCACTTCAAAAACAAATTCACCGCGTTTGTTATATACTTTAATATTCAACATTTTCCCGGAACCGCTTTTAACAAATTGCGTTTCGGCACGCGATAAATCCCGTTTTACCGTTTGAGCGGTTAGCAAAAACGATGTTATTAAAATCATCAATAAAATTTTCATAATTAAAACTCTAATTTATTTTAGTATAATCATTTTTCTTACCAAAACTTTTTCGCCGGCTTGCAGTTTGTAAAAATATACTCCGCTCGGTAAATTGCCGGCATTAAAATTTACTTTGTAAACTCCGGGAGCTTGTTTTTCGTTCACCAATGTTTTTATTTCCCTTCCCAGCACATCATAAACTTTCAAGGTCACAAACCCCTCCTCGGTCCTCCCCTTTACCAAAGGGGAGGAGGTTACAATTGAATATTTAATTGTAGTTGTGGGATTAAACGGATTCGGATAATTCTGCTCCAAAACAAATTTATTGTTTAACACGGGTTTATCATCGTTTATACCGGTTACAATTCCAAAATAATCCAAAGCTTTTTGCATAAACTCATTTAGTTGAGTTTGCTCAAGCGTTTCCAAAGCGAACGAAACGTAAATTATTTGTCCGGTTAATTCGCTTGTTCCGAAAGTTCCCGTATATGCGATTCCACCTTTTCTAAAGGTCTGATTGTCGTTTCTCAAATAATTATAATTAAGTATTGCTTCCGAACCGTTAACGGGTTCAATATCATCGGGTGAATCTTCAGCGTAAGTTTTCCCAAACATAAGCGATAAAGGATAAAAAGAAGTTCCTTCCACTCCGTTTGCTTCCGTCAATAAAGTGTTGCCGGTATGTATTAATTGCGCTTTAAGGTAATGACGGTAAAACAAAGTATCGGAAAATTCGGAATATTGATGTTCTTGGTCAAGGTCATATCCGATATCGTCGCCCGTAACAATAACTTTTCCCCCGTGTTCCAAATACAAAGCAATTTTACCTTGCTCGGAATTTTCGAATGTATTGTTCTCCCTTGATTCGTCGCCGGTAAACCAAACAACCAAATTGTAATCATCCAAATTTATTTTCTTGGAAATTACCGCATCATTCGAACATGATTCAATCGAAAGATTAAACTTGTTGAGCGTATTAAAATACATCGTGTTAAAAGAGTGGTATGGTTCAGTCCAACTGCCGCCGTTTCCGAATCTGTCGAAACCGTCGACAATCAGAATTTTAGGACTGTTGGAATTACCGGAGGAAACAGAACGTGAATAAACATCACTCGGTTTTCCTTCTACATTATTCGAATCCACATAAGTCATATAAAAATAAACCGCACCGCTTGGCGCCGCTGGGTTATATTCCGAAGGCGAAGGAAGAGTAATTCCGGTTGAATCGGGCGTTAATATATTTTCATCCGCAACAAGAAACCATTCTTGCAAATTCGTATCGGCGGAGCAATAAATTCTGTATCCTTTTATGTTACTTAAATTATATTCCGTCCATGTTATTCTAACTGAATTATTACCATCCGGATTTTCAACAGTTAAAATTACGGGCGGATTCTTAGCAATTCCGATTTTGAAAAACTTTTCCGCATAGTTATGTCTTGTATCTTCGGTAAATATTTGAAGAACATAATTCCCTTCCGGGAAAACATCAGTATCCAAATAGTTGTCGCTTACAGTCAAATTTTCATTTATAAATCCCGCGCCTTTTCCGTTGGTCAGCCAATAAACCGGATTACTTAAAGTCGCTTCGCCTTGCACGAATACCTTGTGCACGTAAGAGTTCAACGGCTTCCTGTCGAATTTATACTTTACACCGTTATCCGGCGGTTCGTAAATAATTTGCGTGGTGTCGGCATTCCAAATTCTGTAACCCAAAAGATATGTGCCGTTATTTGCTTGCGTTGAATAAATTCCGTTCTTCTCTTCAATTTTAATAACGATATCCACTTTTCCGGTAAGGTTGTCTTTCCCTATTTTCTTTCCGTTGTCGTTTCTCCTGAATTCAAGGGAAGAGGAATGAATTACCGGAACATAGTTGTCGTTATACGGAGTTAATCCGCCGTTTTCCCTAATCGGATTAATTTCGGTGCCCAAAGATGACGAAGTAGAGCTTATCAATTCCCTTTCGATTAAGTGCACGTGAGCGGAGCCGTTCGCAATAGAGCCTACAATTGTTTTGCCCGCCGTAACATGATCGCCGACTTCAAGAGACGGATTGGGCACAACATGATAATATGTAATATGCTTCTTCTTGAATCCGAAAATAGATTTAACATTGATATATGAATTCGTTCCATTATTAACTTTGGAATAAACCGTTCCGTCCAAGCAAGCGTAAACAGGTTGACTGTCTTCCTTCCCGATATCAACGGCATTATGAAAATGATCGGACGAACCGGTATTTCTGAATTCGCAAAACGTCCCGTTAATTCCGTGCGAAGATGTCAGCGGTTCAACAGGCCAACTATATTTAACGGTGTCAGTTTGCGCAAATATATTCGCAATTGCCAGAGCCAATATTACGGAGATTTTTGCTACGACTTTATTCATTCCGGTTTCCAATTTATTCTTTCCAAATAAAATCGAATAACAAAACTCCGCCGGTAAGCATTATCACGTTGTAACTTACAAGTATTGCCAAATAGGTCCATGCGAATTCGAAAGATTCGCCGTCCATTGAAAATTGGGTTAACTTTACAAGAGTTAAAATCAGCGGAAGAAGAACCGGAAAAGACAAGACAGGGTATAAAGTTCCCTTTGTATTTGCTTTGGAAATTATTGCGGCAATCAGAGTGGAAGAAACGGCAATACCGGAACTGCCCAGCACAAGGGAAACAAAAAACAACATACCGTTTTGGATAACAAAATTTTCAAAAAGCAATGAATATAAAAATGTGATTGCGGCTACCATCAGATAAACAAGAACCAGATTAAAAATCAGTTTGCCGAAAAAAACGGTAGAAGGCGATGCGATTAACTGCAATGTTAAAGTTGTTCCCCTTTCTTCTTCTGAGACGAATACGCGGGAGAGTCCGGACATTGCGGAAAAAAAGATAACAACCCAAAACAATCCGCCGGTCAGATACTCTGTAACAGGTTCGTCGCCCAAAGAAAACAAAATAACGGAAATAGTGACGAGTATAAACATGGCAAGCGCATTGATTGCGTAACGGGTTCTCAATTCCGATTCCCAATCTTTTTTAAATACCGATAAAGCTTTCATTTGCTAACCGATCCGCTTATTTGCATTGTTGTTTCTTCTTTTATAATCGGAAATTTCGAGAATCTCATCGCAAAGTTGCAAATCGCTTTTTTCGTTTGAAGCAATTACAACAACAGCCGATTGTTTTACTTGGTTGATAATTTTATACACCGTTTCCTTGCCTTCGTCGTCTAAATTGGAAGTTGGCTCATCGAGTAATAAAAGTTTAGGCGAATGTTGAAGAGCAAAAATAAATTTCATTCTTTGTTTCATTCCGGAAGAATACGCTTTAAGAATATCGTTCGAGCGTTTATGCAATCCGAAGTTCATCAATAAGTCATCAACTTTATTTTCGTCAAACGGGATACCGCGAATTTTAGCAAAGAATTGTAAATTCTCCTTTGCCGTAAATTCATCGTATAATATAAGGTATGGGGAAACAAAGCCGATATAGTTATGCAACTTTTCCGGGATAATCTCCTTCCCGCCGTTTTTATGGATTACTTTTCCTTTGCTCGGTGATAAAACACCGGCAATAATTTTTGTAAGAGTAGATTTACCCGAACCGTTACTGCCCGCTATTCCGTAAACTTTGTTTTCGGTAAATTGATAATCAATACCGTTAAAAATTAATCTTCTTCCGAAGTATTTGGAAATGTTAATTAACTCAAGCGAATAAGGCATTGATTAAATATTATTTATTTTGAATTAAAATTTTACCTTTTTTAATGGTATCGCCGGATTTAGTTACATACAAATATATGCCTGTCGGTAATCTATTTCCGTTGAAATCCTTACCGTTCCAACGTACGGTTATTTTATCCGAAGAAAATATTTGTTCCCTACCGGAATAAACCAAATCCATACTTGTCGAATAAATATTGAAATAAGCATAACCGCTCTCGTTTCCTGACGTAGGCAAATATAAATAATTTCCGGTAGTGCCGTAAACAAACGGTTGGGGATATGCATAATCAATTTCGTTCCGCTCAAAAGTTCCGCTTGCCGGTTCGTTATTAAAAATATTTGACTCAATTAATTTGCCTGCGTTATCGGCAATTATTTTGGAAAAGTAATATGCATTAATTTTCCTTCCGCCTTCCAAATTTTCAGAAGAGATAATATAGTCGAATTTCAATCCGTTGTTTTGCGGGTCTGCGGCGCCTTCAATATCGGTATTTGAAATAATGGATACGAGCGTATCGTTGAATCCTTTGGAGAAATCGGGGAACACAATATAATTGTTTGAAATAGGCTCGGAATTTATCATCACTTCTTTTTTAGGCGGCACAAACTCTATTGTGGTAGTGGGTTGAACAAGCGGATAATTTGCCGCTTCGTCGAAATATTGACCTGCTTTGGTTCTGTAACCGGTAAAAAATATCCACAGACCGAACGTATTGAATTCTTGTTTGAACGAATATCCTTTTTCCTGAATTGCTTTGGCAATTGAGACAACCGCGCGGTTATCAATCATCAATTCCCAACTGCGTTTTATTATATCGAATCCGAGCATGTTGTTTATGTTTGCGAATCTTTCAACCAGAAAAATATTCCACACTGCCATATCGTAACCGCTGTGTGCGGAAATTGTATTATACGGGCGGTTGAAATAAGATTTCATATATGCGTAATAATCGTTTATTTCATCGTAAACAAATTCTTCCATCGATGTTGAAGTAAGTTCGTAATACCAAACATCTTCGTCGCGGTAAATATAATTCCCGAGTTGAATAGCATGATGAAATTCATGCGCGGCGGTTACTTTGGCGGCGTTTATGCCGGTTGTATAGTAATTCGAAAAATCGTTATCCATTACCATAAAAGATGTGGAAGTTAAATTGGTTACTTGCGTTTCCGGTTCGGTATAACCATAAAGACCGCCGGAAAGGTTAAGAACGTAAACGTCGTATTTGTCGTCTCCGCCGGCATTGTTATCGGAAGGGGGCGGAGGATAACCGAGAAAGTTAACTTCAAAATTATAAGAAGAATCAAGCGCCAAAGCCAGCTCGTTTAAATCGTAACCAGGTTTGTTCGTATTATCGAAAAAGTAGTGAATACGGAAAAGTCCCGAAGGGGAAACAATACTTGTATCGGCAAGCGGTCTTTGTAATATTTGCTGAATTTCATTCTGTTGTTTTTTCGTAAACTTATCAAAATTCGATTTAACTGAGGCGAACAAACCGAAAGCGCATTTTACCGGTTCCGATGCTAATTGTCCGGTTCCTAATTTACTCCCCGAAAAATTTCCGTTTCTTAATTGAAGAAGTTTATTGTAGAGCGAGTCTGTGTTTTGCGGTGAAACCCGGAAAGTAACCGAAAATAAAAGGACAAATGTTAATATCAGTTTTTTAATCATTAATTTTCCTGAATAATATTGTGTTGTCCGCCGTATCTGAACTTATTACGTATTTATCCTTTCCCAACGATTCTATAAAATAATTCCCCGCGTTGTTAATCTTGAACAATTTATTAAATGAAATTTTTCTCTTCCGTTTCATAATTTCAGCGCAGTAAAGAAAATCCGTTTTATGATCGTAAAGGTAAATATAAGCTTTATTTTTATTGTTCTCAGAAATTTTAATATCTGCTGCCGACTTAACAAACAACGGAAATTCCGAACCTTCGGTTTTTAACTCGATTTTTTTATTGCCTTTTAATAACAAATAAACAAATTCTTTTTCATTTCCGATAATGTGAAAAGATTCGTCTTTCTTCGCATCCAGAATAGCCGAAACATAAAATGAGCCCGAATCTGCGGCGTTTATGTATTCGTTTACATTTATAAAATATTCTTTACCTGAAATCAAATCATATTTATTGAAAGACGTTCCGGTAGTGTTGGCGGTGAAGTAAAAAACATTATTTTCGGCGGGGAACAAAATTTCACCGGAAACATTAGTATCCGCAAGTGTAACTTCGGAATTTATGAAGTGATTGTTTACTTTGTTAAAATTCTCCACCAATAAACTATCGCCGCTTTTTTCCAATACCGTAATGGTAGAATCGTTCCGTGTAAAAACTTTTAATATCGGATAAGAAGTATAAACCGCTTCCCTGTTAATTTTTTCCTTTGTAAAATCATGGTCTAAAATTTCCACAAGTCGTCCCGATTCGAAATAACAACAAAATTTATAACTCATACCGGAATTATTGAACAAAGCTATTCTGTTGTGAGTCTCGACCAAATCGTGTGCAAACAATTTATCGAACAAGCCTGTTTTTCCGCCTGTTAATATTTTTAGGGAATTGTCGTAAGAATCAATAAAATAAAAATCCGCTTTGCCGTCTTTATTAATATCCGATGAATATAAATATTCTGTTTTGCCCCCGATTTTAACCGCAGTGGAATCGGAAAGCCGGAATTTTGAAACCGAATAAAATTTCCCTTCGGGTGAAATCAAATCCAAAGCGGGCTGCGAAGTTATTTTACTTAATGCCAGACCGGAAAAGTTAATGCCACCCGCGAGTAAAAATTCATCGCCGTAACTTCCGGATTGAGAGAGTTTCAGATAACAATCGCCTTTATCATTTAAGAAAAACAAATCCAATTTTTTGTCATTGTTCAAATCCGAGAAACCGAAGTTGGAAATTTCCGTTCCGGTTTCAATTACTTGTTTGCGGGAGAAAGAAGAAACCGAATCCCCGAACAACACAATCACCGAATTGCCCGAAGACAAAGCAAGATCGGTGAAATTGTCCTTGTTAAAATCCAGTGCCGAAAGATTTTTTATATTGCCGCTAAATTGTAAATTTCTTGTAATCTCGTATTTACCGTTATTGTTGTTCATCAACAAAACAACAGAGTTTCCAATCAAATCGATTGCGGCAACGTCGTTAAATCCGTCGTAATCCAAATCTATAAAAGCTGCATCGGAGAAAAGTTTATTCTTAATAATTTTTTCTTCGATAACTTTGAATTTATTTTGAGAAACAAGCGACAAGCCGTTAAAATTACTTCCGTAGATCAACGCTTCGTTGGCGGGTTCTTGATTAACATCGCCGGTGATGAAGTCCGCCGGATAAGAATCAAGCGTTTTTTGATTCAATAAAATCATCGAGCCTTTTTTGGTAAAAGAGGTTAAACCTACCTTTCTGCTTTTCTCGGAAACAAAAATGTAAAACTTGCCGAGTTTATCGATTTCGTTGAACAATCCGAATTCGGAAAGAGGGAAAAAAAAGAATTTGGAAGTAACATTGAAACCGTTGTCATTTTTATCGATTACACCGAATCTTTTTTGGGAAGGAGTAATTAAAACTATCTCATTCTCGTCATCATCATCGATATTAGCGTAACGGAATCCGGAAAAACCTTGCGGAATTTCAATCCGATGCACTTGACAGAAACCGTTAACGGGAATTTGCGCAAAGAGATTACTTGCGAATAAGAGGATTATTAAAAAACTACTTACCGCTACGGCGGGATGCAAGACGGTTTTGTCTTCTTTGAAGCGCTTGTTCATATCTCCTTTTTTGTTCATCGGTTTCCGGTATTATTCCAAATGTTTCAACGGGTTTATTGTTTTCGTCGACACTCACGAACGTGAGGTAAGCGGAATTTGTATGCACGCATTTGCCTTTGGTAAAATTTTCCGCATGAACTTTAACACCCACTTCCATGGAAGTTTTGAATGCCCTGTTCACCGAAGCAACCAGAGTTACAACGTCGCCCAATTTAATCGGTTCGTGGAAATCTATTTTATCTACCGATGCGGTAACGCAAACTCTTTGCGAATGTTTTCCGGCGGCAAGCGCGGCGCATATATCAATCCAGTGCATTAACTGACCGCCGAGTAAATTTCCCAATTGATTGGTATGATGCGGTAATACCAATTCCGTCATGGTAATTATCGAGTCGCTAACCGGTTTGCTTTTTCTTTCTTCCATTTATTTTGCGGCTACGATTTTGTTTTGTAATTTTTTTACTTCACCGGCATATTCACTTTCGGGATACTTTGCCAGAAATGTAGCAATATCTTTCAGCGCTTCGGCAGTTCTGTTTTTATCAATCAGCAAATTAATTTTTCTGTATAAAGCAAGCGGCGCAAATTTTGAATCGTGGTAAGTTTCAAAAACCCTTTCGTAATACATTATTGCCGCATTGTAATATTCCATTCTTTCATAAATTAATCCGGCGTTATATTCTTTTTGCGCCAACTTTTCATTGAGTTCTTTGATTTTCTTTTCGGCTTCTTCAACGCGTTTATCCAAAGGAAAATAATCGATAAAAGCTTGAAATTCGTCGATTGCTTTTTTCGTATAACTCTGCTCCAACGAATACGGCGGCGACAATTGGTAATACGAATCGGCTAACATAAATTGTGCGTTGGGAACAAGCGGACTTGCCGGAATGTCTCTTATCAATTTGCTGAATTCGTAAGCGGCAAGCAAATATTGTTCTTGTTTGTAATAAGACATTCCCAAATAATATTGCGCATCGTCGTTTACGGGATTTCCCGCATATTGCAAAATAATCGATTGAAATTCTTTAATCGCTTCTTCGTAATCGCCGTCGTTGTAAAGGGACATTGCGTATTTCAGATGTTCTTCGGGCGATAAATTACCGGTATCTTTTCCGCCTGAACATGCAAAAAGAAACAAAAGTAAAATTAAAACAGCAAATTTTCCGTATTTCATTTTCATCCTAAATTAAATTGAATCTGTAAAACTAATTAAATTTTCCAATCTCTCAAACGTTAATGTTAATTCGAACGCACTGTAAAGAACAAAAAAATTGCAACGGCTACGGCACCTAATGCAATTACCGGTTCGAGCAAACTACCGAAAAAAGGCACGCCCGGTTTGTCGTTTCCCTTCATGCTGAAATTATTCCCGCTCACATTCCGGATTTCATCAAAATCGAGCGTATCGGTTTTTTGGAAAGAAAAGATTTTGCTTAGAACAACTTTTCCGTTTTCCGAGATGATATAACTTCCGTCCAAATTTACTTTCCGTTCTGATTTATATCCGCCGAAAAAACTTTCGCGGAATGCATCGGAAAATATTACCGAAACATCATCCAAAGCATAATTAAGACGAGTTTTGGAAATATCGTTTTCGTAAATTTCAATTCCCTTTGATTTTAAGCCGTAAATCACCCTGTTTTTAAATCTCTTCAATCCGGGCGGCGAATTAAACTCAAACGAAACTTGCTTCAATCCGGGAGACGATTTTAGAATTGAATCGATAGATTCATCAATTAAAGCATTGATTATCGAAACGTTCTTTGCCGGTTGAGCTGAAACGGAAATTATTCCGGCAAAAAAAACCAGTAAAAAACTTTTAAAACGAATCATAAAAATAAAATTCCGTTTAAGTTTTGCTTATTCGGTTTCAAATTTACTCAGATGTTAAGTGTCAATCAAGGTTAATAAAAATGACTCCACAATTTAACGTTTTCCGGTTGGATAAAGTTCCACCAACATTTATTTAATTTTATCAAGCTGAATAGCCGGAAATAACCGTTTTTGATAAGTCGGAACGAAAATTAAATTCCCTTGCCATTAATTTTTTTTATATTTAATATCGTTTGGTAAATTTTGAGGAATTAGATGAAAAAAATCTTAATATTGATTTTTATATCCGGTGCGATTTACGCGCAAAATACATTTGAATTTTTACGTCTCGATAACAGTCCCCGCGCAGCCGCTTTGGCGGGAAGTTTCGTTTCGAACAACGATGACCCGAACGTGATATTTTATAATCCTGCGGGAATTGCGCAACTCAAAAACAGACCGGCTTCATTCTCGTTTTTAAAACATTTACTTGATATAAATTCCGTAAGTCTCGCATACTCGCATTTTTTCGAAGGGATAGGAAGATTCGGCGCAGGTGTTCAATACATAAATTACGGAAGTTTTACGGAAGCAAATGAATTCGGCGAAAAGTTGGGAGAATTCGGCGCGGGCGAATTTGCTTTAACTATCGGTTACTCAAATGAATTGGGAGATAATTTTTACTACGGGATTAACACTAAATTTATTTATTCTTCCATTGCCGACAGATACTCGACCGGTATCGGTTTCGATTTCGGATTGCAATATTCAATACCGTCAAGCAAATGGAATTTCGGACTGTCGATACTAAACGCCGGGACACAGATAAAATACTTTTACAGCACAAAAGAAGAACTCCCGCTCGATATTAGAATAGGCGTTTCGAAAACGCTTGAACATTTACCGTTCACGTTCTACTTTTCTCTCAACAAACTTAACGAGAAAGAAGACCGCTTCAAACAGTTTACGGTCGGCGGAGAGCTAAAACTTTCCAAAGTTTTACGTTTACGCTTCGGTTACGATAACGAAAAACGGAAAGAACTTAAAATCGGCACAACCGCCGGAATTGCGGGATTCAGCATTGGAGTCGGTTTTGTGGTTAAAGATTATAATATCGATTACGCTTATTCGTCAATGGGTTCGATCGGAGGTTTGCACAGAATCGGCGTGACAACTTCTTTTTAATGTAAGTAAGGCTTTTTCAAATACTTCTCTGCGCGTTCGTGCGAATTTTTATATTCGTCCATATCCAGAACTTTGTTGTATTGCGCAATTGCTTTTGCCCTTTCGTCCAATTGATCGTAAACCATTCCCAAATACAAAGTAGCATTTACCCAAAATCCCGAAGGTTCGTCCCCGTCTATTTTTTTCGAAAGTTCAACGCAACGGCGGAACATAACCAATGCCGAATCCAGTTTCTTATCAATATCGTATTTCACACCCAGATAATAAACCGCTTCCCTTTCAACTTTTTCGTTATAACCGGGAAGTCCGGTTTTGCATTTTTTCAATATATCGCCGAACACAGCGCTGGCGTTTTTGTAATCGCCTTTTTTAACAAAAATTCTTCCGTAATATCTTTGGAAAGTAGGATTATCGGGAAAATCCGAAACGAGAATTTTAGCGTAGTGCAATGCTTTGTTGAAATCTTCTTCGAATTGATAATAAAGCGTAAGAAGGAAAAACCTTGCTTCAATTCTCGCATACTTTGCTTTTAACGCCACTTCTTTCAGTTGTTTAATTCCCAGTTCCTTATCGCCTTCAGGGAAGAAAATCATTACGGGTTTAATAAACGGATATTTTTCCGGGATAGCCGTAGCGTAATAATTATAAATACCGAATCCGAGTTTTACTTCTTCGTTATTGGGGTCAATCTCATAAACGCGGTAAACCAACGGAAGCGCTTCTTTCCCGTCCAAAGCAGCCTTAAACCATTCTTTTCTAAGAGCGTATAACCTTCCGCGGAAACCGAGCGAACCGCCTTTGAAAAACATTGCATCAACATTCTCGGGATCGTTATCCAAAATGCTGTCGCACATTTCTATTACATTTTCCAGCTTCTCAACAAAAAGATCGTCGTAACTTTCGTTTTCCCTGTTGAGCATTATTTTCCACCACACAATCATCGCATCGAAAAATTTCCCCGCGGGATGATGCGGATACTTTTTCATCAACAGCCGGAAAGTGTTTTCGGCTTGTTGAAACTTAATGTTGTAAATTTGGTAAATTCCCGCGGTAACAAGCGAATCGAATTGAGGATCGGCCGTTTCCCCGTATGTTTTCTTGGTAACCGGAATTACGGTAAGAATAAGAACTAATATTAATTTTATGGAATTCGCGAGCAAATTGATTTCATACCTTTTTAATTCGGAAATATATTGTTTTATATTCATTTCATCAAATAAAGTTTGATGGAATTTGTGGTGACCTACTTAGCCACCGTGCGGGCGGTGGCAGTAATAGTATGGGTGAACACTGGCAGCAATTGACAGTGTGGGCGGTGGTCAGTGAGAAAAAAAATAAGGAGAAAAAAGGACTCTTGACGAGCCCTCTCTTCTCCCTTCCATTATTTCGTTAATAACATTTTCTTACTTTCTACATAATTATTTGCTTGCAGTCTGTAAATATATAGACCGCTCGGCAATTTACTTCCATCGAAATTAACGCTGTAATATCCGGCGCTTTTTCGCTCATTTACCAACTCCGCAACTTCTTTTCCCAATACGTCGTATACACGTAATGAAACGTAAGCAGGTTCTTTTAGTTGATACTTTATTACTGTTGTTGGATTAAACGGATTCGGGTAGTTATTTAATAATTTTGTTGTTGTTGGTATTTCTTCTGCTACTCCGGTTTTTTCAAAATTATTTCTCTCTTGCATATTCCCTTCGCCTACGGTAACCGTTTTATATGCTTCTGCCGTAGAGTTATTTGCATCGGTAACCGTAACCTTTACCTTAAAACTTCTCCAATCCGATCGAGAAGCAGTTGGGCTATCTCCTCCAAAATCAAACCAATAACCGCAGGGAACATTGTCCGGATTTATATCTCCAAAATTCTCAATCCCATCGCAAAAAACATAATATTCCCAATGATAATGATATGGGGTTCTACCTCCCGAAGGATGTGCGGTCCACGTACCGGTTTGTCCTCCATTTAAATATGAAGGTCCGGTGATATAAACTGATAAAGGTTCATTCTTTCCTAAAACAGTATATTCAAAATGTACATTTGAAGGAGTTGTAGGATAATATCCTAAATATTCACCGGCTACATTCCATACCTGATAAACGTATGTACGTAAAGTAGCGCTTGAATTATTATAAGAAACAACATCGCAATACCCCATTCCGTAATTTGGGGATGCTTTAGAAAAACCGTTTGTACCGACTCCCCTACCCCAAACATGCGTATCGGTAGTATAACCGAAACTAACGGATTTTCGAACTTCGTATCTTTTTACAATATAATAACCATCTGCAAGCCCGGATACACCGTAAAACGTAATACCAAATGAGCCGGTACTACTGTATACACTGCCGCCATTGGCTGATTTATGGCTTAAAACATACGGTGACCGCAATAAATCCAACGCTTTACGGGCATTTACACGACCGGTACCTAAATATTGGTCCCAACCAGGATATGAACTTGAATTTACATCATCAGCTGAAATTTTAATTATATTTTCAATATCGTCGTTAGAAAGGCTTGTGTTATAGCCTTTTAACAGAGAAGCTATACCGGAAACAAAAGGAGCTGCCATTGAAGTCCCTCCATCATAATGATAATCTGGATCATCAGGAAAATTTCCATTTCTATATGTTGAAAGAATATGTACACCCGGTGCAGAAACATCTATGGCATTATTTCTTTGCGAAAATGAAGCAATGTTATCATTATTATCCGTTGCACCAACGGCAATAATACCCTGCCCAAAACCTGCCGGATAGTATGTTTGGTTAGGATATGACTCTTGGTAATTTCCATTTGCACATACTGCAACTCTATTCATTTTATATGCATAGGTAAAAGCTAACCTTACGGTTGTTGAGTACCTAGGGGAATGATCATATTGACTTTTTACCAATGTCCAGCTATTATTTAGTACACGTACGTTTGAGCTATAATTTACAGCATCAACTATTGCATTATATATACCGACATCATCAGCATTATCAATACGTTGTGCATTAAGTTTTGCGTACCAATCAACACCGGAGACACCTTTATCATTATTAGATATAGCTGCAGCAATCCCTGCAACATGAATTCCATGTCCATCCCATCCATAACCGTTATCACCGCCTACCTTTCCATTTAAATCTGGATGAGTCTTGTCAATACCACCATCAATTATTGCAATTATATTATTTGAATTACCTTTGTAAATATCCCAAGCTTGTGTTGCATGAATATCTCTACCGGTTGTTCCATTTTTTAACCCCCATTGATAATTGAAATAAGTATCATTTGGAATTGTAGAACCAGGCATTGCATATCCGTTTCTTTCTGCAAATAATACACTTTTTTCTTTCTCAAGAAGCTTGATTGTATTTTCAATATTATTTTTATTTTTTAATTTTAACTTAAAAATTCGCGACATATTAGGTAACTTTATTTTTGTGCCGTCTTGTAATATTTTAATTGTATCAACCACCCTGAAACTTGGAAACGCTTTTTTTATTTTACTTATTCCTATTTTACCCATTGTATTACTAAGCGATTTTGAATTGATTATCAATTTTGCCATATCGGTTAATTCCGTAGTATTACCAGGCATTTCAAGCGAATCCGGGAGAAAGTAAACTAAAAGTTCCGAATCCAATTCTCTTTCTTGACCAATAATTGATAATGATGTGGACAGCATAAAAAATAATGAAAGGACTAAAACATTAAACAATTTTATTGAAATATAATTTTTCATTTTAGTCTCCTTTAATTTGTGTAATAACAAGTTTTTTATTACGTTAATAGCACAATAAAAAGGGAGAATAGCTATTTTTGAGCAATAGCTATGCACAGCAAAGACCTTTTTTATTGTAAATTCGCCGCCGTTGTGTTCCGGCACAATGGCGGTTTAATTATTTACTACATACATTGGAACCACCTCCTTTTTTCTATTTTTTAATTAAATGTTATTTGATGTTTATTTTTACCATTCCTTTTCATTATCCATAACCGTCCACTAATAGCGCGTGAATCCGTATATATTATCCATTCACCGTCCGGCGACCAATCACATCCATATCCTTGAGTTTCCGTTAGTTGTTTTTGGTTAGTTCCATCTGAATTCATTACCCAAATTTGCGGCGTTCCTCCGTTGGGCTGATAGGTATAAGCAATATTATTACCATCTGGGGAATATTTGGGAAAATCATCCATACCATCATTAAATGTTAAACGCTTTACATTATTCCCGTTTTCATTCATTACAACTATTTCTGATGCCTCCGTATTAAAATCTTTCGAATATCTTATATGAACAATTTTACTGCCATCCGGCGACCAGCTCGGTTCTCTTATTTCTCCTTTTTCAGGTTCATACGCAATTCTTGTTTTTTCACTCCCGTCACTCTTCATTTTCCAAATAAAGTTCATTCCGTTAGGACTGTCTTTATTCGAATCATAAGCAATCCATTTACCGTCGGGACTCCATGACGGGAAATAGTTCCTCCCTTCAGATGTTAGCTGTATTAAGCTATCACCATTAGATTTGATTTTATATATTTGTGCTTTGTCGCTAAAAACCAGCCATTCACCGTTCGGTGACCATGAAGGACTATGTGCTCCGTTACTTATATATAATATCCGATTATTAGCGCCATTTGTATCAATAAGGTAAATTCCTGTTTTACTTGAGACTGAATCGCCATGTATATATGCTATTGTTTTTCCATCCGGCGACCATGCGGCTTCATAATCAGTTAATCTAAAATCAAAACACTCAAAACACGGGGGTTTAGTTTCATTTCCCAAAGGATTGTCTTCACATGAAATTAGAAATAATGATAAAGTAATTGCTGTAAAAATTAGGGATATTTTTTTTATCCGTATTTTCATTTCCCTTTCCATTTTTCCAAAATCTTAATTATATGTTGGTTTAGGATTAAATGTTAGTTGCTTTTTATTTCCTGTATCAATATCTATTATCCAAAGGACCCCATTGTCGTATGACCATTTGTTATAATTATGTTGTGGATACACTATTTTTTTACCATCAGGAACCCAACTAAATATCTCACTAATACCACTTGAAGTGAGTATTTTGATAACATTCTTAGACAAGTCAAGAATCACAAGTTGCGGTAGCCCCCCTTTCACCCGTGAAGAAAATGCAATCTTTGACCCATCAGGGGAATATTTGGGGTAATAATCCATATAATCATTAAACGTTAATCGTTTTACGTTATTACCGTTTTCATCCATTACAACTATTTCTGAAGCATCCGTATTGAAATCTTTCGAATATCTTATATGAACAATTTTACTACCATCCGGCGACCAGCTTGGTTCTCTTATTTCTCCTTTTTCAGGTTCATACGCAATTCTTGTTTTGTCACTTCCGTCACTTTTCATTTTCCAAATAAAGTTCATTCCATTAGGACTATCTCTGTTCGAATCATAAGCAATCCATTTACCGTCGGGACTCCATGACGGGAAATAGTTCCTCCCTTCGAAAGTTAGTTGAATTATTTGTGTTGTACCAAACACCATTTTATTTTCATCAAAAGGCATTTTATAAATATTTGCATTCTTAACAAATACTATCCATTTCCCGTCAGGTGACCAATCAGGTGTATCTAATGTATATGGTAATACTCTTCTCATATTTGTACCATCCATATTTATCAACCAAAAACCAAGTGAGTCTGTATCAAATACTTGCTTGTAAAGTCCGTGATTAATTGTATCTATTCTCAGCATTGGTATATGATTAAATCCTACGATTTTACCATTCGGATGTATTACAGGTGTATCATAAGGGGCGGTAAATAACAGCAAAGGATCAATTCCACCTCCTCCGTCAACCGGGTTGCTGTCATTGCAGCTTGTAAGAATAAAAATTAATGCTTTGAGTAAGAAAATAAAATGATTACATTTTAATTTATTTATACCTTTCAATTTTTTACCTTTTTGTTTTATCTAAAATATTGCTAATAACATTTCAGTTCTTCGCCGCCGTTGTGTTCCGGCACAATGGCGGTTTAATTATTTACTACATACATTGGAACCACCTCCTTTTTTCTATTTTTTAATTAAATGTTTATAATGTACCCCAAAAACTGGACAAGAAATTAAGGTGGAAAAATCGTAAATTAACAAAAAACAAAGGAGAGAAGAAATGTCCAGTAAGAGGAAAAATTTTTCTAACCAATATAAGGCAAAAGTTG
>JALVFE010000018.1 GCA_027030245.1 Melioribacteraceae bacterium
GTACTCAAGGGAATATTCGGTTTCAAAAAAGCCGGAAAAGGATTGCATGGTGATTCCCGGAGCAAAACCCCCTTTGAAAAGCACATGCGGACCGTTTCCGTAAATTGGTTCGTGACCGGATACGCCGGAGTAAAACAAAAAGCCAAACAGCCACGCATATATAATGATCTTAAAATTTTTCATAATTATTTTCCTTAAAACAGTGTTAATTAAGTAACTCCAACTCTCCGGAAGTTCAACGGCAGACAATTCAAGTTCACTGCGGTTCAGAACTTTTTGTAATCATAAAATAAATCACAAAACAAAATTTTCCGGTTTACTTTTACTTAATTGAGATTTTCTATAAAAGTTTTTAAGTCCCGTTCTGTCGGTAAACCTGATCTGTAAACGCGGCATGCCAGAGAAGGAGTTTTATTTTCTTCCAATCCTTCAAGGTCTTTTCCGTTAATAAGTATAGTAGGGGAACCTCTGAATTTATACTTTTCCGCATCTTCTTGGGATTCAACAAGAACTTCCTCGAATTCCAAATTCAATGTGGAAGTTGCAACAAAGTTTTTAACCATATTCAATACTGATTCGGAATTCGGGCAACCTCTGAAATATTGTACTTCTATTTTAATCGATTCCATAATTTATTCCTTGTTTTTGTTATTTTTAATTTAATTCAATTGCTTCCAATATAGGGCATTCGTTTGTAGTAATCGATTCATTGCTGCATTGCGCAACCAATTTCTCCAATACCGATTTTATTCTTATTAAGTCTTCAATCTTTTTCTCAACGTTTTTTATTTTGCGGACTGCAATATTTTTTACGTCACCGCATTTTTTCCCGGATTCGATTTTAAGATTTAACAATTCTTTTATTTCTTTCAATGTAAAACCAAGTTCCTTGGCGCGGTTAATGAACAGTATCCTTTTTACATCGTTATCATCGTAAACTCTATAACCCGATTCGGTTCTTTCCGGAACCGGTAATAGTCCTATCTTTTCATAATACCTTACCGTTTCCAAATTAATACCGGTGTATTTGGCAAGTTTACCGACGGTAATATTTTTCATTATTTAATCTCCCGTTTTGTAATACAAATATAAGCACCGTAGTATAGTACGGAGTCAAGTAAAAAATAACATTAAATAAACACTTGCACAAGTGTTCAAATGTACGTATATTTCGATATGAAAAAAGAAGTTGTACCTGTTTGTAAAATTGAAATAGTTGATAAAGCTAAAGTAAATTTAGCCAAAAAAGCAATTAAAAACGAAAACCTAATAATGAACACCGCCGCGATGTTTAAGTTGCTGGGAGATCCGACAAGATTGAAGATAATTTTGGCATTAATTAAAAGTGAACTTTGTGTTTGCGATTTGTCGGCGGCAATTGATTCAACTATATCTGCGGTTTCGCATCAACTCCGTTTATTGAGAAATGCCAGATTGGTTAAATACAGAAAAGAAGGAAAAATGGTTTACTATTCTATTGAAGATCAACATATCGGTGAATTAATATCGGTTGCTCAAGAACATTTACAAGAAAATGATTAACAAAAAATTAAATAAAGTATTAAGTATCTTGATAGCATTTTCGATGCTGGGGCATATTACGATTATTCATTATCAATTGAATAATACGGTTGTTTGCTATAAGGACGGCGGTAAAATTAACATTGAGCAAAAAAATACGTTTAGCTGTTGTCCTGATGTAGTTGAAGCAAACGAAGAAAGTAACACGGTAAAAATCAATAATCCGGATGAATGCAAAGATATTCCGCTGGATGAATTTTGTTTCGAGGAAAATCAATTTATCCCGAAGAAAAACATCACTGTTTATAAATTAGCAATTGTGAATTTCTTGTCGGGTTTAACGCAATCATCTGAAGTTAAAAATTATGTATTTCCAAAATCCAACATAAAAGAGATAGGACTTACCATATCTAAAACCACAGTTCTGCAAATTTAATACCACGCCCTTTTCTAAAAATCCAACTTAAAAATATACTACTTGAAAAATAAAGAGGAGCAATTATGCGTAGAACTTTATCCGTTCTCGTGATTGCCGTTCTGATAACATTTTCCGGAGAAGTTTCCGCACAAAAAATAATTGCGGATACTCTGACAATAGAAACGGCAATAGAAAAAGCAATCGAGAACAATCCGGAAATACAGGAGAAATTAAAAATTATAGACGCCCTAAAAGCCGGCGTAATACAAAGCGGATTATTACCCAATCCTGAATTTTCTATAGAAGCGGAAAACATACTTGGTAGCAACGAATTTACTGGATTTAAAGGAAGTGAAATTACGGCAAGTGTTAATCAAGAGGTGGCATTAACTTCCAGAATAAGTAAACGGAAAAAAGTTGCGGAGTTGAACGTCGGATTAGCTGAAGCCGATTTGAAAATCAAACGATTGGAAGTTATTTCGGAAATTCGTAAAAATTTCACCGATGCTTTGGCATTATCAGAATTGATTGAGAAAAATAGAGAGTTGTTGAATGTTTCGGAAGAGTTTGTCAAAAATCTGGAATTAAGAGTAAAAGCCGGTAAAATTTCACCGGCGGAAGTTTCCAGGGCAAGATTAATTCTTAATTCAATAGAGATTACAATTAGCGAATTGGAAACTGAATATAACACGGTCTTATTTAATTTGATTAGTATAATTAACGATCCCGGTTTATCTGCAAACGTAATATTAAAGGGTGAATTGGATTCGGCAATAAATTTTCCTTCGCCCGATTCGGTAATTGCGGGACTGGAAAACAATCTGTTGTTGCAAAAATTAAAAGAAGAACAAAAGAAACAATCGGCAATCGTTGAATATGAAGAGACAAAATCGATTCCACCGTTAAATCTCGGAATAGGAATACGCAGAATAAACGAGTTAAGTGCCAACACTTTCTTAATCCAAACTTCCATTCCAATTCCTGTTTTCGATAGGAATCAAGGAGCGATTCAACAATCGAAAATTGAAGTGGAGCAAAAACGTATTGAATACGAAGCATTAAAAAATATACTAAAACAAAAGTTAAATATGCAGTTATCAAAATTAAAAATATTGCTTGAGACGGTTCGAAAAATAAAGGATGAATCTTTGCCTGTTGCCCGTAAGGCATACGAAGTAATAAAAAAGGGTAATGAGGTCGGAAGATTTACGATTTTGGATGTTTTGGATGCTCAAAGGACGCTTATCGAGTTGCAGAATCAGTATTTGAATATGAATAGACAGATTAATAAAACCGTAATAACAATCGAATCGTTTATTAACAGAAAAATAAAATAAGGGTTATGCTATATGGAAAAAAGTATTAAAATAAAGTTTTTAAGCATCGGCTTCATTTTGGGAATTATAGTAACATTTTTATCGGTTAGTTTATTAAGTACAAATGTAAAAACTGAACCGGCAACTGTTGAAGTAAAAGAATCCGAACATGAAGAACATTCCGAATTTATTGAATTATCCGATTCGGTTATGAAAGAATTCGGGGTTGAAATATCTGTTGCGGGTCCGGGAGAGATTGAAATGCATAAAGATCTTACCGGTGAGATAATTCCGAACCCGTATAACGTTGCTCATATCGTCCCCAGATTTGCTGGGATTGTTAAAGCCGTTTATAAAAAAATTGGGGATCGAGTGAAAAAAGGGGACAAGATAGCATTAATAGAAAGCAATGAATCGCTTGTTCAATATAATGTTACTTCTTCGATTGACGGAACCATACTTGAGTTACACATGACTCCGGGAGAATTAATAGGTGATGAAAATCATGTCGTCACAATTGCGAACCTTAGAAATGTTTGGGCTGAGCTAAATGTTTACCAAAAAGATTTGGGCGATGTTAAAGTTGGTCAAATTGTTGAAGTGCGTTCACCCCATACAAATTCTGTATTTCGTAACAGATTGTTTTATTTAAGTCCAACTGTAAATGAAGCTACCCGCACGGCGATTGCAAGAGTTGCACTAAAAAATGTTCGCGGGTTGTGGAAGCCCGGAATGTTTGTATCAGGAAAAGTGTTTACGTCCGTTAAAAAAGTTAATGTATCCGTACCGAAAAATGCCGTTCAAATTATGGAAGGGCAGAAAGTTGTTTTTGTTAAAAGCGAGAAAGGTTTTTCACCAAGGGTTGTAACCATCGGCTTGGAAAACGATAAAGCCGTAGAAATATTAGAGGGTTTACATCCTGGTGAAGAATACATTTCCAAAGGGGCTTTTACATTTAAATCGGAAATTTTAAAAGAATCGTTCGGCGGTGACGAGCATTAATACGGAGGAAATATGAATAACATCATAGATTTTATTTTAAAAAACCGTCTGTTGGTTTTGGTAATCGGTGCATTTATAATTGCGGGGGGATATTTTAATTATAAACAATTACCTATCGATGCATTCCCGGATGTTTCGCCGGCGCTCGTTCAGGTTTTTACTCAAACCGAAGGATTGGCGCCTGAAGAAGTTGAAAAGTATGTTACCTTTCCCGTTGAAGTTGCCATGAACGGTATGCCTAATCTTAAATCGATTCGTTCGGTATCAAATTTCGGACTCTCGGTTGTTAATATTTATTTTGAAGACGGAACCGATATTTATTTTGCACGGCAAATTGTCAATGAAAGATTAACCGAAGCGCGGGAACAAATACCCGAAGGTTTCGGAGATCCGCAAATGGGTCCGATTTCCACGGGAATGGGTTTAATTTTGTTTTACTACTTGGAAGATGAAACCGGTAAATACACTCTGGAAGAATTAAGAACAATTCAAGACTGGTTAATTAAATTTCAGTTGCAAACGGTCCCCGGTGTTACGGAAGTTCTGGGAATAGGAGGATGGGAAAAACAATTCCACGTTGTTGTAAATCCAAATGATTTATTAAGGTATAATCTCTCGATAAATGACGTGGTTGAAATAATTAAGAAAAACAATCTTAACGTCGGTGCTTCTTTTATTGAAAGGGATGCCGAAGAGTTTTTGGTAAGGTCTGTTGGTTTGGCAACAAAAATTCAAGATTTGGAGAATATTGTAATTAAATCGGTTGACGGAACTCCTATATACCTTAAGGAAATTGCCGATATAAAAATTGGCGGTGCGGTTAGGAGAGGCATACAAACACATAACGGAGTGGAAGAAGTTGTTGCGGGAATGGTTGTTAAACTTTTCGGTACGAATTCATCAACGGTGATAGGTGCGGTTGAAGAAAAAATGAAAGAGATAAACAAAACTTTACCGGATGGAATTAAACTCGTACCGTATTACGAACAAAAAACTTTGGTAGAAGCTGCTGTAAAAACCGTTACCGATGCATTAATTCAAGGCATTATACTTGTCGCAATTATCTTAATGATTTTTATGGGATCAATCCGCCCGAGCTTTGTAGTCGCACTATCCATTCCGTTTTCGATAATGGTTGCTTTCATCGGTATGAATTATTTGGGATTATCAATTAATCTTATGTCATTCGGCGGGCTCGCCATTGCTATCGGTATGATGGTTGATGCAAGTATCGTACTTGTAGAAAACGTTGATCGGCTCAAAAGAAAATATCCGGATGAACCGTTTTTACATATCGTGGCTAAAGCGAGTAAAGAAGTTATAAAACCGATTATTTTTGCTATAGTAATTATTATCACCGTATTCATTCCTCTCTTTACGTTGCAAGGTGTGGAAGGTAAAACTTTTAAACCCCTTGCATTTACAATAGCATTGGCAATGTTGGGTTCTCTTGTTTTTGCGGTATTCATTGCTCCGGTTCTTTCCTCATTGATTCTCAAAAGCAAGAGCAAAAAGCAGAAGAAAAACGGAACGGGTGAAATATGGATTGTTAGAACTTTAATAAAAATATATGAACCGTTCGTACGCTTTTTTGTTAAAAGAAGATATGCCGCTGTTATTTTGTCTTTAATTCTTTTGCTCTTGGGAATTTTAATTTATCCGAGACTTGGTTCTGAATTTACCCCGACATTACAAGAAGGAACATTAATTGTCAGACTTTCCATGGCTCCTTCAATTTCGTTGGAAGAAAGTAAAAGAATTACAATGATTGCTGAAAAACGTGTATTAAGAGTACCGGAAGTCCGGGGAACCGTAACCAGAATAGGGCGGGGCGAAGTCGGAGCACATACGGATCCGATTAACAGCGCCGAGATGTACATTTTATTAAAGCCCGAAAGTGAATGGAGAGAAGGATTGGATCAAGAAGGAATTGAATCTGAAATTCGTAAAGAAGTTGAAGGTATGCCAGGGGTTTTACTAAACTTTACTCAACCGATTCGAATGACCGTTGACGAATTGTTGGAAGGTGTTAGAGCGGAGTTGGCTGTAAAACTATTCGGGGATGACCTTACTCTTCTCAAAAACAAAGCGGATGAAATTTCCAAACTATTGAAAAACATTCGTGGCGCGGCGGATATTCAAGTTGACCAAGTAAGTGGAAAACCCCAACTGAAAATTACCGTGGACAGACATGCGATTGCACGATACGGATTAAATCTTTCCGATGTTCAACAAGTAATAAGAACAGCAATTGGAGGAGAAACCGCCGGACAAATTTTCGAGGGAATAAGAAGATTCGATATTTTCGTCAGGTTTGCTCCGGAATTCAGAAGCGATAAACGTTCGATTGCTAATTTATTAATAACTTCCCAAAACGGTTTGCAAGTTCCTTTAAGTCAAGTTGCAACTATAGAAGAAATTGAAGGACCGAGACAAATTACAAGGGAACAGAATCAAAGATTTATTACTATTCAATGTAATGTAATCGGGCGGGATATCGGTTCCTTTGTTGAAGAAAGTCAAAAAGCTATCGATGAAAATGTCGAATTGCCAGTTGGTTATTACACCGTTTGGGGCGGACAATTCAAGCTACAGCAAGAAGCGAATAAAAGATTTGCTATTGTAATTCCGATAACTTTATTACTCATATTTTTCCTTTTGTTCTCGAGTTTTAATTCTCTTAAAAACTCAATGCTTATCTTATTGAATATTCCGTTGGCATTAGTCGGAGGAATTATAGGTTTATCATTAACAAATCAAAATCTTTCCGTACCGGCATCAGTTGGGTTTATTGCTTTGTTCGGTATTGCTCTTGAAAACGGTATGGTATTAATTACTTATTTTAATCAGTTAGTCAGGGAAGGAAGAAGTATTGACGAAGCTTCGATTGAAGGCGCTAAGTTAAGGTTAAGACCTGTTCTAATGACTGCGGTTACTTCCGCATTGGGATTAATACCGTTACTTCTTTCAACCGGCACAGGCAGCGAAGTTCAACGTCCTCTCGCTACTGTTGTTGTCGGAGGATTATTTACTTCAACAGTTTTAACATTATTGGTATTGCCTGCTCTTTACAAATGGTTCGCAATAAAAATAAAAGAAAGCGAAATATAATTTTTATGTGCCCTAACGGGTAGCTTAATTTTTAAAATAGAGGAATAAAAATGAAAGAAATAAAAGCAATAATAAAACCGTTCAAACTTGATGATGTTGTATCGGCACTTCATAATATTGAAGATTTACCTGGAATAACTATTTCCGAAATCAAAGGCTTCGGGAGGTCTAAAGCAAAAGATACCGAAGATGCAATAAAAGACGGTTTGCACAATTATGTAAAAAAAATAAAAATTGAATTGGTCGTTAAGGATGATATTGTTGATGACGTAGTTAAAGCAATTCAAGAAAATGCCCATACCGGAAATCCCGGTGATGGCAAAATATTCATCATTGACGTTTTGGAGACTATTAGAATCCGGACCGGAGAAACCGGCGAAGATGCGATATAGTTGAAAAGACTACTGAAATGTCAATAAATAAAAGGACTAATACAATGGAACGAACAAAATATTCATTTTGGAAAAAAGTCGATTACGACTTTGAAGAAACAATAAATAAAATTCAAGAGGAGCTTAAAAAAGAAGGCTTCGGCGTGTTAGCCGATTTGGATTTTCAAGCTACACTGAAAACCAAGTTAAACGTCGACTTCAGACCGTATCGTGTTTTGGCAGCCTGCAATCCGCCCAATGCATACAAAGCTTTGCAAGCGGAAGATCAAATAGGTTTGTTTTTGCCGTGTAATGTAATAGTTTACGTAAACGGTAATAATGAGGTAATTGCGGCCGCGATCGATCCGGTAAGTAACATGTCGATTATCGATAATGAAGAAATTCGTAAAGTTGCCGAAGTGATACAAGGAAAACTTAAAAATGTTATAGAAAAACTTTAAGTTTCTTTATTAAATTATTTTCCGAATATTAAATTGAGTTGAAGATGGGACATCATCACCATTCCGGGGACAATTACAATAAAGCTTTCGCTTTCGGTATAGCACTGAATTTGATTTATATTGTTGTTGAATTTATTTACGGGTTGTTGGTAAATTCGCTTGCTCTCATAGCGGATGCAGGGCATAATCTGAGTGATGTCCTCGGATTGGTTTTAGCTTGGGTGGCAAGTTATCTGGTAAGAAAATCCCCAACGCAGAAATATACTTACGGATTAAAAAAATCATCTATTCTGGCAGCATTCTTAAACGCTTTGATTCTCCTTGTTGCAATAGGAGCAATTATTTGGGAGGCAATAGGTCGTTTTGCCAAACCGGAGATAATTGAAGGGCAAACAATAATGATTGTTGCCGGAATAGGTGTAATTATAAATGCCGTTACGGCTCTTTTGTTTTTCTCGGGGAGGAAACACGATCTAAACATAAAAGGTGCATTTTTGCATATGGCAGCCGATGCCGCAATATCTTTCGGGGTGGTAATCGTGGGCTTGCTGTTAACAATAACAAATTATTATTGGCTTGATCCCGTTGTCAGTATTGTAATCGGTATAATTATATTTTTCGGTACGTGGGATTTGCTCAAAGATTCTCTCAGTTTGGCGTTGGACGCAATTCCGAAAAACGTTGACCGTCTTGCCGTCGAAAATTATCTCCTTTCGCTTCCCGAAGTTGAAAGCATTCACGACTTGCATATTTGGGCAATGAGTACAACGGAAAATTCATTGACAGTGCATATAACCGTTAACGATCTTTCGGTGAACGATGATTTAATCAAAAAAATCTCAAAGAAGTTGGAAGAGGATTTTAACATTAGTCACGTAACGATACAAATGGAAAAGTCATACACCGACGAATGTAAACAAAAATCCGATAAACATATTTAAGTGCGGATATCTAATACATTCCAAATAACCATCCGTACATTGAGAATTTTTAATAATAATAGAACCATTCGTATTTTTTTATCATTTGAACCTGAATTACATAGAAACGAAATAAGCAATCACCAATAGAAAAAACGGAAAAATCAAATAATATCCCAATCTGTTCTCCTGGAGAGAGAAATACCGAATTTACTTCTATCGTTTCGTCTTTTAAACCTCCGTCCGTAGCCAATATCCGGAAAGGGGAATTATCGGAGAAGGCTAAGTTAAAAACTCTTGCATTTGAACCGTTTACAATTCTAAAACGGTAAAGAGTAGTGTGAACATCGAGATAAGGATCGGGTGTGCCGTTAATTAATGGAACATCACCGAGATAGCCTTGCATTACGTCCATATTCGTTGGAGAATATTTTAAATCAGGCTGATATATTGAATGTTTATCTTGAATTAAAAGGGGAACGTCGAATTGACCGGAAGGCAATCCGTAATCTTGTTCATCTTCAATTATTATAAATCCTGCATGTCCCAAATAAACTTGTTTAGCAGTTAAATGATGTGCATGCGAATGATAAAAGAAAGTTCCGCTTTTTTGAATGACCGGAAACGAATAAACATAACTTCCACCCGGAGGAATTGCATCTTTAGGTTGACCGTCCATTAATTCCGGAACTATTAATCCGTGCCAGTGTATTGTAGATTCTTCGGCAAGCATGTTTCTAAATTCCACGGAAAAATTATCGCCCTGTTTTAGAATTACGGAAGGACCCGGGAAGCTGTTATTTAATGTTAGTACTCTTGAAGTTGTTCCGGGCCAAATTTCAACATCGGCATAGTCTAATACTAACGGATCGCCGGGATTTAAAACAGGAGGAAACCTCAACGGATTTGTACCGCTTAATTTTTGATGTGCAAATAATTTATCGTCAAGCCGGGTAAAAGTTAAACCGGCGCCGGCCAATGCGGCTAATTTTATAAAATCTCTTCTTTTCATTTTCTTCCCAAATTATTTCTTAAATGTTCAGTTATAAATAATTCTCGCAGTAGATTTTCTAATGATATAGTTCCAAGCCCATTTTATCATTACCAGAAGTTTATTATTAAATCCTATCAAATAGCCGATATGAACAAACACCCAGAGAATCCAAGCAAAAAATCCTCCCGTTCGGAGATGTTTAAAATCCGCTACCGCAGCATTTCTGCCAATTACAGCCAAGCTTCCTTTATTAAAATACTTAAAATTGCTTATGGTATTACCGGTTATATGTTTGGCAACATAAACTCCTTGCTGCATCGCAACGGGGGCGGTTCCGGGCAATGGTTTGCCGTTACTGTCCGTTAAACTTGCAAAGTCACCGATTACATATACATCTTCATAATTAGGAATCGTTAAATTTTTATTAACTAAAACTCTTCCTTTACGGTCGAATTTAATATCGTTGCCGGCAGAAAATATTTTATCTCCGAAATAAGCTTTTACACCGGCAGCCCATAATACAACTTTACTTTCTATGTATTCTGTTTTTCCTTCCGACTCAATAACAACGTTATTTTCGTTAATATCCGTTACAAGTGTATCGGTTTTAATTTCAACGCCAAGTTTTAACAAAGACCGTTCAGCCGAACGAATAAGTTTTTCCGGAAAACCGGGCAAGATAGTTTTTCCCGCTTCAATTAAATAGATTTTAGCTCTGCCCGGATCTATTCTCCTGAATTCGTTTTTCAAAGTGTACTTACTTAATTCGGCTAATGCTCCGGAAAGTTCAATACCCGTGGGACCTCCGCCTATTATTACAAAGTTTAATGGATACCTGTCGTAAGGATGCAGCATTTCCGCTTCGGCTCTTTCAAAAATATTTAGTATTCTCCTTCTGATTTTTAATGCATCTTCAATTGTTTTTAGCGGGGGTGCAAATTGTTTCCAGTTATCGTTCCCAAAATAATCCGGTTTTACTCCCGTTGCGATTATCAATTTATCGTAAGATAATTCGCCGCATTCTAGTTTAACTGTTTTTTTATTTAAGTCTATTGATTCAACAGTTTCTTTCAGGACAGAAATATTGTTTTTATTCTTAAAAATTGCTCTGACCGGATAAGTTATATCTTCCGGTGATAATTGAGCCGTGGCTACTTGGTAGAGCAAAGGTTGAAACAAATGATAATTACGTTTATCAATAACCGTAATTTTAATATTGTTGCCAAGTTTCAATAATTTTTTCGCGGCATAAAGTCCACCGAACCCGGCACCGATTATGATGATATGATTTTGTTTACCCATTTACAAATAACCTATTTTTATTTTAATATATCATCCAAATTTAAGGTTATCGTTTTGAGAAAATAGTAAAGCATTTTACATTATTTTATTTGCTTCTTCATACTCTAAGTTTAAATAGCATAAGTGAACAGAATCGTGTGCAATTTATTTTTAGCGACAACTAACATTTTTTCTGAAAAATATCTGATTATGTTTTTAGAAATAGTTATTAACACCTTTGTATATTTAATAATAACAAGAAAACTTTGGTTTTGAATTTTTTTGTTTTTGCTTTTCCGTCCGGCAATACTTCGGCATACAAAACCAATTACATTTGCATCTAGTAAAGTCATTCCGGTTACTCCGGCTTCTTCAAGTTTTTGAATTACCAATTCCGCCCTGTCATGTCTCACATACGCTTTTATTTCTTTCATTTCCGTTCCCTCCTAATTAATTATAG
>JALVFE010000019.1 GCA_027030245.1 Melioribacteraceae bacterium
ATGAAATAATTTTATTTGAAAGAACTTATATAATTGCAATGGGAGTATTTTTTGTGGTGAACTAACTCAAATATTGCAGCCAGACAACTCTGCTTGCGCGTTACTTGATTTTTAACATAACAGTGACTAATGACCAATGACGATTTACCAATGACCAATAACCAATGACAAATAACCAGTGACCGATGACCAATACCTTTATTCGCGAATTCGCGGCAATGAAAAGTGGAATTAAACTTTTGCTGAATAACCTTTAAACTGACTAGATAAACAAATAATAATGTAGAAGAATTAGAATCTTTAGATGATAAATATTAGTGTAGTATTAAAATAATTTTCTCAATTTTTTCGCTCGGTTCCAATTCCAACGGCTCGTCGTTGCTTAAATGCTCGTAAGTCAGATTGGAAGGTAAAATTTTCACCGAAAAATCTTCCATAAAGGAATGACCTTTTTCGAAGAATAATAATTTTTTCTTTTCTTTAGTATTTATGACTTTTACCATATAAAACGATTCATCATCAACAAAAGTATCTACGCTAACATCATTTTGGGGCACTTCACCCGAATCGGCAGCCAATGTAAGGTGCTCGTGCCGGGTTATTACTGAAACGGGTAATTTGTATAACTCGATATTTTTAGTCTCAAGTTTGCGTGAAATTTTATCCTTAATCTTACCAATAATATCTTCCGAAACCGGTTCTTGTAAGGTAGACTGTAAATTTTCACACAACTTTATCTCATCTTCAAACTCATGAATATTTTCATCAATATAAGATTTGGTTTCGGCTTTTAATTTATTCGAGTCAAAGACAAAATAAAATATGTCTTTTTCCGTAATGTCCATTATAGTTCCTTTCTTTACATACTAAATAGTCCAAAATAATACAAATTTTAAAAACTATTGTTCATTTATCAGTAAATAGATGTTTTTTTTCAATTCACCCAAAAGGTAATTTAATATCCCATGATAATTATCGTAAAAATCATTTTTTGTTAAAGCAGGTTTATGTAAAAGTAAATATTCGTACAAACTATGGTTTAATCCGCCGTTTTTCATTTCTTGGGAAATCGTATAAAATGTTTTCAATATAGTATCGCATTCGTCTTCCGTCAATTTCCCTTTTTTCAGATAGTGGTTGTAGAGTTTATCTTTAATTTTATTTATTGAAATCTGAAATATATCATCAATGTAAGCTGGGACCGCATCTATTGCTGCATCGGGATTTTCCGGAATCTTGGATGCAAAGTATAAAGTTTTAATTTTCTTTACCAATTCGTTCATGGGTATGGCAGGGAAGTATTGCGTCTCTTTTTCCAGATAATCCAATAAACCGTTGCATAGCTTATGTTGTTTTTTTTCAAATAAATAGGTCGGTAATTTTTCAAACTCTTTTTCGGGAATTATCAATCCGGTAATTTCTTTTACACCTTCTCTTACGATAAAGGTTTTACCCAAGTAGTTTATTTTTTGAAACGGATTATTTGAGATACATGTGGATAAATTTTTATGAATTTTGCCGAAAATCGGGTCTCTCGTTTTTATCAGTTTTACGACCGTTTGCTCAACTCTTTTCCAAATTACGCGCGTTAGGAAAAAAAGAGCATCCGAATCGTCTTTGATACCCGATTTCCAATTTTCCAATGCCGTTAATATTCCTAATTTGTTGCTGCCGTTAACAACGAATAAGGGTACTATTGCGTCCATTGCTATGTCATCAATGTTATCGGACCAGCCTAATTTTGGATCGGCTGCGGAAAAATATTTTACCCTGAGATATGTTTTGGCTATGGAAAAGCTTGTATTTATGAGTTGATTTAAAGCTGTTCTTTCGTGGGGATTTCCCGCGAGAATTTCCAAATATTGTTTAGGTTGATTGCCCATAATCTAAATTGAAATTTATAAAATTTTTATTCGGATTTCATAATTTTTAAGAGTAGAATCTTTTTAAGAGATTTTTATATCAATTCCGAACCGTTAGCGAAAGATAAAAAGATATAAAAGTTAAAGGTGTGATTTCAATCAATTATACGGGGATGAGATGTTACAGTTTTTTTCTTTTCATTTTTACAAAAGAATTCAAATCGGAATTCCATTCCTCAAATTGTTCCATTAAGGAATTTTCATATGCTTTAGTATTTGTTAACGGTCCTTTTATCTTCCCGTTAACAACAAGCGAATCGCGTCTTACCTGAAAAATGTCCCCAATAAGTATTTCGGGATTGGATAAATTATTATCGAAATAGAAACCTAATCCGACGATATTTTTTTGAGGGTCTCCTTCTAAAGTAGTCGCATAAAATTTATTATTTAATTTATTAAAAGATACAAATAATGAATTATTAAATCTTAGTTTTTTATACATATTGTAATCGGTTTTGGGAAACAGAATATATTTATTAAACTTAGCGACTTTAAAACCGTTGAAAGAATAATCCTGAATTGAAGGAGCGCGGGTTGTGTGTTTTAATTCATCTGTGTTTATTGAAAATACGACAGCTCTTTCAAGTCCGTTATTTACTCCACATGCAACTAATTCGGTTTTCCCGTCCTTGTTGAAATCGCCAATAATTCCGCTATTCATTCCGCCCGGATGCCAAAGAATACCTTCCAGTCTTTCACCGGTTCTCGCATCGATTCGAATAAACGGACTGGGAAAATAGATGATATTTTGTCCGCAAACGTAAATAACCTTTGTACCGTTTTCCTCGATTACTCCAATAATGTTTTTTAATACATATTTACGGGAAAAAGATTGCCTAGGTGTTTCTACCTTTTCGGTTAAAATATATTCCCAAATAAGATTCCCGTAATTATTATAACAAGCCAGTCGTCCTGTTTTGTTTTCTTCGGGTGTTCCTTTTAGATTTTCTTGAAGAATTAGAAGTTCCATTCGCCCGTCGTCATCTATATCGATAAATCTTCTTTTTATTTGCCTTGTGTGGGATTCAGCTTCTTCGGTAAAGTAGAAAGTCGCTTTTTTCTCGAATAATACTTCACCATATTTATTTTCCACTATTACCGATCTGTTTTCATCGATGATCCGGGCGGGATTTTTATCAAGATATTTTAATAAATTAAATCCGAGAATAACGAGTAGAATTAACGTAAGCGCTGCCGACACTCCTCTCTTTTTAAGCACTTTAAAAGAACGTGTGGTAATACTTTGCTTCTCAATATTAATAAGATTCCTTATCTGTACCCCATGTATTGAACAGATTTATAAATAATTTAAGGTGTAATAATATACTAAGTTCATTATTCATTTAAAGTACACCTCTGCTGGTGTTTTATAATTTAATGATTGATGAATCCGCT
>JALVFE010000020.1 GCA_027030245.1 Melioribacteraceae bacterium
GCAACTTTTGCCTTAAATTGGTTAGAAAAATTTTTCCTCTTACTGGACATTTCTTCTCTCCTTTGTTTTTTGTTAATTTACGATTTTTCCACCTTAAATTCTTGTCCAGTTTTTGGGGTACATTATAGAGCCTGTAAGTATAACCAACAAATCAGATTGACCGCTCCCGACAAAAGACATCGGGATGCGGGTTTTGCGCTAAGTTTAAGTTTGGTTTGCTCAATTTGTGTTTGCTGTTAGATTGGGAACTGTTTAGTGTAAATTTGGTCGCCGTGCTTGCACAAGTAAAAATAAGCACGGCTTGTAAATAATTAAATTCATATTTTAATTTAAGGTAGGCGGGTAAAAGCGACGTCATTAAACAAAGAAAAATGATAACTGTACATCGAATATTTGAAATATATGGACTTGATCCGAAAAAAATTCGATTGGTTCGACATGGAAATAAAGAAATTCCAATACTGGAAACATTTCGTAATAATTTGCCTAAATTTGAAGTATATCAAAGCTATCAAAAACCACGAAGATTCGGAAATGCAAAATATATAGCTGTGTTTGCTCCTTATCATAAAACAACAGCTATTTTCCTGGGATTGTGGGAAGTTGTCGACTGCAAAAAACATCATGAATTTACAAAGGAAAATCTAAAAGAATTAAAAAAATATAATTTACCTGAAAATTGGTTCTGTGATAATGTTCGCTATGAATTGAAGTTGAGTAATAATTTGAGTGATCTTTCGGAGCGTTTGATTATTGAATGGGGCGGTGCAACTGTTTCATGGGTGCAAAAGAAAGATAAAGAAGTTGTAGAGATAAAAGGAAAAAACGCTATAAAGGATTTTGGGTCATTTGATAGCTTAGAGATAGATTTCTATGAACTGAAAAAGATAGTTCATCATCCTGATGAAAATGTAACTTGGGTAAAGTCTCTCTCGTCTGTTAATGGCATCTATTTGATAAAAGATATAAAAACTGGAAAGCTCTATGTGGGTTCAGCTTATGGTGAGCATGGTATCTATGGAAGATGGTCAACTTATGCTAGAAATGGACATGGGGGGAATCGAGAGTTGCAAGGTTTAAATCCTGATAACTTTAAATTTTCAATTCTTGAAATTGTTCCATCTACATCTACTGCTGAATATGTAATTGAATGTGAGAATAAGTGGAAAAATAAGCTGGGAACACGAGAATTTGGTTTAAATAAAAACTAAATTGCAGAACAAGGCGTTGCACCTGATCGCCATTCCGCTGTGCTCCATGGCGGCAAGTGAGCTTGGTCGTTATTATACCACCATTAAATAACATTAAAAAATTTGAGGTAATATAATGGAGAAAGAATCAATAATCGGAATAGCTTGGTTTAATGAAAGTGATTGGGATGAATGGAAAAGTATTTCTGAAGATGAGATTGAGGACAAATACGAAGATTGGTTAATAGAAGCGACATTATCTAAAACAAAACTTGAAAATGAAGGTTTTATTGTTAAACAAGTAAACATAACCCCTAGAAAGTTTAAGATTTGGTGAAAAAAGAATTTTAAAAAAGTAAATTCAGCATCGCGATCAGAATATGTTTCAGAATTATTAAAGAAAGCACATTCATAAAAAAGTGTTATAACCTGCAGATCCCCGTAAAACAATTGTGGGGCAGGCAACTTGACCGCTCCGGATAAATGATATCGGGATGCGGGTTTTGCGCTAAGTTTATGTTTTGTTTGTTCACTTTAGTTTGCTGTAGACGTTAAGGATTTTAAACAGCGTTATAATACCGTGAAGGTTTTAAAGTATTGATTTATAATCTCTTGCACTATGAAGTATTCTATGAATGTAGATAGTTTTATTCTCGATTGTATAGAAAATAATATAATTTTGAACTATTAAATATCTGTATCCAAGTTTTTTTATTTCTTCGTCTTTCGGTATTCTGCCTAATAAGGGATTTTCCGATAACAATTCTAAGTTCTTTTCAATTTTGTTTGCAATTGCATTTGCTGCTTTTAAATTATCTAAGCCAATATATGAGACTATTTCCGTAAAGTCCTCTTCGGCTATTTTTAAAAATCTGATTTGGTATTTATCTTTCGGCATTTATATTCTTTCTGATATTTTCCATTACTTGTTTTAGAGTTCTGCCTTTGTCGCCGTTAATTCTTTGGTTTTGTGCAACAGATAATTTACTTAATAGCTCTATTTTCAACTGCATCTTTGAATAATGAGCCATTGACATAACAACTAAATCGCCTTCACCGTTTTTTGTTATAAATATCGGCTCATCTGATGTATGCGCTAATTTTGAAATCTCGTTGGATTTATTTCTCAAATCGGATATAGGTTTTATAATTGGCATTTTATTCTCCAAATAGTTATCAAAAGATTATCATTATTATGATATATCAAATCTATGAAAAAGTGATATAATAAGCAAATCCCTTTAAAAATAACTACGGGGCAGGCAACTTGACCGTTCCCGATTATACCGGGACTCAAACAGCATTATCTTTTTAACGCTACTCCGCACGAATTTTTAACGCAAATTGTTTTAGGCCGTTTATTACTCTCAAAAAATAACTAGTTGAAGAATTGTCATCCCGTCCGCCTTTATAACTGTCATCCCGAATTTATTTCGGGATCTATAAAATAATCAGATGCTGAACCAATTTGCTTCGGTGAAAAGTATGACACTTATGTGATAACTAGTCAGACCGGACTCACTCAAAGGAACCAACAACCCTCTGATTATGAGTCAGATTTCACATTAATTATGAAAAATAATTTTACTAGGTTTGATTACTTCAGTCAATAAACTTGTCTGGAAATGTAAAGCTTTAATCCTTCTTTGATTGAAATAAGTCGTTTCGCGGAAGTCTCAAAATAAAAAACCCGAATAAAAATATTCGGGTTTTTTGTGGGCCCGGCTGGACTCGAACCAACGACCCTCTGATTATGAGTCAGATGCTCTAACCAACTGAGCTACGGGCCCTTTTTTAAGGAACTCAAAAATAATAAGATGATGTATATAAATCAATATTTTTTTATGCTTGCCATGGGCCAAATTTGCACTTTTGAATAGAAAATCCGTTAAGTCTGTTAAAAAATTTAAAAGACAAAAGGTTGTTTGTAATATTCTTTTTTTTACTATAAGTTTGATACCGGAAATATTTTCGTTTTGCTATAAAATAAAGAAAATATTATATTTGCAGTTCGTTTGTTGAACTTAAATATTAACAAAAAATAAGTATAACTGTTTTGTGTGCCGGGGTGGCGGAATTGGTAGACGCACAGGACTTAAAATCCTGTGGGAGTTTTCTCCCGTGTCGGTTCGAGTCCGACCCTCGGTACAATCTCGGGTTCTTAGCTCAGTTGGTTAGAGCGTCTGCTTGACGTGCAGAAGGCCAGAGGTTCGAATCCTCTAGAACCCACACTATTTCGGAGTTATCTCCGTTTTTTTTTATTAAGAGTGCGCTATGGAAAAAGTTAAAATTACATTACCGGACGGCTCGGTAACCGAATTCGATAAAGGAATTACTCCTTTGCAAATCGCCGAATCTATCTCCAAAAGATTGGCGGAAGAAGCTTTGGTGGCTAAAGTTAACGGTGTTCTGCGCGATTTGAATTACCCGATTAACGAAGATGCTACGGTACAAATTTTTACCTTCAAAGACGAAGAAGGGAAACACACTTATTGGCATTCAACTTCGCATTTGATGGCGCATGCAATTCAGTCTTTATTCCCCGAAGCCAAATTCGGCGTTGGTCCCGCAATAGAAGGCGGATTTTATTACGATTTTGATATAAATACTCAACTGACCGACGAAGATCTGAAAAAGATTGAACAAAAGATGCTTGAGATTGCCAAAAAAGATCAACCGTTTCAGAGAAAAGAATTATCCAAACAAGAGGCGGTCGAGTTTTTTAAGAAAGTCGGCGATAACTTTAAACTTGAAATATTGGAAGACCTTGACGATAAAAAGGATACCATTAGCATTTATTCCGAAGGAGATTTTACCGATTTATGTACCGGACCTCATATACCTTCGGCAGGTAAAATTAAATACGTAAAATTATTAAACGTTTCCGGCTCTTACTGGCGAGGCGACGAACATAACAAACGTTTGCAGAGAATTTACGGCGTTTCTTTCCCGAAAAAGAAAATGCTGGAAGAACATCTGCAACTTTTGGAAGAAGCAAAAAAACGCGATCATAGAAAACTTGGTAAATTACTCGATTTATTCAGCACCGTTGATGATGCGGGTCCGGGTTTGATTTATTGGCATCCGAAAGGCGCCCGTATAAGAACGATTATAGAAGATTTTTGGAAGGAAGCCCATTTCAAACATGGATACGAGATGATTTATACTCCGCACGTTGGTAAAAGCTGGTTGTGGAAAACGAGCGGACATCTCTCGTATTTCAAGGAAAATATGTTTGCTCCGATGAGTATTGACGAACAAGATTATTATATCAAACCGATGAACTGCCCGTTTCATATTATGATTTATAAATCGAATTTAAGATCATACAGGGATTTACCGTTCAGATGGGCGGAGCTCGGTACGGTTTACCGTTATGAAAAAAGCGGCGTTTTGCACGGGTTGCTTAGAGTAAGAGGATTTACGCAAGATGACGCACATATATTTTGCACTCACGAACAAGTGGAAGATGAAATTGTTGAAGTAATCAAATTTTCGCTCTTTATTTGGAAATCGTTTGGTTTTGAAGATCTGAAATTTTATATTTCCACAAAGCCGGAAAAAGCTGTGGGCGACGATGAGCTTTGGGAAAAAGCCACTCAATCGTTAATCAATGCGCTTAAAAAAGAAAATTTGGATTATGTTATTGACGAAGGCGGCGGTGCGTTTTACGGTCCCAAAATAGACATTAAAGTTAAAGACGCTCTTAACCGCGAATGGCAAATGAGCACGATTCAATTCGATTTTAATTTGCCTGAACGCTTTGATATTAATTATATAGGCGAAGACGGTTGCGAACACCGTCCGTTTATGATTCACCGGGCTTTGCTCGGCTCTATCGAAAGGTTTATGGGTGTTTTGATTGAGCATTTCGGAGGCGCTTTCCCAACGTGGATTGCGCCGGTTCAAGCTGTTGTTGTTCCGGTTTCCAAAAGCTTTTTGGATTACGGGGAAGAAATTGTTAATAAGCTGAAAGAAAAAAATATCAGAGTGGAACTCGACAGACGAAATGAAAAAATCGGTTATAAAATAAGGCATTGGGAAACCCAAAAGGTTCCGTACATGCTTATAATCGGTGAAAGGGAAAAAGAAGAAGGTGCGGTTTCGGTAAGAAAACACAAAGAAGGCGATAAAGGAAAGATGAGTTTGGATGAGTTTACCGATAAAATTTTAACTGAAATAAATAACAAAACAATTAACTAATTTAAGAGGTAATATATCGCGCGCAAAAAAGTAAGGGTTAACGATGAAATTACTGCACCGCAAGTAAGAGTAATCGGTCCCGATGGGCAGCAAATCGGAATAATGGTAACTAAAAGCGCCATTGAACTTGCTGATGAAAAGGGTTTGGATTTGGTCGAAATTGCTCCGCAAGCTCAACCTCCGGTTTGCAAAATAATCGACTTTGGTAAATATCAATACGAACAGCAAAAGAAGGAGAAATTACAGAAAAAGAAACAGCATGTTACGGTTTTAAAAGAAATCAGATTACACCCTAATACCGATACGCACGATTTCGATTTCAAAGCAAGACATGCGGAAAATTTTATTAAAGACGGTAATAAAGTAAAAGTTTCCGTGATTTTTAAGGGTAGGGAATTAGCCTATACGGATCAAGGGAAAAAATTACTTGAAAAATTTATCGAAAGGCTGCAAGAAGTAGCCAAAGTTGAAAACCCGATAAGGTTCGAAGGCAGAACGATGCATACGATCCTTGCGCCGTTAAAATCTAAAAAGAAAAAATAAGGTGATAAAATGCCAAAAATGAAAAGTAACAGAGGCGCCGCTAAAACTTTTAAGAAAACCGCAAGCGGCAAAGTTAAGCGATATAAAGCTTATAAATCGCACATATTAACCAAGAAAAGTACAAAAAGAAAAAGAAATTTAAGGAAAGCCACGCTGGTTTCCGACGCTGATTTGAAGCGTGTTAAAATTATGATTCAATAAGGGAGAAAAAGAAAATGCCACGTACTAATAACGCTCCGGCTTCCAGGAGAAGACGAAAAAAAGTGATGAAAATGGCGAAAGGCTATTGGGGCTCCCGCGGAAAAGTTTATACCGTTGCTAAACATTCCGTGGAAAAAGGCCTTCAATATGCTTACAGAGATAGAAAAGCTAAAAAAAGAACTTTCAGAAGATTGTGGATTGTGAGAATTAACGCAGCCGCGCGCTTGAACGGAACCACTTATTCCAGATTGATGAGCGGACTTCACAAAAAAGGCGTTGATATCAATAGAAAAGTTCTTGCGAATTTGGCTGTGGAAAATCCCCAAGCCTTTGCCGAAATAGTTAAATTCGTTTCTGCATAAGATTATATTCTCTCCGGAACAATTCGCCGTTCCGGAGGGATTTCATTCATTAATACTGTTGCTGTCATGGAAAATCAAATTAATAATGTTGTAGAATCGTTCGAGCAAGACTTAAAAGAGGTAAGCGACCTTAAACAGTTAGAAGAAATCCGAATTAAATATTTTAGCCGGAACGGTTTGTTTGCAAAACTGTTCGATGAATTCAAAAACCTGCCCAAAGAAGAAAAACCCAAATACGGTCAGTTGCTTAACACCGTAAAGAAAAACTCCCAACAGAAATTCGAAGAGCTGAAAGAAAAACTTTCCGCCCAAGCAAAAAAGTTCGAAAAGTTTATCGATTTATCTTTGCCGGGAAGGGAGCACAGAATCGGGAGCAAGCATATTTTAATCCAAACCATTGAAGAAATTTCCGGAATATTTAAAGGATTGGGTTTTTCGGTTTATACGGGACCGGAATTGGAATCGGACGCAAACAATTTCGAAGCTTTGAATTTTCCCGAAGACCATCCGGCGCGGGATATGCAAGATACGTTTTTCGTAAACGAGAACTTCTTGCTCAGAACGCATACATCGCCGGTGCAAATCCGTTTGATGAAAGAAAAACAACCCCCGATAAGAGCAATTATGCCCGGAAAAGTTTACCGGAACGAAGCAATAAGCGCAAAAAGTTATTGCTTGTTTCATCAAATTGAAGGACTTTACGTGGATACCGATGTTACTTTTTCGGAACTCAAAGGAACATTGGTTTATTTTGCCAAAATGTTATTTGGAAAAAACGTTAAGTACCGTTTCCGTTCAAGCTTTTTCCCATTTACGGAACCGAGCGCGGAAGTTGATATTTGGTGGGAACCTAAAGGGAAAGAAGGCAGATGGCTTGAAATTTTAGGCTGCGGAATGGTTGATCCGAATGTTCTGGAAAACGTTGGAATAGATTCCGAAAAATATACGGGTTATGCTTTTGGAATGGGCGTTGAACGGATGGCAATGCTAAAGTACGGAATTAACGACATAAGAGTTTTCTTTGATAACGATTACAGATTTCTTTCGCAATTCTAATTGAAAACAGGAGAGTATAATTGAAAGTTTCACTGAATTGGATTAGCGATTACATTGATATTGATGACCTTTCGGTAGATGAAATTGTTGATAAACTTACAACTTCGGGATTGGAAGTTGAGGAAGTAATAGACGAAGCAAAAAATTTCGAAAATATCATAGTCGGTTTTGTTAAGGAAGTTAAAAAACATCCCAATGCCGATAAACTGAGTTTATGCGTTGTAACCGACGGTAAAGAAGAGTTTCAAGTGATTTGCGGTGCTCCCAATGTTGCTCCGGGTCAGAAAACCGCATTTGCGAAAGTCGGAGCATATCTTCCAAGCATCAATTTGAAATTAAAAAAAGCTAAAATTAGGGGAGTCGAATCTTTCGGAATGCTTTGCGCCGAAGACGAACTCGGTTTAAGCGATAATCACGAAGGAATTATGGTTTTGGATGAAAACGCTCCGGTTGGCGCCCCTTTATCCGAAGTATTGAATAAAAACGATGTAATTTTGGATATCGCGATTACTCCCAACCGTGCGGATGCACTCAGTCATATCGGAATTGCACGGGATATCGGTGCTTTGTTCGGCAGAAAATTAAAAATTCCCGAAGTTAACTTAACCGAAAGCGGAAAAAATGTTGATGAGTTTGCTTCGGTGGAAATCGAAAACGAAAATGATTGCCCGCGGTATGTTGCAAAAGTAATTACCGGCGTTACAATCAAAGAATCTCCCGAATGGCTTAAACAAAGACTTATTGCAGTTGGGCTAAGACCGATTAACAACGTTGTTGACGCAACAAATTTTGTTTTGTACGAAACCGGTCAGCCGTTGCATGCATTCGATTTGGATAAACTTGCCGGAAGAAAAATAATTGTTAAAAATGTTGAGGACGGTTATAAATTTACCACTCTCGATTCAAAAGAAAGGGAATTGAAAGCAACGGATTTAATGATTTGCGATGCCGAAAAACCTGTGGCAATTGCCGGAGTTATGGGCGGGGAAAATTCTGAAGTAAGCGACGAAACAAAAAATGTTATAATCGAAAGCGCTTACTTTAATCCTTCCGCAATACGCAAAACCGCTAAGCGTCTCGGACTTTCCACCGATGCTTCTTACCGTTTCGAACGCGGATGTAATCCCGAAATAACCGAATATGCTGCAGCCCGTGTTATTTCTTTAATTCAAGAAATCGGCGGCGGGGAAATAGCTAAAGGAACAATTGATGTATATCCCGGGAAAATTCAACGTCCCGTAATTTCTCTCCGTTATGCAAGATTGAATAAAATTCTAGGTTTCAAAGTGGAACCGGAAAAAGTTAAAGAAATTTTTGAGCTGTTGGAATTCAAAATTTTGGAATCCGGCGATGAAACCGTGAAAGTGGAAGTTCCGCTTTTCCGCCACGATTTGGAACGTGAAATAGATTTGATTGAAGAAGTAGTGAGAATTTACGGATTCGATAAAATCCCGTTGGTAGAAAAAATTCAAGTGGCGCTCGAAGAAAAAGTTGATCAAACGGCATTCAATACTAAAGTAAGGGATTACCTAACCGCACTCGGTTTTTACGAGATAGTTACGAACTCTCTTCTCAACGAAAAAACCGCAAAGTATTTCGGTAATGCAATTCCCGTGCTCAATCCGCAAAGCATTGAAATGACGCATGCAAGAACTTCTTTGATTCCGGGAATGTTAGGAACGATCGAAAGAAATATAAGGGTCAAAGAAAGGAATCTAAAACTTTTTGAAATCGGGCACACATTCGAGATGAAAACAGACGGGGAAATTAAAAGTTTCGATGATATTGAGGAAACCGATAAATTAACTTTTGCGGTAACCGGCAATAAGGAAGAATCCGTTTGGTACTCGAAAGACCGGCAATTCGATTTTTATGATATTGTTGGTGCGGCGGATGAACTCTTCCGTAAACTTGGAGTGGAAGAAAAATTATCCGATACTTATTTTCTCGAGCCGGATAACATATTCGATTTCCGCATCGAAAAAAAATATAAGAAGAAAATTGTGGCTGCAGCCGGTAAAATAAATTCCGCACTTTTGGAAAAATTTAACATTAATCAAGATGTTTATCTCTTCGATGTAAACTTGGATGTAATGAGGGAAATTCACTCGGATACCCGGAAATTCAATGAATTACTTAAGTTCCCGAAGGTCGTAAGGGATTTTGCATTTGTTTTCGACAAAGATATTCGTTACGAGACGGTTGTTAACGAAATTCAAAAAAGCGGTTCTAAGTTGTTGAAAAAGATAAAGTTATTTGATATCTTTGAAAGTGACAGTTTAGGTCGGGACAAAAAAAGTATGGCTTTTCAATTGGAATATTACGACGAAAACCGTACTTTAACCGAAGAAGAAATAGATAAAGAATTCTGGAAAACAATAGAACATATTAAATCGAAACTTAAAGCCGAACTAAGAGGATAAAATAGCGTGTCGGAAACTTCCAAATACGATTTGTTTTTGAATGAATTGAACGGATTGGAAAAAATGCTTCATTCGTTTGTTCAAAAACATAACGATCTTAAAGAAATGAAGGTTGCTCTGGAAAAAAAAGTAAAACAGTTGGAAAATGAGAACGAAGTTCTTAAATTAAAAATAGAAGAATTGGAACACAAAGTAGAAGAAGTAGTTAAAAAGAAAAACGAATTAATCGATACTAATAATATAAGCGACGTTGACAGGGAAACGTTGATAAATCAGATTGACGAACTGATAGAAAAAATCGATTATCATATTCGTTCTTAAGTTTCAACGGTGGTTGGAACTTGTAACATATTGTTTGTATGATGGAATTGACAAAAAATGACTGAAAAAAAGAAGCTTAAAGTAAAAATTTTCGATAAAGAATTTTCACTCTTAGTTGAAAATGAAGAAATAGCTGAAGAACTGGTTGCATACGTTGACAAGGTGATGAATGAAACGCAAGAGGATTTGAAAGATCAGCCGACTGAAACAATAGCTATAATAGCGGCGTTGAACATAGCATACGATCTTTCGGTAGAGAAAAATAAATTTAGAGAATTTAGCATTCAAGCTATCGATAAAGTAAAGAAAATGAAGCTTCTTTTAAGCGAGTCTGAATTGTCCACTCCATCATAATATTTTAACCGCGCTGTCAATTCTGTTATATGAAGAACTAACACTAATAACAAGGGTTATCGACTCAGGGCGTGTATTACAGGCCTCATCCCGTTAAGGGATCTCGCGGATGCGGGACAGTGGAAGTAAAAAGCGTCCGGCGGTTTCCCACATTGAATGGAAGGGTTCTTCCATTTAAGAATTGGCAGCGGCGGTATTATTAATTGGCATATACGGAGGAATTATGGATTGGACAAACCCAATATACTTGATTGGAATAGGAGTTGTTCTATCGGCGGTAATGTTTTTTTTAGGATGGGCAATAAACTCCAAAATCGGTAGATCGGCAATTAATCGTGCGAAAGAAAAAGCCGAAGAAATTATTGAAGATGCTAAAAAGGAAGCCAAGAATCTTAAAAGGGAAAAACTCTTAGAAGTTAAAGACGAATGGCTTAGGAAAAAACAAGAGTTCGATAATGAAGTAAATACCCGGAGACAAAAACTTCAGAATTATGAAAAAAATCTCGATTCGAGAGAAGAGAGTATAGAGAAGAAGTACGAGCTCGTAATTCAAAAAGAAAAAGCCAATAAAGAATTTGAGAAAAAGCTGTTAGTCCAAAAAGAACTTCTTGAAAGAAAAAGCAACGAGCTGGACAATTTAATACGCGAACAAAATGTAAGATTGGAAAAAATTGCTTCGCTTACCGCCGAAGAGGCTAAAAAAATGTTGATGGAAAACATGATCGAAAAAGCCAAATCGGATGCTTCCCAATATATTAAAGAGATAAGGGACAGAGCTAAGCTGGAAGCAAAACGGGAAGCGCAAAAGATTGTGGTTCAGGCAATTCAACGGACTGCGGTCGATCATTCCGTGGAAACAACCGTTTCGGTTGTTCAAATCCAAAACGATGAAATGAAAGGAAGAATTATCGGAAGGGAAGGAAGAAACATTCGTTCCTTCGAAGCGGTAACCGGTGTGGACGTAATTGTGGACGATACTCCCGAAGCGGTTATACTTTCTGCATTCGATCAATACAGACGCGAAATTGCAAGAATCGCTCTTGAAAGATTAATTGCCGACGGCAGAATTCATCCGGCGCGAATTGAAGAAGTTGTTAAAAAAGTTGAAGCCGAACTTGAAGAAGAAATTATTCACGAAGGTGAAAACGTTCTCGTACAACTCGGATTGCACGGCGTTCATCCCGAACTTGTAAAGCATATCGGAAAGATGAAATACCGCTCAAGTTACGGGCAGAATTTGCTTCAGCATAGTATAGAAGTTGCTTATTTAACCGGAATTATGGCTGCGGAATTGGGATTCGATGTTAATCTGGCTAAAAAAGCCGGACTTATGCACGACATTGGAAAAACAATCGATAGAAGTGTTGAAGGTCCGCATGCGCTTTTGGGTTACGATTTGGCTAAGAAATATAAAGAACATCCGATTGTGGTGAATGCTATCGGTTCGCATCACGAAGATATTGAGATGGAGCATCCGATTGCGGCTTTGGTGCAAGCAGCCGATGCAATCAGCGGGGCAAGACCCGGCGCAAGACGCGAACCTTTGGAAGGTTATGTAAAAAGGCTTGAAAATCTTGAAAATATTGCCAATACTTTCGAAGGTGTTGCAAAAACTTATGCTATTCAAGCCGGAAGGGAAATCCGCGTGGTTGTAGAACCCGATAAAGTTGATGACTCGTTCTCCGATAAACTTGCTTACGATATTGCGCAAAAAATTCAAGACGAGATGGAATATCCCGGACAAATTAAAGTTACGGTCATCCGGGAAGTGAGAAAAATAGCATATGCGAAATAACTCCCGATATTATTTTCAAAACCCCCGTTTGTCGGGGGTTTTTTATTTTTCCCCTACTGCAGTAAAATTTATTCCCTTTCTTTACAATGAGTTCGCAATTTTATTTAATATAATTTACGAAGTCTTCCCTGCAAAACTACCTATTTAGGTAGTTGATTAACCGTTCGTTTCGCATTAATTTACTTTCGTAAAAAAAAAGTGCATTTTTCCGATAAATTTTGGTCAACGCACAAAACCACGAATTATAGAGGTAAATATGAAAAAAATAAAATTGATGTTGATTTTCTGTGTACTCGGCTTGACTGTTTCGAAGGCACAGTTAAATATAGAAATAAGCAACGGTATGATGGTTGAAACAACCACGAATCTCGGCATTACCAACGTTTCCGATGTAACGGAAAACGGTTCCGGTTATCTAAAAGGCAGGGTTGAATCATCATCACTTTCCGGCGCAACACAATTTGCCGGATTAACATTCGCAAACGGTTTTACGGGAACTATTAGAAGAATTACCGGAACACCTTATGCAAAAGGGAACGGCGAAGGCACTAATTTTAAAAGATACTACGAATTTAACAATACTTCGGGAAGTGCCCTTTCAACCGATTGCGACGTTACTTGCGTTACATCGGGAGCAAACGACGAAACTAACGGAGTAGCCGCACCGTACTTCGAATACAATTATCAATCTGAATGGAACGGTTACGGCGACGGATCTACAGGTTCTACTATACATGCCGCTAATGTTTCGATTCCTACGGGCGTATCCGATTTGGTTTTTGCGGCGGGTGTCGGTGTTGCAGCTAAAATTTTCCTTCAAGGTCCGTACGATGCAGCGAATGATAATATGAATACAACAATTAATGCGGATGTTCCGTTGACTTCACCTTATTCGGAAGATCCCAGAACCGCAAGCACCAAACCCGCCACGGCAGTCGATTGGGTTTTGGTTCAGTTAAGGGATTCGGGATCGCCTTCAACGGTAATCGGTTCGCGTTCGGCATTTTTGAAAAACGACGGAACTTTAATGGAAGATGACGGAACCGGCGAAATAGGAATTAAGGCGGCACCGGGGGATTATTACATTGTAATTCAACACCGGAATCATCTAGGGGTTATGTCCGCCACGGCACAAACAGGTCTAACTTGGAGAACTTCGCCGTAATTAAGGTTTTTGGTTTGAATAGAGTTTTTCCGTGAATTCGTCACGGCTATCTTAAATTTTTATAAACATAAGGAGAAATACTATGAAACAAAGTTTCACAATCCTTTTACTGATGCTTCTTGTTGCTTCGGTTTCGTTTGCGCAGAGAAGCGAACAAAAAATAGTAAAAGAAAATGTAATCAAATCCGCTGTTAAATCGCCAAACTCACCCACAGCTACCGTTTATGATTTCACTACCGGCAGTGATAAATTTTACGGCGGCGCTTCGGGAGCTATTGAAGTGGAAGCCGGTGTTTGGGGAATGATTGCCGGGGATTCAAACGGCTCGGGAATCATTTCAAACTCTGATAAAGATGACATTAACACAAATAACAACCTATCAGGTTATTATGCCAGCGACATTAATTTGAGCGGTATCGTTTCGAATTCAGATAAGGATTATGTTAATAGTAATAACAACAAATCAACTCAAGTACCATAGAAAATATTAAGAGGTTAAAAATGAAATATATTGTTAAAATATTTTTAATATTAAATTTATTAGTTATGAGCATATTTGCTCAGCATACGGCGGATTTGTTTATTGAAAATGCGCAAGCTAACGGAACGACTTTTACATGGGAAATTCACATAACTCCCACAAACGATTGGGGAACTGCGAATGGTGCAACTTCGCTTGGAGATTGCAGTTGGTATTTTTCTTACAATACGTCTGTTCTCTCTAATCCTCAGATAATCTTTCAAGGATCGGCCGTTGATCAGGCTCACTATGTTAATACTACGGGCATCACCGGTGGAAGGGTATACGTCGATACAAAATTAAATTCATTCGATCCTGGTGTTCCGATGACTCAAGGTGTAAAGTATCATGTTTACACTGTGCAGATGGATATTTCGGACCCTAATGCGCAATCGTTACTTGAATGGGATCATATTAACACCGGAATATTTAACGCTCTTGATGAATCGGTTAACGAAAATTACATTGGAACCGGCGATATCCCTTTACCGGTGGAATTAACAACGTTAAACGTAGAGCAGCAAAATAACGAGGCCGTCGGAATTCATTGGGAAACCGCAACGGAATTGAACAATTATGGTTTTGAAATTCAACGGTCGGTATTAAATGAAGACGAATTTAAACCGGTTAATTCCGAAGATGAAACAGCCATCGAAAGAGATTGGCAAGTAGTGGGCTTTGTAAAAGGCTCAGGAAATAGCAATGCACCGAAAAAATATTCTTACGTTGATAAAAATCTATTCGGCGGAAGTCATTTTGTTTACAGATTAAAACAAATTGATGTTGACGGTTCTTTTGAATATTCGGACGAAGTGGAAATAGAAGTGGTCCCCACTAAATACGAATTGAGCCAAAATTATCCTAATCCGTTTAATCCGTCTACAACAATTAAATTTTCCTTACCGGAAAACACTAAAGTGCGGTTGGATGTTTACAATCTGATTGGGGAATTGGTTAAAACTCTTGTTAACAAAGAATTGGAAGCAGGATTTCAAAAAGTAAATTTTGATGCTTCCGGCTTGACGAGCGGAGTTTATTTTTACCGCCTAAGCACAAGCAAATTCAATAAAGTAAGAAAAATGTTATTATTAAAATAGTATCAAATGAGGCTGTCTTAAAAGTGTCATGCTGAACTTGTTTCAGCATCTTGTTGAAAAGTTTGGAATAACACAGTTTATAGGTATTCCACCAAAGGATTAGAAGACAAACATTGGTTTTGAGACAGCCTCAATAATAAATAATGGAGATAAAGTAAATGAACGAATCAAACATAAATAAGAACGACCTTTTGGAAGACTTCATTCAACCTGAAATATTTGAAGAAAAAAACGTTTTCTTCAAAAATATGAAGCGGGATATGTTTATAAAATTAGCATTAACCCTTTTATATTTTACCATACTTTTAAGTTCATTCATTTTGATCAATTAGAGATAAAATAGTTTTTAGCCTTTCTCAAAAAATCTATAATTAATTTCATATATTTTCGCATCGGATTAATGAAATAACTGCGGAATTTATGAAGTATTTTAGTTTGAGTAAAAACGATTTGTACATTTTTGCCGGTGCGTTTGGCTTTTTTTTGGGTATTTTGATTTTTACATTTTATTTCCCCAATTATTACAACGGTGAAGGTCCGGTAAAATTTGAAATCAGGCAAGGCGAAACATTAAATCAAGTAATAGATGAACTATATCTGCGCGGTATAATTCCAAGCAAAAGGAATATGAAAATTGCCGCATTGATAAGCGGTTCCGAAAAAAAAGTTAAAGCCGGATTTTACGAAATTCCGAACGGAGTAAGTTATTTAAAATTACTTGAAATTCTAACCGAAGGACAACCCCTTCCTCAAAAACTTGTTACCATTCAAGAAGGAATTTGGCAAGAGAAATTAGCCCAATTGCTCGAAGATGAAATGGGCATCAGCTCCGGTAAATTTATGAAGCTTAGCCGCGATAAAAAATTTATACGCTCCCTCGGATTAAATGTAAATTATTTGGAAGGTTATTTGCTTCCCGAAACCTATTATTTTTACGTTGGCAGCACCGAAGAAGACATAATCAAAAAGCTAAGCAGCGAAATGCAAAAATTCCTTTCAAAGCCCGAATATATTGAGCAAATGAAAAAATTAAAAATGACCAAGCACCAAATACTTACAATGGCTTCCATTATTGACGGCGAATCGAATAACGTAAATGAATTCAGAAGAATTGCGGGCGTTTATTACAATAGATTAAAAAGGGGAATGTTGCTCCAAGCCGATCCTACTATTCAATACATTGTCAGGCACAGGAGAAAAAAGGTTAACAAAATATATTATAAAGATTTGGAAATCGATTCACCGTTTAACACCTATAAATATCCCGGTCTGCCGCCCGCACCGATTAATAATCCCGGGAAAGATGCAATCCGTGCAGCCCTTTATCCGGAAGAACACGATTATTATTATTTTGTTGCAGATGGAAATGGTGGACATATTTTCTCGCGTACGCATTCCCAACATTTGCGTAACGTAAGAAGATACAGAGCTTGGAGAGATTCGAGATGAAAAAAAATATATTTAGGTTCTTGATAATTACAATCTCATTTTTGCTTATTGTTAAGTGTGCAAACCAACTTCCGCCACAAGGCGGAGAAGTGGATAAAATTCCCCCCGAAATAATTTCCGTATATCCGGCAAACGGTACCGTAAACTATCACGAAAATTATATAGCTCTTGAATTTTCGGAATATGTTGATAAAAGAAGCGTTCAAAATGCATTTTTTATTTCACCTTACATAGACGGACAAATTGAATTCGATTGGAGCGGAAGGGAAGTGGAGATTATTTTCCCGGATTCCTCTATTAAACCGAATACAACTTATAACGTAACAATCGGAACGGAAGTAAAAGATATCCACAATAACAATAAAATGATTGCGCCGCTAAATTTTTCTTTTTCCACCGGAGCAAAAATCGATTCGGGAAAAATTTCAGGCAAAGTTTACGGTGAAAAAGTCGACGGGATAATGATTTTTGCTTACAGATTAAGTGAAGGCAAAGATTTGAATCCGCTAAAAAATAAACCGGACTACATCTCGCAAGTCGGTGCTGACGGGAATTTTCAAATTACCGGATTGGCAGATGATTACTATCGTATTTACGCTATTGATGATAAATTTAAAGATATGCTCTATAACCCGGGAGATGACAGATACGGCGCGCCGTATACGGATGTCAAAATCGGCGGTGATACAAATAAATTCAATAATTTGAATTTTAAGATAACGTTGGAAGATACCGTGAAACCTTTCCCGTTAAGCGCAGTGATGACCGATAAAAACCATATCGTTATTGAGTTTAACGAATTTATAGACAGCTCGGCAGTGAACGGCGGAAATTTTTTAATCGTCGATTCGCTGAATTATACCGAGTACCCGGTTAAATATTTTTTCAAAGGAAAGACCAAAAAATTTAAATATGTTGTGGCAATCGATTCGGGTTTGCAAAAATCAAATAAGCTTTTTCTTAACATCTTAAATGTTCCGGATATGTCCGGTAATGTTTCCGGACGGCAAAGTATAGAGTTTTTGTACAACAATAAACCGGATACAAATTATATCGATGTATTAAAGATCAAAACAGATTATGAAAAAAATCTTGTCGATTACTTTCATCCTACGTTAACGATTCGGTTTTCCGATGCCGCAGAGAAAGCATCAATAAAAAAATCAATTAATCTGGTTGACGGAAAAGAAAATAAACTTGCTTACCGGTTGCAATTTATAAATGATGCGGAAGTGAAAGTTAAAATTCTTGATAAACTCAATTTCAGAAAAAAATATTCGTTGAAAATAAATTTAAATTTGTTGAAAGACCTCGCCGGCAACAGCTTGGATTCCGTTTACACGTTTTCGTTCAATTCTGTCAACAAACTTGATTATTCAGGTGTTTCCGGGAAATTTAGAACCCCGCCCGATTCATCTGAAGATATTATGGTTAAATTATTCTCGGTGGACGATAATAAATTGGAATACAATGGGAAGTTACGTAAAGGTAATTATGAATTTAAAGACGTCTATCCCGGAAAATATTTTTTATGGTATTTTATAGATTCCGATTCCAGCGGAACGTATAACTACGGAAAAGTTTATCCCTTTCAGCCTTCGGAAAGATTTAATTACTATCCCGATACATTAAAATTGCGACCCCGTTGGCCTGTAGGTGATATTATTTTGCAATAAAAACCTTTGCAAAATGAACTTGGTAGTATTTCAAAAATATTAAATTAAATATTATAAATTAATACAGATAGAATTTAACCGTTTTCCGTAATTATGACATCGGAATAATCTTTAGCAAGCATATCCTTAATTTTATCGAGCATCGCATCTTCGGCATGGAAACGGATAATAACTTCCCGTTTACCTTCTTCAACGCCTTGTTTTGTAGTAAGTATGCTGATGCACTTGAATTCGAATTCCCTCATTTTGTCGCAGACTTCTTTAATAGAGCCCGGGGCATCGGGAATTGTTAGCGAAACTCTGAAACTCGGAATTCTTGCGCCGGTAATATTTATTAATGCATTGAATACGTCTTGTTCGGTTAGAATACCGACTAACTTACCGTTTTCAATAACCGGAAGTCCGCCTATTTTATTATCGAACATTAATATCGCGGCTTTTTCGATTGTATCGTCCGGCGAAATGGTAATGGGATTTTTTTTCATTATATCTTTTATTTTAATTTTGGAAAGCAAATAATGAACTTCCCAAATATCAAGAGAAGTAACTTTCGAAGGGGAAGCTTCTTTCAAATCCCTGTCGGATACAATGCCGACCAATTTGTCTTCGCTCATTACCGGAAGACGCCGCACATTATTCCGTTTCAACGTATGAATAGCTTCGGAAAGTGTAGCATTTTCGTCGATAGTAACTACGTCGGTACTCATCCATCTGCGGACAAACATTTTACACCTCTATTTTATTAAAATTTAAATTCCCAAATACGCTTCGCGAACGTGGTCGTTATTTAAAAGTTCTTTTCCCGTTCCTTCCAGAGTAATCCTGCCGTTTTCGAGAACGTATGCTCTGTCGCAAAAAGTTAAAGTTGTTTGTACGTTTTGTTCCACAAGTAAAACCGTAACTCCTTGATGCCGAATGCCTTTGATTATGTCAAAAATGTCTTGAACCAGAACGGGCGCCAAACCGAGACTTGGTTCATCGAGCATCAAAATTCTGGGCAATGACATTAATCCCCGTGCAATAGCGACCATTTGTTGTTCACCGCCGCTTAATGTTCCGGCAAGTTGTTTTCTTCTTTCTTTTATTCGCGGAAACAACTCGAAACATTTTTCCATTGTTTCGTAACGTTTTTTCTTGGCTTCACCGTGCAGTGAACCCATAATTAAATTTTCTTCAACGGTCATTTCGTTAAACAGTCTTCTTGCTTCCGGGACGTGGACAATTCCTTTTTTAATAATTTCACTCGGTTCAATGTTTGCAATCGATTCTCCGTTTAACGTGATATCTCCCGAGCTAATTTTTTGAATTCCGGAAATTGTTTTCAAAACCGAAGATTTACCTGCTCCGTTCGCGCCAACGAGTACCACTATTTCACCTTCGCGGACTTCGAAAGAGACATCCCAAAGAACTTGTAAATCCCCGTAACTCATATTGATGTTTTCTACTTTAAGCATTTAAGTAATTCTCCACGTTGTAATCGGAACCGAGATAAGATTCAATAACCAAAGGATTTTTGGCAACTTCTGCCGGCGTACCTTCGGCAATGGTTGCTCCGTGAGCAATAGCATGTATTTTGTCGCTAAGAGTCATTATTACTTTCATAATATGTTCCACGATTAAAACCGTAATTCCAAGTTCATCTCTTATTTTTTTTATAATATCAATAGCTTCGTCCAATTCCCCGGGGTTTAATCCCGCCGCAGTTTCGTCTAATAAAATTAATTTAGGTCGTGTTGCCAAAGCTTTTGCGATTTCCAATCTTTTTCTTCCCCCAATTGGCAAGCTGCCGGCTTTCATGTTTTTCACATCATCAAGATGACAAAATTTAAGAACATCTTGTGCAACGGCACGCGCACCGGCAAATGTGGTTTCCCTTGCGAACGCTCCGGCCATTACGTTATCTTCGACGGTTAATCTTTTTAAAGGTTTAACTTTTTGGAAAGTCCGGCCTATGCCCAGTTGCGCAATTTCGTGTGTTTTTTTATGAGTAATGTCAATCCCTTGAAAGTAAATCTTGCCTTCTGATACCGGGTAATAATGATTTATAAGATTAAAAATCGTAGTTTTTCCGCTTCCGTTAGGACCAATTAATCCGAAAATTTCTCCTTCCTTTACGGTAAAAGAAACATGATCGACAGCCATTAAGCCGCCGAAATTTTTTGTCAAATTATCGAGCTTAAGAATGCTCATGAGGAACTCTCCGCTCTTTTTGAAAACTTGAATTTATTTGTTAACAATTCCCAATCGCCCATTATTCCGCCAGGTAAATAGAGAATGACAATAATTACCAGCAGTCCAAAAATTAAGGCATGTAATCCGGAAACCCAGTGCGGCGCCAAACCGAAAATAGCGGAACGGAAAAGTTCTTGAACGAAAACCATAACCACAGCACCGATCGCAGGTCCCCAAATGGTTCCAACTCCGCCTATAATACCGATAAGGATTGTAATAATCGATATATTATGTAAAGCAAAAACAACTTCGGGATCAATAAAACCCATATAAATCATGTAAAAAGCTCCGGCGGTTCCCGCCCAGAACGTGGAAATTACCATTGAAATGTTTTTATATTTTTTTGTATTTATTCCAAGTGCGGCGGCTGCATCTTCGTCTTCACGAATTGAAAGGAAATAAAATCCGGCTTTGCTTTTCATTACTATTTTAACGGAAATAATTGAGAGTATTGCCAAAGCCAATGCAATGAAATAATATGGATATTTCGAAACCCAAGTTGTTGTATACAGAATTCCGTTATGTCCGTTGGTAAGCCATTCTTCTTCTCCGAAAACCAATCTTAGAATTTCACCGGTAGCCAAAGTTCCCAATGCAAAGTAAGGACCGCGCAGTCTGAAAACCAAAATACCAAGTAAGTAACCGAGAATTACCGCTGCCAAGCCACCGTATAATAATCCCCACCAAGGTGAAATTTTATAATGGAAATATGGCAAGGCCGCGGCGTAAGCTCCAATACCAAAATAAGCGGCATGACCGAAAGAAACTTGACCCGTATAACCTGCCAATAAGTTCCAGGAATTTCCGAGCATTACCCACATCATTATAAAGATTAGAAGTCCTTGAATATAAAAAGAATCGAAGAAGATAAAAGGAAGAACGACCGCACCCAAAAAAATCAGATATTCGGACTTTGTTAATTTGAGTAATTTAGTTTTTTCTTTTTCCATAATCGTACCTAAACTTTTGTAAGTCGTTTTAGTCCGCCGGGGAAGAAGACCAAAACAATTAAAAAGATAACCAACCCCACAGCGTCTCTGTAACCCGAAGAAATATATGTAGCTCCGAATGTTTCGGCAACACCCAAAACCAAACCGCCGGCAATTGCGCCTACCGTTGATCCGAGTCCGCCTAAAATTGTTATAACGAATGCTTTAACTGTAAACAAAGGACCTACATCCGGATATAAATAATAAACCGGCAAAAGCAGTGATCCTGCTGCGGCATCTAAAGCACTACCCAAACCGTAGGTAAGAATAGTAATCTTTGCGGAACTTATTCCCATTAAAGTGGCGGCTATTTTATCTTGAGCGGTTGCCCTAATCGAACGTCCCAAGTCTGTTCTTCTTAAAAGAACGTATAATCCGACGGTTAAAAAGATTGCAATGACGAATGCGATAACGAGTGGGACGTGGAATGAAATTCCCGCAACATGCCAAGCCTTATCGGTGTAACTTGTTTGAATTGATCTGTAATTACTGGTAAAAATGAATCGGGCCAATTCAACTAACACCATTCCGATGCCGACCGTCATAAGTACTTGATTTTCCGGGAGAATAGATTCTTTTTCTATCAAAGGATGAAGAAGGTATTTGCTTAAGCCTTCGGCAAATACAAAGATAAAAGGAATTGTAATAAATATTGAAAGATAAGGATCGATTCCGAAATATTTCCATAGTACCCAAGTTACATACATTGCAACCATTAGGATTTGACCGTGCGCGAGGTTAATTATTTTAAGTACGCCCATAATGAGCGTCATTCCTATTCCAATGATTGCATAGAGACCACCGATTAGCAATCCTGAAATTAGAGATTGCAAAAATACATCCATCGAAATCCTCGAATTTAGTTTTTATTTGGAAGTGACGGAAACCATAGATTTCCGCCACCTCGAATACAGAATTGATTAGAACTTTATTACAGACCCCAAACAGATTTCCAATCAATCGGATACATGAATTTAGCATTTGCAAGGTTTTTCGGCCAGATTAATTTCAGTTCGCCGTTAATCCATTGCACAACATAAGTATCCATTTTGTTTTGATGGATTTTTTTGCCATAAGAAGTAAATTTAACGGGACCGAAAACGGTCATCATATTTGTTTCGTCGAGAGCTTTTTTAATTGTCTCCGGTGTGTATTCCCCGTTACATCTTTTCAGCACGTCTGCAACAACATAAGCAGCGGAATAAGCTTCCGCACCGTGGTAATCGGGACCGTCTCCGCCGTATTTTTTAACATATTTGTCATAATATTCTTTTGCGCCCTTAATCGGCAGAGTTTGATGCCAAAGTGTTGCCGAGATAACGCCCTCGGAAGCTTCTCCAGCGTTTTCTTTAAATGCAGGCATAGTAAATCCGGCACCGGCTCCAACAAATATTTTAGGAGTGGTGAATCCTAATTCTCTGCTTTGTTTCATTAATAGGGCGGCATCCATAACGTAAGAAATCATATAAACCATATCCGGTTTGGTTTTTCTGGCGTTCATTAGTAATGGTTTGAAATCGACTGTTCCGCTTGAATATGACTCGTTGCCCAGAACCTTGATACCGAGTTTATCACATGTTTTCGCAAAAGATTTAGCCCCTTTGGTTCCAAAAGCAGAATTTTCATGAATAATAAATGCCGAAGTGGGTTTCACAACTTCTTTCAATAATCCTTCCAAACCGGATGCGTATTCCGATACGGGCGGATTGAGACGGTAAATGTAGAATTTATCGCCGTCTTTTGTTGTTAAATCAAATGCTTCAGGTTCTGTTATTTTATCAACCGAGCCGGTATTTACCAAGAACGGAATTCTATGTTGTTGTGCAACAGCCGCTGCCGCAAAAGTTACGGAAGAACTATAACCGCCGGCAAGCATCGGAACTTTATCTTGCACAATTAACTTTTCCGCTCCAGCTCTTCCAACATCGGGTTTACCGGTATCGTCTTCATAAATAAATTCTATCGGGCGGCCGTTGATTCCGCCGTTTGCATTAATTTCTTCTTTGGCTAATTCGTAGGAATTTTTTTCCATTTCACCGAAGTTTGCCTGAGAACCAGTCAAGGGAAGCAAAACACCTATTTTGATTGGTCCGCTATCGGATTTCCCGCAACTATTTAGTCCCACTGCCATACCTACAATTAAAAGCAGAGAGACCAATAATTTAGTTAATTTCATAACTTCACCTCCCAGTTATTAAATACATGATTACTCAAATTAAAATACAAATTGTGCCATAATATAAAATACATTATTATCCGGTGGATTATCCCAAGCTTCGTTGTGAATTACATAAGCTGCGGTAATTTTTGCATTGTTCCAGTGATCCGGGAAAAATGAATGTGTAATACCAAAAGTAATGAATGTTTCTTCATCTTTATCGACATCGGTATTATTGTCAAATTGTTCGTAACGGGCAACTAATTCCATGCATTTGGTAATCCTGTAACCCAAGAATGCATAATAACCTGCCGAAGAAACATCCGTCGGTCCGTTTTTATCGGTCCATCCGATATATTCCAATTTAACTCTTAACGGTTTTGGTTCATAATAAATGTAACCGTTAAACGAGGAATAATCGTTTACGTAAGTATTTCCCATACCGTAGTAACCGCCAACTTCCAAACCTTTTAATTGTTTCGGTTTGTAATTAACCATACCGCTAATTGCAATGCCTTGCAATTGTAAATGTGCCGTACTTTTGTGTGAAGGTTTAATATTGGCTGCTCCGGCTCCATTGTGCAGAGTTAAATTAAATCCGAACCCGTTAACTTTGCCCATAAATGCCAAACCGTAATCCCTGTAATCGCCACCTATAGTTGCTTTACCCCATTTTTGTGCGGAAACCGGACGTTCGACGATGTCGATTTTTGTATGGGAAGTTAATCCCGCTGCTCTAACGCCGGCGCCAATAAAACGGCCAACTCTGATTTGTGCAGCTTTCGAGATATGATACTCGATTCTTGCGTCGAGTAATTTCGGACTTGTTAATTCTGCTTGAACAAATGCCTTGATGTTTTTGCTTAAGCTGGCTTTCAGTCTTGCTCTAACTCTTCTTAATCCAAATCCGATTTGACTGGTATCGGTATTTGTTTGAGCCATACTTGCCCATGCTTGAACGGTTCCGTTTACTTTCACCTTAGGTTCGAATCCATTTTGAGCTAATAAAGTAGATGAAATAAATGCTAAAACAAGAACAGTTGTTAAAAAGAATGAAACTCTTTTCATAACTCTCCTCCAAAATAATTTTTAAAATAAAACTCCCACGTTCGAGGCTGTAATAAAGTGGTTACAAGTATATAGGCAAAGGTTATGCCAAGATTAAAGAATTTTTTGCACGTTAATTTTCTGAAATTTTGAAGGAAATTCAGATTTGGGGATATGCTGTCTTTTTTAGGAAGGAAAAACCTTTGGCGAAATTTCACCAAGTTTGGCTATTTTTCGCCGTTACCGATGTTATATTTTGCCAATTTATCTCTTAATGTTTCCCTTGGAATTTTTAGTGTTCTGGCGGTTTGACTGGTATTTTTACCGCACATATAAAATGCTTTTTCCAATAATTGTTTTTCTATGTTATGCAGAATTTCATTGTAAGAATAATTACGAAAGTCTATTTTATCGACTAGCAAATTCGTAAAAGTTTCTCCCGAAGTTTCATACCATTCACGGGGCAGATGTTTGACATCAATTATGGGTTCTTTTTGTAATATCACGATTCTTTCAATAGAATTTTTCAATTCTCTCACGTTTCCGGGCCAATTGTAATTTAACATCAGTTCTTTTGCCTCATCGGAAAAGTCTTTAATTTGTTTCGAAAATTTTTGAGAGAAATGATCGAGAAAATAAGCGGCAAGAACAAGTATATCGTCTTTTCTTTTGCGAAGGGGGGGAACTTCAATTCTAAGAACGTTTAATCTGTAATATAAATCTTTTCTGAATTTATTTTCTTCTATAGCTTTGTTCAAATCGATATTGGTCGCCGCAATAATTCTTATGTCAACATTAATATCTTCGGTTGAGCCTAATCGCCTGAATCTTTTGTTTTCTATCAATCTTAACAATTTCGCTTGCAGCGACATGCTCATTTCACCGATTTCATCGAGAAACAATGTGCCGCCGTCCGCTTTTTCCAACAACCCGCGTTTTTTACCTTTCGCATCGGTAAAAGCTCCTTTTTCATAACCAAACAACTCGCTTTCCAAAAGCGTTTCGGGAATGGAAGCGCAATTTATTTCGACAAATTCTTTGTTTGCGCGCGGACTTAAAAAATGCAGTGCCGAAGCAACCAATTCTTTGCCTGTGCCGCTTTCCCCGGTTATCAATACGGTTTCGGAATCGTATTTTGCAAACTCGGTTATTTGGTTTTTCATTCGTTTGATTTCTTCGCTCACCCCCAAAATTCTATCGAGAGCGAAAGGTTTTTGAGTTTGCTGCCTTAATTCTTTAACGGTTTTTTTAAGGGATTGAGTTTCGAGAGCCAAACGGGTAATTAATTTTATCGCATCGGCTTTAAATGGTTTTTTAATATAATCGTAAGCTCCTAATTTTATTGCATTAACGGCAGATTCCACCGATGCGTAACCGGTTATCATAATTACAAGCAAATCGGGTTGGATTTCTTTGATTTGTTTCAGAACATCCAAACCGTTAATATCGGGAAGGTTAATATCTAAAAGGGCAATATCGATTTTATCCGATTTTATCCTTTCGATAGCGCCATTTCCGGTATTTTCCAGAAGTACGTTATAATTTTCCTCGGAGAAAATTCTTTTTAAATTTAAACGGATAAATTCTTCGTCGTCAACTACCAAAATTGTTTTTTGCTCGTTCATTTTTAAACCCGGTTTGGTTCGATTTTTTCATAATTTTCTTCCGTAATATATGGAAGATAAATCACAAATGAAGCTCCGCCTTCAAGTTTATTGAATACCAGAATTTTCCCTTGGTGCTCGGATATAATTGTTTGGGTTATTGATAATCCCAAACCCGTTCCGCCCTTTTTTGTTGTGTAGAAGGGTTCGAAGACTTTTGAAATACTTTCCGGATCGATTCCCGGTCCCGTATCGGATATGGTGATTTTTACAACTTCGTTGAAATTTACCGTTGCGGTTGCATGGTGCAGAAAAATATTTTTCTTCAGCCGCGTGGTTGAGATTTTCAACTTGCCGCCGTTTTTCATTGCTTGCATGGCATTGATGAACAAATTAAGAAACGCTTGCTTAATTTTTTCTTTGTCGAACACGAATTTTTCCAAAGATTCGTCGTATTCCGTTTCCGTTTCGATATTCATTTTTTCGAATTGGTGGCGGACTAACATCAACGTAGAATTTATCGTTTCGTGAATATCGGTCAGTGCGTAATTTCCGCGAGAAGGATTTGCATATTCCAATAATTCGTTTACCAGATTTTCCAATCTTTCCACTTCGGAAAGGGCAAGTTCTATTACTTTGGAAATTTCTTTGTCATGCACAACTTTATCGTGCAAATCATCCATAAACAAACTTATTCCTGTTAATGGATTCCGTATTTCATGTGCGATGCCGGCTGCGAATTTACCGAGTAAAACCAATCTTTCCATTTCTTGCATGTGTTCTTCGCGTTGCGTTTTTTCAGTTATATCGGCAATAATTAGAATGAAGCCCGAACTTTTACCGGAATCGGAATAAATATCTGAAGTTGTGATTTCGAGAATTTTCTCTTCGTCGTTAATTTTTTGTTTGATGGCAAAAAACAATCCGCTGCTGCCGTCGTGCAAGAATCTTTTAATTTCATCAACGAAAGGATGAAACTTTTCGAAAGCTTTTTCTACTTTTTCCCCTATAATTTTTGAGTGATCGATTTCAAAAATATTTTTTACGGTTTCGTTAGCGCTTAAGATTTTGCCTTTGTCATCTATGGTTAAAACAGCATTCGGCATAAATTTTAAAATATTTTCAACGAAATTCCGCTGCCTTATTAATTCTTGATACAGCTTGGTGTTTTCGATTACCCGCGAAGCTTGATTGGCAAGAATTTGCAAGGAATTGATATCCAATTCCGTAATTTTTCCTTCGGAAAGCGATTTATCGGCGCCCATTATACCAATTATTTCTTCCTTTGCTTTAAGCGGAACGAAAATAAACGAATTGCTTTTCCCGATATCCCGGATTTTTCTATCTACTTCCGTTGCTTCTTTATAATTTTTGAAATCTTCAACGTAAATGATTTTTCCGCTGCGGGCTACTTTTGTTTCTATACAATCGCAATGTTCTATGTTGTATTTCGATTTAATCACACGTTCTGCGTCTTCGGGTGAGAATCCCCAAATTTCCTTGCATTCCAAATATTTTCCGGAATCGTCTTTCAAGTAAAGAATAGCGCGGTCGAAACCGATGCTTTGCACACAATTTTTCAGAATAATTTTTAAAATCGTATTCATTTCGAAAGTTTTGCCGAGTATGTTGCTTATCCTTTGTATGCTTCTGAAAATTTTTAATTGATATTCCAAATCCTTCGCATAACTTTCAATTTTACTTTTACTCAATTCCAAATATTCCAACGATTCTATTAATTCGGATTTGCTCTTTTCAAGTTCATAAGCCATGAAGTTGAACGAGTTGGCAAGTGCGCCTATTTCGTCGTCGCGCTCGAGATAAATTCTTTCGTGCAAATTTCCTTCCGCCAACCTTTGGGAAGTTTTTGTTAATTCAATTATCGGTTTGGTAAAACTTCTCGATACGAAAAAGGAAGTGATGCTTGCCGCAAGGAAAGTAAAAAGCGTAAACCAAAAAATGTTACGGCGGAAAAGATCTGTAACAACGTTCAGTTCGTCCGCAACGGCTTGAATACCGCTTTGGAATTTTTCAAGTTGAGTACCAATTGTAATACCGCCGAATATTCCGGAATTTTTATATTCACCAGTATCGTAAATAATCGGTGCATACGCCATCACTTTTTTTATACCGCCCACATTTGTGGTAATTGCAGTGCCGGAATGTTTACGGATAATTTCCTCGGCAACGAAAGGGTAGTTGGGGTGAATAAAATCCGCATCAAAAAGATTGAACGGAATTTTCCCCGCTTTAATTAAACTGTCCGGCGTATCGCTTGTATAAGCTTTAACCCAGTTGCCGTTTTTATCAACGCCCCGGATATCCCATAATTTCGGATGAGTAATTATCCATCCTTCGTCATCGAACATGAAAGCATAATCACCGGAGTTGTAATCGGGAAATACGGTTTCTTCCTTTTTCAGCGGAAGCACATGTTGAGTAAATTCCATTAAGTGGCGGTGATCCAACGCTATCATAACAACGCCCCGGAGTTTCCCACCGGTGTAAACCGGCGTAGCAAATCTGATTACGCCGTCGTAAAATTTTCCGGGTGGAGATTCGCTCAAGTCCTTTGCGCCGTTTAATTGTTCGTTTTTTGAAATGTAAAATCCGGTTACATGTCCGACGTAAATTTCTCCCGGTTTTAATTTCTTTGCTTCCGTAAAATAATTTTCGCATTTGTATGTGGTGTTTTTTGGATTGGCAACATTTTTAAGTTTATACGCTGGAACAAGTTTCCCATTTTTTACGGAAATAAGCTCTCTACCGGATTTATCGATAAACGAAATCTCTTTGTATAACGGAATCGCTTCGTGTATTTCAGCTAAAGTTGAATTGGAATAAGCTAAATGCCAAATTTCGGATAAATGATTTTTTGAAAATTTTAAATAATTATTGGCTGTAGGTGAAATACTCGTCAACGATAGCAAATCATATTCACATTGCTTTAAGAATTTACGTACCGATTTTGCTATATAAATTGCTTGAAGTTCAAGCGACTCAAGGGTTTTTTCATTTATTGCGGTCTTTATTTTACCGGTAAGTTTTTTATCGATATTATCCAAGGTAAAAGTTGTATAATATCCAAATATTAAGATGGGAATAATTGAAATTAAAAGAAATGATGTTAAAAGCCGGCGGAAAATACCAAGATGCGGTTTCGGCAAATACTTGCTTATTTGCGGTTTGCGTTTCTCGATTTCCGCTTGGTTCATTTTTTCACCGTGAAAAGTTAAATCGAATTTTGATTTTAATATAAAGAATACTCACTTTTTTTGCTTGCAATCGTTATCAATTGCATTCGAGCCGTTTGTAAAAAACAAGGGAAGAAAAAATTATTATGCTGGATAAAAGAAATATTGGAACGTAACCGGTAGAAGAGATTAAGTAACCGACCAGCAAAGGAAATACGGCGATTGTAAGACTGAGTGCCCCGAAAACTCCGCTGTACAAAGCTCTGTTTTCATCCGTGGAAATTTCGAGCAACACGCCTTCAAATGCTATTTTATGAGCGCTTAAAGCCGTACCGATTAAAAAGAATAATAAAGTAAAATATGTTAGCGATCCGAAATAGGCTAAAAGAATTGCTATAACGGGAATTGAACCTTCAAGTAAAATATCGAAGAATAAAACGCCTTTGAAGGCTTTCTTTTTCACGATTTTCGACCAAAAGAAATTAGAGACAATCATCCCGATAATTTGAAGTAACAACAAATTGCCTATAACGGATTTATCAAGATGAAATTTGTCTTTTACAAGCGAAATGTAGAATGGAATTAGTGAAATGGCGAATCCGACCAAGTTTGACGTGATAACAATATTCTTAAGATTTTTACCGTTTTTGATTACCGACGGAATTGATTTGATTAACTGTAGAAGGGAAGTCCGGTCTTCGGAAATTTCCGTGGGATTTTCTTTAATTGCGATAAAGCCCAACGATGCAATGAAAAGCAGAACAAAAGCAAATTCAAATGCGATTTTATAATTTTCCGGATATTCGAATGACTGTAAAATTTGTCTTACCGCCAATGCCGAAATCAAAACTCCGATACTGCTTAAAAATTGACGGACAACTAAAAAGTTTTTGCGCAGATCTCCCTTAATACTTTTGCCCAAAACGTCCGTGTAAGATACTCCGGCAAAAGCTCCGCTGATTGTGAAAAGCAGCATCCAAAAATAAACGAGTAAAATTACCGTCGATGGTGAGAAACGGGCGTGAAGGGAAAGCGTCCATGCAACTCCACCGAAAGCAAAAACCCGGAGATAAATTCCGAGCAATAAAAAATTTTTTTTATAAATTTTTTGGGAAAGGTAAGCTGCAAAAAGCAATTGGGAAAAAACCGGTAAACCGATTAGAATGGCGGTTAAAATTCCCAAGTGAGTTTTTGTTCCGCCCACAAGCAGAATTAAACCGGGAAGCACCGTATTTCTATCTGCAAATGTTTGCGCCAATGCAAGCCACACCGCATGCCATACAAATGCCCAAAAATTTCTTTTTTCGTGCGGCGCACTTACGGAAATTTTTGATTGATCATTCATTACATATTTACGGAAATTATCGGAAGTCGAAATATAGCAAAAATAGCTTGCAATGTGGTTTTCGGTGGGGATACAAATAAAAAGGGGCTGTTTTAAACCGTAAAAATTGTAATTGGTCATCGGTCATCGGTCACTTGTCATTGGGAATTGGTCATTTATCATTTGGAATTTGTTATTTGGGATTTTTAGTCTGTCATCCCGTCCGCCGTCGGTGGATTAAATAGGATATGTCATTCCGAACTTGTTTCGGAATCTAAAATGAACTCTATGAGATGCTGAAATAAATTCAGCATGACAGCTAGAAAGTTTCGTCAGCCTGTCTACTACGACGGATCGTATTTTACTATGTCATTCCGAACTTGTTTCGGAATCTAAAATGAACTCATAATTTAATCAGATGCTGAAATGATTCGCCTGTGGCGAACAGCATGACATGATTTTAGATCAGCATATCACAGAAGAGAACGTGTCATCCCGAATTTATTTCGGGATCTAAAAAGAACTCTCGATTTATATCTGCAAACGCCATTCGGCGTGAAATATTTAATGTTCATTTCTTTTGTCTTGATACAAAAGAAACGAACCAAAGAAAAAATCAAGGACCCACTTCGTTAGGGGTAAACTGAAAACAATTTGCTAAAATTCTTAGCTTCGTAGCTAAAAATAATGAACTCGTCCCGCTATATCTGTCGATATACCGTGACTCAAACAGCATTATTTTTTTAACGCTACTCCGCACGAATTTTTTTAACGCAAATTGTTTTAGGCCATATTTGGTTCAAAAACTTTTGCAAATTATTCGTTTTATTGGAATTTGGGATTTGATATTTGTAATTTATTGTCTGTCATCCCGTCCGCCACGGCGGATTAAATAGGATATGTCATTCCGAACTTGTTTCGGAATCTAAAATGAACTCTATGAGATGCTGAAATAAATTCAGCATGACAGCTAGAAAGTTTCGTCAGCCTGTCTACTACGACGGATCGTATTTTACTATGTCATTCCGAACTTGTTTCGGAATCTAAAATGAACTCATAATTTAATCAGATGCTGAAATGATTCGCCTGCGGCGAACAGCATGACGGCAAAAGAACGTGTCATCCCGAATTCATTTCGGGATCTAAGTAAATTATTAATTAAAAAAAATGCTGATCCCAAAAGCATTTGGGACAGCATTACATTTTGGTAATATTAAATTTAAGGGAATTTATTTACTTTTTCTTTTTATCGCCGGGCATTACACGGCGTTCCAAAATGTTATCAATAAGATTATATTCTTTTGCTTCTTCAGCCGACAAGAAATAATCACGGTCGCAGTCCTTTGCAATTTGCTCAATTGGTTTACCCGTGTGCTCGTGCAATATTTGGTAAAGCGTGTCGCGGGTTTTAACCATTTCTTTGGCGTGAATTTCGATATCGGTAGTTTGTCCTTGCAGACCTCCAACCCACGGTTGATGAATCATAATTTTCGCGTGCGGTAATGCCGATCTTTTTCCTTTGGCGCCTCCGGCTAACAAAATGGCGCCCATACTTGCAGCCATTCCAACGCAAATTGTTGCAACGTCTGGTTTTACATATTTCATCGTGTCGTAGATAGCCAATCCGGCGGAAACGCTTCCACCTGGAGAATTGATATATAAATAAATATCTTTTTCCGGGTCTTCCGCTTCCAGAAATAGCAACTGTGCAATAATTAAGCTCGCAATGTGGTCATCGACGGCGGTTCCCAAAAAAATAATTCTTTCCCTTAAAAGCCGGGAAAAAATATCCATTCCTCTTTCACCGCGCCCTGTTTGTTCTATTACGTATGGAACTAATTGGTTATAAATTTCTGCAGACATTAAAATCCTCTTTATTTTGTTTCTTCTTTTTTATCGGTTTGTTTTTCTTTTTCTTTAGCTTTTTCAGCGGGATCAATTTCTTTTGCGATATTGTTTTCTTTGAGAAAATTAACCACTTTTTCCTCGAGCATCAACTCGGCTTTATTCGAATCTTTATAATATTTGAACAATTTATCTTCGGAAATACCTGTTTTTTCAGCTTCTTTTTTCGCTAATTCCCTAAGCTCTTCGTCGGTTACTTTTAAGTTTTCTTTTTCCGCTATGTTTGTAAGGATTACTTGCCATTTGGCATTCCACTCTGCTCTCGGTCTGATTTGTTCCCTTATTTTATTCTCGTCGATATCTTTATATCCGTAAGCTTTCGCATTTTCCAATTCCGTTTTGAGCATTTGTCTTTCTAAAAGCTCAACATATCCTTGCGGAACTTTAAAATCGTTGTTTTCCACAACTTTGCTAAGAAGGGAATTCAAATATATATCTTCCGATTGCTTATTCAGATAATCTTCAAATTCTTTCCGGAGATTTTGTCTGAATTCATCCAAGGTTTTAGCTTTGTTTTGCGATATTTTTTTTACGAACTCTTCGTTAATTTCCGGCGGAACAATCTTTTCGATTTTTTTAATCGTCGCTTCGTAAGTATATTCTTCTTTGTGAACCTCGTCTCCGTGTTTATGTTCGTCTGTAAAGCTAAAGGTAAAGGTATCGCCAACCTTTTTGCCGATTGCGTTTTTCGTTATTTCTTCATTCACTTTCGGATCGCTTAAATCCACAACAACGTCTTCGTTTTTTGTTCCGTCAACTTCTTTGTTTTCTTCGTCTTTTCTTACCAAATCGAGAGTTACCCGGTAGTTTTCATCTTCGATTTTTTCGGCTTCTTCAAATTTGGAATGTGCTTTTAAAATATTTTTAATTTCGGCTTCAACATCTTCGTCTTTTACTTTAAAAACGGGTTTTTCTATTTCCAAACCTTTATAATCTTTTAGTTCGATCTTGGGTTTTACGTCATATTTTACTTTAAATTTAAGATGTTTCCCGATTTCGAAATCCAAATCGGAAAGTTGCGGTGTGCTGATTGGTTCAAGTTTTTGTTCGTCAACAATTTCCCAGAATTTTTTATTGGCAATATCTTCACTTGCTTTATACTCAATCATTTCTCCGTAAATTTTCTTTAACATCGGTATGGGCACTTTACCTTTTCTGAACCCCGGCAAAGTGATAGATTTTCTTTCTTTTTTGTAAGCTTCTTCTATTTCGTTTTTAATTTCATCGTAACCGAGCGAAACTTCCAATTCGTGTTCGGATTCCGATAGTACATTGATTTTAGTTTCCATTTTTCTCCTGCTTTTAGTTTGTGCGAGAGGGGGGACTCGAACCCCCACATCCTACGGATACTAGATCCTAAATCTAGCGCGTCTACCAATTCCGCCACTCTCGCAAATTTGCGGTTTTTTACAATAAAACAGAACTACAAATATATCTCTTTGTATAAAGTATTCCAAATAATTTTAGGATGATGCCATGCTTGATGTATAATGTCAAAAAACAAAAATCATACGTTAATATCTTTTATTTGGGAACTTTTTCACTTTATTTCGGTTAATTATAATAATTTGACGAAATTATTTGATATTTTTATTTAACTTAGTATATGCAAATAACGATAATTAACAAAAATTGACGTTATTTGGCAATTGACTTGATTAGATATTTTACAATCTATATATTGTCATTGGTTCAAAAATCACTTTATAATTAATAAATTTCATTTAAGGGTTGAAGAAAATGGAAGGAAATTTTTCGGAAAGAGTTCAAGAGGTAATAAGATTGAGCAGGGAAGAGGCTATACGCCTCGGACACGATTCAATAGGAACCGAACATCTTCTATTGGGAATTATTAGAGAAAATCACGGGGTTGCTGTTAAAATTCTACGCAACCTTGGGGTTGATTTGGATAAATTGAAAAAGACGATTGAAGATACTGTTCGTCCTTCTGGCGGAACGATGACCATAGGAAATATTCCGTTAACCAAGCAAGCGGAAAAGGTTCTTAAAATCACCCAGATAGAATCAAAGATTTACAAATCCGATGTAATAGGAACGGAACATATATTACTTTCGATTTTGAGGGACGAAGAAAATATAGCTACTCAAATTTTACATCAGTTCGATGTTACTTACGAAAGTGCTAGAGCCGAATTGAGTAACATTTTAAGCAGTCGCGGAACCGGAAGCGGCAGCAAATCTTCGTCATTACCTCCGACGACAAAAAAAGCAGAGAAGGTGAAAACTCCCGTTCTCGATAATTTCGGTCGCGATTTAACCAAACTGGCAATGGAAGATAAACTCGATCCCGTTGTGGGAAGGGAAATGGAGATAGAACGTGTTGCCCAGATTTTAAGCAGAAGAAAGAAAAACAATCCGGTTCTAATAGGTGAACCCGGAGTTGGTAAAACCGCAATTGCCGAAGGTTTGGCATTAAGAATTGTTCAACGTAAAGTACCGAGAATTCTTCAAGATAAGCGCGTTGTTACTTTGGATTTAGCCGGATTGGTTGCCGGAACAAAGTACCGTGGTCAATTTGAAGAACGAATGAAAGCTTTAATGAACGAATTGGAAAAAGCCGACGACGTAATTTTATTTATCGATGAACTTCACACAATTGTCGGTGCCGGTGGAGCGTCCGGATCGTTAGATGCATCTAACATGTTCAAACCTGCTCTTGCGCGGGGAGATATTCAGTGCATCGGTGCAACTACACTCGACGAGTATCGTAAGTTTATCGAAACCGATGGTGCTTTGGATAGAAGATTCCAAAAGGTAATGATTGAACCACCTTCGGTCGAGGAGACTATCGAAATTTTGGAAAATATTAAATTTAAATACGAAGAACATCATCACGTAAAATACTCGAAAGAAGCTATTGAAGCTGCGGTTAAATTAAGTGACAGATACATTACTGATAGATTCTTGCCGGATAAAGCTATTGATGTTTTGGATGAAGCCGGTTCACGTGTTCATATGGGTAATTTCAACGTTTCGGAAGAAATTCTTGAACTGGAAGAAAAAATAGAGAAAATAAAACAGCAAAAAGTTGCGGTTGTAAAACAACAAGATTATGAAGAAGCAGCGAGACTAAGAGACCAAGAACGTACATTGCAACACGAACTGGAAATTGCTAAAGCCGAATGGGAAGCAAAAATGAAGGACGAAATTTATGACGTAACCGAAGACGATATAGCAACCGTGGTTTCGATGATGACAGGTATTCCGGTTACACGTGTTGTTCAAGCTGAAACTGAAAAATTAATGAAAATGGAAGAAGTGTTAAAATCCAGAATTGTTGGACAAGATGAAGCCGTAACAAAACTGACTAAAGCAATAAGACGTACGCGCGCAGGGTTGAAACGGCAAAACAAACCGATTGGCAGTTTTATTTTCTTAGGACCGACCGGCGTGGGGAAAACCCAACTTGCAAAAGAGCTCGCAAAATATTTGTTCGATTCGGAAGATGCTTTAATCCGCATAGATATGAGCGAATACATGGAAAAATATGCGGTATCGCGCCTTGTAGGAGCTCCTCCGGGATATGTTGGTTATGAAGAAGGCGGACAATTAACCGAACGCGTAAGAAGAAAACCTTATTCGGTTGTACTGTTCGACGAAATAGAAAAAGCACATCCCGATGTGTTCAATATTTTACTTCAAGTTCTGGATGACGGCGTATTAACCGATAGTCTTGGTAGAAAAGTCGATTTTAAAAATACGATTATCATAATGACCTCCAACGTTGGGACTAAGAATATCCGTGACACCGGAGGTTTCGGATTCGGAACCGAAGAAGATGCGGATAAATACGAACACTTGAAAAACACGGTCGAAGAAGCAATGAGGAATTTGTTTAATCCGGAATTCCTTAACCGTGTTGACGAAACAATCGTGTTCAGGAATCTCGATAAAGAAGATATTAAGAAAATTATCGAAATCGAGATGAGGGAATTAGTCGAGAATCTCAAAGAAAATAAAATGGAAATCGAGCTTGATAAAACAGCAGTAGATTTCCTTGCGGAAAAAGGTTATGATCCGAAGTACGGCGCGAGACCGTTAAAGCGCGCAATTCAAAAATACATTGAAGATCCGTTAGCCGAAGAATTGCTTTTGAAGCAATTTAAAGAAGGCGACAAAATCGTGGTTAAACATAAGAAAAACACCGACGGTCTTTACTTTGTTGCCAAGAAAACTAAGAACAATTCAGCGGAAAAAATGGATAACCAGGATAAAAACGAGATAAAAGACGGCGAAAGCGATAAGAGTTCTCCGTCTTCGGAAGAAGAAAAAGACAATCCGGAAACGGAAGAAATAGGATAAACATTGTGGCGCTTTTGAATGAAAATGAAATACGGTCCGGACTTACACAGCTGGAAGGGTGGACGTTATTTGAAAATACTTTGATTAAAGAATTTGAGTTGAAAGATTTCAAAAGCGCCGTTGCTTTTATTGTTAAAGTTGGAATGGCTGCCGAAATTGTAAATCATCATCCCGATATTTTGCTTCACGGTTGGAATAAAGTAAAATTTATGTTAAGTACTCACTGCGAAAACGGGATTACATCCAAAGATATGGAATTGGCAAAAGAAATTAATAAACTTTACGGGAATTAAAATTGACGAAAGAAGAAATCATCTCCATTTTCGAACAAACCGATGCCCTTTTAACAGGGCATTTTTTGTTGACATCCGGTAATCACAGCAACAAGTATTTCCAATGCGCCAAGGTACTTCAATATCCGGAATATGCAGAAAAACTTTGCGGTATAATTGCCGGGTATTTTAAGGATTATGAAATTGATACTGTAATAGCGCCGGCAATAGGCGGTATTGTTGTAGGACAAGAAGTAGCCCGCCAATTAAATAAGAAATCCATTTTTGCCGAAAGGATGGAAGGTAAACTTACGTTGCGCCGGGGATTTGAAATTTCTCAAGGCGAAAAGGTTTTGGTTTGCGAAGATGTAGTTACAACAGGCGGATCCGTATTTGAAGTTATTGACATAGTAAGGCAAAACGGTGGGAAAGTTGTTGGCGTTGGAATGATAGTAGACAGAAGCAACGGAAAAGTGGATTTCGGAGTTCCTCAAGTAAGCACATATCAAACCGAAGTAATTGTTTACAAACCCGAAGACTGCCCGCTTTGTAAAGAAGGGATGCCGGTTGTTAAGCCGGGTTCGAGGAAATAATAGATTTTTGTATTTTTAGATAAAAATATTAATATTATAAAAAAGAATTTTTAAAGTAAATAATCAAACCACCTTTTTAAGCGAAAAAACAAATTAGTATTTATAAATAAATCAAAAGTAAAACCGCAAAAAAAATTAACGCTTGTTCCAAATGAAATGTAAAAAAAACTTCAGGCGTAATCGGATTTTTTTTATTTCTTTTGCTCACCTATCATAAGGAAGTTTTTATGCCGGTCATAATAAAATTTGTTAACAACCATAAAAGAATTAATATTTCAATTGATAATTTAGATATTTAAATATAATTAAAAATCAAAATCTGTTTTTGTAAATATTATTAGCATCCATAGTTGAGATTATATAATATTGTAATACCCATTTAAGTATTTTTGTTTAATAAATGAAAGCAGATTACGAAAAAGAAAAAGATTTATATTTGTTATATAATGCCCCCGCTAAATTACTTTCTAAGTATAAGGAATTATTTCTTTCTATAGTTAGAAAGAGATTTAATTCTGATTTATATCCCGCTCTTGAACCTGAAGATATTGTCAATAATGTAATTTTGTCTTTACTCGACGGTAAATTCGAGACAGTAAAAAAGAATTTCAAAGGAAAATCGAAATTATCAACTTACTTATCAAAAATATTTATTAACGAATGTTATAAAGAATATAAAAAGATACACGCATCAAGAATAACGGATATTAGTTTAACGAAACATAAAGAATTTATTTACAAAAATAGTTTATGGGATTTTAGTTTAGAAGAAGTTTATAATTTTCTAGACGAATACTTACATCAATTCGGAGAGAAAAGACATAAAATTGAGTTGCTATTGAAAATTGTCTATCACGTAAAATTTGATGAAACGGATATTGAAAATTATAATAAAAACATCGGAAAGGCAGACCAAAATTTATTCTTCAAGAAACTATCACTAGAAAACGGTTATTTATTAAAGTCTGAGATTTACGAAATAGCAGCGGAATTTTTTAATAAATATGAAAAGAAACATTCATCCCCCGATGCATTAAGAAAATGGTTGGAATATTATAAAAATCAAATCATTAATAATTTAAGCTCAGTTTACAATTATGAATTTGACGAGAAAATGTTTGCTTTGTTAATAAGAGCTTATTATAGTAAAAAATAATTATGCTTTCTCCATTTAGAAAGGTTTTATTCTCTAATAAAGGAAGGCAAAAGGAATAAATATGAAATTTGAATACAATAAAATTGATTTTTTTGATCAAGACGGACATTTGAGTGATGAAGCAATAGCGCTATACGTGGATGGGATGAAATTAGATCAACTCGAAAAATTACCCATTGAAATTCATAAACATCTAAGTAATTGCGAACAGTGTAATCTAAGCATATTAGAGTTATATAATTTTACGCAAAATATAGACATCGAAACCGGCGAACACCCGTTTTTCTCTGGGATAAGCAAACCGGATAAAAACTTGTATTTCTGGTTAAAAGTTGCTGCTGTTTTTATAGTTGTTGTCACTATAGGAATTTCCGTTTACTTTTTTTCTCGTAATCACATATCTCAAAATAACTCGCTTGCTTTTGCAGAATTTGCCGAGTTTGAGCAATTAATTGAAACAAAATACCGGAACGAAGCGGTAGAAATTATTTCTCCAAAGAATTCGGAAAATTTTGATGGAAAAGTTTTGTTCAAATGGAATCTTCCTTCCGCTTCAAAAGTTTATTTACAAATTTATGATAACAAAGGTAATATTGTGAAGGGGTTTGAACATATAACGACAAAAGGGCAGCAATATATACTAACCAAAGAGCTTCCGCCGGGACTTTATTATTGGAAGCTTATTACGGAAGGGGATATGCTCAGCGGAGGCGATGTTTTGTTTGTCGGAAAATTTTATTATAAAAAAGAATAAAAGTTAGAATAATAATTTTAAGAAAAATATTATATGCCAATCAGAACAAAACCGCTCCAATTACCGGGAAAAGCCGTTTCCTTTTTATTCATTATTTTTAATTTGGCATTTCTTAAGGCGTTAGAATAATTTTTACCGTTAATGATATTTTTGTAAAACTCTATCATTAAATCTTTAGTAGTTTTATCGGAAATATTCCATAAGGAAGTCAGAATATTTCTTGCACCGGAATAAAGGAAACCACGGGTTAAAGCCATCATTCCTTCGCCTTTAATTATTTTCCCGATTCCACTTTTACAACTGCTTAAAACTACCAAATCCGCATTTAGGTTTAAGTTATATGTTTCCGCGGAATATAAAATTCCGTCTTCATTATCATCGGAATTGGAAGATTGTGCGAAGATGAGACCGGATAATTTCGGATTCTTCCCGTTTACAAGCCCGTGTGTTGCAATGTGTACATATTTGTAATTTTTACAATCTGTCTTAAAGTTTTTTTCATTTGCTTTGTTATTAAAATAACCTATTGCTTTTTTACCTTTTTGTTTGAACAAATTTACAATTGAATTTATTTCCGTTTCGGAATAGGGTAGTTCGTTAAAAGTTTTTCCGTCTATTGTAACCGAACGGAAATCGTCATTTATTTTGTTCGAATCAATTTCCAATGATTTTACAAAACGGTAATTCCTTTCGGCAATAAAATTGGAATTGTTTTCAGTTTTGAAAACAGGCGCAAAACCGATAAATCCTTTTCCTTTGCTAACTGATTTAAGATTGTTTACAAATAATTTTGCGGAATAATTATAAGATATATCAAAATGCTTTATTAAATAATCCAAACCGGAAAGATCTTTTGTAATGAGATTTGATGAGTTATTCACAAAAGATTCAAATGGAACAAAATGTAAAATGCCGTCCGGTATTATTACTATTTTTTCTTTTAATTTTTCTTTTATAGGTTCTATCAATATTTTTTGGAGTTTCGAAGAAGTTTTAAAAAAGTTTTTCTTATCGTTTTGTTTAAGGGAAAAATAGTAATCCTTACATAATTTTTCAAAGTTATCTGTTTTGGGAAAAGAGCGAACATTAAAATCATTTTTGGAGATAACAAATATATAAACAGTGCTGTCACCAACAAAATACTCAAGTAATGAAGTATTTTTATCAAGGGAATTTTGCAGTTCGGTAAGCGGAACAACATCGGTTTTGTATTTTAACGAATAATAGCGCGGATAATTCTTTTCCAAATTTGTAATGAATCTATCATATTCTTGTTTTAAATCGAAAAATTTGTTTTCGAATTCCATGATTTTTGTACTGTCAGTATTCTCTTTTTTTGTTTTCTCCTTTTGAAGTTCCGTTTCATAGTAGGAGAGATCAACTCTTAAATCATATTCTTTATCTCTCAATTTTTTTGGAATGCCTGAGAAATTTTCCGCAAAAGATTCTTGTAAAGAATTACTTAATACCGCTGCTTTGCTTTTTTCGGAAAATTCGAATGCTTTCCTTTTGTAGATTTCTTTGCCGGTTAAGTTATATAACTCCAAAGCAACACTAATAGCGCCTTCAAAAACTTCCCTTGTTTGTTCACCAAGGAAAAGTTTTGAACCTTCTGATTTATATCCGGTGCGGATTTTATCTATTATTTGTATTGCTAAATCATATGTCGAGAAAGAAGCTTTCTTGTCATTTATCGAGGTAAAATACTTATCTAGTAAAAAAGCTTTGGCTTTAATAGCTTCTAATAATGAATTACTTGCAACTATAATTTTTGGCTTAGGATTTTCATTATAATCCATGCTATGAAAATTAGAAACATTAGAAATTATAGCATTTTGGAATTGGATTAATGCATCAAAATATTTCTTTTGTACTGTGTATAACTCACCTAATAATAAGTAACTTTTACCAAGATTATAATGCTTATTTCCAAAAATATTTTTATTTATGGATATAGCCTTTCTGAGAAATTTAAATGCCAGATTGTATTTATTCATTTTTATATAAACTTCACCTAAATTATTATAACAATTTGATATTTTTATATTATTATCTGTAAAGTTCGCTTTAAAAACTTTAAGTGCTTCCTTATATTCATGTTCTGCTAATAAATAATTTTTTTTTGCAAAATATAAATTTCCAATGTTATTATGAGTTATTGCGATGTCAGGATGATTTTTACGCAGGGTTTGATACTGTATATTTAGAGCTTTTTTATAAGCAGCAATTGATTTTTCATTATCTCCAAGGTACTTGAATACAGTTGCAATATTATTATATATTGATGCAGTAGATGGATGTTTTTCACCTATAGTTTTTAATGTAATATTTAATGCTTTTTTATAGTATTCTAAAGATTTGAAATAATCACCAATGTCCATGTATAAACTTCCGATATTTTTATAGCGATCTGCAATTTGTGAAGAAATTTGTGAATCATTTGGGTCTTTCGTTTCCAAAAGGATAGTCAAAGACTTTTTGAAAATATCTAATGCTTTTATAAGTTCACCTTTCTCCCTATAAACTAATGCAATATTATTGTAAGTGTGTGAGATACTTTTATGAAGTTTACGATCTTTTGGTGAAATACTCTTTTGCTTATCAAGTAATCTAAAATAAACTTTTAACGCTTTTTTATATTGACAGTTTCTAAAATAAATATTACCAAGAAGTTGATGACCTCCAAGCACATATTTATGGCCCTTTCCTAAGTTTCTGTTACCAACTTGTTCAATTTTGATAGCAGTTTCTATTGCATTGTTTAATTGACCATTTAATTCATAGCTTCTTCCAAGCATTAACATAAATCTTAAGTATTCATCCCAAATATTATTTTTTTTAAAATAAGTACATGCTTTTTTTGCATATACTATAGAACTATCATATTGTCCACCAATAAAAAATTTCTTAACATTTCGTGAGTAGTGTAAAACTTGAGGCCAATATTTCTCTTTCTGTTTTAATTTTTCTTTTTTCGAAATTGTATCTTGACCTAATATCAAGCCATAAATTAAAAATAAAAAAAGAAAGGTTTTCATAATCGATCTCCATGAGATAAACAAAAAGAAATTGTTTAAAGTTAATAGATTATACAAAAGTTGCCTATAGAATAATGAGAAGACATTTATTGAAAAATCCTATCTATCAAATGTATAGACATAATTAAAGAATAATTTGGATGTATAAATTACTAAAGCAGTTTCTATCTGCTCAATAGCTGGAACGCGTTTTACATCTCGAGATTTATTTCTAGAATAGTTAAGCGAAACAACCAATGCTGCAGCAACAAGAACACATAGTGTAATTATAATATTCATGTTAGCTATTATAAATATTAATAATATAATTATTAATTTTATAGTTAAAAACGATTAACTTATTTTCCTTAATTTTTTATTTTTTATAAAAATCAGATACATTATTAAAATAATAATTCGAGCTGTCATACTTAGCTTCTTTCCTAAACTTTTCCGCTTTTTGCAAAAATTTGTTTGCTAAAGTTGTGTCGGCTTTAGTTTTTTCCGTAACATTTTTTACTTGTGATAAGAGACCAGAATTTAATAAAAGGAAAGAGATAAAAAATAAAGTAAAAAGGAATTTCATTTTATACCTCGGAAAAAATCACATATATATAATCTTATTGTATTAACTATAACATCTACCTTGTTATACCACATTGTTTAGCGCAACATTTCGGATTATAAAGCTTATCGGAAGGAAAAATTAGCGCTGCGTTTATTATTACGAAATTCAGGGTATAAAAACTTTTAAAAATTTCTCCAGTTTGGTGAAAAAATTACTCTAATAATAAACAAATCTATATTTAAATGAAAATATATCAAAATAAATCGAAAATAAATATTCTATATGGTCTTTTAGAGGAAGCAAATAATATAAGCTTTGATTTGCCCAGGGAATATTTGGAATGGTTTTTAAAAAAAACGACCGACTTATTTACTGAAGAAGAACTCTTATTTATGAATGTTCAATATTTATTTATTGACGATTTCGCCGGGAAATTAATAAAGTTTAATAAAATAAATTATACACCTGCAATTGTTAATAAAAAAAACATCCCCGAAGATTTCTTAATTCAAAGACTTCATGGTGTTTTAACATTCTTTTATTCACTAGGGATAAAGGGTTATTTAAGTCACTTAGTCTTTGGGCTGCCTCCCGGGCTCTTAAAAAAGAAATTTATACTTGAAACCATATTGATTGATAATAACAAACAGATTAAAAAACCACTGGTATATGACTCTAAACTTAATAAACTTAGATTAAACGTTCCTAATTTATATCATCCTTCTGTTTTTAAAAAATATCTTAGTGATTTAACAGAAAAAATAAAACTTAGTTTTAAATTCTATAAAAACGATTTTATAATTATTGACGGTACTAAATTTGATATTCTTGTTAATGAAATTGTAAAAAAAGAACGTACTTTAGAGTTTATATTATTTATAAATAATTTATTTAAAAGAAAAGATGTAACAGAATATTTGAATTTTACAAAAAGTTACTTTAAGGAACATCTGAGTAAGTTGATCAAATACGATAATGAAAAGGACCTAAATCTGTTACTGGAAGGAGCATTACTCCATTCATTTTTTAAGGGGATAACGTTTTCATATCAAATACCTATTTTAAGTATGCTAAAGGAAGATGAATATTGTGATCTCGGCGCGATTATGCTTACTACTAAGCAAAAACTTGATGCCGAAACTTTGCAGATAATTATAATTGCTTTTGAAATGGTAATTAAACAACTTAGAGAATTTAATTTGTATAAGAAAAGCAAGAATCCCGGAAGAAATGTTTATCTTACGGAATATCTTGATAAAAACTTTATAAACGGATTGGAGAAAACCCATCTTAATATTTTAAGTCTATTACGTAACAATTCCTTTAATATTTCACAAACTACTGACACTCTAAATATGAATGGGAACAGATCAATTAGACGTAAAACGGTTGTTAGATATACAAAAGAAATATTCCTCTATTTCTTAGCTAAAAATAATTTCGATTTGGAGCGTGCAATATTGCAGTTGGCTAATAGTGGAAATAATAAAAAAATTATTGCTAAAAAGTATAAAGACTATTTTCTGGGGCATAAAGGGATATTAACAATAATTACAAAGGGCAAAAGCAAAGAAAAAGAAATTATTAAAAATTCATTACGAATAAGGTATCGTAAATACTTTATTAACTTTGAAAAATATGTAAATGAGAACAAAAATACATTATCCGAGTGGAAAGAAATTATTGAGCAATATCTTATAGATTAGGTTGTAAAAGCGAATTGAAGAAAATTTTGGTAGATATTCTTTGTTTTGAGTGAAAGAACAAAAGCCGCGAATGCACGAATCATTAAAAAACAATGATTTTTTTAATAATATTTTAAAAATTTTAAGGTAAATACAGATAGTTCATACTTAAATGTGATGTAAGTCACAAAAGACAACACGTCCGCTGAGTAAATTTACACAGTTTACTTTAAAAAATGCCTCCGACTCCCTATATTGCCAAACAGTCATCTACAGCTAAATTAAAGCAATAATACAAAAAAAATGTATACATCAGTTTCTCCAATTTAATGAATTAAACAATCTAATAGTAAAGTAGTCCTTAAATAGCGCTATGGTTGGTTTTAGAAAAATGCCGTTTGGACATTTGTTATCGTGAAATACTCTAAAACAGGTATTTTATAAAATAATTAAATGTTAAATATTCCGAAAAATAATAGTGAATAAAAAAGGGACTAACATACGGAAAAAGTAGGAATTTATTAAAAACAAAAGGAGAATTGTAATGGGAAAAAAATCATTTACACGAAAGTCATTTTATTATGGAATAATGATATTCTTATCAATTTTAATTGTGTCATGTGGAACGGTTAAAGAAGTTTCTTATCAGAAAGAAACTTATTTTGATTTGGGAGATAAAACCCAAAGTAAACAATCTAAAGGAGGAATCTCAATTATACTAAAACCGGTCGGGACCAATTTATATAAAAAATCTTACTATAAACAACAAGTTCCGGTTATTTATAAGCCATTCCTTCAAGATGAAGGCCAATATAATGTAGAAGTAGTTTTCGATTATTTCAGAGGACTTACGCCATTTGAAGTTACTATTATTAACAATACAGAACACATTCTACGAATGGGAGATTCACGAATTGCTTTTATTGACCCAAGTAGCGACGAACCTTTAATGGCATTAGACAAAAGTACTATTATTGATGATTTAGAAGGGACTTTACCAGCGTATAACTATCATATCAAATTAATTAAAGAAAAATATCCTAGAACACCAATAACCCTTATAGAGACTGGAGTTGCGAAAGCTCTCTATAAAATTACAAAAAGATTAAAACTTGTAAATGCTTTTAATAGAGAGGTATTGCCGCATATGAAATATACAGGTCTGGTTGTGTTTCCTGTGGATCCCGAAACAGCTGAAGACGGAAAAGTTTCTTTTATAGATTTGGTTTCAAAAGTTAATGAAGCTGGCGTTCCGGTTGAAAAAGTTCGTTTTGATTATAGAGTAAAAACCCAAAACAGATTTTATAAATATGACCCCGAAACAGATGTCGATTGGGTTGAAATAGATGAAGAAGAATATAATATGGGTAAGATGGGTAAAAAAAAACAATAAATGAAGGAGAATCAAAAAGTTCAAAAAATATACCTGTTGAATCAGAGCAAAAAACTAAAAATAAAAATATCTCTGAGAGTTCTTCAGGCTCAATAAAACATAAAATTACTCTCGGCAGTGCGGTACAAGGTTTTGCTATAGATTACACTTTGCAAAAAACCTTAAACAAATTTTTGTTTTATTCGGTTGGTATCGGATATAAAAGGTATAGTAATGAATATTCCTATGGTTATAGAGATTATCTCGGAAATTATAGACAATACACAAGTACGATATCATATGATATTATACCAATTACTATTAATGGGGGAATTACCGGTAAAACATTTTTAGAAAGGGAAAATTTACCTATAAATCCTTATGTATCCTTTGGTTTGGCTTATTTGCCGCCAAATGATTTTGATCAATTAGGATTTAATCTAAGTATAGGAGTAGTTTATAATATCCCTGAATTGCACGGTATAGGTTTGGGTTTGGAATATCACTACTTTGAATCATTAACAGGATGGACAATGAGTTTTTCTAATTTGAATTTAAGTGTTTTATTTAATTTTAGGGAATATTAATTAAAATTCAAAATAATAATAACTGCTATATTTTGAACTATTATTGCTATAGTTCAGGGGCAAGAGATAAAAATGGTGAAAATTATCTCACTAATTTTTTAGTTTGTTATTAAACAGCACAATAAATAAAATATTAAAACATGTAATGTTTCAAATTCTGTTTGTCAGCTTAAAAAATCTCTATCTAAAAGATTTATATAAGATGAGCAAGTTAAAATAAAAATAATATTGATTAAGTAAGTGGTAACATTCTTTAATATACTAACGCACATTTTAGTAATCGTGGGTATAATTTCCGTTTTCTATTTTATTGGATATATGATACATCGTATTGATAGTATACTTGAAAAGATAATAAGAATTACAGCTTTATCTACCGGATTATTAATTTATGTAGGTGCAAAAGCAATCGGTATTTCAATACCTAACTTAATGATTGGTGGCCTTGGCACTTTGCATCCTTTATCAATAGGTATACTTGGTGTAATTTTCCCGTCATTCATTGGCACATTTGTAGCGTGGTATTGTATAAAAAATCTTAATAAACATGAAGATTTAGCTGCAAGACTCATAATTTTAATTACAACTTTCATAGTAGTTATGTTCAGTGATGTTTACGTCGCATCCTATTCATCAAATGCAAGAATTGAAGGTTTAAATTTATCATTGCTCCCAAATTTGACTTTTACTGTAGGATTAAGTCTATACGTAATTTTCAAATTTAGAAGTGACGAGATTCAGTTTAAAAAAGGAAAAGAAACAAAGAGTCCAGAATAAAAATATTTACGATAAAAACTATTTTATACAAAGGTTCCAAAAGGAGAACTGAATATCAAGACAAAAGTAATTTTCTTATTATTCTTAAATTCTGAAGATACTAAATTGTATTTTATACAATTGGGAAATCGCTTTGGCGGTTGGTGTAAATTCATTCTTAGTTGAAAATAAAAAAGGAGACTCCCAAAAAATTAGTAATTTTTGTTTTCAGTAAATAAAAAAACTAAAACCTCACACCTGCGAGTTTAAGCTCAATAATATGTTACAATGCTGTCGAGGTTCACAATTCGACACTTTTTAGTGCTTAAAAATTATTAGAAATAATAAAATGATAGAAGAGTTTTCATACAACTATACAGCTAAAATAGATGCGGAATTAAATAATGCTCCGCCTAAGTTTTTAAATGCAATAGAATCAATAACAACGGGAAATATTGAAAACAGTATTTCAATACTCAGAAATCTTATTCCGGAATATGAACAAACTTTGGATTACTGGCTTGGAACGGTTTATTGCTGTTACGGATATTGTTTGAATATATTAGGTTATTGGAAAGAAGCGTTGGAAAATGCAGAGCGGGGGGAGAAATACGGCTTAAGTTTAATCGGTTATTGGTATTACTATAGTGTTATGGTAAATGCCTCAAATTACGTTGACAATATTGATAAAGCAAAACAATACGTTGATGAAGCGGTAGAATTTTATAGAAAAAAGAAATCCGGTGAAAATGTTTCTTACTTCCTTGAGTCTAAAGCTAATATTTATAAGCAAATTGCCTATGGGTTCTCGAATGATCTTACTGAATTTGAGGAAGCTAAAAAATATATTATAGAAGCTATTTATGCATTATGCGAATCAATTTATATTGTAAGAGACGGTTGGGAAAAACTAAGTAAGGAATTAGAAGGGTTATCAAATATTGCAGCAAGGGTCGGCTTAACGCGTAAAGATTTAGGGGAACTCAATAATTTTCAATCAATTCAAGATATTATTTCCCCGTACTTTGACGATAAAATACTGCGAATGAAAACCGTTGCTCAAAATCATAATTTGGCAATAAATGCTATTAAAGCCGGTAACAGAGATTTAGCCGTAAAACATTACGAATTTTGTTTAACAAAACTAAACGAAAAAGATCAAGAAACAATGGCGATGAGAGTATTTATACTATATCAGTTAGGTGTTTGTCTGTTGATATTGCATAACTTGGGAAACACAAAATCAATAGTTCAACTTAATACAACTCAAAAGAATAGCGTAAAAAGAATTCAAAAATTATGGACGGAAGCAATGGAATTTTATGAGAAATTGAGCAGAGATACTATCAACAGCTTTAATCAAAGATTTCCGCCCGGATTAGATAGTGCAATAAAAAATATAAGAAATGATTTTATAATGAGAATAAATTAAGAATATTATAAAAGGAGAATTACAATGAAATGTATAGCTTGCGGAGCAACCGAGAAATCAAAAAAAAGATTTTACGTATGCAATAAATGCGGAGCGCAATTTTGCAGCTCTTGCGGGTATAGCGGTAAAAAATGTCCCAAATGCAGAAATGGATTTTTGAAATAATATTACTAAGGATCAATATACTTTTCTAATTGTCTGCTAGCGCGAAAGTTAATATTCATAAAAAACGGAGAAGTGAAAAATGATAAAAAAAATAGCCAAAGAATTATTTGAGATCAAAAGTCATTATCCCGATGACCAATTTAAAATTGCAACTAAAGAAAATGCCAGAAATTTTATATCTAAATATCCCGAATATAGGATAACCTCGTTAAATAATGATGATCCGGCTATAATTGATGCAGTAAAAAATTTATTGAATACTAATAAATCTGTTTTATTAGTTGCCGATGCAGATTCAGGGAAATATGATGTTTATGCATATTGATACAATGCTATTAATAATATATAGTATATGGAATAATTTATGGAAATAATGTGTGAATATTGTAATGAAAAGTTACCAACTGGGTTTAATAATAAATGGAAATGGGTTTGTCCTGAATGTGGACATACAAACTTTGATCATCCGGCATGGATGAACTGTGAAAATTGTCATTATCAACCCAAATATGCGCCGTGCCCGTTTTGTAATAAGACCATAGATTTAATGGCTTTGTTTTTTAATAATTTTTATACCAATTGATTTATATGGATAGGAGGTTTTTGTATGGGTTTTTCTCAACTTGAAAATGAATTATTGCAGAAAACAAAAAACACAGATTATTTTACTCTAGGTGAAGTAGAGAATTATAAAAAACAATTGGAAGCTGAAGGAAATTTAAAAACATTTCGTTATGCTTTTAATAAATTCATTGATGAAGAATGTCCTAATTGTGGAGTAAAAGGAAGATTTAGATATAGAATATTTGGGCTTTTAAAACATCCTCAATGTTCTTATAGCTGGTATATGAAACCAAGTAAATACATTATTCTTCAATTGGAAAAATCATTTAATGCCGGAGAAAGTTTTGCGGCTGATTTAGCTTATCTAGCTGAAAAAAAAGGCGAGAAATCTTCTTGTTTGGAACTTATTTTTTCATTTATTATTGGTACACTCTTTAGACTTGTTTTTGCAATCATTTCAATTCCTATTCAAATTATTCTTTATTTAACAAATAACAAACCAAATCATTAAATAAATAAAAAGGAGAACACAAATGGGTTATTTATATTGGAACGGAAGTAAAATTGAAACACCACCGTGTGATTCCTGCGGTTCAACAGCCACAACAGAGGAACAAGAACTAATCAACCCGGGTATTTCTACCAAAGAAAGAAAAATTTACATAAAATGTTATTCCTGCGGATATAGAAAATTTGTTGGTAATTATGAACATCTCGGGAACCATAATTTTAAAAGGATATAGAGCAAATAACTATGCAAAATTTAGATTTTGAAATTAATAAACACCTTTGGAAAAGTGAGGATGGATATAAAGTTTATTTGACATTTTCAAAGATAGTCGGTCAAATATCTGTTAGCGCCAACCAAAAAGGTGCAATTAACCAAGAAGAATTAACCCGCTTGGAAGAAGCTGTTAATGTTTTATTGGCCCTTCCGGCAACTATTGAGACCTTGAGATTCGGAGAAATTGAAGATCCGCTTTATTACTTCTTTTTAGTAGTTGCTATGGTATTACTTATGGAGACGAAAAATAATGGTTTTACAACCGATATAAGATATAATGAATTCAGAGATAAAGTGAGCAAGAAAGAGATAGTAGCTTTAAGAGAAAAATTTATCAACTTGACAGAATCGGAAATCAGACTAAAGGAATCAGTAACGTATGCTGCTTATATTCAGGAAAATTGTCAGAAAACACTTGAGAAGAATAAGAAGTATCCTACTCTTGCTGATGAATTTATTGAAATTATTAAAACCAGTGCACATGCTTATAGATTGTTTGGGAATGATGAGTGGTTAAATAATTTAAAAAATGGGAGAGAATTAACAGTGCCTATTTGTTAAGTTTGTCAAGGTAACAAAAAGTGTGTGTTATGCAATGGCGTTGGTCATATTGCATCAACAAAAGATGGTAGAATTATTCCTTATCCGGTATGCAATGTAACAGAAAATTGTAATGTTCGTAATGTAACTGGAATAACATCAGCAAGTTCGTTAGAGGAAGATTTAAGTAAAATGGGTTACTCAACTAATATCAAAAACAAAGAATATTAGGAACCATAGAGCCGGATTTAGACAAAAAATGTAGTAAACAAGCTTTTCAAGAAGCTTGTATTAACTTGTGGAATTCTTAAAAGAAGACAAAGAAGTTACATAAGCGGCTGAAAAATTATATCAAAAAATACCGCTTTTCTCATTTCATGCTGCAATAAAGTTCTGGTTGATAAAAAAGGCTTTTAGGTTAAGTCTTCATAATAAAATGGTGAAAGAAAATTCTATGGATTTTACTTGGATTAATATGGATAACATTAAAAAATGGTTTGGGAATAAAAAAGTAAGAGAGAGATTTAATATACAAAAAGTGGATGTACAAGGTTTTATGGTAGTATTGACTACCAAATATAACAATAACTAAATATAGGAGAAAAATTATTCATCTGTTGTCGAGGTCCACACCTCGACAATTTATTGAGCTTAAATATTATACTAAACCCAAATTAGTTTTGGAAGTTAAATTTATAAAACATCGGAGGTTTTTCAAAAAAACAAACTTGTTCTCGTATGGCTTCCCGATTTAGTTTTACAAGGACATCTTTATCGGGATTTGTGTTTATCATACTGGCAATCAAAAGGATGTTATAAATGTTTTAACAAACAAAAAGGTTCTGAATATGAAAAAACTAATACTTTTTCTTATGATTCTTCAGACCATAAACATTCAAGCGCAAATCGTTTCGTATGCTATGGGGCGCGGTTGTTTTCCAGAGCAATATTACCATGAAGTTTGGGCAGTTGCCATGGCGCCGGACCGCGTATATCTTGGCGGACTGATGAACAAAATGATCAATGCCGACGGCACTGAAGTTACCGTTAACAAAATCTGCTGGTATGACTGGCAGGGAAATTATCATCCTATGGGACTTGGTGCTTTAGTCAGTTGGTATACTGGCGTATATGCTTTGGGCGTGGAAACAAACGGCCGTCTATGGGCAGGTGGCGGTTTTTATGAAGTTGCCAATGACAATGGCGGTGGCAGTGTGCCTGACACCAAATATTTGGCTGTTTGGGAAAACAATGCTTGGCATACCCCGCCTTTTACAGTTGACGGTGTTGTCTATGCTATTTATATTGCTCCTAATGGCAATGTATATGTGGGCGGTGATTTTGAACACGCTACCCAAAATGGCAATTCGCTTTTGGTTATGGGTCTGGTGCGTTGGGATGGCGCGCAAATTCATCGCGTAAGTGGCGGTGTAGATGTTGGCGATTATAAAAATGGAGTTAGAACAATTATTATGGATAATTTGGGAAATTTAGTTGTCGGAGGTGGTTTTCCCCATGCCTTTGATGATGACGGTAATGGAGGCGGCACTGCGGTTGATGGCACCAAAGGCATTGCCAAATTAGTAAACAACCATTGGCAACCTCTAGGCAATGGTGTTAGTGGTGGTTATATTCTTTCTCTAGCTATTGACGCTGATAATAATATTTATGTAGGTCATGATCCTATTAAAATGTTAAATAGCGACGGTTTAACAGTTCCTTATACAGAAGGCATAGCCAAATGGGATGGCATAGCATGGCAATCTCTGGGCCATGGCGTAAATAATGCTGTTTATGCTGTAAAAATAAGCAATGATGATGCATATGTTGGCGGATGGTTTACTGAAGTTTACCGCGCTGACGGCTCTGTAGTAATGGATGGGCAATATTTTGTTAAGTGGAAAATAGCTTATAATGCTTGGACCAGCTTAACCGCTTATCCGCCAGACAGCACAGTCAGGGCTTTGGATTTCCGGGACGGCAAAATGGTGGTCGGCGGAGTTTATAGCTCTCTGGGCGGGACTTCCAATACTTATTCTGTATGTTCTATTACTGACGCAGACAATCCTTTGCCCGTGGAGCTTACCACTTTTTCCGCTTCAATTGTTCATAACAAAGTTCAATTATCTTGGACAACTGCCACAGAAGTAAACAATTATGGTTTTGAAATAGAAAAAAGTGATAATAAAATAAACTGGCAAAATATCGGATTTGTGAAAGGCAATGGCAACAGTAATGCGCCTAAACATTATTCATTTACGGATAATGAAATTGGAACGGGTAAATATTTTTATCGCTTAAAACAAATTGATATTGATGGCAAATATAAATATTCTCGGGTTGTAGAACTTGATATGGGAATGCCAAAAAAATATGATTTAAGCCAAAACTACCCCAATCCCTTTAATCCGACAACAACAATTAAATATTCCATTCCGGTTAGTCCTGTAGGGGACGAAAATTTTCGTCCCGTACAATTAAAAATTTACGACATTCTGGGTAAAGAAGTAACAACCCTAGTAAACAAAAACCAAGCGCCCGGTAATTACACGGTGAATTTTGACGCTTCCGATTTACCGAGCGGAATATACTTTTACCGCATAACCGCCGGTAGTTTTACGGAAACTAAGAAAATGATTTTACTGAGGTGAAATATTACATTATATACTTAATTTACTAATTAAATAAAAAGAGGGAATAATGAAAAAGTTAATTTTATCATTCGTTTCTATTTTGATTTTTTCTTTCATTTTCTTCACTGCTTGCGGTGAAAGCTCAAATCCCACAGGGCCGGTAGAAAAGATAAATAAATTTGCTTATGCTAATCTTTTGGTTGATGTTGGGTATTACAATCATTATGGAAATAATGTGCCCAATAAAGCTTTGATAGTAGGAACAAATTTAGGAAAAAGCAGAGGTAAATATTTCTTTCAAGTACATTGGCAACAACCAGATAATGAACATTTTAAAACAATTTACTGCAATGACCCGGATTTGAAAATTACAGTGCAAGATCCCAGTATTCTAAAATTTGATGGATGCAATGTACTCGGATTAAAAACCGGCGCCACTAAGGTAACGTTTGAATACCCGCAAAAAGGAAACAGAGAAGGATTCAAACTTGAATATGACGCCTGGTGCATCAAACATTCAGTAGAAGGAGAATGGGATTTATACCACAGTAATGATTCTCTAAGTTGGAGTTTTTATAAGACAACATATCTGTATGATGTGCCGGAAAGAAAAATCACTATGGCAATAGAACCGGTAGCAGAATCAGGAGCTTTATTTAAAACCCCAAGCGACGATATACTTGATTATGGAGGTAATCAAGCAAAATTTATAGACAAAGATACTATTATAAAACAAATCAGTGCCAGTATGTGGTCAAAGTATGTAAGAAAATAATCAAAATAGAAAAAAGCCCTTGAAAACAAAGGGCTTTTTTAATATATTATTTATTCCATTTATTCCCAAACAGTAATTTGCGCTGACTGGGCAGTGCTGGTCTTATACCAGTTATCTGTCACTTCCACCGTAATATTTAATATTTTACATTTATGCTTTTCCCCGGTGTCTGGATCAAGGCACTGGGTATCTTGGCACCTGGCGGTAGGATCGCCGCAATTCATCAAATCATAAGCATAAGTATGATAATACAAATGCGGATCATTGGGATTGGGGCGTTCTTGATAGTTTCCTTGCGGCAAAATATATTTTTTGCCATCGCCCCAGTCAATGGTATAAGTATGCAAAGGCAGTTGCTCATCGGCAATATCAGTGGTAAAAGAAAATTCCACAGTGCCGCCGCCGCCTTTGATGATTTTGCCAGTGGTTTTGTTGTCTATTTTTACATTATTAATCTGCGGAGCTTGAATGTTATAACCGCCGTAAGGAACACCGGTATCATCCCAATAATCAGGAAGCTTATGATAACGATCATTTTGCCACTCCCAAATACCATATGATTTGGCAAATAAATAGCGCAGACTTTTTTGAGCAAAATCAACATCTTTGTTGTTTACTTGTTTTTTTACTTCCGGCGCGCCCACGCAAACACCGCCGCTGCCCCCGGACAAAACATCGCCCTGATAGCAAGCTTTTCTTTGCTCTTCATTGTTGCAATAATTGCCGTTTTCTGAAGATCATATTTCTAAAACGTTGGACGTAAGACGTAAGACGGGAAACGTAAGACGTAAAACGGGAGACGTAAGACGGGAGACGCAAGACGTAAAACGTAAGACGTATAACGGAAAACGTAAAAACGTGAGAAATATAGCATTAGACCCATTTAATTCGCCTTTCATTCGCGCATTAGCGGCAATTATTTTGTAAAATAATACTTGTAAATAATTAAATTTGAAATTATAAATGTAACGCTTATGATGTAAATTATGAAGATTATCATTAATATTTATTCGGGAAATTATTATGCAAAGAAAAAGACGACCGTCGCACCCAGGTGAAATATTAAAAAATTTATATTTGGTTCCTTTGAATTTAACGGTTACAAAATTATCTCAAATTCTAGGCGTTTCCCGTAAAACGTTGTCGGGAATAGTAAACGCAAAAAAATCCGTTACTCCGGAAATGGCTCTTAGATTATCAAGGGCATTCCCTAATACAACTCCGGAAAGTTGGCTGAACTTACAAAAATACTACGATATTTGGTTGATAAGCAAAAAAATAAAAGCTTGGCGGTCGGTTAAACCGGTTTCTTCTTTCGTTAGTGAGAATAAGGTCAAGTACAAATCGAAAAAGAGTTGATGAAAAACTTTTACGCGAAATTATCCGGCTTGAGATAGTACGTGAAACGTGAGACGCAAGATGTAAAACGTAAGACGGGAGACGCGAGACGTTAGACGTAAGATGGTCAACATGCAACCTATTTAATTCGTTTTTCATTCGCGCATTAGCGGCAAACATTAAAAGTTTACAATAAAGTTTTCCGTAAGTAATTGCCGATTATTTTTCAAATCTCATTATCTTTCTTCTTATATTTCCACAATAATTATCCGGTTTTCTTAAAAAACCGATTGATTTAATACTAATTACTGTTGATAACATGGAACAGAAAAAATTATTAAGAACCGTTGAAACAATTGCTTCGAAAAATTTCAAATCCATAGAAGCTATGCTGGAAGAAGTGCTGAATCAAGTTGTGGAAAACGAGGAAACCCACGTTACGGGCGGGCGCGTATGGAAACTTGATCCCGATAAAAAAGCATACAAACTGCTTTTTCAAAAGGGAAATGTTCAAAAAATCGATCCGCAATTTGAGCTCCCGCTTAAAGAAAATCCAATATTCAAGGTCGTAACCAAAGAGCGAACGATTCTTTCCGACGAAACAAACCAAACTCTGATAGAGAAAGGTATATTCAAGTATTCCGCTTCGGGTGTCGGATCGAAAATTAGGGTTGGTGATGATAAATATTACGAATATTTGCTTGCCGTAAACAGCGATAAAATTGACGAAACTCTCAGATACGAACTAAATATAATTGCAACGGTGCTGACGTCTAAAATACGTGAAAGAAGACTTTCCGCTACCCGGAAAAAACTGATTTCCGATATCGATAAAGCAAAGCAACTTCAAAGAAGTATTTTGCCGGAGCATAAATTAATCTTTCACAATTATGAAATATTCGGAACAACAGTTCCGGCGGAAATAATTGGAGGCGATTTCTACGATTATCTCCATATCGGTTATGATGAAGAGAGATTGGGAATTGTGGTCGGTGACGCGGCATCCAAAGGATTAAGCGCCGCGGCGGAAGCAATGTATATTTCCGGCGCAATTCGTATGGCTGCCACTTTCCAACTTAAAATTTCACCGATGATGTATAGAATGAACGAATTAGTCAACAAAATTTTTAGCGACGACAGATTTACAACATTGTTTTACGGTGAAATATCAAACGATTCGAGAGGTTTATTCCTTTACGCAAACGCGGGTCATAATCCGCCTATTTTTGTCGATGCAAAATCAAAGGAAATTATTTACCTTAAACCAACAGGCCCGTTACTCGGTCCGGCACCTAAATCGAAATACGAGACCGACAGTCTGAATTTTAACATCGGCGACGTTTTGGTTATTTACACTGACGGGATAGTGGAAGCGGCAAATCAGAATTTTGAATTTTATGAAGAAAAAAGATTGCAAAATATTATTCTCGAAAATTTGAATAAATCGCCTGAAGAAATTGTCTATACTATTCTCGACGATGTCGTGAAATTTTCAACAGCCGAAAGTAAATATCAAGATGATAAAACAATTGTGGTAATCAAACGGATAAAGTAATATGGATTTAGCGGAAAAAATTTTTGATGCCGGTGTAGTTGGCGCCGGAGGGGCAGGTTTTCCAACGCATGTTAAAGCGAAATCGAAAGTTGAATATATGATTGCAAACGGTGCCGAATGCGAGCCGTTAATTCATAAAGATTACGAAATAATGCTGCATCATGCAAAAGAAATTGTTGAAGGAATGGAATTGATGATGCGCCAGACTGACGCGAAAAAAGGGGTGTTCGGCATTAAATCCAAAAACGCTCTTGCCATTGAAGCAATCGAGAAATCTTATTCAAACGGGAAAATAAGAACTTTACAATTGGGCGATTTTTATCCGACCGGAGACGAATATGCATTGGTTTACGAAGCAACGGGTAAACTGATACCGCCGCACGGAATACCTTTGGACATCGGAGCTGTGGTAAATAACGTGGAAACGCTTTATAATATTTCCAGAGCCGCACGGGATATTCCGGTAACCGATAAATTCGTTTGCGTAACGGGTGAAGTAAAAAATCCTTCGACTTTTTTTGCCCCGATTGGAATCAGTTACGGGGAATTGATTGAACATTGCGGCGGAACAACCGTTGAGGATTATGGAATCTTCGTAGGCGGTTTATTAATGGGTACATTAACATTCGATTTAGATGAAGTAGTAACCAAAACAACCACCGGATTAATAATTTTGCCAAAAAATCATTACATGATTCAAAGAATGAACCGGTCCGTAAACGATATGAACAGAATAGGGAAATCCGCTTGCGACCAATGCAGTTATTGTACGGAGTTTTGTCCGCGTTATCTTTTGGGTTACGATGTTCAACCGCATAAGGTTATGCGTTCGCTTGAATTCACGAAATCGGGAAATGCTTTGTGGAATCAATATGCTGATTTGTGCAGTTCGTGCGGACTTTGCTCGCTTTATTCTTGTCCGGAAGATTTGTACCCGAGGGAAGCGTGTAATCAAAGTAAAGAAGAGTTAAAAAAAGAAGGGATTAAGTATGAACAAGTAAAACCGCTCAAAGTTCATCCTATCAGAGACGGAAGGAAAGTCCCGCTAAAACAATTGATGAAAAAATTGAATGTAACAAAATACAACGTTGCTACTCCGTTTAGAGAAGAACAGATGAATCCCGAAAGAGTAAAGATTCCGTTAAAACAACATATCGGTGCGCCGGCGGAAGCGGTGGTTAAAGCCGGTCAACAAGTTTCCAAAGGAGATTTGATTGGAAAAGTGAGCCGCGGTAATTTAGGTGCAAATGTTCACGCTTCAATTGGCGGAGAAATTAAAGAGGTAAATGATAAATATATTTTGATAGAGGGAGGTTAGAAGGTTAAGGTTAAGGTTAAGGTTAAGGTCAAGGTCAAGGATGAGGTTGAGATGAAGGTTGAGGTTAAGGTTGAGGTTGAGGTTAAAAGAGTATAGACAGATGCTTATAAAGAAGAGAAATAAATAAAAAAAATTTTACTAAATTAATTAGTCAAAATGATTTTACAAAAATGAAAGTGTGGGGAAAGGTTTTCAAATTACTAAAGCTTGTTTATGAAGTAACAAAATCTTTCCCTTCTGAAGAAAAGTTTGTATTAATTTCTGATATGCGAAGAGCAGCTAATTCTATAGCGCATAATATAGCCGAAGGTTATGGAAGATTTGAAGTTAAGGAAAAAACGAGGTTTTATAAAATTTCAAGAGGTAGTAGTTATTACCTTAAGTTTCAAATGATTTAAATTATATTTTAAGTGAATCTGATTTTAATAAATTTTTGAAATTAAGTAAAAGTATTATATCCGAGTTAGATGCTTTGATGCTTACTCACGAACATAGGAAAATGCCTTTACCTTTTACCTAAGCCTAAAAATAGGAAAATAATTATGAAAATGAATTCAATTGGTTTGGTGGAACTTTCCAGTATTGCCGCCGGAATGCAAGCGGCAGATAAAATGTTAAAAACATCGGAAGTGGAATTGTTACTTTCGCGTAGTATTTGTTCGGGTAAATATATGGTAATGGTTGGCGGTGATGTTGCCGAGGTTCAAACATCGGTTGATGCCGTTGCAGAAGCTTTGGATTACGCAATTATAGATACTTTTGTAATTCCCAACGTTCACCCGGATATATTTCCCGCCATATCCGGACATTCTTCCGTTGATAAATTGGAAGCCCTTGGTATTCTTGAAGCTTTTTCTGTTGCTTCATTAATTGAGGGGGCGGATGCGGCAGTTAAAGCCGCAAACGTTAAATTAATAGAAATAAGATTGGCAATGGCTTTGGGGGGAAAAGCATTCTGCACCTTAACCGGAGAAGTCGCTGCGGTTACGAGTGCGGTCGAATCGGGCGCGCAAGTAATCGGCGGAAAAGGATTGTTGGTGAATAAAGTAGTCATTGCACAACCGCGAAAAGAGCTGCTCAGCGAAATGATTTAGTTACAGGTATTCAATCTACCAAGGCGAGCTACAGTTTGGGGTTCGGTCAACTTAGCAAGTTGACCTACAGTTCGGGTATTTAGTTAACTTAGAAAGTTGAGTAATTAACTTTATTCAAGCTACTGTATCAAAATTTAAAAAATCGTCATCCCGTCCGCCACGGCGGATAGTTTCGGGATCTATTTCTTAGCTGTTTTCAAAACTTAAGATACTTAAACATTTCGTTTTAGCGGTAGACATGATATTTATGAGACAGCCCCGACAGTTTAGAATTAAGCCAATTTAATATATTGATCCAACAAAAATGTGATAGTCGAATTAGTAAGTTACGTTAAAAACATTATGATTCGGTCAACTTAGCAAGTTGACAAACAAAAACTGTTGCATAAAAACATTAATCTTTATATTTAGAAGTTATACTATCTAAACTTAATTTTTTAATTTGCTTAAAAAATGTTCGAATTCCAATAAATAATAATTTTTATCGATAAGTTCCTTTATTTTTGGTAGCATTTTTTCCGTTTCCAATTCACCTTCTTTAATTATCTTTTTCGCAAACTTAAAATCCGCCCAACTTAACTTATTCACTTTTGGTTTTAAAATTAAATCTGCCCCTTTTAACCTTTCGTTTGACAAATGATAAGTGGAAATATCTTGAGCGCGGAAAACCACTTCTATCGCATTATTGAGCGGAGCGGTTAATTTGATATCGCGGGTAACGTCAACGGCAATCACTCTGTCGGCTCCCAATTCCCTTACTTTATTTACCGGAACGCTTTCCGCCGCATTACCGTCGATAAAAAGGGAAGAGCCGATTTTCACAGGCGGAAATATACCGGGAATTGCCGAACTTGCCATAATTATTTTTCTTAAACCGCCGGAAGTAAAATTAACTTCTTCGCCGTTCATTATGTTTGTAGAAATTGCGGAAAATTTAACCGGGAGCGATTCAATTTTAGGATTGGGTAACAGAGAAAAAATTTTTTTCGTCACTTCTTTGCTGATAATCGAAATTTCATTTATGGCTTTTAATGCGGTTACGCGGTTCTGAATAAATTCCGCTATTTTATCGACAACTCCTTCATCATCTTTTTTATTTTCGCTCAAACTTTCCAGGTTCAATTCCTGTACAACCGGATGGTTCAATATTTCAAAAATATAATCTTCCACTTCTTGAGCATCGCGCAAATAAGCATACAACCCGCCGATAACCGAGCCCATACTGCATCCGGTTATTGCGTGTATATCGATGTTTTCCCTCTCCAAAACTTTTAAAACCCCAATGTGTGCTAGACCGCGCGCACCGCCGCCACCGAGAGCTATCCCTAATTTTGACATAAATTTTCCTCTGATTAATGAATTTCCATAACTTAAATATATATAAAACTTGCAACCTGATTTTGTTATTTAACGGCAAGAACAATTGCTCTTTCCGGTGCGGGATATCCTTCTATGGTTTTTGTCCGGTCGGCCGGATCTAAAAAATCGGAAAACGATTCGTACTCCATCCACTCGGTTTTCCGTTGTTCACCAGTTGTTGTTTTTGAAACATCGATTAACCTAATATCCCGGTACATATTTTCCGCCAACCATTCTTTCAATAAACTTATCGAAGGAATGTTTTTAACGTTACGCATTTTTGCGTATCTTCCTTTAGGTTGAAGAAGATTCGAATAACTTTCGTTTATAACAAGCGTTTCAAGTACAAGTTCTCCGCCGGGTTTTAACAGCTTATGAATATTGTTCAAATGGTTTAACGGGTCTTTCTGATGATATAAAACCCCCATTGAGAAAACGGTATCGTAGATTTCATGAGTTAAAGGGAAATTCTCGAATCTGAGTGGTATAACCCAAACGGGAATATTCCCCAAATATTTTTTTACCGAAAGAAATTGAGCGGTGTAGAGTAAATAGGAATCCAATCCGGTGACCGATTCCGCACCGGCGCCCAACATCTTCAAGGCAAAGTAACCGTTACCGCTCCCGATATCCAAAACGGTTTTGCCTTCAAGCGGTTTGATTTTATCCTTCAATCTGTTCCACTTCCAATCCGACCGCCATTCGGTATCGATGAAAATTCCAAAAAGCTCAAAAGGACCTTTCCGCCAAGGCATTAATTGTTTCAAACTGTTTTTTAAAAAATCGAGTGTTCCGGAATCCGTATCGGACTGTTTACCGATTATGATTTTATCGCTTAGCAAATCGATTGCAGAAGGAGAAATATCAGGAAGATTTTTAATCAACTTATTCCATTTTTCCCAATCGGCGCTTGCAAGTGATTGCTTGATTTGATTTTTAACCGTTTCGGTTTCTCCGGCGGAAAAGTAACGATTAATGAAAGCGTAAAATTCATCGAAGTAATTCATTTCGTAGCAATGATGGATGCGAAATTAAACAATTGATACCATAAATCAACGTGATTGAATCTTGCGCGGTACAATCTGGAAAAATGAGTATCCAAAGTTTCGGGAATCAGCACATTTTCCAGGGCTTCGCGTTTCGCGCTTATTTCCAAATCGGAATAGCCGTGAAATTTTTTGAAATTGTGATACCGCTCGATTTGTCTCTTGTTTAAATCTTCGTCGTCGAAGGAAATTTTTTCCGAGAGAATCAAGATACCGCCGGGCAACAAGCCATTGTAAATTTTTTCAATTAGTTTACTTCTCAACTCGACAGGAATAAATTGCAAGGTGAAGTTCAGAACAACCATGGAAGCATTTTGAATTTGAACGTCCATTATATCCGCGCAGATTAATTCTATCGGTGTAGGATAATTTCCGTTTTTAATTATTTCACGGCAACGGTTAATCATCGGAAGGGAATTATCCACCGCAATTATTTTACATCCCGGTACGGAAACATTTTTTTGCATAACCAGCGAAGCGGCGCCGAGCGATGAACCGAGATCGTATAAGTTGGTATTGGGTTTTGCGTGATATTTGGTAAGCATCCCGATAATTGAAATAATTGTTCCGTAACCAGGAATCGAGCGGCGGAGCATGTCCTCGAATACATCGGCAACTTTTTCATCGAAAGTGAAATCAACTATTTTGTCGATAGGTTCATTAAAAATTGTGTCCTTCTTCCAATTCTTATCTTCCATTGTTTGTCCGATTTTATATAAAGACCAACGGAAAATTAAACAATCTTTTATAAAATTATCAACGCACGGAAACGTAACCGCCCGGAATTCCGTTTTTGGAAAGGACAATCTGCCATAATTGATTTTTGCGTGCCCGGAAAGCCCCCGCACATGAAAGCAAAAAATATTTCCACATTTTGTAAAACCTTTCGTCGTAATTCGATTTTATCTTGTCCCAATTTCTTGTAAAGTTATCATGCCAAGCCATTAAAGTTTTATCGTAATCCGCTCCGAAGTTGTGCCAGTCTTCCATCACAAATAATTTCTCAATGTTTTTCCCGATTTGAGCGATCGATGGCAGCATACCGTTCGGAAAAATATATTTGTGTGTCCATGCGTCCGTGGAATGCGTGGAAACGTTACTCCCGATTGTATGAAGCAGAAACAGTCCGTCGTCTTTTAACGCGTTGTGGGCAACTTTAAAGAACGTTCGATAATTTTTATATCCAACATGTTCAAACATTCCGATGGATACGATTCTGTCGAACTTTTCGTTAATCGTCCGGTAGTCGGTCAACCTGAATTCGACGGGCAACCCTTTACACAGTTCTTTTCCCAAAGCGACTTGCTCTTTCGAAACTGTAACTCCTACAACGCTAACGCCGTATTTTTCCGCTGCGTATTTTCCGAACGCGCCCCAACCGCAACCGATATCGAGAACTTTCATTCCGGGTTGCAGTTGTAATTTTCTACAAATCATTTCGAGTTTATTTTCTTGGGCTTCATCCAAGTTATTTGCATTTTTCCAATACCCGCAACTGTAGTTCATTCGTTTATCCAACATATTCACAAACAAATCATTTCCCAAATCGTAATGTGTTTCACCAACTATAAAAGCTCTTGTGCGCGATTGCATATTAAAAACAAGGGATTGCAAGTAAACTAAGAAAAGGGGAATGTTAATTTTGATTTTTTTTTCAAGGTGGGCATTTAAAACTTTATAGATAAATTCATCCGGCTTTTCTGTGTCCCACCAACCGTCCATGTATGATTCGCCAAGCCCCAATTCTCCTTGGGTTAAAACGCGTTTGAAAAATTTTTCATTGTATACTTGGATATCCCACGGGTGCGGACCGTTAATTTGAATGCCTGCGGACGAAAGAAGTTTTTCCACAATGTTTTTGTATCGCGACGGTGTCATTTTCGCTCCGCGTTTTTACTAAAAGAACAAGAAAGGACAATAGTGATATGTTTTTAACCGGGAATTTGTTCCCGCTTAAATCGAGAAGTACCAAATCAATTTACTGAGAATAGTAGTATTTTCCAAAGCGAAGGTATTGTTTTCCGTTGAAATGGTTTGATTAATCACAAAGTAGAAATAGCTGCCGATTTTAGGTATCCAGTTAACTCTGTAATTTAAAATAATTTCTTTGTCTTTGTTGTTCCATTGCCCGAATATGCTGGTTAATAATTTCGGAGTGAAAGAATAAGTAAATCTTCCGCCGAACTCGTTTGTGGAAAAAGTATTTTGCGGCAAGGCAATCCGGTTGTGGTCCAAATTCAAAAAGAATCTGAAATGCTTGTTAATACTTACTCCGAAAAATAAAAACGCGCGGGTTCTCGAACCTGTATAAAATTCGCCTGTGCTGATACTCCCGAAACTGAAGAGCTTTCTTCCGCTGAAAGTATGATACTGCACTTCGTATCTCGTATCCCAATATTTGCCTTGGGGAATCGTTGCATTCTCGAAAATGTCAAAATCGTAATCGAGACGGTCGAAGAACCGTTGGATATTGAATTCAACGAAATCGCCGCTGGCAAAAGAAATTCCGAGCGGTCGCCATTCCATTTTAATCGATTCGACTTCGCCGGTTGATTTTGTAACGTAATAGTTTACGTCCAAAGGTTTTATTTCCGTTCTTCTTATCCACGAAATATCCGGTCGCGGATTAAATTGAAGCTCCGTGCTGTACAAAACATAATCCCATCTTCTTACGTAACCGATTGCCGGGTTATATTCTTCTTCACGCGGAATGGAAGTTACGGATAAATCATATTCTATAAAATCGTTCGGGTAACTTAAATAAGCGCGGAATGCCGGCGGATTCGTACCTTGAGCGGATTGGGTAATTGTTTGGGATAACACGCCGCCGATTCTTAAATTTTTATTTCCGAAAATTTTCGAAGTTGCATAATTCGCTTCCACACCGTAAAGATAATCGTAACCGTTTTTCGAATTTTTGCCTGTCAGAATTAAACCTACGTTCGATTGTTCCCATACGTCTTGCTTTATTCTTAATACCGAATAATTTGCTGTCGGTAAAGTATCTTTTGCGGATGTTTGCATAGACAAAAATCCGATTTGGGTTTTGTTTAATCTTCCCAACAAACGCACACCGCCGATTATCGGAACTTCCTCGCCGTTATGAATTCCGATTCTTCTGCTGTAAAAAGTTCTTGCTCCGTTTCCCAAGTTCATCTCGAAAGTGTTTTTCCCTTCGAGAAAAAATTCCCGCTTTTCCGGGTAGAAAAGGGAGAAGCGTGTAAGATTTATGCGGGCTCGGTCCGATTCAACTTGAGAAAAATCGGTGTTTAACGTTACGTTAAGTTTTAACGTCGGCGAAATGAGATAATTTATATCGCCGCCCAATTTAAATTTTGTTTCCCAATCTTCGCCTTTGTTCTTCTGTACGCCGCCTGATATAAACGGTTTGATTTCCAAAGAGTTTTTAGCCGAGATATTTTTTAATCCGACCAACTTACCGGCTTTCGAAATCATTTCGAGTTCGTAATTTCTCGACCAGCCTTGCCAAAGAACTTGTTCCTGTTTACGCCGGATGTTACGTTCGAAATTAATCGCCCAAGTTTGAACACCGTTATCCGGAAATTTAAAAGTAGAGAAGGGAATAATTATTTCCGCGAACCATCCTTTATCGTTAACGGATGTTTGAACATCCCAGTTGCCGTTCCAGCTTTTGTTTTCGGCTCTTCCTTCGTCGGTTATCAGCACGTCCGCCATTGCGCCGTTGGGATTGGTAACAAACAAATATCCGTTGCGGTTATCGTTGAAAGGCGAAATAATAACTTCGAAGTTATCTTCGGAGCCCCAGCGGAAATCCCTTTCCATTTTAAGTGCAATAATTTTATCCGGTTCGCTGTCATATCCCCAAAACCCGATATACAGATTATTATCATCATAAAGTACGGCGACTTCCGTTTTTTCCGTTGCCGGTTCGCCTTCGTGAAGTTCCCGTTGAATAAAATTAGAAATTTTCGGTGCTTGTTGCCATGCGGGTTCATCTAACTTGCCGTCTATGGAAATCGGTGAATTGATCCTGTATGCTTTTATTACGGAAGGTTCGTTTTTTTGGGCAAAAAAGATATTTGTTAACAGAAATAAGAATAAAACAATATATTTAATTTTCATTATAACCTTTCGACTCGGGTAATTAAAAGCTGAAAATTAATAAAAATATTTATAACGAAAAACTGTATTTAACTTCTAAAAAAGCTTTTGAATCCGTTTTAATTCTGCCAAACGGACTGTCAGCCGGACCGTTAAACCATGTAGCGCCAGCCGATATGTTTACTCCGTCTGCGAAATTGTAATTCAGTATGGGCAAAAGGAAAAAGTCTTTATCCTTCAAATTCATTACTCCGATAACCAGAAGGGAAGTGTAACTTCCGAGTGAATACTGGATTTTACCGGTAACGGTAGAAGTTATTTTATCGTCAACGGGTCTTGCTTGACGTGTGCGTATTAACCATTCGTTTTCTTCTGATTCTTTATCGTATTTGAATAAAATTTTTTGTGAAAATTGTAAATTAAAACTTAAATCATCTGTCGCCGCATAATCCAAACCAACTACGTAATAAAGGTTCGGATTTTTAATGTAAATATCCGTTCCGTCTTTGTCTTCGGTAAGAAAATAAGCGGCTTCGCCGGTAAACGCGAATTTGTCTTTTGTTGTTACGAAGTCGAATCCGAAAATATCGATTTTTTTGTATGAAGTTTGCGCAGTCAGATAAGGCGGTTGCACGCCCAACCCGCGAACGAACACAAATGATAAAGACGGATTTCTATCAAAACCGTGGAAGTAGCTGAAAGAATAATCCACGTTAAACAATTGCGAAGAAAGTCTGAAAGCATATTGCAAGTTTGATAATTTATTTTCCGGAAAAACCGTAGGTTCATTTCTTAATTCCAGCCCTCCCATTACCGGCGGAAGGTTTACCGGTATTTTATGCGGTTCGAAATGTAAAAGCAGAACGCTTTCGAGATTAAAATTTCCGAAATACAAATTCCCTTTAACGGCGGTAACGGGCAAACGGTAATCCTCAACTTCCGAAGTAATGTTTTTATAATCCCAAGGATTTATGTTGTCGGTAGGATTCAGCCAATCGGTTTTTCCCCAAAAAATAAATTGTTTGCCCAGACGCATTTCGAAGTTTGTCCAATATAAATCTATGTACGCTTCAACGGGATAAATCGTCATACCTTTCCCGCGTGATTCTTCGTATAAACCGAGCACGGAAGTGTCTTCGTAATTAAAATCGAGAGACGAGTAGAAAAAAGCGTTATCCGTTCCGTACGAAAAAGTCGTTTGAAGTCTTGTGCCCAAACGGTTAAAGCCGTTCGGAGAATTCAAGTTGGGGTGAGCGAAAAATTTCAAGTAGCCGCCCAAATCAAGATTCTGCGGATAGCTTATTTGAACAAAAGCGAAAATTAATATCAGCGTTAATATTCTTAATCTCATCATGGTTAAACTCCGTGCAATTATCTTAATCTTGTTAAAAATCTTTTACTGAAAAAATTATCCGGCAGTTTTTTGTTAACCATAATATTGTTGAAAATCATTTCGCTCGAGTGACCGGTTTGCACGTCTTTCATAATCATATCTGTTTGGAACCATACTCCGCCGATGTTTTCTATTTTAGGAACCTCCAGAATTTTCCATTCCTTCAAACCTTTATCGAAATATTGAGAACGCACGGTAACGTAAACGTCTTTGCGTATCCAGCGTAAAATTTTTCTATAACCAGTATCTTTTGCTATTTGTTCGTTTGCGGGAAGGCATTCCAATTTGTAACAATCGAACCCGTCGATTTTTTCGTCTTCCAATCTTTTGTAAGTCCAATCGTTTAATTTCGGTTTTCCTATGTCGTAGTAAGTAAAATCCGAAGACATAAAATTTCCGCCTTTGCCGCTCGAAGTAATACGTTTCACCCTTCGCAAAGCTGGTAAATACAAATATCGTTCGTCGTCACCTTCTGAATGTTCGATTGTAAGAAACGCAATGTTTTTAACATCCGGCGGAGCCACAAATCTCATCAACATATCGCTTTCGTTTTCATTCCGCTTTCTGCTGAACATTTTAATTTTGCGTATTCTCTTTTGACCTTGGGAATTTATCAAAATCAGTTCAACGTCGCCTTGCATGTATTTCCAAGTGGATTTGTTCAACGCCTTTTGCATAATTGTTTTTCCGTCAAGGGTTTGGGCGTTGAGAGTAATCAAAGACAAAAGCAAGAATACAAACGCAAATTTTACGAAAGACATTTTAATCGCTCCTTTTTTCTTTTAAAAACTTTGGTTTATATGTAAGAAAATATGTCGGGAGAATTGCAATCGCGCCGAAACAAGAAGTAAACATTGCCAAAGTTATCAGCAAGCCCATGTGTTTTACGCCTGTAAAAGTGGAGAACATCATAATGGCAAAGCCCAATCCTACCGTTACCGCATTAATAACAATCGGTATGCCGGCTTCGAAGATGGTTTTACGGACGCTTTCTTCTTCGTTGAACTCGGATAATCGGTAAATATATCTGTGAATAAAATGCACGGCATAATCAACACCGACGCCGATTGCAATTGAAGATGTAAGCGCCGTTACGATGTTCAAATCGATTCCGAACCAACCCATATATCCGAAATTGAAGACCATTGCGAATAACAAAGGAATTCCGTTGAGCAGACCTATTTTTAGGGAACGGAAAGCAAACGACGTAACTCCGATTACCAATATTAGCGAAACAAAAATACTTTTAAATTGACCGCTGACAACCAAATCGTTTATTGCTAAAAACAATTCCGATGTTCCGGTTAACTCAATTTTTGCTTGGGGAAAATGTTTTTGAATATATGCCCGTGTTTTATGATCGATATCTCTCAGAACATTGGACGATTCCGTATTGATGAAGGCATTTATTCTGGCGTTTTGATAATTGTAATCGACCAAGTTAGAGAAATCATCCGGTTTGCCCGACATTTCGTAAAGCTGTAAATATTGCGCAACCAAATCTTTGCCCGCAACTTTGAACTTAACCGGTTTTTCAATCCATTGCCCGTTTTCCTCTACCCAATCCGTGCCGGTTTCCCAAACAGTATCGGGCGGAATGGCATTATACTTTTCCGAATCGGCATGTAAAACTTTGTTCATACGTTTTATGAAATCGGATAAAGATAAAGTCGATCCGACATGTTCGAGTGAAGCAAGGAAGTTTTCGAGACTATCCATTTTTCTAAGAATTGAAGGGTCTTTAATTGCGCCGGCGCTGTCGCCTTCAACCAGAATGCTCAGAAATGTAGTTCCGGCAAAATGCTTGTTAATGTTTTCGTATGAAATCCTTGCCGGATGGTCTTCCGGAAAATTGTTTATGGAATTATTTTCCAAAACTATTTGCGGCCAACCGATTATCGAAAGAACAATAACCAAAGCGATGAATGCCAATAAATATTTCCTTTTCGTAATAATAAACTCTGAATATTTAACAGCCAGTTTCGATAGAAAACCGGATTCCTTTGCTTTGATTTTTTTAGGTCGTTTTAAAAGAGTTAATGCCGCCGGAATAAAGGTAAGGGAAAACACCATAGCCGCAATAACGCCGAATGCGGTGAACTGTCCCAAATCCCCAACCGAGCCGATGTTGGAAGTATTCAATGCCAGAAATCCGAACGCTGTTGTAACCGAAGTTAAAATTACCGGAGAATTTAATTCTTTCATTGTATCGAGAACGGCGTCTTTAACTGTTTCGTTTGCACGGATTAAATCGTAATATCTGTTTACGATGTGGATGCCGTCGGCAACAGCGATAGAAGCAAGTAAAATCGGTAACATATTTGTGCTGTGCGTAATCGGAACCCCCAGCAGAGCCATTAGTCCTATCGTCCACGTCACGCTAATTAATACTACCGCAAGGGGAATCAAAACTCCGCGTAAACTCCGGAACGATAGCCAAAGTATCACAATAATTAATAGAATTACAAGCGGAAATAACAATCTCATATCCCTTGCCATTCCACGTGCAAGATACAAAGTTAAAACCGGTTTACCGGAAGCGAAAATATGATACGGCGAATCCAAAGTATCGAGATAATCAAGAATACGTTTTGCGGCTTCTTCGGGTTTAATGTTTTTCTTTACGAAAACCATTATCCCAATCATTCTTTGATCTTTGGATATAATGTTTTCTATCGGTAAATCGCTGTTAAAAAGGTCGTGTTTGTATTTTTGAATGTCGCGTTCCGTTTCGGGCGGAGTGGGAAGAATCTCCTTAACTTCCATGCCTTCTTCGGTGCCGCGAATTAATTTAATGTTTGTCGGACTCATTACGGAATAAACTTCCGGCAAGGTTTCCAAAGTGTTTGTCAAATCGTACACAGTGCGGACAAATTTCAATGAAAACACCGAATCGGTTTCGATTGCGATTAAAACAAAATCCTTACTCGGGAAAATTTCGTTCATCTTATCGTATAATTTCCTTGCCGGAATGTTTTTTGGAAGGGAAGTTGTTATATCCGGATCAACTTTAATATTTTTAATGTTGTATCCGAAGAAAATTGTTATGATTAAAATTATTAAAATTGTGAATTTAGGAAAACCGGTTACCAATTTTGTGATTTTATACATTTTATTACCGTTTCGTTTTAATTCCATTTAAAAATATTTCGTTAATTAACTTTGCTCTTTTCTCTAGTTGCTTTTTTGTCGTTTCCGGTTGTAAAAATATTCCCATGCTCATTACAAGAGAGCCGAAAGTTTGCGTAAGTTCGTTTAACGAACATTTTTTAATCAATTTTTCCGATTGGGCTTCCCGTAAAACATTCTTTATGATACCAAGCTTTTTACGGATGATAGGTTGAATTTTTTGGTAAACAATTTTTCTTAACGACGGATGGGCGGAAAGATAAATGTAGAGATTAAAGAAATTTTTATTCCTTGAAAAAAAATCCGCGCCGGTAAGCGTAATAGTTTCTATTTTTTGTAAAGGGTCATCGATTTTACTTAGAACTTTTTCCAATGAATTGAAAAAATCTTTTAAGCCTTCTTCCAAAACTGATATTAGTAATTTTTCCTTGCTGGGGAAATAATAATACAACGTGGCTTTGCCCAGTTCGGCTTTCTCTGCAATTAAATCCATACTGGTTTTGTGATAACCTAACTTTGCAAAAATTTCCGAAGCCGAATTGATTATCAAATCGATTCTTGCTTTTCGTTCCCGCTCTTTTCTTTGTTCTACCGACATGATAAACTACCTGTTCTAATTTCGACTAATTAGTCGAAAAATATAACTAATAGTTCAAAATTTCAATGATAAAATTAAAGACTATTATAAAAACAACCGGCGCCGGTAGAAAAGCGCCGGTATTAATTTAGCTTCGGAGGGTTAAAAGGATTTTGTCGAATTTTTCCAATTTGCCCGGACTTAAAAAATAGGATTCGCCGCCTTGCAGTAATACCATTTCCACAATATCGTCAACTACGTCTTGATGATAATCGCTTTCTTCGTTTTCAGGTTTATCAAAACGGATAAATAAGTTGTTGTTTGTACTCCAGCCTTCCACTTTATATTCTCTTTCGGTAAGCAATGTTCTGGCTTCTTTCATTGCCGCAGCGGTCCATACTTCTTGAATACCGGATGCATAATTCAAACTGTCAATATCTTTTTGAACTTTCTCGAGTAATTCGTCTTCCCAACCGGAAATAATTTCTTCTAATTTTCCGGAAATTATTTTTTGAATTTCGGAAATTCTCAAATCGTCGTAACTGCCTTCGATTACTGCTTTTATTTTATTCGGGGCTTTGGTGTTGTTTTTGAAGTAGGAAACCAATTTAACATCGCCCATAACTATTAACGAAGTCGAACGGTCGGAATAAATTCTAACGAAATGATCCAAGTCCTTTACGTATTGCGTCATCGCAACGGATTCTGTTTTGCCGGGATCGTAAGTTTTGTATTTCTTCGATTCCAAATAATCGATTGCGCCATCCGGAATATCGGGGTGATTGATTTCGCGGATGTCGAAACCGAATCCGTTAAGGAACCTTGTTTTCTTTTTACTTAAAATTATTACGTCGTATTGAAACGTCCGGTTAACAGTCATCAACAAGTCTCTTATCTCGAAAGAATCGTCGACGATTGTTTTGGGGTTTACGTCGAAAGGGAAATAAACAATTTCCCGCACATTCTGTGATACGAAAATTCCCAAACCTTTGAAGTAATTTTCATAATTAACATCTTCTTCCACATCAGAAAGTATGTTTTCGAATTCCTCAATCAGCTCCTTACCGAAATTTTGCTCTTTAAGTAAATTGAGCGCATTTTTAATTTCCGATTTTACGCTTATGCGTAACTTCTCATTGTAAGCAGAAGGGTTATCATTTCGTAAGATAATCGACACGCAAGGATGTTCTTTTACTCTGAGTAATTCTATTAAAGTTTCTTGTAAACTGGTTGCTCTGTTCGCCAAGTTTTCCATTTTTATATTTCCTCTATAATTCCATAAATGTTTTTAATTTTTTGATTTTGAAAGACAGCATTGTATTTATTAATCCGGCAGTTAGAAATGCCAGTCCGGTCCAAATTACAATTGTAAAGACACCGATTAACGGGTTAAATAAAATAAAGAAAGCAAAAACAGTAGTTAGAATTCCACCGGTAAGCAGTACCCACCAGTTCGGAATGTTGAATTGCTTTATATCTATCGCTATTCCGATTAATGTTGTTCCTTTAAGCATTAACCAAATGCTCATTAAAAAGGGTAAAGTAACCATGGAAATTTCGGGATGTAAAATTAAAAGTATGCCAAGCAGAAAGTCTATGATTCCAATACCTAAATACCATCCCCAGCCGGAAATGTAATTTTTATTACTGACTGAAAAAACTATCTTTGTCAATCCGGCAACGAAGAATATTACACCGAATAAAACACTTAATGTAATATAACTTTCAAGTGGTGTCAGCAGAACCCAAACACCTGTAATAAGAAATAACAATCCGGTTATTAAAAATAACCACCAGTTCCGTACCAATTCACTCATTTTGTCCTCTTTTTTTTGTTGTGAAAATCCGTGCCATTCTACAAAGATGGAGTGAAAAAGGTTCCGGATTTTTGACCTATTTATAAATTTTTTCCCGGTTAGTGCGAATTATTTTCTATAAGGCTTTCGGTATTCGCCAGAATCTGTTTTGAAATCTGGAATTGAGTGAACGAACTTTCTTTATCAAGTTCACCGACCAAATCAGCTCTTATTTTAACGGTTAATTTAGCAAGCTCTTCGGAAATAATATTTGTTTCTTTTTTTTCGAGTCGATGATCCCTTGTGGTTTGGATGAACAAGTGGACAAATTTTTCAAATTGTACAAGCACGTCCGGACTTGCAACGATTGCCAATTTATGTGTCAGAAATCTTAACTTTATTAAATCTTCGTCGGTTGTAATATTTTTAAGCATTATATTTTCAAGATAATTTAGCAACTGTAGATAAATATCCGTTTTGAGTTCCAAAAATTTAATGTTTTCTTCTTTTTTTAATTCCACTTCGGTTTGTTTGTTCAATAATATTGCAGTAATCAATATTGTAACTATAGTTCCCAAAACAACCAAAACTATTTCTTGTGCAAAAGGAAGGTTATCCGTAATTTTATATGAATATCGAAGAAATGCATAACCGCCTATAAATAAAAGGGTGGCAATTATCATGTAAAGAAGGTTCTCTTTCTTTATTTGTAATAGTTGATCCATGCGTTTCCTTAAATTATTGAGTTGAACTTACTAAAAAATTATCAAAGATTAATAATATGGATAAATCTGTAGAAATAGAAATACAATATTTTCGGAGGTGCCTGAATTCAATCGAAGTGCTGGAAATGTTAAGGGAGTTTGCTAAAGAGTATAATGGGAACATCATTTATAGGGAAAGATTAATTGAAACCGAAAAATCAGCCCGTGAATTTAACTTCAGGGGTTCGCCGACGATTTTAATCAACGGCAAAGATTTGGAAGACCTTCCGGCTCCGGAAAATCCCGGTTTGACGTGCAGAATTTACAGAAACGGTTTACCGACGAAAGAACGGATACTTGCTAAAATCCGTAAATCGTAAAACCTCCGTCAACGTCAATGTATTGACCTGTGATAAATGAAGCGGATGGAAGGCATAGAAAAGCAACCGCAGCGGCTACTTCTTCGGGTTTCCCCAATCTTCTCATCGGGGTTTTGCTTAAAACATCTTCCAAATATTTTTTGTCTTGAAAAAGATGTTCAACCAATGGGGTTCAATATAAGATTATATTTTAAATTTTTATTTTACTAAAATAAAATAATTTCATTTATGTAAAATTCATTATTTCTTACGAAGAAAACCTTACCACCATTTTATTTTGTATGGCGAATAACAAATTTTGCTTTGTGTAAATATAAATGACTATTAAGGGTTTATTCAAATCAAAGTGTGTGAAATAAAAAAGCTCCGAATAAATCGGAGCTTTTTGTTAAGTGGAGCAACAATCGGAGAAATCAGATTTCAGTCGACGGACGGGGCATTTGTTTGTGCACCAAATCGCCCGGTCTGTCTATGGGCAAAGTATCTAATTTGTCATAAAGTCTTAAATCAATCCATCTGTATCCTTCTCCGAAGAGAGAATAACGTTTTTGTTTCAGAAGTTCGTCGAGTGCGTTGCTTGCGTCCAAAGTTACATTGGGCAAACCGGCGGAATTTCTGATAAAGTTAATATCCGTTTCCGCATCGGCATAATTTCCTGCCCCGATATTTGCTTCTGCTCTTAGAAGAATCAATTCTTCATTGCGCATTATCGGGAGCGGATCGGTATTGCTGCCGAATATGGTAACTGCAATGTTACTTGTAAGTCCGTCTATTGTAGTTGATTCGGAGCGAACGAATGTTTTGGAGGAAACTCTGGTATCACCCGCTTCCGCATCGGCTAAGAACGAAGGATGCGCAAATAATTTAATACTTGTTGCAGTCGGTACTTCAAAAATCGGATTTAGTTGATCTCCGACGCCGGTACCGTAATCAAGATAAACACCTTTGGAAAGAGGAGCGCCTACATCCAAAAATGATTGGGAAAGTGCTGTAAGTGCAGTTGAATAATCTTTTTGGTAAATAGCTACTCTTGCTTTCAATCCACGGTTGAACTTAGCAAATTCCGCCGGTGTATTAAATTCGGCAAACCCGTTTGAAAGCTCAAAACTGAAGCTTGAACCTGCAGCATCCAAATCTGCTTTTGCTTCATCAAGTAACGAGCTGATATGATCCAATGCAGCTTCTTTCGAAACGAAAGGACCCGGTTTGTCGCCTGCAACGTCAATCCTTATTCCATTATCCCAAGTTAAGTTGAGATTCAGCAATAATTGATATGCCATTATTGTTTTTGCGAAACCGCTAGCTCCTTTATCGTTTTGTTGAATTAAGAAGTTGCAGTTTCTTATTACTCTGTATCTTGAACCCCAAGGGCGAACCAAAAGGAATCCCGAAGGATCTATTTGCGTTCCATCTTTGCCGAGAAGTTCACCGGTATAACGCGGATCGGAAGGTTCCAGATAATAGGCTTCTCTGCCGATGACTAACACGTCTCTCAAGTAGAATTCATGATCGATTCTCATTCCGGCTTCAATGCCGGTAACAAGAGTTTGAACGGATGTCTGCTCCAGACTCGGTCCGTTCGGATCCACAAAATCCAATTCTTCGCATGCAGTTGTTGTTAAGAAAACAAGTGCAGCTAGCAGAACCAAGATTTTGCTACCTCTAATTTTATTAAAATTAATTTTTTTCATATTTCAAATTCTCCTTTTAATTAAAAACCTAACGAAATATCGAAATAATAACTACGCGAATGCGGGAAAGGCGTAACCTCGATAGATCGCCCAATCGCTTTGTTACCAAAGTTACTTACTTCCGGATCGTAACTCGAATACTTAGTAATTGTTACGAGGTTTCGACCTGAAAGCCCGAGTCGCAGTCTGGTAAACAATCCGCCGAAAATATCTTGAACGGTTTGTCGCGGGAAAGTATAACCTAAACTGATTTCCCTCAGTTTCAAATAAGTACCGTCTTCGATAAGTTGATGGGTTGTTTTTCCGAATGCAGCCGCTCTGGCTTTTCCTTCGGGAGTATCCAAATCGGCAGTAGTACCAAATAAATCGGACAATAATTTAGTTAGGTTAATAATATCTCCACCTTGTTTCCAATCCCATAAGAATCCTAAATCAAAGTTGTTCCAGCGTAAATTATTTACAAATGACATTTGGAAATCGGGTGTTTCGTCGCCGAGTTGTTTCAATACGCCGTTTTCCAAACCAACGATTTGTGTAGCTGATTTGCCTTCTTCTATTCTGAATCTACCCAAAATATCGGCAAATCCTAAAGTATTAAAAGCGGGAACATCCAATTTAGTAATTGTTGATTGGGTTTTATAGAAATTAACTTTGGTTGTCCAGGAAAATTCTTTTGAATTAAATAATGAATATCCCAATGAAACTTCAATACCCGAAGTTTCCATTTCACCGCCGTTAATTACTTCTTCGTCATACCCTGTTGAAGGCGGAAGGTCTCTGAAAAGAATTAAATCGGAAACGTTTCTTTTATAATAAGAGAATTCAAGAGTTCCGTCTCCATTGAATAATGTTGCATCGAAACCGACTTCTATTTCGGATGTTTTTTCCGGTTCGATGTTCGGATTACCTCTTCTTGTGGCAACAATCAAGCCGCCTTTACCGCTAATATTAGCCGGAACGAAAGAGGAATATTTTGCTCCGGGAATAGGGGAGTTACCCGTTTTTCCGTAAGCTGTTCTGATTTTGAATTCCGGGAAAACACTGCTCAGTCCGCCCCAGAAATCAAATTTGGAAAGTCGAACCGATGCGGAGGCTTTCGGGAATAAGAAGAATTTGTTCACGTCACCGTTCGAGCTGCTTGCATCGCCTCTTATTCCTACGGTGAGGAAATAGATATCTTCTATATTTACTTCTTCTTGTGCATAAAAACCGCGGTCGCGTTGGATAACTCTGTCTTGTTGAACATCAACACTTGCGGCTTGGTCTATGTTTTCTTGTCCAACGATCAAATCTTCCGCAACCGACAAGGTATGGTCGTAGTCTTTGTTCTCGATTTGGTAACCGACCGATGTTCTGAAATTGATTGTCGGAGTTAAGAAAAAGTTATGTGTTAAATTCAAATATAAATTATTGTTACTTGAGACGGTCTCTCCTAAAATGGATGTTCCGGGTTGACCGCTTGCTTTTTCAAATTGAAGTTCCCTTGGGAAAACGGCCTTATTAATTTGAGTATAATAATCGATACCACCAACAACAATAAAATCGAGTAATTGTTTTTCGGTCTTCAAAATATTAAAACGAACATTGCCCGAAACAATAGTTCTGTTAACTGTTTCGTTGTTTGTCATTAAATCTCTTGTTTGAATCGGATTTGATCCAACAAAAGGATTTTCCGGATATACACCGTTAACCGGTAAAAGGTTAAAGAAGCTAGGCGTAGAAGTTAATGCCAATCCGAATGAGGTACCGCTGTTGTCGTTATTTGTAAGACCGCGGTCGGCGCTGGAGTGAATATAATTGGCAAATACTTTTACGTCAACCCTATCCGAAATTAAATGACTAAGATTTAAACGAACGGATTGCTTTTTATAACCGGTATTTTTAATTATACCGTCGTCACTTCTTTGATATAAAGAAAGGTAATATCTTGAAGTTTGGCTTCCGCCACCGAGACCCAGAGAAGTTTGATGTATGAATCCTTTTTCTCCGTACATTTCTTCTTCATGATCGTAGGTCTTGCCTTTGTTGAATTCTTCGAGACCTCTCTGTCCGAATGTGGCAAGAGCTGTTTCAGCTGTGAACTTTCTGCTTCCCAATTTTTTGGATAGCTCGTTGAAACCGAATTGTTGTCTGAAATTCAGACTTGTTCTGCCTGCGGTACCTTGTTTGGTTTTAATTATAACCACACCGTTCGAAGCTTTGGAACCGTAGATTGCCGCAGCACTGGAACCTTTAAGAATTTCGATTGATTCAATATCTTCGGGAACCAAATCTGCAATACGGTTTACGGGGTTATCTTGGAAATTCGAGTTACCGCCACCGGTTGCTTTGGTAACCGCGTTTACACCGGATTGAGTAGCGGTGTTATCAAGAATTACACCGTCAAGAACATATAACGGTTGGTTTTCGGCATTAATGGTTGTAACGCCGCGTAAATTAACCGATATACCGCCACCGGGTGCGCCCGAGTTTGCGGAAACATTTACCCCGGCAAATTTACCGTAAAGCTGTTGGTCGAGAGTTTGCGTGGGTACTTCGGTCAATTCTTCCGCCGAAAGGGTTGCAACCGAATTTGCAAGGTTTTCGCGTTTAACCGAAGATGCCAGACCAGAAATAACAACTTCCGAGGTTTTCAGAATATCCGGTTCTAATCCTATAGACAGATTATACCTGCTTTCATGAACGTTGATAGTTACGCGTTTGTAACCGATATAACTGACAACTAACGTTGCCGATTTAAAATTGGGTAGAGTAATATGAAACTTACCCTCAAGATCGGTAACGGTACCCAAGTTGGTACCCTTAATTGTAATATTGGCGCCCAATAGAGGCTCGCCCGTTTCTTTATCGAAAACCCGTCCTTCCAATTCGAGTTTTTGAGCCTGAACGACGCCTAAAAATAAAAGGAAAAAGATGACTACTGTTATAGTAGGTCTCATAGGCTTACACCTCCTTGATGATTGAAGAATGATAAATAATATGTATTGCCTTTTTAACAGTGATTTTTCTCATGTTAGCCTTTAGTAAATTATAAAATGTAATGAGGCTAAAGATTATAAAACAATAATCTTCATTAGCCAAAGGATAGACATTAATGGCATAAGTAGAATTTTAAGGACAGAAGGTGTGATAATTGGTGTAGATAATATGTACTTTTCTTTTGCCATACGCAAGATTAAGAAATCGAAATATAAAAGTCAATACCGCATTGGTATAAATTTTTGCGAAAATTCTTTGTTTTGGGAACTTTTACGAATAAAAAGACATAATATTGTATAAATATCAAAGTTAAGAACCGACTTAGAAGAATTCTCATACTTGAAAAATAAATTCCATTGACTCGTATTTAATTTACATTTATAAACTAAAATGAAGTTATTTAGTTGGGGAAAATTGGCACATGAATTGCAGATAATAAGATGAAAATATCTATAATAAAATACCGGAGTTAAAAAATGGATTTAATTGCTATCGTTGATGACGACAAAGATATCGTGGAAACTACCGGGTTAATTCTTCAAGCAAACGGTTTCGATGTAGTGAAAGCATACGAACCCGGAGAAGCTTACAATTTAATCAAAGAAAGAAAACCGGATTTGATAATTCTTGACGTGATGATGAACGAACCGGATGACGGATTTTTCCTTGCTCAACGTTTGAGGCGCGAAGGGATTGAAACGCCGATTTTAATGTATACGTCAATTTCAAAAGCAATCGGTATGGAATTTGGCAAAAGCGAGATTGTGTCGGTGGATGATTTCGTGGAAAAACCGATATCTTCGGATGAATTATTAACGAAGGTTAAAAAATTGCTGAACATTGAAGGAGAATAAAAATGTTTGTCGAAGAAAAAACCGGTTTAATCGAAGAAATTGATAAACTTGTTGCAAAATATGGAAACACCCGTTCTTCGTTACTTCCGATACTTCATGAAATTCAAAAAAAATACAGATACATATCAGATTTCGCTCAACAAGAAATTGCAAAAAGATTAAAGATTCATCCGGTTGAGGTTTACAGCGTTATAAGTTTTTACTCGTTTTTAAACTCCGAACCGAAAGGAAGGAACCTGGTGAGAATTTGTAAAAGTATCGTTTGTGATATGAAAGGTAAGGATGCAATAGTTAAGGCTTTGGAAAGGGAATTGGGAATAAAAATAGGGGAAACGACACCGGATAAAAAGATTACTTTGGAATATCTAAATTGCATGGGGCTGTGCGATCATGCGCCGGCTATGGCAATTAACGATAGGGTTTATACGGATTTAACTCCGGAAAAAGCTGTTGAATTGGTTAACAACATCAAATAGAGGGGAAAATGGAAAGCGGTAAAACGAAACGTTCCGGTACGGTAATATTCTCCGCATACGAAAGAGGCGCGGCAATAAAAAAAGCGCTCTCTTTAAGCAGAAACGATATTTTGTTTGAACTCAAAAATTCGGGATTAAAAGGAAGAGGCGGTGCGGGTTTCCCAACGGCAACAAAATGGATGTTAACCGCGGCGGCGGTGAGCGATAAAAAATATTTAATTTGTAATGCCGACGAGGGCGAACCCGGAACGTTCAAAGACCGGGTTTTACTAATAGAATATCCCGAACTTGTATTCGATGCAATGGTTGTGGGCGGTTACACAATCGGTGCTGACGAAGGTATCGTTTATTTACGCGGCGAATATGAATATCTTATCGATTCGCTAAATGATTATTTGGAAGAAATGCGGAAAGATAATTTGCTTGGCGAAAATATTTTGGGTAAAAATGGTTTTAATTTCGATATAAAAATATTTCTTGGCGAGGGCGCTTATGTCTGCGGCGAAGAAACGGCGTTAATCGAATCCCTTGAAGGACAGAGGGGAGAAGCAAGAAACCGACCGCCATATCCCGTGAATACCGGATATCTGGGAAAACCGACTTGCGTTAACAATGTTGAAACACTGGCAACCATTTCTCACATTATTGTCAAAGGTTCCGAGTGGTATAAACAATTCGGCAGTGATAAATCGAAAGGAACAAAATTATTTTCAATTTCGGGTGATTGCGAACGTCCGGGTGTTTATGAATTGGAATGGGGAACCAAAATTTCCGAAGTTCTTGAATTGGTCGGCGCAAAAGATGCAAAAGCCGTTCAAGTAGGCGGAGCTTCCGGAATTTGTTTGAACAGCTCGCAATTCGATAGAACTTTAGCTTATGAGGATATTCCAACCGGCGGCTCGATTATAATTTTTAACAAGAGCAGAAACATGTTGAAGGTATTGAAAAATTTCATGGAATTTTTCGTTGAGGAATCGTGCGGACAATGCACGCCGTGCAGAATAGGGAATGTAAAATTGTTGGAAGGCATAAAAATGATTGAAGAAAATAAATTTACCTTCAAACAAATTAATAAATTAAAAGAATTGGCGGAAACTATGAAAATTGCTTCGAAGTGCGGATTGGGGCAATCGAGTCCGAATCCGTTCTTATCCATTTTGGAAAACTTCAAAGACGAAATTTTTAATCATTCCGGCGGAGGCAGTTATGCGTAGAAATAATAACGTTAGGGCTCCGGAAAGTCAAAAACCTTTGAAAATTGACATCGCAGAAAATCCCGAGGATTTGGGAGCGATGATAAATATAGAAATTAATGAAAAGAAAGTTTCCGTGCCGATGGGAACAACCATTCTGCAAGCATGCAGGCAAAACCAAGTTCATATTCCTACTTTATGTCACCACGATGATTTATGCATAGCCGGTGTGTGCAGGGTTTGCGTTGTTGAAGTGGAAGGAATGAAAACATTACAAGCGGCTTGCTCATTCCCGATAACTTCACCTATAAAAATTAAAACAACATCTCCGAGGGTAAGAAGAGCGCGCAAGAATATCCTGGATTTGTTGCTCAGCGAACATTACGGCGAATGTTATGCTTGCGTGCGTAACAATAATTGTGAACTGCAAGCGCTCGCAAAAGAATACGGCGTCGATCATTATAATTTCGGACATATCGAAAAACCGAAATTCAGAGTTGACAATTCATCGTATGCTGTTGTCCGCGATATGAATAAGTGTATATTGTGCAAACGCTGTGTGAGAACTTGTATAGATTTACAAGAAGTTGGAGTTTTGGAAGCAATCAACCGTGGGGAAGCGACATATATCGGAACGTTTTTCGATAAGCCGTTGGCTGACGTTATTTGTATTAACTGTGGGCAATGCATTAACCGTTGTCCTACCGGAGCATTGCATGCAAACGATCCCCGCGATGAAATATGGGCTGCAATTGATGATCCGACAAAGCATGTAATAATTCAAACCGCGCCTTCGCCGCGTGCTGCAATTGGGGAAGAATTCGGATTGGAACCGGGACATTCTTTAACCGGTGAAATGAATACGGCGCTCAGGAGAATAGGTTTCGACGCTGTGTTCGATACGAACTTTGCGGCAGATTTAACCGTTATGGAGGAAGGCACGGAATTACTTCTGAGGTTACATAAATTGTTGGTCGAAGGAAATACGGACGTGGCAATTCCGCAATTTACTTCATGTTCGCCTGGTTGGGTTAAATACCTTGAACATTTTTATCCGGATTTTATTAACCATTTGAGCTCAGCCAAATCTCCCCAACAAATGTTCGGTGCGGTATTAAAAACATTTTATCCGAAAATAAAAAATATTGATCCCGCTAATATTGTTACGGTTGCGGTGATGCCTTGTGCGGCTAAAAAATTCGAGTGTAACAGACCTGAAATGACCGATTCGGGTTTTAAAGATATTGATTACGGATTAACCACAAGGGAATTAGCTCAGATGATTAAGGAAGCGGGAATATATTTACCAGAGCTTCCAAAATCGGAATTCGACGATCCCTTCGGCGATGCCAGCGGTGCGGGCTTGATCTTCGGAGCTACAGGCGGAGTAATGGAAGCTGCATTACGAACCGTCTTGGAATTGGTAACCGGCGAGAAAATAGAAAATATTTTTGAAAATGCCGAAATTAAAGCGGTGCGCGGTTTCGAAGGAATACGTTATGCAGAAATACCCATTACAAAAGTCGGACCGGTGCCCGATCTCATATCGCATTTATTCAAGGATTTCAAATGGTTGGAAGGAGTCACCCTGAAAGTAGCTGTTGCTCACGGAACCGCAAACGCAAAGAAGGTATTGGAGGATATCAAAAACGGCGGTAAGTTCAGTGAATGCCAATTTATCGAGTTTATGGCTTGCCCCGGAGGTTGTTTGGGCGGCGGCGGTCAGCCGATTCCAACCAATGCGGAAATCAGACGTAAACGTGCCGAAGCAATTTATAAAGAAGAACGAACGCTTAATTATAGAAAGTCGCATGAAAATCCCAAATTAATCAGATTGTATAACGAATTTTTAACCGACGGACCATGCGGTTCGATATCTTATAAATTATTGCATACTACTTATACCAAGCGTGGAAGTTTTATTGTGTGATGGTTTTTAAACGGGTTTGACGATGATTAAATTGGTACCGGATTGGACAAAAGAATACGTTGAGTTTTGGGACGCGATTAAAAGGCGTAATCTGCTTTTTATCAAATTACGTTATATAGCCGTTTTGATGCTTCTGGGCTTCGGATATTTCGCTTCGTTAATTGAATTGCAATTAACCCCCACGCAGAAATTATTGATATTATTTATTGCCGTTATCATTTTCCTTTATAATGTCGCTTTCCAATTCATCAGACCCAAATTAAAATCGGAAGCAGGAAAATTTAATCCTTTACATCTTTCTTTGCTTCAGATACTTTTCGACTTAACAGCATTAACAATTCTTGTTTATTTTACCGGCGGAATAGAAAGTCCGCTACTTGCTTTTTATGTGTTCCACATGATTATCGGTAGTCTTATTTTACCGACTTATATCATTTACACAATCGCCGGTTTATCGTTTACTGTGATAACAGCAATGGCGTTATTGCAATTTTACTCCGTAATACCTTCTTTTCCTATCAGGAGGTTATACAGTCAACCCGAATTTGATAATATCCGTTTCGTTCTGGTTTCGCTTATCGATTTTGCATTGCTGATTTTCGTAAGCGTTTTTCTAGCGAATAAAATTGCTCATCAACTTTACAAAAGGGAAAAACAATTGGTTGAAACGCTTGAAAAACTTAATGTGGCTGAAAACAGAAAACAAAAATATATAATGGGAATAGTTCACGAAATTAAATCGCCCATTGCGGCAACCAAATCGATTTTGGATTTGGTTTCAAAAGGATATGTTGGTAAGTTATCTGAAGAAGTCAAAGCAAAGATAAAACGTGCGGAAGCGCGGACGGATGAAGCTCTGGAAATGATTAACACAATTTTGCGGATTTCCGGTATGCGCTTGCTGAATCAAAAAAAATTCGCCTTGGTTGATATTGTTAAAATTTTAAGAAAAGTAATTGACAGTTATTCGGAGATTGCCCGGTCGAAAAATATTTACATCGAACTAATCGAAAAAGGGAAAAGAAAAGATAACGTTGAAGGCGACGAAAAATTACTCGAGTTGGTTTTTTCCAATATCGTTGCGAATGCACTTAAGTATTCCGAAACAAACGGGCACATACAACTGACTGTAAGTTACGGCAGAAAGTCTGTTGAAATCCAAATTTGCGACGATGGGATCGGGGTTCCGCCACATGAATTAGATAAAATTTTCGATTCCTATTACCGCTCGGCTAATCTTAAGGAATTAAAAACCGAAGGAACGGGTTTGGGCTTATCGTTAGTGAAGGAAATAGTAGAACAACATAACGGAAAAATTAAAGCCAAAAGCCCGTCGCCGCTTGGTTCCGAAAAGAGACCGGGAACATGCTTTAAAATAAAATTGCCTTATTCGGTTAAACGCACCGAACCGGATGAAGCTCTCTTGACAATCAAAGGAGGTGTGTGATGAAAAAGTTTATGATTACCGCAATTTCCCTTTTGTTTTGCACAGTTTCGATGCTTGCGCAAACTACAATTAGGGGAACGGTTAAATCTAAAGAAGATAATAAAGCAATTGCCGGCGTTAATATTTTGGTAGAACCCTTGAAAACCGGCACGACAACAGACAGCAAAGGAAATTATGTGCTGAGAAATTTACCTTACGGAAAATTTAAAGTTATTTTCAGCCATATCGGATATAAAACGAAAACAATTACGCTAAAAATACAAGAAGAAAAAACGGAAGTAATAAATGTTTATCTTGAACGGAAACCTGTTTTGCTCGAAGAAGTAAAGGTAACAGCTTCGTTAACGGAACATTTATTAAAGGATATTCCGATGCCGGTCGGCGTAGTTACGGAAAAATCAATTCAGTCTTTGCCGTATTTCAGTCCTTCCGATGCAATGGATAAACTGCCGGGTGTAAATTTAATGCGTGACGGTATTTGGGGAACAGCAGTTTCAGTTAGGGGAATAAGCAAACAGAATTTGGTTTATCTGATCGACGGTGATAGAATAGAAACCGCAACCAACCACGCCGGTGGATTATCTTTAATTGATATGTTCGACGTAAAGCAAATTGAAATTATTAAAGGCGGAATATCTTCACTTTACGGCAGCGGGGCTACAGGCGGAGTAATAAACATTAAAACCAAAGTGCCGGGTTTTTCCGAACGTCTTTCGGTAAGCGGCTCCACCGCCAGCGGATACAATTCGGTAAATAAAAATACTTCGGCTAACGTCCGGTTATTTGCAAGCGATAAATTTTGGTATGCCAAACTGAACGGCTCGGTGAGAAATGCGGGAGATGCAGTTACTGCATCGGGTACTGAATTAAACAGTAAATTCAAGGATAAAAGCATTTCCGGCTTAATCGGATTAAAATTATCCGGTAATGTAAACGCACAACTTAAATATCAGAATTTTATCGCCAGGGATGTGGGAATTCCGGGCGGGCTCCCGTTCCTGGGTCCGGCTTCGGTTCGTTATAAATTGGCATACCGGGAATTAATGGAAGGCAAATTGAATTTGTCCAACCTTAGCAAAAAATTAAATAAACTCACTTTGAAGTATTACCGTCAAATAATCAAAAGGGAAGTGGAGTTAATCCCGAACCCCAATGCAGTTGTTTCTCCCGGAGCAACACATACAACCGACGGATTGTTTTTACAATCGAATTTTATTTTGAGTAAAAATCAATTGTTAATTGCCGGTTTGGATCTTTGGCAAAGAAGATACGACGGTCATCGCACGAAAGAAATCAAACCGCTGAAAAGAATTATTGAAGATAAACCGGTTGCACCATCGGTTTTCCGGAATATAGGGTTATTCGCACAGGATGAATTTATGCTCGCAAAGAATAAACTGAATCTTACTATAAGCGGTAGGTACGATTTTATCATTGTAAAAAGCGATGAAACGAAAAATCCGCAATATATAATTAATAACGGAGTAAAAATAATTCCGCCGCCCAATCCCGATGCATCATTTAAAGCTACCGAAGAAACTAACAAATCTTTCAGTGGGAGTTTGGGACTTTTATATAGAATGAACAAGAATTCGGATTTAACCTTTAACGCTGCATATACGTTCCGTTCTCCTTCGCTCGAAGAAAGATTCCAGTATATTAATCTCGGCGCTTCGGTTTATCTCGGCAATCCGTCTTTGCAACCCGAAAAAGGTTTGTTTTTTGATTTAGGTATAAGAATCAATACTAATAATCTCAGATTTAAAGGAAGCGTATTCCTTAACAATTTTAGTGATTTGGTAATAGACGATGTTGTAATTCCCGATAGCGTTTTCAAAAAACAAAACGTCGGCAAAGCCCGTTATTACGGTTTTGATGCGGACGCTGAATATAGAATTTTCGGCGGATCAAGCGCTTATTTAAATGTTTCTTATGTAAGTGACAAAGATTTAAATTCAAATGAATACTTGCCGCAAATTCCGCCGCTAAATGGTAAAATCGGATTAAAATGGAACTTCGAAAAATTCGCAAATCTGAATCTTGAAGCTTCGTTTGCCGGAAACCAGAATAATGTTGCCCCGGGCGAGAAAACAACGCCGGGTTATGTAGTTTATAATTTGTCATTTGATTTTTATCCGGTAAAATTCGGATTGCTTAAAATTTATACCGGTTTCGGTGTTCAAAACATATTCAACCGTTCATACAGAAATCATTTAACGTCTTACAGGGGAATGTTTCACGAAGAACCGGGAAGAAATATTTTTGCAAAAGTTAGGATTTTATGGTAAATATGGAAAACTGAAAATTTCACCGGATAGTTAATGGAATGGTATATTTGGGCGTTAATTTCGGCGTTGCTTTCTGCGGCAGCTGCAGTTACGCAAAAACGGGTTTTGTTCGATATCGAAGCGCTTGAATTTTCGTTTGTTCTTTCCGTTTTCAATATGATTTTGGCAATACTTCTTTTTTACGATTATCTCTCCATACAAATTGGACTTCCCGCGTTATTAATTTTGTATGTAAAATCGGTAATGGGAACGTTCGCATTTTGGTACGTAATGTTGGCAATAAAAAATATGGAAATTAGCGGAGCGCTTCCGTTGATGGTTTTAACGCCCGGTTTTGTTGCACTCTTCAGTTTTTTATTAATCGGCGAAACGCTAACCAAAATTGAAATTGCAGGTTTATTTTTGCTTTTAGCCGGTACGTATATTTTAGAATCAAAAAACAATAAAAAACTTATTGAACCTTTTGTTGTCTTTTATAAATCTAAATATCATCATTATGTGATTGCAGCTCTGGTTTTGTTTACGGCGACTTCAATCATCGATAAATACCTTTTAAGAGATTATGCCGTTCCGCCCAAGACATTCATTGTTTTCCAGCAAATATTTTTTGCGATAAACTTTTTTATTTTAACCCTTGCGGTACGAAAGGGTGTGAAACATATTGCCGGATATATGAATAAAAAATTTTCCGGTTGGTTTTTGCTGATTGCTCTTTTTACCATCGGATACCGTTACAGCCAGATTGAAGCGGTAAAACTTGCGCCCGTTGCTTTGGTTTTGTCGGTTAAACGGTTATCGGTTTTGTTTGCTTCGCTTTACGGCGGCAAGATATTTTCGGAACATTACCTGTTTAGAAAGACTGTTGCGATTGTAACAATGCTTGCCGGAGCGTATCTGGTTGTGAATTTTTAAGAACCGCCTTTAGTTAAAAACGACTGCGCATTTTTGGCTATTATCAATGGAGTAACATGATGAAAAAATTATTAGCGATATTGGTTGTTAGTTTCGCAACGGTAATTTTTCCCCAACAAAAATTAAAGTTGATGACATTTAATATTTATCACGGTGAAACGCCTACCGGAAACATAAACTTGGATGCATTCGCCGAAATAATAAATGATGAACAACCGGATATAATTGCACTGCAAGAAGTTGATTTTTACACAAACCGTTCCGGGAAAATTGATATGTCACTCAAATTGGCAAAAAAAACGAAAACCGTTCCGTTATTTGCCCGTGCAATGAGTTATGACGGCGGGGAATACGGAGTTGCGATTTTATCCCGTTTTACATTTATCAAATCCGTCGTTTACAATTTACCTTATGAAGAAGGATACGAACCGCGTGTAGCATTGGCAGTGGACGTTAAAATAGGAAACGATACTTTATCTTTCATTACAACGCATTTGGATTATCACGAAAACGACACACTTAGATTTAAGCAAGCGCAACATTTACTCAAAATAACAAAAACAATAGATCGGCCTTTGTTTTTGCTGGGTGATTTAAACGATACCCCGGAAAGCAGAACAATAAAATTATTGTTAACCGTTTTCAGCTCCGATGATTCGAGCCTGCTCTCGTTTCCTTGTCCTAAGCCGGAAAAGAAAATAGATTACATATTGAACCGGACAAATCAATGGAAAATGATCGACGAATACAAAATTATAACGGATAAAGCTTCCGATCATTGTGCGGTCGTTGGAATATTCGGGAAAAGGTAAAAGTTGGGGAAAGAAAGATTTTGGATTGGACGATTTTAAGTTTTTTAATCCGCCAAGGGCGGATTGCACGGCTTAGCCTAACGTGGAGTCAAATTCTTCTATATTCTAATTATAATATTACGAGTTAAAACTATACTTACGTTCACGCTTCTGAAAAGCTTCTTTTCCACCCTCCAATATTTCACAAACATGCTGACGTATACCTTTTCTGAATAATATAGCTTTTTCTTTGACTTCTGATAATTCGAAAGTATTTTCTAAAGCACCGGAAACATATTCAAATTTAAATTTTTTATTATCTCTTCCTTTTTCTTGCCCTTCTTGATTCGCAACAATAATTTGCTCAGCATCTGCACCAACAACCAAATTAGGATTGTGTGTCACTATGATTATTTGTCGTTTCTTTTTCTTGTTTTTCACAAACGAAACAAGATCATCATAAACAGATCTGTTGTCTAAGTCATCTTCCGGTTGATCCAAAAGTATAGGCCACTCTTCATTACTCAAATCAATTAGAAGACGCAAAAGCACAAGTCCTTTCTTGCCGGGTGACATCTTGTCCAAAGGATCGTTCTTGTAGGCAATTTTAAAATCTAAATCAAAATAATTCTCTAAAATTTTTACGATAGCATCTTTCGCTGCTCTTCCTTTAATTGTTCTTATTTTACCATCAAAAACGCCATTAAGAAGGTTATTAATAAAATTTAGGTGACGGCTTGGATCAAATTGATATTCGTATTCATCTTTCCAAGCTACATCAGTATTGCGTTTTATATCCGGCTTATTTAGGAAATTATTTATGACTTCTTCATTAAATCGTTGTTCATTAAACCCGATTGAGACATTCAAAGATATGTCTTCAAATTTATTTTCATATTTCTTGAATTCATTTCCTGTCATATCGTAGGTACTAAAAATTTCCTTGTATGTATTAATAAGATTTTTCTTTTCTTTATCATAAAGGTTCTTTTTTGATTCAAGACTTTTCTTTTCAAGAGTAATTTTATCAAGTTTCTTTTGTTCGTTTCGTATTGCATCGTTCTTTTTTCTCAACTCGTCTTGCAACTTAATTTTTGCCATAAACGGTGCAATATACTTCTTAATTTTTTCTAGCTCTTTTTTGTTAACTTTAACTTTTTCATCGACTGAAGCAATTATTTTGTCAACAGATATCAGTAGATTTTTCTTTATTTGATCAATCCCAGCAAACTCTTTTATAAAATCTATCTTGATCTCTTCATTGCCAAGATAAGAAGATTGCTCATCGCGTAATCTTTCCAAATCTTCCAATTGGTTGACCAAATTTTGCTTAAAATCAATGAGGGTCTTTTTATCCTCAAATAAAATAGCAATGTTTGTTGTAGTATTTTTTTCTTTTTCTATTAGCGTTTCGTAGTCTTTAATTTCTTGGGCAGAAAGTCCAGATTTATTTTTTATATGGTCAAATTCCTTTTGTAACTGAGCAATGTATTTTTTAATCCCGCTTTCCTTGCCGAGTTGTTTTATATTTTCTTCTAATTCCTCAATTTCTTGTTTAATTTGAAAAATGTTAGCAACAATTGCCGGAATTGATTTTGACAATCTTTTAATTTTTTCTAGATTGTTTTCATAATTTTCTCGTATTACATCGTCTTGTAATAAGACATCTTTAACAAATTTATTTAGTGTCTCACGGCTCTTAACATTTTTTTCGGAAAGCTTATTGAGATAATTTTGTGGTATATATAATATCTTCCTTTCCTCAGAATTATTATTACCCTCAACATTTTTAAGATAAGTGCTTTCACCATCTGACCATACTACTTCAAAATTAAAATTTGGTGAATCATCAAAGTTGTATTGAGTAGAAACGGGATAATTAGCAAATCTAGTTTCTACTTCTTTTCTGTCAATAGTTTTGGCTATGTAATACAATAGTAATGATTTCCCAGTTGACTTTCCGCCGATTATGGTAGTTAAATTTCTATTGATTTCAATAGAATCCGAGAGGAAGTTGTCTTGCCCAGTATTATCAATAAATCGTACTTTATCAATAACGTAATAAGATTTTTTCGGTTCTGGCTCCTCATAACCAAAAGAAACTCTATCAATCGGTTCGAAAATAATTTGCCTTAATCCTTCAAAAGTCGTATCTGCTTTTATCCAACTAAAACCATATCTTTCAAGATCATTGCCTTTTTCGTCTCTAACTACATATTTTTTGCCTAATTTTCTTTCGCAATCATCAAAAGTATGACAGTCAGAAGTAGAGATTACAGGTTTTGCTTTGGCTATTTTCTCTTTGTTTTCATACCTATCCTTTTTCAAGAAATATTTTCTATTTCCTTCGTGTCCAAAGAATAAATCACAGAAATCATCAAAAATATCCGATAATTCTTTTTTGATATTACTGTTAGCATCGGCTCTATTACTTCCCATACCACTAGCAACACCAGCTATTAAAAATGGGTGCTCATTGCCAAATGAATCTTTAAGAGATTTTTCTAATTTCTCTTTGGTTATGCTCACCCTATCATAGCCGCCACAAGCCATAATATCGTTATGTGTACAATAAGCTACTGCACCATTAGATTTTTTATTTTTTAACGGAAGATGAATAAGGAAATTTTTTATTTTATTTATGTCGTATTCACTATCAAAAATAAGATGACATTGTAGCTGTTCTGAATCTTGATTAACACTTACATCTAACCTAAACTCAACACAAGGGATAAAAGTTTTATTCTTTAACTCTGGGATATCTTTTATTTTTCTCTTAAATATTTCATAACTTTCAATAGAAAAGTAATCAGTTATACCAAAAACAGCGACATCTGAATTTTTGATATAATCAATAAATTTGTCCCATACATCAACTCCGACTTCTGTCTGGTATTGATCAGCGTGTTTTGCTACAGGGACATGAATTTGTAAATCCCACTTTCGCCAAATTGATCCTTTAGAAAAACTATTATATTTCATAATTAACTAAAAAATTTGCTTAAATATATTTTCTAATTCTTCTTCATTAAATCCAGTTATATTTCTATGTGGTATTTCTAAGTTATCCAACACTGTAGCAAAGCGTAAATATCCATTTGAAGACCTCAGTTCAACCCATTCAACGCCTAAATGATTTAGTTGATTTTTGTTAGTTTGTGACAGTTTATCTGCCACAAAAACCTTACTATCTCTAGCTATCACTGCATCCGCACTTTCCGGATTACCCTTGCCCATAAGTTTAACTTCACATTTGTATTCTATAATGTACCCCAAAAACTGGACAAGAAATTAAGGTGGAAAAATCGTAAATTAACAAAAAACAAAGGAGAGAAGAAATGTCCAGTAAGAGGAAAAATTTTTCTAACCAATATAAGGCAAAAGTTGC
>JALVFE010000021.1 GCA_027030245.1 Melioribacteraceae bacterium
TTTGCATCTAGTAAAGTCATTCCGGTTACTCCGGCTTCTTCAAGTTTTTGAATTACCAATTCCGCCCTGTCATGTCTCACATACGCTTTTATTTCTTTCATTTCCGTTCCCTCCTAATTAATTATAGTTTTAATCTTTGCAACAGCTTTTTCCGTCTTTTGCTTTTTGAACTTTTCGATAAAGTAATAATCCCAATAAAGCCGAAAGTATTACGAGAATAACTATTTCCATCAGTTTACCTCATCCGTTTTGTCAGAACTATTGCCGTTTGAAGTTGAGTTAAATGCGGGAATAAGTTTTTTCAATTCTCTTTTTTTGATGATGTAGAAAATTGCCGGGAATAATGTAAGCTCCATAATCATACTTGTAATTATTCCTCCAACCATCGGTGCAGCAATTCTTTTCATAACATCTGATCCGATTCCCGTTCCGATTATGATTGGGAAAAGACCAAGCATGGTTGTCATCACCGTCATCATTTTCGGGCGGATTCGTTTTACTGCTCCTTCGAATATGGCTTCGCGTAAATCGGATAAGGATTTTAACGTTCCTTTTTTCTTGAATTTATCGTAAGCTATATCGAGATAGAGTAACATAACTACGCCGGTCTCGGCACTGACTCCAAGCAGGGCGATAATACCGACCCATACCGCAACGCTTATGTTAAAGTCCGCCAAATACAAATACCATACAGCGCCAACCATCGAAAAGGGAAGTGCGAGAAGTATAATTCCCGTTTTAATCCAAGATTTCGTATTGATGTAAAGAAGCAGGATTACGAGCAAGAGCGTAATCGGGATAACCATTGCCAGTCTTTTACTTGAGCGTTCCATGTATTCGTATTGTCCGCTCCAGATTAGTGAATAACCGGCGAGAATTTTTATTTTTTCCGAAATTATCTTCTTGGCGTTTTTAACGTAAGTTCCAACGTCTATATCTTTCAAGTCGATGTATACCCATGCGTTGGGTCTTGCGTTTTCCGACTTAATTGCAGGCGGACCTTTTTTAATATTCAAATCAGCAAGTTCGGACAAAAGCACATATCCACCGCCTCTTATTGGAACCCTAACGCGTTTTAATTCTTCGATGTTTTCCCTGTAATCGCGTTGATATCTTAAATTAACGGGGTATCTCTCCAAACCTTCAACAGTTTTTGTTATATTCATTCCGCCGATTGCTGACATAATCACATCTTGAACATCGTCTATGGTTAAACCGTATCTGGCAATGGCATCTCTCTTAATATCGAAGTCGATATAATTACCGCCGGCAGACCTTTCCGCATACGCCGAACGAGTTCCGGGAATTGTTTTGGCAACTTGTTCAATTTCTTTTCCGATTTTTTGCAGAACGTTTATGTCGGGACCCGCAATTTTAATTCCCACCGGAGTTTTAATCCCTGTTGCAAGCATATCTATTCTGGTCTTTATCGGCATTGTCCATGCGTTTGTAAGTCCGGGAAACTGAATGGCGGAATTAAGTTCTTCTACCAGACTTTCCGGTGTAACGCCCGGGCGCCATTGATCACGCGGTTTTAATTGAATTGTCGTTTCGATCATCGATAAAGGTGCCGGATCGGTTGCGGTTTCCGCTCGACCGATTTTACCGAAAACAGATTCGACTTCGGGAAATGTTTTAATGATTCTGTCAGTTTGTTGTAATATTTCCTTTGCTTTTGTAATTGAAATACCCGGCAGTGTTGTAGGCATGTAAAGCAAATCGCCTTCGTATAACGGCGGCATAAATTCCGAACCCAATTTAGCATAAGGGAAATATGTTATTACCATTATGAGAAAAGCCACAACCAACACCGCCCAGCGTTGTTTCATTACGAAGTCAACCACAGGATGATATATCTTTGTCAAAAATTTTGTAATCGGATTATTCTCTTCCGTTCTCATTTTACCTCTGACAAAAAATCCCAGCAATACGGGAATTATCGTAACTGCTAATATTGCAGCAGCCGCCATCGAATAGGTCTTTGTATAAGCCAGCGGTTTAAACAAACGGCCTTCTTGTTGTTCCAAAGTGAATACGGGTAAAAAGGAAACAGTTATTACCAAAAGAGAATAGAATATCGAAGGTCCGACCTCTTTTGCCGATTCCAAAATAATTGCCCAGTGCGGTTTTTGTTTATCTTTAGGGCGAGTTTGCTCTTTCGCCAAATGTGTGTGCGCGTTTTCCACCATAACAATTGCGGCATCAACCATTGCCCCGATTGCGATCGCAATTCCGCCGAGTGACATTATATTGGCATTAATCCCTTGCATTTCCATAATTATGTAGGAAGCTAATACGGCAGTGGGCAATGTAAATATTGCCACTAATGAACTTCTAACGTGAAGCAGAAATATCATTATTATCAAGGCAACGATTATACTCTCTTCGGTTAACGTATTTTTTAAATTTGCAATTGCTGCATTAATCAAATCCGATCTATCGTATGAAGTGATTATTTCTACATCGTCGGGAAGGGAAGTTTTCAGCTCTTCGATTCTTTCCTTAACTCTATTGATTACATCCAACGCATTTTCACCGTAACGCATCACTATAATTCCGCCGACGGTTTCTCCCTCTCCGTTCCAATCCGCCAAACCGCGTCTTAATTCCGGTCCGATATCGATAGTTGCAACATTTTCCAAATATATCGGTGTTCCGGTCTTGGGATTGAATCTGATTACAATTTTTTTCAAATCATCAATACTTTTTATATAGCCCAAACCTCTAACCATAAATTCCATTTCGCTTATTTCAAGTAGTCTACCGCCTACATCATTATTACTTCGCTTTATTGCCATTTTAACTTTACTTAACGGAATTCCGAAAGATGCAAGTTTGTTGGGATCGATATTTACTTGATATTGTTTGACGAAACCGCCAATACTTGCTACTTCCGAAACTCCGGGTAATGCGGAAAGTTCATATCGCAGAAACCAATCTTGAATTGAACGCAGTTCTTGTAAATCACGTTTATCGGATTTTAGTACATATTGGTAAACCCAACCGAGTCCGGTAGCATCGGGTCCTAAAGTAGGAGCAACGCCTTCGGGCAAGTCTTTTTGCAGAGAGCTTAAATATTCGAGTACTCTACTGCGTGCCCAGTAAATGTCAGTTCCATCTTCAAAAATTATATATACCATCGAAAATCCGAAGAAGGAATATCCGCGAACAACTTTCGCAAAAGGTACGGAAAGCATTTTGGTTGTCATCGGATATGTAACTTGATCTTCAACTATTTGCGGACCTTGTCCAGGATATTCCGTGAAAATTATTACCTGAACGTCACTCAAATCCGGTTGCGCATCGACCGGAATGTTATTGAGCGCCCATATTCCACCGGCAATCAATGCTATGGTTAATATGATTACCATAAATTTATTGTTTATCGACCATTCAATTAATTTTGCAATTAAACCGTCTTTTTGATTTTCAGTTGCTACCATATTTTTCTCCGTAAATTACTTTGTGTTCTTTGTGACATTTCTTTGTGCTCTTTGTGGTTACTCTTATTTACCGCAAAGAACGCGAAGGTTGCACAAAGAACTATTTGTATTCAAAACCATGCTCTTTTAAATTCTTTTTAGCTTCTTCAATTGTTACTTCTTTAAGATACATGCCGCAAACCGGGCATCTGCCTTCTTTATCCGAAATTACATTCCAATCCATTGGGTCTTGGTAAACTTTTCCGTCACCGTTTTTATCAATCGCTTCAACATCAATTATTCCTTTGCGTATAATGTTTTCGGTTTGGTTATCCGAAACGTTTTTTGCGGATTTGGTCTCATCCGTTTCCATATCCATAGTTTCGTCTTTTTTCCGTTCGTTCATTTCATTTTTGGCTGAAGAAAATAATTTAACGGCTGCTCTCAGACTGCTTTCCGAATCGAGCATAAATTGTCCGGAAACCACAATCATATCGTTTTCTTTCAAACCGTTCAGAACTTGGTAATAACCTTGCGAATATTGACCTAGAGTAATTTCGACTGGTTTGAATTTACCGTCGCCGAGAGAAAGTATTACTATATTGGATTTACCCCTTCTGATAACAGCGGTCTCGGGAACAACGGGTAATTTTTCCAATTTATTACCGAAGATTTCGACATTTGCAAACATCGAAGGTTTTAATTCGTTGTTCCGGTTATCAAGATTGATTCGAACTTTAACTGTTCTGGTTACCGGATCGACGGTTGGGTAGATAAATGAAATTTTACCTTTGTAAACTTTACCCGGTTTGTAAGTAAAGTAAATGTTAGCATCGTTACCGGTTTTAATTTTGTCCAAATCTCTTTCATAAATATCCGCCATTAACCACAATGAGTTAAGGTTTGCAACCTTCATAATTTCTTTGCCGGCTTTAATTTTATCGCCGCGCAAAACATTCTTTGTAATTACGGTTCCGTTAAAAGGTGCATAAAGAGTAACGTATTTCTTTACCTTCTTTGTTTTGATCAGATTATCTATTTCTTCCTTACTTACATCAAACAGTTCCAATTTACGCTTAGCATTTTCCAAAACGGAAGAACCGGAATTATAATTCAGTGCAGTTAACAATTCTTGTTGAGCGGCAACAAGATCAGGCGAATATATATCAACTAACTTTTGACCTTTTTTAACTTTTTGACCGGTATAATTGACGTAAAGATTTTCAATCCATCCGTCGATTTTTGTAGTAACCGAATATTCTTTTGTTTCGTCTGTATCCAGATATCCGTTTGTATAAATAACCGGCGATAAACTTTTGCTTTTAATAACATCCATTTTTACATTCATACTTTGCAATACCGAACCGTCAACGGTCACAACACCGGACGCTCCGCCTTCGTCTTCGTAAACGGGCACTAAATCCATTCCCATTTTAGATTTGCCGGGTGCATCATAAATTTCGTTGGGGTTCATCGGTGCACGCCAGTATAGAATTTTACGTTCACCCGGTTTTTTCTTTTCTTTGCTGGTTGTGTTTTTAATGGGAGTTAATTTCATCCCGCAAATGGGGCAGTTTCCGGGTTCTTTTTCTATTATATCGGGATGCATTCCGCAAGAATACAGCGTCCCTTCTTCGTCTTCATGAATATGATTTTCTGTTCCGCCGTAAGGAGCGATTAAATATATTGCTCCGCCGCCGATGATTATTCCGGCTAATAAAATCAGTATGTAGGATAATAATTTATTCTTCATCGTTTGTCTCCGTTGAATTTTTCGCAATATTATTTATTTCTTCCCCTAACAAATATTCAAGGGTAAATAAGTTTTTGTAGTATTCGGTTCTTACTTTTGCCAGTTCCACATTAAAATTCAGAATATCGTTTTCAGCTTTAATTACATTGGCGAAATCGATTTTACCGACCTTGTAATCGGCAATTGCCGCATCAAAAGCCTGATTGGCTTGCGGTAAAAGTTCTTTTGTAATTAGATTTTCCCGGTTATACATTTCCACGAGATTTGCATTAACCGTTCCGATTGATTTAGCCAAGTTTTGTAAAGCCGTGTTATACTGATCGTTGTAATACGAACCAAGATGAATAGCTCTGTTTACCTTCTCTGTTTTGTTTCCGCCGTAATTTATTGGAAGTGAAATTCCCACAATCACCGAAAAGAAATCGACATAATCCGTTGAAGTTTTGGCGCTGTAATCCCTTTGAGAATATTGCAAAGCCAATTTGAAGTTAGGGTAGAATGAATACTCAGCCGCTTTTTTCAAAAGCTCTGCTTTCTTCGTAGCAATTTTTATACTTTTTAATAATGGACGGTTTTCTTTCGCCAACTCAATAAGATTTACTTTTCCGGTATCAAAAAATTTAATCGGCTTAACTTCAGGAGTGTTTATGCCGGCATTGCTTTCTCTTAACAGTAAGGCATTAAGTTTGGAAAGAACACTTCTTTCTTTTGATTTTAAAGTTTCTATTCTGTTTTTAACTTGAGTTATTTGGACTTCAATCTGAACCAAATTTTGCAGACTTGCATTCCCGACGTCAAACTTTTGTTTCACCACATCTGAAATTTGCCTAAGCAAATTTATGCTTTCATAGGCATAGCGGATATTTTCCCTTATGAATTGTAACGTGTAAAAAAGTCCGGCAACTTCTTTTCTGATTTTATTTTTCAGGTCAACTATATTTTCTTTCACGATTGCCGTATCGATTGCTTTTGCATCGGCGGAAGAACTTAAAGCACCTGGAAAGGGAATTGCCTGAGATAGACCGACGATTTTTCCCGTCATGGGTTCTTTCGTAAACGAAAATGAATTTGTCGGCATATTCACCAACCCCAATGTTAATACAGGGTCAGGTAAATTCGTTCCTATTTCAATATTCGATTTGGCAATTTTGTATTTGGATTCCAACATTTTAATTTCCGGACTTACCGAAACCGCAGTATTGATTAAGTCGTTTAATGTTTCTGTTTTTGTCTTACTGTTTTGCGCATTAACAATTGTTATAGTTATCATCAATAGCACAATCAGAATTTTTGAGTTCATTTTTCCCTCAAAGATTAATTGTTTGAAAAAATTATTTCTATATGGAATTAAAGCTGTAGGAATACCTGCAGCTAAAACGGGATTTTAAAAAAAGAAATGGCTAGTTCAGAAAGGACTGAACCATCTTAAAAATCGGGAGTTTCTCGTGTAAAACGAATGTGGTGGAAGTATCAAATATTATTTGTTCCGTTTTCTCTTTTTCTTCATTAGGATTAATTGTGGAAATAACAATAAGATTCCAATCCGATTTAAATTTCGGTGTAACAACATAATCTTTAGAAGATGCGAAATCGTTGACCAAATTGCAATTGTCAGCAGTCAACTCCATATCGCAAGAGTTATTAGTTTGATCTGTTAATTCCGATTTGCAGCAATCGTTTTGCATGTGATGAAACAAAGTGCATGTATGCGATTCGGAATCCATCGCACAAGCGCCACCGCAGTTATTTACCGGCAAGGCTAACAAGAGCGGGGAAATAACAAAATAAAGCAACAACAAAAAGGCAATTGCTTTTTTTGTCTTGGGTAATATGTTTTGCGGTTGTTTCATCAATTTTTATTTTTTATGAAAATTCTTTCGAAAGATAGTATTTAATAGAAAAAGGAGCGTTATACAATTTTCAAAAAATGTTGCAGAATTTTATTATGAACCTTTTATAAATATAAAAAAATATCCGTCAAATAAAAGAAAAATATTTCAACATTATTATTCCGCCGCTTAAAGTAAGGATTGAGAAAAGAGTGGAAACCACAATTATATCTCCGGCTAATTTAGAATTGCTTCCCATGGCATCAGCCATAATGAAGGATGCGATTGCGGTAGGACTGGCAAACAAGATAAAAAGTATTCCCAACTGAACCGAGTCAAAATGTAGCAAAATTCCCGTAGCGGTTGCAATGACCGGAAATAGTAAAATTTTATTGAATGATGCAATAAATGATAGCTTGGATGCTTCTTTTAATTTCCCGAAATTTAGCGAAGCACCGATTCCAATTAACGCAAGCGGCAGAGCAATCTTAGCTAAGTATGTTAATGTTGTTGTTAAAACTTGTCCAAACCCGATATGAAAAATCGAAAAGGGTAATGCCAGCAAAGCTGCAATTATTAAAGGATTCCCGATAATATCGGTTGTTAATTTCACAAAATTAAATTTTCCTTCGTTATTAAATGGCAAAGTAAGAAAAATAACGGCTAAAATGTTGTATAACGGCATAATAAATGCCAACAGCAGTGATGCTTTCCCAAGTTGTTCTTCTCCGAGTAGGTTGCTAATTAATGCCAATCCGATTATAGCAAAATTGCTACGGAAACTTCCTTGAGCGAAAACGCCTTTTTCTGTAGGTTCGGGAGTTAAAAAATTTGCGAGTATCCAACTATATATAGAAAAAACGGTGACCAATAAAACCGAAACCAAGATAAGCTTTCCGTCAAATGCTTTGTTAATCGTAATTGTTCCGATTTTTAGAAAGATCAGTGCAGGTAGGGAAATTTTAAAAACAAAGTTTGACGATTGAGATACGAAAGCTTCGGTAACCAAGCCGGTTTTTTTAAGAATAATTCCTAAAACAATTAAGAGGAAAATTGGTGAGACTATATTTAATGTAAAGAGAATGAGTTCAATCATATTGCAAATTTTTTAATTGCAGTACAAATATAGTCAGATTTCTTTAGAATAATGTGAGTGTCTTAAAATGACGAGAGAAAAAAGAATAAAATAAAAAGGAAAAACCGGCAGCAATATTTAACATTATACTGCCGGTACATGGCAAAATTAAAAAGATTTTTAACGACTACTAAAAAATCAGATTGAACGCCCCTTCAATTACAACTTCAGCGGTATCTTCAAATTGATTTGCATTTAGAATTTCAGTAAACCCGTTATTGACTCTTCCTACTTTTACTTGAAACTTATTAAAATTATAAAAATTATCTGTAGATGATTTTTTAACCAAAATAAAATAGTTGTTTTCCACGTTTACAATAGCATCGGAAGGAAGTGCATAAGATTCTTCTTCGTTCACTTGAATTTCAGCTTGTATGTACATTCCGGGGATAAAATGTAATTTGTCTTTTTCATTTTTCAGATGTCCGTGAACGTTAATTGTTCTATCGGTCACATCCACCGCTTTTCCGACAAGGAAAACTTCTGCTTTATATTGTTGTTTGTTATTGTCAGGCAATGAAAAAATAATTGTTTGTCCTTTATGAATTTTATTGATGTCTTTTTCAAATACTTTTAATTCTAAGTGAATATGTTCAGTGCTAACTATTTCAACAGCTACACTGTTAGGGTCCAAGTATTGACCTTTTGTGATATTAACTTTTGTAATGTTTCCCGAAATGGGACTTTTAACCGATACATAACTTCTAATGTTGGAATAATCGAGATGTTCGGGGACTATATTGATCAAACGCAATTCTTTATCAAGCGCTTCCATTTGTGCAAGTATTGTTAGATATTCAGATTCCGCTTTTAGATATTTTTTCTTTGATGTTACATTATCTTTTAGTAAAATTTTTTGTCTTTCAAATTCGGATTTTAAGTAAGATAATTTTGCTTTTGCGGTTAAATAATTTTGTTGCATCTCAATATATTTAGGATTTTGCAAAACAAAAAGTACATCTCCTTTTCTAACTTTTTTGCCTTCCAAAAGGTTAACGTTTTTAACAGTTCCACCGTAGAAAACACTTACGGCGACTTTATATTCGGGCGGTACGTCAAGCATTCCGGCAACCTGAATTCTTTCTGAAAATGTTTGCTTTGTTATCTTTCCTAATTTCATTCCGGAGGTATTAAATTGTTCTTTGGTAATCTTTATTAAATTTTCTCCGCTTTCGGGAATATTTGAGTTCATTACCGTTTCATTAGAAGTTTGCTCACCGCAAGAAAATATAAATATTGTAAGCAAAACGATACTAAGTGTAATTTTGTGAAATTTCATTTTATTGTCCTTATAATTCATTTAAAACTAAGTAGTCCAATTCCAATACGGTTTGATTGTATTTGTTCAAGCTTTCCAAATAATTCATTTCTATGGATATTGAATTATGTAAAAGCTGAAAATATTGAAAGAAGTCTATCTCACCGTTTTCAAAAGATTTGGTTGCACTTTTAATGATTTGTTCTGATAACAATTTACCCGTAGTTTTGTAATAATCAATTGATGTTTTATAACCGTTTAATTCGTGTAGTAGGGAATTGAGTTTCGCATTTAATTTTATTTCGTAACTCTTATAACTAAGCTCTGCAATTTTACGGTTTACTTTTGATGCTTGAATTTGCGAACTTTTTCCAAAAAATAAAATCGGTACCGATAAACCTATTTCAAAGCCGAAATATGTTTTGGCATTCAAGGCGTTATTACTGCTTTTAAAAATTCCCAAGTTTATATCGGGCAACAAATCATTTTTGGCCAAAGAAACTTTTCTCTCTGCAATATTTTTTAACTTCTTAAAGTAAATAAGTCCCGCATTATTAGTTAAAGAAGGTAATTTCGGTATTAGCTGAGGAAGTTCATTTTCATTGACTAAAAAATCATCTTTTGTTTGTAATAATGATTTCAGTTTGGCGTACGCAGCTTTAATTTTCTCTTTGGTCTTTAAGAGTTTGATTTCAATTTCATTTTTGTTCATAAGAGCGGTTAACTTTTCCAATTGGCTTGTTTCACCTAATTTATAACGTAAGTTTGTTGCTTCGGTGAATTTTGTTAAGAGACTGTCCAAATAATTATATTTTTTTTCAATATTGTTTAAATACACAATTGAATAATATGTTTGTGATATATCTTTATCCAAAACTGTTTTCTTGATTTGGAATTTATGTTTCTCCGCACCTGCTATCTCATTTAACACATTATAGTGAGCATAGTAGTATGTAGGGAATTTCAACGTTTGATTTATCCCCCAAATTTTAAGCGGTACATTATTTTCTCCCAAATTGCTTTCATCGTAATTGTAGTAGAAATCGGTTTTGGGAAAATCGAAAGAATTCCCAATTTCATAATCGGTTTTTTTAATCATCAAACCGGAAGCTTTAATATCTCTATTATTTTCAAAAGCTATTTCAAGAGCTTTCTCCAATGTTAAATTTTTCGGTTGCGAGTTATTTACATTATCTTGACCTAAAATGAATGACGGGAAGAATAATATTAACAACCACAAAAATGTTTTTGGATTCATTTTGGGAAAAGTGAATTTTCTATCAAAATAGCAGTAGATAACAGGAAGTACGATCATTGTTAACAAAGTAGCGGAAATTAAACCGCCTATAACAACCGTAGCCAATGGTCTTTGGACTTCCGCCCCGGCAGAAGTTGAAACAGCCATCGGTAAAAAGCCTAATGCGGCAGCCCCCGCAGTAAGTAGCACAGGTCGAAGTCTATCTTTCGTTCCCATAATAATTCTCTCTCTTATATCCGAAACACCTTCGTTTTTTAATTCTTTGAAATGTTCTATTAATACAATTCCATTTAACACGGCTATTCCGAACAAAGCTATAAAACCTACTCCGGCGGAAATACTAAAGGGAAGTCCGCGTATAAACAAGAGTAACACACCGCCAACAGCTGCAAACGGGATTGCACTGAAAATCATCAAAGCATCTTTGAAGGAACCGAATGCAAAGTGCAGCATAACAAAAATCAAGAACAAGGAAATAGGAACGGCAATCATAAGTCTGGCAGACGCATTTTGTAAGTTTTCAAATTGACCGCCGTAAGAAATTGAATAACCGGGTGGCAAGTGAATTTTATCGTTAATAATTTTCTGTACATCTTCTACTACGGAACCTAAGTCACGGTTACGAACATTAACGCCGATAACAATTCTCCTACGAGTTTCATCACGAGAAATTTTAGCCGGACTTTTAGTAAACTTTATTTCGGCGAACTCACTTAAAGGTAGGGATTGTCCGCTGGGTAATAGAATAGTAGCTTTTTTCAAATCGTCAATGCTTTGTCTGTTTAAGCTATCGAACCGAACGACTAAATCGAATTGTTTTTCACCTTCGAAAATCGTTCCCGCTGTTGCTCCGGCAAAGCCCATTGTTATTATATTGTTAAGATCATTAACGTTTAATCCGTATTTGGCAATTTTCTTTCGATTATATAAAACAGACATTTGCGGTAAACCGGCTGTTTTTTCGACTGTAATATCGGAAGCACCTTCTACGTTTAGAATTGCAGCTTCAATTTCTTTTGCCTTTCTATATAAAATATCCAAATCTTCACCGAAAATTTTTATTGCTAAATCTGCTCTTACACCTGTTATTAATTCATTGAATCTCATTTCAATTGGTTGAGTAAATTCATAATCTATTCCCGGTAAAACGGATAAAGCTTCTTTTATTTTATCTGCAAGTTCATCTTTAGTTTTTGCAGATGTCCATTCGCTTTTAGGTTTAAGAGTAATAATCACATCGCTTTCTTCCATAGACATTGGGTCGGTTGGAACTTCAGCAGCACCTATTCTGCTTACAACATCTTTTACTTCGGGAAATTCTTTAATGATTTTTTCCATTTTTGTTAAAGTTTCAATCGTTTTGCTTAACGAAGTTCCGGTTTTCAAAACAGGTTGAATAACGAAGTCGCCTTCGTCCAATGTTGGAACGAACTCGGCGCCCATCTTTGTAAATATTACCGTAGTGGAAATTAAAAGTATTATTGAGGTTGCCAATACTTTCTTTTTGTTCTTTAGTGCCCAATCGATAGAAGGTTTATATAAATCCATAATAAAGTTCATAAATCGACGTGAAATTGTTTTTTTATTCGGATCGATAGGTTTTAGGAAAAGTGAAGAAATAACGGGAACATAAGTAAATCCTAAAATCATTGTGCCGATTAATGCAAAAGTAAAAACGAGAGCCATAGGTTTGAACATTTTTCCTTCAACACCTGTTAAGGACAAAATTGGAATAAAAACGATTATTATTATCAATTGTCCGAAAACTGCCGAGCGTGTCATTTTTATTGTGCTGTCATGCGAAATTTTATCTATCAGTTCTTGTTTTTCTTCACCGTGTAGTTTAAGTAATTCCGAACGTTTGGATGTAATTCGAAATGCTATAAATTCTACGATTATTACGGCACCGTCAATTATAATTCCGAAATCTATTGCCCCAAGGCTCATAAGATTAGCGTCAACGCCGAAAATATACATCATTGATAAAGCAAATAATAAGCTCAATGGAATAACGGAAGCAATTACTAAACCTGATCGTAGGTTTCCGATTAATAATACAACGATAAAAATTACTATAAGGAAACCAAGAATTAAATTTTCCATAATTGTAAAAGTGGTTTTCCCGATTAAGTCGCTTCTATCGAGAAAGCCGTTGATTACAATACCTTCGGGTAAAGTTTTTTGAATTTCTTTGACTCGCTCTTTTACTCGTTCGATTGTGGCTTTGGAGTCTGCATCTTTAAGCATCATTACTTGTCCGAGAACTTTTTCACCTTCACCGTTTGCCGTAATTGCTCCGAATCTGTTTGCATGACCGAATCTTACTTCTGCAACATCGCTAATATAAATAGGGTGACCGTTTCTATTTGTTACAACAACATTTCCGATATCCTCAAGTGATTTTGCCAAACCTTCGCCTCTAATAAAATAGCTTTGGTTTGTTTTTTCTATGTAACTCCCGCCGGCTATACTGTTATTATTTTTTAATGCTGAAAATATTTCCGTGATGGAAATACCCATCGCCCTTAATCTTTCCGGATTTACAGCCACTTCGTATTGTTTTAAATAACCTCCCCAAGTATTTACTTCAACAACACCTTTTATTCCAGATAGTTGACGTTTTACAATCCAATCTTGTATAGTTCTCAAATCGGTTATCGAATATTTATCTTTGTGCGCCGAATCGGTATCAATTATATATTGATATATTTCACCTAAACCGGTTGAAATTGGACCCATTGAAGGAGTGCCGAAGCCGGCAGGAATTTTCTCTTGTGCGCTTTTAATTTTTTCCGCGATTAATTGACGCGGCAGATATGTGCCCATATCATCTTCGAACACAATAGTAACAACCGATAAACCGAATTTGGACACGGATCTGATTTCTATTACACCCGGTAAGTTTGCCATTTCAAGTTCGACAGGATAGGTTAGGTATTTTTCTACGTCTTCAGTCGATAAATTTCTAGATGTTGTTATTACCTGCACTTGGTTATTTGTTACGTCAGGAACCGCACCGATTGGAATTCGTGTAATCGAATATAGGCCGAAAAAGACAATCGCTAATGTGAAAAGAATAATAATCAGCTTGTGAGTAAGACTATAGTTTACTAGTTTTTCTATCATTTTTAATTCCGTTATAATTTCACTTTGTAAATTTAGGTAAGGATACTTAGGCGAGACTTAGAGAAATCTTAAAAAAATCTTAAAAAATTATTTCCGCTTTCACTCCGTTATCGGAATGATTATATAGTTTCACTTCAACATCCAATACTTCAGCGGCTTTTTTTACTATGGAAAGACCAAGTCCGCTGCCGGTAATATTTTTGTTTTTAAGAGCATCCGAACGGTAAAAGGGATTAAATACATTTTCAATATCCGATTCGGAAATACCTCTACCATAGTCAATTACTTCAATAATAACTTTATTGTTTTTAGATATTACTTTTATTTTAACAGATCCGTTTTCGTAAGAATACTTCAATGCATTCGATACAATATTTTCTAAAATCATATCGGCATAATATGGATCGGTATAAATATCGGCTTTATTTTTATCTTCTATAGTTATTCTGATATTTTTATCTTCAATTAATTTTCTGTGTCTTGTGACTGCATTATCAATTAAAGAAATAGCCGGAAGTTTTTGTTTTCTGAGTTGTATGTTATTTTTATCGAACCTTGCCAAAAGTAACAGTTGGTCCACCCGGATTGACATATTATCTATTTCGGAAATACAATAATTAATTTTCTCTTTGTATTCTTCTTCTTTGCGCGGTTTTCTTACCAGCACTTCCAACGTACCTTTAATAACGGATAATGGAGTACGGAGTTCATGCGAGGCATCGTTGGTAAATTGTTTTTCCCGTTCGAATGCTTTTTGTATTCTGTCCAATAATTCGTTAATTGATTTTGTAAGAGTAAAAAGTTCATCCTTAATTTCCGGCGGTTCAATACGTTCGTTCAAATTGTTTTGAGTAATACGATTAGTGGTTTCCGTAATGCTCATAATCGGTTTTATGCTTTTGCCGGCAAGGTAGCGTGTAACAAAAAATAACAAAACAAGAACGATGGGAAAGAGAACAAATAAAACCGTTCTTAGGTTTTTAACAACCAATATTGTTCCTTCTAACGAAACTGCTGTTAATAAATAACCCGTCTTTTCACCATTTTTGATTATAGGTATTTGTATTTGTCGGATAGCTTTTTCACTTAAGGTTGAATTAAAACATTCCATATTGGTTTTATCTTTACGGAACAGTAAAATCTGTTCTTTCAGATTTATGGATTTACCCATTACTTTGCCGTCCGGAGTAACCAATTGTAAAAAGAAGGGAATTACTTCTGCTTCTTTATGTTCTCTTTCTTCAGTAATGGCTTCGGCTTTGAAATATAAACTGTCGCTTTTTACAATCACGTCTTTAATATGCTTATTGGCTTCATAAACCAAAGAAGAATCGAGGTTGGAGTAAACTGTTGTGGAAACAATAAAGTAAATTATTGTAAATACCACGGCAATTATCGATGCAGCAGCAGCTAAGTAATAAAAAGCTATTCTATTTTTAAATGTCATGATTAATCTTCCACGGCAATATAACCAACGCCACGAATTGTTTTAATATAAGCACCGGAATCTTTTAAACCGAGCTTGTTCCGTAAAGCATTAATATAAACATCAATTACACCGGTATTGTATTCAAAGTGAATATCCCAAACATTTTCAATTATTTGTGTTCTTCTGCAAACTTTGCCTTTATTACGAATTAAATATTCCAGAAGAGAAAATTCTTTTTGTGTCAATACGATTTCTTCTCCGTTTTTTAACACTTGATGCGTTGTTAAATCCATTACAATATCGCCGAAAGTGAATCTATCATGTTCCCCCGATTTTGGTCTGAGCTGTACTCTAATCCTTTCCAAAAGTTCTTCAAAACTAAAGGGTTTTTTTATGTAATCGTTTGCGCCGGCTTGCAATCCGAAAATTGTATCTTGAACAGTATCCTTGGCTGTGAGGAAAATAATTGGAGTAAACTTATTTTCTTTTCTATACTCTCTACATACTTCTATACCGCTTAAACCTGGTAGCATCCAGTCAAGTAGTAAAATATCATAATCACCTGTAAGAGCCATTTCCAAACCCTGCTTACCATCGAAAGCAATATCGACTGAATAAGCTTCTTCTTCCAATCCTTGTTTAACGAAATTGGCTATTCCCGCTTCATCTTCTATAATTAAAATTTTCATAAAACAAACCTAAGGTAAGAATCTAAAGAATAACTAAATGATTTCTTAAAATTTGCTTAAAATTTTCCGTATATAAAATAAAATTTTGATTGGTAACAAAAAAATGTGATGTGAAAATTAACGGATTTTAAAAGTAAAAGCAGACTAGTAAATTTTTGTACGTTTCAATCTCAATGAATTGCTGATTACCGATACCGAACTCATCGACATTGCAAATGCTCCGATCATCGGATTAAGAAAACCAAACGCCGCAAAGGGAATACCTATTGAATTATAAACGAAAGCCCAAAACAAGTTTTGTTTTATTGTTTTGATAGTTTTTTGCGATAATTTTATTGCAGAAACCACACTCGTTAAATCACCTTTGATCAATGTAATGTCGGAGGATTCGATGGCAATATCGGTTCCCGTACCGATTGCAATTCCGAGATCGGCTGCGGCAAGAGCGGGGGAGTCGTTTATGCCGTCGCCGACCATTGCAACAATTTCACCTCTACTTTGCAAGTTCTTTATTATTTGGGATTTGCCGCCAGGTAAAACTCCGGCGTAGTAATTATCTATTTCTATTGTTTTGGCTATGCTCTTTGCGGTAATTTCGTTATCGCCGGTGACCATGAATATTTTAATCCCCAGTTCTTTTAATTTTTTGATTGCTTCGGGAGATGAAGATTTAACCGGATCGGCTATTCCAATTATACCGGCAAGTTGTCCGTTGATTCCGACGAATACAACGGATTTTCCGTCGGAGCTGATTTTTTCGTATAAATTTCTTTGCTTTTCGGTTTGAATGTTATTCTTATCGAGAAATGTTTTATTTCCGATTAACAATTCGTAGCCGTTAACTGCAGCGCGGATACCGTGACCCTCTATGTTTGTAAAGTCCGAAATAACACCGAAGTCTATGTCTCTATCTTTACAATATCTTGTAATCGCTTCGGCTAGAGGATGCTCGGATCTGTTTTCCGCCGTGGCTAATAATTGCAGAAAAGTTTTACGGTCGATGCCAAATATATGAACATCTGTAACAACCGGATTCCCTTCGGTAATTGTGCCGGTCTTATCGAACACTATTGCAGTAAGTTTGTGAGCTTTTTCAAGACTTTCACCGTTCTTTATTAATATTCCGTTTTGGGCTCCCAAACCGGTTCCAATCATTATTGCTGTGGGAGTTGCCAAGCCCATAGCGCAAGGGCATGCGATAATTAATACTGCAACAAAATTAATTAATGCAATATTAAACGAAGATATTTCCGGAATAATCAACCAACCGATAAAAGTTAGAATTGAAATTCCAATAACAACGGGAATAAAAACAGCAGCGACTTTATCCGCTATTTTTTGAATAGGAGCTTTACTGGCTTGAGCTTCTTCCACTAATTTAATTATTTGACCTAATACGGAGTTATTTCCCAAAGCGGTAACTTCGTAAACGAAAGTTCCGTTTTTATTAATGGTTCCGCCGATTACAGCGGAATTCATGCTTTTTTCCACAGGTAAACTTTCTCCTGTTAACATAGATTCGTCTACCGAAGAGTAACCTTCCAGAATTTTACCGTCAGCCGGAATTTTTTCTCCCGGTTTAACAATTATTCTATCACCGGTTTTCAAATCATTTAAATCAACTTTTTTTTCAATCCCGTTTTCGAGTACTGTTGCTTGTTTCGGTTTTAAGTCCAACAGTTTTTTTATTGCCGAATTTGTTTTGCTTTTAGCACGACTTTCCAAAACTTTGCCGAGTAGAATAAGTAAAATAATTACCGCTGCCGTATCGAAGTAAACATGTGAAACATTCGCACCGTTTATCCAACCGGGAAAAAGTGTAATGATAGTGCTGTAAATAAATGCAGCTCCGGTACCGATTGCAACGAGAGAATCCATATTTACGGAAAAGTGTTTTAGGTTTGTCCAAAATGAAGAGTAAAATCTTTTACCGGGAATAAAAATTACCGGAGTGGTAAGTATGAGCAGAATTTTATTCGTATAATCATCGGAAAACGGCCAAAAGGTATTGAAGAAATCGAATCCTCTTAACATGCTGATAAGAAATACCGGTAGAGTTAAACTTAAAGCAAAGAGAAAATTATTTTTTAATTGTGCAAAATGCTCATCCTGAAGCGAGTTGTCCTCGATGTTTTCAACAGTGTTGCTTTCAAAATTTCCTGTTTGTTTTGTATGCAACTTGTAACCGTATTTTTCTACAGCTTTTGCAGCTACGGACAAGTCAATTTCTTCATCACTTTCAATTGTTACTTTTTCCGTTGCCAAGTTAACTGAAACATTCTCAATACCTTCAATTTTTCTAAGCGATTTTTCCACCCGTGCTGCACAGCTTGCGCACGTCATTCCTTCAACCGGTAAATTATATTTCATATTATTAATTAAATCTGTTAAAGAAATTTAATTCGCCACCTGGTAACCAGCTTCCGAAATAGCGTTAATTATTTGGTCTTCTGATATTTTGTTTTCGTCATATTCTACAACAGCAAAACCTATTTCCACTTCATAAGAATTTACACCTAAATCTTGCAACTCAATTTCAACCGCTTTTACACAGTGGTGACAAGTCATTCCGTTAATTTTGAATTCTTTTTTTACCATTATTTCCTCCTTTTTTTACAAACCTAAAATAACATTTAAAATTCGGTTCGTGTTATATTATTCCAAAAAAATGTTATAATATTTTTTGATAAGTAAATAACATTGAATTGCTAAATTTTATTTTTGTAAAATTTTTTATGCTGATTTAAATGAATTTTATTCTTAACTTTGAATCCAACCATAAACAAATCAGTTAATATGTCTTTTTTTTGATGACACGATTTCAGCATAAATTATATATATCTTTTTTCGTAACCGTTACGGTACTAGTAACCGCTCTGTTAATTTATATTGGATATGATTATTATTCTTTACCTATTGAAGAGCGCTTTTTTTCACCTTTACACAATCAACTTAAACCCGGTGGTTTTATTGGGCACGGTATCGGCATTATCGGCTCTTTGTTAATGTTAGTTGGTGTAGTAATTTATATGTTGAGAAAACGTGTAAAATATTTTCATAAATTCGGGGTTCTTAAACATTGGCTTGAGTTTCATATCTTTTTATGTACTTTAGGACCCATTCTAATTATTTTTCATACTTCATTTAAATTCGGTGGAATTGTCTCAATTAGTTTTTGGAGCATGATTGCCGTATTTCTAAGCGGAATAGTAGGTAGGTTTATCTATGTTCGTATTCCCAGAACTATTGAAGGAGTGGAATTGGATTTAAGACAGATTCAACAAATGAATGATGAGTATTCAATAAAATTACGAAATTTTCATAATGTAGATGAAGACGTATTACTGGAAATAGAAAGTATAGCAAACAGAAGATATAAGGGAACTCTCACAGTCGGAAACATTTTCTTAATAATAATAAAAGATTTTTTCGACAGAAAGAAAAATATGAACCGGATTATTAAGAAATTAAAAAACTCGGGAGTGACAAAGAAGAAAATAATAGAAATAAAAAAACTCACAAAGCAAAAAATGCTTTTAAATAATAGAATCGAATATTTACAAGTATTACAAAGTATTTTTAAGTTCTGGCACATTGTTCATCTGCCATTTGCTTTAATTATGCTAATCATAATGATTGTTCACATCGGTGTTGCTATTATATTCGGCTACGTCTGGATTTTTAATTAAAATTCAGTAAAAATTTGTTTGGCCGCTAAACTTTTAATGAAACTGCCGATTAATATACAATAATAAGACATGTTGTATCATATTAGACTTATAAATAGGACATAATATCCATAAATGAACGAAAAACGCAGTTTTTCGATGGCACTTTTCTTGTTTTACATTTATAAATAGATTATAAAAATGGAAGTCTTTCTAGAAAACGTTATTATATATACATTAATCGCTATAATTATTGTTGGTATACTCTATTTATACCTCAAGACGCATAAATACGAATCCAAACAAACCATTGAGAAAATAAAGCGTGCAAAAGAATACGGTTTTCACGAACCTGTTTCTCTCCATCCGGTGATAAACGAAGATATTTGTATAGGCAGCGGTGCCTGCGTTGTCGCTTGTCCCGAAAAAGACATTTTAGGATTAGTAAACGGGAAAGGTAAATTGATAAACGCATCGCACTGCGTTGGACACGGCGCATGTTTCCATGCTTGTCCGGTTGAAGCAATAACGCTTGTTATGGGAACGGAAAAAAGAGGAGTTGAACTTCCGCATGTAAGTCAAGATTATGAAACAAACGTTAAAGGAATTTACATTGCCGGCGAATTGGGTGGTATGGGATTAATTAAAAATGCCATTGAACAAGGTAAAAAAGCAATGGATAACATAGCCGGTACAATTTCAAAAGGCGGAAACATCGAATACGATGTTGTTATTATCGGTGCTGGACCGTCCGGTATTGCAGCGACTTTACGAGCAGCCGAAAAGAAATTGAAATTTGTTACGATCGAGCAAGATAATTTGGGCGGTACGGTATATTCATTTCCGAGATCGAAAGTGGTGATGACTTCTCCCGTGGAAATTCCGCTTTATGGTAAAATCAAACTGTATGAAACTTCCAAAACCGAACTCATAAAGCTTTGGGAAGAAATACTTGACAAAAACAAAATTAAAATAAAGGAAAACGAAAAAGTCAATGAAATTGTAAAGTATGAAAATTATTTCAAAGTAATTACCAGCAAAAGCGAATATTTTTCTAAGAAAGTATTACTGGCAATAGGAAGACGGGGAACGCCAAGAAAATTAGGAGTGCCCGGAGAAAATTCGGAAAAGGTTTATTACAGGCTTTTGGAACCTGAACAAATACACAATAAGAAAATTTTAGTTGTTGGCGGCGGGGATTCCGCGGTTGAATCGGCATTACTGTTGGCTGAAGAAGGCAACGAAGTAACTTTATCTTACCGCTCCGATTCTTTCAAAAGGATAAAACCGAAAAATCTTAAAAAAATTGAAGATGCCATTAAACTCAAATATGTAAACGTTCTTTATAATTCAACAGTGAAAGAAATTTTGGAAGATAAAGTTATTATTGACTTTCATAACGGAACATCATTGGAATTGGAAAACGATTTGGTATATGTTTTTATCGGTGGGGAATTACCCAATAAGTTTTTGGAAAAAATCGGAATCAAGATAACCAAAAAATTCGGAGAGGCAATATTAAAACATTGAACCGGATTCTTTTAATAACAGCAACGGCAATAATAATGCTCGGCAATATATATGCGCAAATATCTCCCGGCGAACTTTCTAAAGCCCACGCCGATTTGGAAGGTATAAGCAATTGTACGAAATGCCACACATTGGGCAAAAGTTTGGATAATGCAAAATGCCTTGATTGCCATAAAGAAATTGCCGGATTAATCAATCTCAACCGCGGTTATCATTCCAATAAAAAAGTGAAAAACGAAAATTGCTGGAAATGTCACGGCGACCACTTCGGAAGAAATTTTCAAATTATAAGATTCGACGAAAACAAATTTAATCACAATGAAGCTTTATACGAATTAGCCGGTAAACATAAAGAGCTTGAATGCAACAAATGCCATAAGAAGGATTTTATTTCTGATAGCAAACTAAAACAAAAGGCAAAAACATTTTTAGGATTAACCGGAGAATGCGCGGATTGCCACGAAGACGTTCACCGGAATACGTTAGGTAAAGATTGCGCAAGTTGCCATAACGAAGAAAAATTCAAACCGGCGGTAAAATTCAATCACGATGAAGCAAAATTCAAATTGACCGGCGCGCACAAAAATGTAGGATGTGAAAAATGCCACGCAATAGAAAATATTGACGGTAAAGAATTTCAAAGGTTCACGGATATTGAATTTTCGTCTTGTAAATCATGTCATACCGATGTTCACAAAGGGAAGTTCGGCAAAAAGTGCGCTTCGTGTCACACTACAAAATCTTTTACGGATGTAAAAAATCTAAAATCATTTAATCATAGTAAAACAGCATTTCCGTTGATTGGAAAACACAAAAGGGTAAAATGCAGTTCGTGTCATAAAGGCAGTTTGAGTTTCAAACCGAAATTTAAGTATTGTTACAATTGCCATTCGGATTTTCACGATGGCGAATTTGAAAACAGCGGAATTTTAAGGGATTGCAAAGAATGCCATAACGAAAACGGATTTTCACCATCGTTATTTTCTATGGAAAGGCATGCGGAACTGAAATTCAAACTTACCGGCGCGCATACGGCAATACCTTGCACGGATTGTCATTACCAAGGGAATAAGTGGAAGTTCAGGATAAGCGGTGATAATTGTATCGAGTGCCATGAAGATTTTCATTCATCCGTTCGTAACTCAAAATTCTTTACCGGTATTAATTGTGAAAGCTGCCACTCGACCGGCTCTTGGCAAAGTGTAACATTCGATCATAACAAAACAAACTTTGAGCTTTTGGGCAAACATAAAGAGGAAAAGTGCGAATCGTGCCATTTTAAATCAGAGGAAGGAAAGATAGTTCAACATTTTAATGATTTAGAAACAAACTGCTCCGGCTGCCACGAAGATATACATGCCGGGCAATTCAATGAAGGCGATTCAGAAACTTGTACAACCTGTCATACCTTTGATAATTGGGAACCGACTCTTTTTGATCATAACAATACCGGATTTGCGTTGGAAGGAGCACACGCTAAGGTTGAATGTAATCAGTGTCACTATGCTGTATCAAAAGGAAAGGTGCAATACATTCTTTACAAATTAGAGAGGACGAGATGCATCGATTGTCATTCTTAATTTTGTTTTTGTTATACGGACTTGTTTTTGCCCAGTCGCCGCACGGTGATAATTTTAACTACGAATGCTCGGAATGCCACACTACAGATACATGGAAAATAAATCTTAAAAAGCTCAATTTCGATCATAGTAAAACAGGTTTCGAATTAGCCGGGCAACATGCAAATCTCGATTGCCAAACTTGTCATACTTCGTTAGACTTTGTAACAACCAAAAACAAATGTTTCGATTGCCATAACGATGTTCATCAAAATACGTTGGATAAAAATTGCCAGCTTTGTCATAACTCCAAAAGTTGGCTTGTGGAAAACATTAACGAGATTCATAACAGAAGCAGATTTCCTTTATTGGGTGCGCATATCACAGCCGACTGCCAACAATGTCATAAAACTATTAATAATTTAATTTTTAAGGAATTAGGTGTTGAGTGTATTGATTGTCATTTACAAGATTATAACAGTACGCAAAACCCAAATCATGTTTTGGCAAATTTTTCCAAAGACTGCGTTGAGTGTCATTCGACAAACGATAAACAGTGGAGGCAAGGAACCTTCAACCATGATTTTTTCCCGTTAACGTTGGGGCATAAAATCAGCAATTGTTTTGAATGTCACAATACACAGAGTTTTACTGGGCTGGATCAAACTTGCTATACGTGTCATCAAAGTGATTTCAGTAATACTAAAGACCCCAATCACGTAAGCTCCGGATTTTCAAAAGATTGCGTTCAATGCCACACAACAAACCCGGGCTGGAAACCGGCGAATTTTAAAATACATGATCAATTTTTTGTATTAGACGGAGCTCACAAAAAAATTGAAAACAGTTGTGCACAATGTCATTCCAACGGATACACAAATACACCTAAAGAATGTATCGGTTGTCACGAATCGAATTATAATTCAACAACAAATCCCGATCATAAATCGACCGGATTCGGAACTGATTGCGAATCTTGTCATTCAACAGTAGGGTGGACACCGGCGACATTTGACCACGATAATCAATTTTTCCCTATTTATTCCGGTAAACACAATAACGAATGGGATAACTGTTCGGATTGCCATACGAATCAAAGCGATTACTCGGTTTTCTCTTGTATAACGTGTCATGAACATTCCCAATCCAAAATGGACGACGAACATAAAGAAGTGCAAGGTTACGCTTACGAAAGTCAAGCATGTTTAACTTGTCACCCGCAAGGTGATAAAGAAGGTGCGATTGATCATTCGAAAACTGCATTCCCGTTAACGGGTTTGCATGTAACTGCGGATTGTGCACAATGTCATGCAAACGGTTATTCCGGAACACCGACGGAATGTTATGCATGTCATGAAGACAAATACACTAATACTGCGGAACCGAAACACGGAGAAGCGGGATTATCGCATCAATGCGAAACTTGTCATACAACTTCCGTATGGAAACCTTCGACATTCGATCATAACACTACGGGATTTGAATTAATCGGAGGGCATTCGTTACCGCAATGTTCGAGTTGCCACAAAGGCAGTACGGAAAACACATCGCCATTGTGTTACAGTTGTCATCAAGATCAGTATGCGAATGCTGAAAATCATGTATCACAGAATTATCCAACGACTTGTGAACAATGTCATAACACGACAGATTGGAAGGATGCTGATTTCGATCACGCAAATACCAATTTCCCGTTAACCGGAGCACATGTAAACACCGATTGCGCTCAATGCCATACGAACGGATACAGCGGAACTCCGACTGATTGCAATTCGTGTCACAATGCCGATTTTAAACAAACGACAAATCCTGATCATCAGAATTTAGGTTTATCTACAAACTGCGAGACATGTCACACAACCAATCCGGGCTGGAAACCTGCAGAATTTCCGGTACACAATGATTATTACGTTTTGGAAGGAGCGCATGCATCGATATCGAACGATTGTGCAACGTGTCATAACGGGGATTACAACAATACACCGAACACATGTTACGGATGTCATCAATCAGATTATGAAAGCACAAACGATCCGCCGCATCAATCGAACGGATTTTCAACCGATTGCGAATCGTGTCATACCCAAACGGCATGGAAACCTTCAACGTTCGATCACGATAATCAATATTTCCCGATATATTCGGGCAAACACAAGAATAAGTGGGATAACTGTTCGGATTGCCATACGAATCAAAGCGATTACTCGGTTTTCTCTTGTATAACGTGTCATGAACATTCCCAATCCAAAATGGATGACAAACATAAAGATGTTTCCGGATATGTTTATGACAGTAATGCTTGTTATGATTGTCACCCGAACGGTAAAGAAGACGGTGGAGTTCCCAATCCTTTACACATAAAAAGGATGAGATACTGATGAAAAAACTTATTTTACTTTGTCTGTTTATCGGTATTTCTCTGCATGGACAAAGTTCGGAAAAAATCAAAATAGAAGGGAAGATCAGTTACATATCTTCGCAATATTACTACATTGCTTTCCCAAAATCGGATGGTATTAAAAAAGGCGATACCCTGTATATTAAAGTCCGGAAAAAACTGATACCTAAATTTATTGTGGAGAGAACATCTTCGCATTCATGCGCCGCAAAGTTGCTGGGACGAAAAGTAAAAAAAGGCAGAACTGTTTTTGCTTTCGTAACTCCAAAAATAAAATCTGTTCCTGAAACCAAAGAGAAAAAATTATTTGCGAATAATCCAAGGGAAGAGGAAAATTCAAAACACAAACACTCAAAAGCAAAGAAATTAATTAGTAGAAGAAAAAGCATTGGCGGGAAATACAGTCTATCCGGATATTCCAACTTTTCGAACATTGCCGGACAAACCGATTATCAATACTGGCGTCATTCATTTTCATATTACAACAACAGAATTTCCGGAAGTAATTTTTCGTTTTCTTCTTACATAACGTTTAGATACAGAAGCGACAAGTGGAATTATGTAAGCAGTCATATCGGCGAAGCTCTGAAGGTTTATGATTTATCGTTAACTTATAGATTCGACAGCATAACAAAACTGGTAGCCGGAAGGAAAATCAACCGGTATCTCTCGAGTTTGGGAGCCGTAGACGGAGTACAGTTCGAAACGATTCGTAAAGGATTCAGACTTGGCGGCGTTCTGGGTTCGCGACCAAATAATTCGGATTACGGTTACAACTTCAAATTATTGGAAATGGGCGTTTATGTCAGCCGGGACGATTCGGTCGGAACGGGAAAGATGACCAATACTTTATCGATTCTTCAACAAATGAACGATTACACTACAGACAGAAGATTTTTATATTTCCAGCATTCAAGTAATTTTATCAAACACGTTTATTTTTTCTTTTCAACGGAGATTGATTTTTTCAAACATTATCACGGAAACACTTCACACGATCCTTATTTGACTAATATATTTGTTTCTCTCCGTGTTTCTCCGGCAAAGTGGATAAGTTTAACAACATCGTACGACGCAAGAAAGAATATAATTTATTACGAAACGTATAAAAGCTTTATTGACAGATTGATAAACAATGCAATGCGTCAAGGATTCAGAGTGCGGGTTAATTTACGACCGGTGAAGTATGTTTTCGCATCGGTATATTCCGGATACAGATTCCGTAAAGACGACAAAAGACCTTCGAAAAATCTTGGTGTATCGATTACTCATTCGAAAATTCCGTTTCTTAACTTATCGGCAAATTTGAATTATTTCAATATTTCATCAAATTATATTAGCGGGGTAATATACGGCGTCAGAATTTCCAAAAATTTATTCCGCGGAACGGTTACGCTTACAACCGGTTACAAAAATATTAATTATGATTTTCTGAATTCTCAATCGAAATTGGTAAAAGATGCTTTCTTATTCGATTTGTCATTGCAATTGGCAAGGAAATTATCTCTCTCTTTAAGTTACGAAGGCACTTTCGAACATAAAGATTCTTATTCGAATTTATATTTTAACATAACGCAGAGGTTTTAAGTAACGGCGTCTATCGATTTGCGTGGAATTTGCACATTCTTTTTGAACTCGCTGGCGGTTAATCCCGTAACCTGTTTGAATTGTCTCGATAAATGTTGAACCGAGCTGTAGCCGAGTCTGTAAGCAATTTCGCTGAGAGTCAGTTCGCCGTATTTTAACAGCTCTTTTGCCTTTTCGATTTTTTGCAGAATTATGTAATGCTCGATTGTTATTCCTTCTGTTTTCGAGAACAAAGAACTTAAATAATTATAATCTTTATTAAACGTTTTGCTGATGTGTTTTGAAAAATTTAATTTTTCCAGGTCTTCATCTTTGTATTGTTGAATTAAGCTTATGATTTCGGTTTTAATCGAGTCTATTAATTTGGCTTTCGAATCTTCAATTAATTCAAAACCTTCTTTCAGCAAAACTTCTTTGATTTTAGCATAATCGGGGAGATTATCTTTATGCCGTATTTTGGCATGACCCAATTCAACATGGAGAACTTCGTAACCGAGTTTTTCAAGCTCTTCGCGCACAACTTTAACGCAGCGCGGGCAAACCATATTTTTAATGTGAATAACGGTATCGGGCATTTTTACTAATGTTTTATTTATAAAATAAAAAATTTATCGTTATTTTGAAATAAACAAGTAACAGTTTTGGGAGCTTTTCATGAAAATAATAACGATGTTTTGGGTATTGTTTATATCTCTTTTTGTTTTCGGATGCAGCAGTACATCACCATTGTTGAAACCTGAGGAGTCAGGATTGAACCAACGCGCGCCGGAAAGCTTTACGGTTGTTTTTGTTACTACAAAAGGTGATATAGAAATTAATGTGCGTAGAGATTATTCGCCGCTCGGCGTAGACCGGTTCTATTATTTGGCAAAAAATCATTACTATGACGGGAACAGATTTTTCAGGGTAGTTCCGGGATTTGTTGTTCAGTGGGGAATAAACGGTAATCCCGAAATAAATAAAGTTTGGGAGAATAAAGGTATCCCGGATGAGCCGGTAAAACTCAGTAATAAGAAAGGTACAATGGCTTTTGCGCGAGGCGGACCCAATACACGATCGAACCAATTGTTTATTAATCTAAATGATAATTTAAGATTGGATACAACGAATTTTATGGGCGTAAAAGGATTTCCGGCTTTCGGAATAGTTGTAAAGGGAATGGATGTAGTGGAATCGATTTATCCGGGTTACAAAGAATTGCCGGATCAAGATTCGATTCAAACTAAAGGGAATGTTTATTTGGATAAAAATTTTCCCGAACTTGATTATATTATAACAACAAAAATATTGAACGAAAAATAATCCGAAAATTTTAACGAAAGGGAAATAATGAAAATAAAATTGGTTTATCTCTACATTGCTTTGTTTGCAGCTGTTCTGATTGCTTTGGTTATTTACGATAGTCAAAGTACAAACGACACAACCGGAGCTGTTGCCCCGCCGGATATCGAAAAAAAGGAAATGCCGCAAGACGAAATACATAAAGGGCTTCAGAATCCTGTATCCGAACAACCTTCCAAGGCAAATGTATTGGAAACGGTGAAGCAAAGGATGAAAAAGTTAGAAGAAGAAATCCGGAATAATCCGGAAGATACGGTTAGAATTAGGGAATATGCTAATTTTCTGCTTGCCGCACACAAACCGGATAAAGCTTTGAAATACTACAAAATGATTTTGGCTAAAAATCCAAACAGAATTGACATACTTCTTTCCGTTACGTCCATTTATTTTAACAAAGGCGATTATAAAAACGCGGAGGAAACAACGCGTAAAATTCTAAAGGAGGATAAAAACAATTTGGAAGGGAAATATAATTTGGGCGTAATTTACGCAGTAACAGGAAGGAAAGAAGAAGCAAGTAAAATATGGAATGGGATTATCGAAAAGCATCCCGGTACTAATGTTGCGGGTATGGCTAAAAGCGCTCTGGCAAAATTAAATGAAAAGTAGATAGATAAAAATTGTAGGGAAGAAAATTTACGTACCTTAAGTCTTACATCTCACGTCTTGCGTCTCGCGTTTTATGTTTGGTCATTCGTCATTTGTCAATTATTACTGGTCATTGGTCATTTGGGATTTCTTTTCCTGTCATCCCGAACTTGTTTCGGGATCTAAAATGAACACGAAATTTGAATTAGATGCTGAAATAAATTCAGCATGACGGCAAGAAGAACCTGTCATCCCGTCCGCCGTCGGCGGATTGAACAGAACCTGTCATCCCGAACTCGTTTCGGGATCTAAAAAGGACGCTCGATTTATACCCTCAAACGCCGTAGGCGTGAAACATTTATAGAACAATGATTCTAACACAAAACCCAAACTCCGTAGGAGTGGCACATTTTGTCATTGGGAATTTGGAATTTGTTATTTGGGATTTAAAATGTTACCCCTACAGGGTTTTAACGTTAAAGGGGGTTATGTTTATTATAAATATTTCACCCCGATGGGGTTCGGTCGGGTTTTTAATGTTGGAAAATTAGCCACGAATTCGCGAATGAAAAATAATTTTTGGGACACAAGGTTTTCGTCCCCAACGTCTCAAGTCTCGCGTCTTGCGTTTAACGTCTAACGTCTCACGTTTGGTTATTCGTCATTTGTCATCGGTCATTTGTCATTTGGGATTTGGAATTTGTTATTTGGAATTTTTTTCTCTCATCCCGTCCGCCCAAGAACCTGTCATCCCGAACTTGTTTCGGGATCTAAAATGAACACGAAATTTGAATTAGATGCTGAAATAAATTCAGCATGACATGTTTTTAAGATAGTATGTCATTCATCCCGAACTGGTTTCGGGATCTAAGATGAACAATTGATTAACCGCTAATTCGCAAATAAGAAGTTATTCTTGGAACACAAAGGTTGCTTTCTCTTACGTTTTACTTCTTCCGTCTTACATTTGAAATTTTACTAAATAGTGGTAAACCAAAAAAAATGCCGGATAAAATCCGGCACTCGTAAAATATTGAAACTCGTTTCGGTAATTAGTCTTCCAAAATAGCAAGAATATCACTTCTCTGAATAATTTTATAGTCTTTACCGTCCAAAGTGATATCTTCGCCGCCGTATTTACCGAATAAAATTTTATCTCCTTCTTTGATATATTCTTTAAGATCCTCGTCGGTACCTACGGCAATTACTTTTCCCATTGTGGGTTTTTCTTTTGCGGTATCGGGAATGATAATGCCCGATGCGGTTTTGGTTTCTTCTTCCAATAGTTCAACAAGTACACGATCGTCCATTGGTTTTACTTTCATATTATCTCCTCTAATTTTTTATGTTTAACATTCTATTGATTTTGGGTTTATCAAACCCGACAATTGGGCGGTTGTTTATTAAAATTACCGGAACACCGGATGAACCAGTTCTTCTTTGCATATCCATAGCCGCCTTATGATCCCTGGATACGTCGATTTCTTTAAACCTTATCTTTTTTTCTCTGAAATACCTTTTAGCCGCATTACAAAAACTGCAAGTTGGCGTTGTGAATATTATTACTTTAGGTTGTGCTGCGTTCATATCATCTCCGTAAATTTATTTAATCCAATACGATGATTTTTTAGCTAAAAGGTTTCGAAAAAAAATCTAAAAAACACTTGCAAAAGTAACTAATTTTTATGAAAAATAACTAAATTAGAAATTCAATTAAAAAAAAATAATATGAAAAATACAATACTCCTTTTTGCCATTTTTGTCTTACTTTTTTTAACTCTTTCTTGTTCCAAGGAAAACACAGAAATGAAAAAAATTACCGGATTTTTAGATTCAGTAAAAACGGAATTTGCTCCGGATAAGAGAGTTTCCATTTTTCATTTTACGCTCAAAAATAAAAATCTGAAAGTGGAAACAAACCATCCCGAAGCAATTGAAAAAATCAAATCGTTTATTAAAAAGAATAAGCTGAAACTCGAAACGGAATTCAAACTTTTACCTGCTAAAGATTTAGACGGTAAAACATGGGGCGTGGTAAATGTTTCGGTTGCTAATATTCGCAGTAAACCCAAACATTCTGCCGAACTTGCAACCCAAGCGCTTTTAGGTACAGTTGTCAGAGTTTTTAAAAAACATGACGGTTGGTTCCTTGTTCAAACTCCCGATGATTATATTTCATGGGTTGACGACGAAGGAATAATTCTCTTTACCGAAATACAAAAAAATAATTTCCTTTCCCAAAAGAAAATTATTTATAATGGCGATTACGGTTTTGCATATTCAAAACCCGATAAGAAATCGTTCAGGGTTTCCGACCTTGTAACCGGAAATATTCTTGAGTTTGATGGCAAAGTTAAAAATTTTGTAAAAGTTAAATATCCGGACGGTAGGGAAGGCTATGTACCAGAAAAAGAAACTTCTGTGTTTTCCGATTGGCTGAAAAAAATTAACGCAACTCAACAATCTATCGTGGAAACAGCAAAACGTTTTCACGGAATCCCGTATTTGTGGGGCGGGACTTCCGCGAAAGCATTTGATTGCAGCGGATTTACTAAAACCGTATATTTTATGAACGGAATAATTTTACCGCGGGACGCTTCACAGCAAGCTTTGGTAGGGGATTTTGTGGACGACAAAATTAATCTTGATAAATTTCAACCCGGCGATTTGGTGTTCTTCGGAAAAAAAGCAAAAAACGGAAACAAAGCTAAAGTTACGCATGTCGGGATTTATATCGGTAACGGTAAATATATTCACGAAGCGGGAAAAGTTAAAATCAACAGTTTTGTGAAATCGGATCCGGATTTTAACCAATACCGGTTTAACGCATTTCTGTGGACGCAACGGATTCTCGGTTCCGAAGGGAAAAACGGAGTGAAGTTAATAAAAACCAATAATTATTATAGAGTAGTAAAATGAAACAAAACAGAAGGGATTTTATTAAAAACAGCGGAATACTTTTAAGCGGTGCTCTCGCCGCTACATCTGTTCCCAACAAATTATTTTCAAAAAATTTTGAACAAAACAAGAATAAAACCATGAATTTTTATTTTAAACCTTATACTTTACAATTAAAGCATGTTTTTACAATTGCAACTAATTCCAGAACTACAACGCCGGTAGTGATAACTAAAATAGAATACGATGGCATAATCGGTTATGGCGAAGCATCAATGCCACCGTATTTGGGTGAATCACATGAAACCGCGACTAAATTCTTAAGTAAAGTAAATCTTTCGCAATTTAAAGATCCGTTTGAACTGGAAGATATTTTGTCGTACGTTGATTCTATCGATAAAGGGAATCCTGCAGCTAAAGCTTCCGTGGATATTGCCCTTCACGATCTTGTTGGAAAACTTATTGGTCAACCCTGGTATAAAATCTGGGGATATGATAAAGAAAAAACTCCCTACACAACTTTTACAATCGGTATAGATAAACCGGATGTGGTAAAACAAAAGGTAAAAGAAGCTGCCGGGTTTAAGATTTTAAAAGTAAAGCTCGGAAGGGGAAACGATAAAGAAATGATTGAAACGGTTCGTTCGGTTACGGATGTGCCGCTGACTGTAGATGTAAATCAAGGTTGGAAAGACAAACATTATGCTTTGGAAATGGCGAATTGGTTAAAAGAGCAAAATGTGGAATTTGTTGAACAACCAATGCCGAAAGACCAAATTGACGATATTGCTTGGCTTACAGAGAACAGTCCGTTGCCCATTATTGCCGATGAAGCTCTTCAACGCATACCCGATGTTATTAAAGCTTACGGTGTTTATTCGGGAATTAACATAAAATTAATGAAGTGCACTGGATTAAGGGAAGGACATAAAATGCTTAATCTTGCCAAATCACTTGGAATGAAAGTAATGATTGGATGCATGACCGAAACATCGTGTGCCATTTCGGCGGCTTCGCAACTTTCTCCGATGGTGGATTGGGCTGATTTGGACGGGAACTTGTTGAGTAGTAACGATCCTTTTGAAGGGACGAAAGTGGTTGACGGAAAAATTACACTTACGGATTATCCGGGAATAGGACTAAAACCGGATGACAAAGTTTTCGATAAAATTTAATCTGTTCACCGGCAATATAAACTTCGAAATACAACCAAAACATTCGTGGAATATGTGATTTTAATCACATAGATTGTGATAAAATATTTGTTCATTTGAAATGGAATATTTTATCTAACCTAATAAAATTAATTCGATTAAATTATCTTATAAAATACTTTAGAGGTTTTCTTTAATACATTGTAATATAAAGAGTTATCGATGCTCAAGCATAGCATTATCACAAATTTTATTAATAAAGAAATTAATTTTCCGTCAATTATAATTGATGAGAGTTTTAATATATTTACATATAACAACGCTGCAATTGAGTTATTTCCAGATATAGAAACCAATAAAAATCTTACCGTATTACAAAAGCCGACAAATTTCCCCGGAATTTTTGATTCAACGGAATTGCTTCGCTTATCTGAATCGATAAGTATTTACATTTGTAAACAAGTAAAAATTCATGAAACTCCACTTCAATTGGTTGTATCAAGATTTATTGATGATTCGGAACAATTTTATCAAATTTTTATTATCAATGAAGATTTAACCAAAGAAATTGAAATTCCGGTGTTTGCCACATTATCTTTTAAGGATTTACCAATCTACGATGAAGTTAAAAGTCTTCTCGATGTAACGATTTCAAATTTTCCGTTTACTATCGTCGGTGAAAAAGAATTTAAGAGAAGAATAGAACAATATTACCTTCCGTTTTGGGTTAAGAATTCCGAAAACGAGATTACTTTAAGTAATTCAAAATTTGCGGAAAAATTTAAATTATCCCAAGAAAAACTTACTAACCGGGAAGAATCTGAAATTTTGCCTATCGGATTAGGCTTATTTTATGAAAGAATTGCTCAAATAATTAAAACGGTTTCTCTTCCGGTTTTCATAATTAGACATAATTTTTTCCGAGAAAGTGACGCAAATCAAAATATTTGGCTGCTACAATATCCTATTTTGGGACAAGAAAATAAAACTTTAGGAATAATATCGGTAGAATGTGAAATTTCTGTTACCGAAAAAGAAATTGACTGTTCAAAAAGGAAATCCGACGTTTATTCAAAAACTGAAAATAAAAGTTTCTCTTTAACAATTGATATGCTGGAACACTTGATAAAAATATTGCCCGAACCCGTTTACGTGTATGATTCGGAAACGTTGAAAATTATAGAAGCTAATCCCAAAGCTGCGGAATTATACGGTTATGAAATTGAAGAACTGAAATCGCTTACGGTCGCGGATTTATATGCTCCGGAAAATGTTCAAATTTTACTCGAAGCGGCAAAAGCGGAATTTAATGCAAAAGAAAAAATCGGACCCGTAAAACATCAGAAAAAAGACGGCTCGCTCTTCGATGTGGAGATTCTGAATTCCGATATTCTTTTCAAAGATAAAAAAGCACAAGTAAATGTAATTCAACCCTTAAAACAAATTGAAGAAGCAGAAAGTGAAATAAAGAAGATTGACCGGAGAATTTTTAACGATTTGGATGAACTCGTTATTTTCACGGACGTTAACGGATTTATCACTTATGCTAACGAAGCCGTTGCAAATAAATTGAATTATGAAAAAAGATATTTGGATAACCGTCCGTTTTACAGTTTGATCGATGAAAAAGATTGGCAATGGCTTAGAGATATTTTTGCTCAAGCGGAAAACAAAAGGGAACGATTTTCGTTTGAAACAAACATTAAAACTTCCGATGGAAAACTTTTCGAAGCTCGTTTGGACGGGATACCGGTCGGTTTAAGCGAAGAAGAATACTATGCGTTCGTTATTAAACTAAATAAATCTGAAACGAAGGTTACCGAAAAAGAAATTACGGAAACAAAGGTTGTTGAAAACGGAAATCAGTTAAACATTAAATTTTTGTCTCAATTATTTCACGAAATTCTAACTCCCGTAAATGTGATATTAGGCTTTACGAATGAAATTATCGAAGGATTGGAAAATCCGACCGAAGAACAAAAAGAATCGGCGGAAATTATTTGGCAGAATCAGAAAATCCTTCTGCAAATTATGGATGCCGCCGGACAATATGCATTGTTGGAAACCGGTAACTTGAAGCTCGAGCCGAAAAAATTAACCGTAGCAAAATTACTGGATGATTTAACGCGCAACCTTTTTCAATATTTTGAAGAAAATAAGTGTAAAGTAGAGATAAGAAAAAACATCGGCGAACTGACTGCGGATGTTAAAAGACTGAATTTAATTTTATCGACGGTGGTAAAACTAGCGGTTTCCGTTAGCAATTCCGGTAAATTATTTATCGATGCCGAACCTGATAACGGCAATATTATTTTTAATTTTACGGATAATCCGGATTTTGCATCGGATAGTTTTTTGCGGAAATTACAAGCCGTGTTTATTCAAAATGAATTTACCGGTGTGCAGAATTACGGGCTTTCAGGCATAGTTATAAAATTGGTGAAAAAATTAGTTTTATTGTTTAACGCCGGATTTAAAATTATTGAAGAACAGGGGAAACCCAAAAGTTTTGCCGTTGTTATTCCGCAGAAATTTGAATACAAGCAAATAACTAAAATAGATCAATCAACCGGACCGGAAACTAAAACAGCTGAATTACAAAAAGATACTGTCTCAGGCGGTACGGAAAAAATAATATCGCAATCTGAAAATGTTTTAGCCGCCGAACCTTCCGCAAGCTCCGTAACAACAGGAAAAACTAAAGATCTCGAAGGAATAAAACCGGAAGAATTAAGCTGCTTTTATTTTGAAGACCAACTTGACACACGGCTTTTATTCAAGGCGCAAATGAAAGATCTGAAAAAAATAGAATTTGCCGAAAGTCTGGAAAAAGCATTACCCGTGTTGGTTAAAAACAAATTTGATTTCATTTTAATGGATATCCGTCTTCAGGGTGATTTTAACGGAATTGATGCATTAAAGATAGTTAAAAGCTTGCCCGGTTACGAAAATGTTCCGGTTATTGCGGTTACCGCTTACAAAGAAGAAGGAGACAGAGAGAAATTCCTTAAACTTGGATTCAGCGATTACATTCCGAAACCGTTTTTACGCGGCGAAGTAATTGAAATATTAAAAAAACTTTTCGCTTAACTTAACAAAAACAATCAATCCGGATTAAACTCCGCAACTTGCCGTTTCCCCGGCGAATCCCAATTAACAAACGAAACCTTTCTTTTTTTACCAGGTTGTAATAATTTTTATGTGTTTTCCCCCTTGCAAAAGAAAATACAATTTTTTAAATTTACCATACATTTGTATGGTATTTTAACGGAATCAAAGTTTTGCTTTTCTTTCGTGACTCACGTGCCGAAGGTGTAAGGAAACCGGGGAATGAGAAGGGAAAAGTATGAAAAAGATATAAGGAATTCCGGTAGGTTTTGTTTTAATATTTTTGTGTAAAATTTGTAAATTAAAAGTCGAAAGAAATTATAATAATTAAAAAAAATTTTGACAAACAAATTATCAAAAAAAATTATGTTTCAGTAAAATTTTATCCAAAAAATATTTGGATTGTAAAAAAGGGAAGTGAGTATGAACAAAGAAGAAATAGAAAAATGGGAAAATCATTATTTGAATCGAATTGAGTATGATTTAAAACAAGATTTAGATAAAATGTTAAAAGGACTAAAATCAAAAGATAAACTAAAAAAAGATTGGTTTCATATTTTTAACAGTGCAGATAAAAAAAGACAAAATTCGGATTTTGCACGCGGAGCCGAACGTATTTATTATTGGCTGTTTAATCAATTTGGAACTCCCAATTCTTCACCTATTGGTTCCGATATGATGTTTGAATTATATAATGCTTTTATCCACATAGATGTAAAAACGGCAAAAATCGATAATACTTCGGATTACAAAGGGAAAATTCCGGTAGGAGAAAATCAAACGAATTATAAACCGGCGGGTTTTGATTTTACGGTAAATCTGCCGACTAAATATTCTTATAAAAACAAAATTTGTTTAACTTATTTCATAAATATAATTTATGATATAACCGAAAACAACGTTGAGATAAAAGCCATTGTTTTGCTCTCTGTTCCGAATGGCGAACTGGCGGATGTTTACGGTGAAAAAATTGTTGAAGCCGGAAAAACCGGATACAAAGGCAAAGGTTTTAGATACAAGTATAGTGAGAATCCTTATTTTGAACTGTTAAAAGATAAACCTTCGCGAGTAAGAATTTTATACGTTGATAACGATATTAAAGACAATATCGAAGAATTGTTGGGATTGAAAAATGCATAAAATTATACAAGCCGACATATATCGCGGGTTAACTTATTTGCAAGAAAATTCGATTGATGTCGCTATAACATCGCCACCTTATTGGGCACAACGGAACTATGGCTTTGACGAACAAATTGGCAATGAAAAAACTTATATGGAATTTATTTCCCGTCTTGTTTATTTGTTTGATATTTTAAAAAGTAAACTATCCGATAAAGGCGTTTTCTTTCTTAATATTGGAGATAAATACTTAAAAAAATATGGCAAAACACCACTCGGATTGATTCCTTATAAATTAGCATATTTTATGAAAAAAAACGGTTGGATTATCAACGATATAATAATTTGGCATAAACCCAACCACATGCCTTCGAGTGTTAAAAACAGATTTGTAAATTCATACGAACCGGTTTTCGTTTTATCGAAAAACACAAATAATTATTTTACCGATTTTTTAAAATTGAATCCGGATTATTCGAACATTATCGATATAAATTTACAACCTACGCCTTACAAACACGTTGCGGTTTATCCTGAAAAACTTGTCTCAACACTTCTTGATTTTACCCGTATTAAAAAAGATTATACCGTTCTCGATCCTTTTGCCGGAAGCGGAACAACATTGAAGGTTATTGAAGATAGGAACAATTCGATTTTTGCCGAATACAAGGCAAACGGTATAATGATAGAATATAATAAAGATTATGTCGAAATTATTAAGAAAAGATGCAAAACGGATAATATTAAAATTATAAAATTAAATTACATTAATTACAAATATCCTAATTTGATTGAAGATAAATTTGAAGAATTAATTTGCAAAAGAAATATGCTAACCAACGTTTCCCTTCAAACGTTAAATATTTATGAAAAAAGAACTGATTTTTGTAATGCTCTGGCTACGATGTCGGATAAGAATTTTATTGACGAATTCCCCAAAAACGGAATAATATTTATCGGCTTGAAAAATTATACAATCGAGGATATTTACAATATTTCATTATTGAAAAATTGGATTATCCGCAACAAGTTGGTTGTCAGGGGTAAAAAATGGTATCCTATTTTCATGCTGGTTCACGATAATAAAACGTTCAGATATACCTTTAATTATGAAAAATTATCATTAAGTCACAAAACTAAAAAAAGTGAAACATATCATAACCGCAATTTTATTGGATACAAAGTTGAAAATAATATTCAAAAAAATAAACGGAAAGGAAAAATTACGGAAGTTTTGGAAAGTTATGAAAACGGATTGCCTAAATATGTTAAAGTTTTATGGGAAGACAAATTGTTAACAAAAGAATTTGTTATTAATGATATTGAAGAAGTTAACCGGAATATAAAATTAATTCGTTCTAACGGATATGTTTCTGTTAAAGAATTAAGGGATTTTATAAGCATCGAAAATATTATAGAAGAAGGAAATACAAATGTTCCGGTTATCACAAAAAGCGTAACAACAAAAAACTATAATGGAAAATTTAATAATATGGAACGGAAAAACTGGGGAGCATCGCCCGGTGCCCGGAGTTCCGTTGAAGAAGAATTTTTTGCGGTTCAGCGGTTGTATAATGTTGACCAAAGTATAATTGCGGATTACTTGAATTATTTGCGTAAAGAAAGGAAACTTTCTAAAAAAGCATTTACCGAATTATTTCCCCAAGAATACAAACATACGGTTGGACATTGGTTGCGTAAAGATTTCGGCGGTTCTATCCCGGTAAAGGAAGATTGGGATTTGCTGGAAGAACATTTTGAAATTGACAAAAATATTAAAAATTATGCATGTAAAACCGGATTAAGACTGCAAACCGTGTCTAAAACAAAATACAAAATACCCGATGACGTGATTGATAAAAAAATGATTAATAAATTGGAAATGCTAAGTAATAATGGAACCCCACAACGTATTTCAACTGCCCGCCTGGAAGCCTGAATAAGTTATGATTGCAAAATACAAAAATGAATTTAGAATGTAATGAACGAATGAATAAATTTTCCCCTTCACGTTCAAATTCTTTGCGGGCTTTGCGTGAAACAAACATCCGGCAACGTTAAAAGTTTCTTCATCCCTTGAGTTGAACTCACAATTTCTTGAAGGAAGTCTTATGAAAACACAACTAACCAAAACACAGCAAAAAATACTCGATTTTATAATTGATAAGAAAGCGGAAGCCAAAGTTCCCACGCTTGCCGAAATTGCCGAACATTTCGGTTACCGTAACCGTTCCACTGTGCGGCAGCATTTACAGGCGATTGAAAAGAAGGGATACATAAAACGTAATCCGAAAATTGCGCGGGGAATTGAATTGCTGACGGAAGATAAGTTTTTTATTCCGCGTCCCGTTCTCGGTGAAGTGGCTGCCGGTAATCCGCTTACAATTTATCCCGATGCAATCGATACGATCGAACTGCCAACAATTGCGCGCATGCCGCGGGATTCGTTCCTCCTTAAAGTAAAAGGTGACAGTCTGAAAGATGCTTACATCTTTACCGGCGACGTGGTAATTGTTAATCCCAACCTTCAACCTAAAAACGGACATTTCGTGGTTGCCGTGCTGGACGATGCGGCTGTGGTTAAGCGGTTTTACAAAAAGAAAAACAAGATCGAATTACGTTCGGAAAACCCGGAATACGAACCGATCATAATTGAAAAAGATTATGACGGGTTTAAGCTGGTCGGTGTGGTAATCGGCGTTTACAGAAGCATGGAAAGAAAAGTGGGGTGAGGAAACTTTAACCACAGAGGACACAAAGAAATATTTACAAAGATAAAAGAGCAAAGAATATGAACGAAAATGAATTATCAAAAATAGTGATTGGGTATGCAATTAAAGTTCATAAAAGTTTAGGACCGGGATTGTTAGAATCTGCTTACGAGGAATGTTTATTTTATGAATTAAATAAAAATGGATTGTATGTGGAAAGACAAAAACCAATACCTTTAATATATGAAGAAGTTAAATTAGATGTTGGATATAGAATCGACTTAATGGTTGAAAACAAGTTAATCTTAGAGCTAAAGTCAGTGGATGCATTAAATGAGGTCCATCTGGCTCAAATTCTTACATATTTAAAATTATCTAATTGCAAGTTAGGATTATTAATAAATTTCAATGTAAAATATCTTATAAGATGGAATCAAAAGAGTTATCCTTTGAGTTCTTCGTGAAAAACTTAGTGAACTTTGTGGTTTCATAAACCAAAACAGGAGAATATAAAATGTCAAAAAGAAAAACATGGAAAGAAAAACTGCACGACAGTAAAGACCTTCCCAAAGTTGTTAAACTTACCGGTAAGCAAGCGGAGAAGTGGGGAGAGGGCAGAATGGCAATTCCTTCGCCTTTGGAAGTGGACGAAATAATGAGGAAAGTTCCCAAAGGTAAATTGATTACAATCAATATTATCCGGCAAAAAATAGCGGAAAAGCACGGGGCGACAATAGGCTGCCCGATAACAACGGGAATTTTTGCATGGATTGCGGCTCACGCTGCCGAAGAAGAAAAAGCGGAAGGGAAAAAAAGAATTACTCCTTGGTGGCGAACCTTAAAAGAAGGCGGCGTGCTTAATCCCAAATATCCCGGCGGGGTTCAGAAACAAATGGAATTGCTTGAAGCTGAAGGACACACCGTTGTTCCGAAAGGGAAGAAGAACTTTAAAGTCCTTGATTATGAAAAGAAGTTGGTTTGAGCGTATTTCATCGTAACCACAGAGGACACAAAGAAATACTCACAAAGATCACAGAGGGAAGATAATAGATATTAAAACTAAAGGGTTATCCTTTGAGTTCTTTGTGAAAAACTTAGAGGTCTTTGTGGTTAAATCAAATTTTATTATCTTTATTTAAAAAGAAGGGAAATTTATATGTCTTATAAGGTTAACATCATTATTGAAAAAGACAAAAACGGATATTATGCTTACGTCCCCGAGCTCGAGGGTTGCCAATCACAAGGCGATACTTTCGATGAAACACTCGAAAACATTAAAGAAGCAATAGAATTATATATTGAAACGTTAAGCGATGATGAGAAAAAAGAGATAGAATCAAAAGAGATTATTACAACAATTTACGAGACAAAAGTTGCCTAAAAACCCCAGATGGACAGCTAAAGATGCCGAGAAGGAATTATTGTCCAACGGCTTCGAAATACTCAGAACAAAAGGCAGTCACAAAATTTACATTAAGAATAATATCCGCATAGTTTTACCTTTTCACAGTGGAAAAATACTCCATCCTAAAATTGTTAAGCAAGTAATTAAGGCAATTAAAAAATAATAATTATATTTAATTTAATATCGATAATCCAAATTCTTACTTTTAGAAAGTTAGTGTGAATAATTATGTATCATATCTCCAAACCCCAATAGGGCAAATAAAAATAACCGCCAACGATAAAGCCGTTACGTCGGTGCATTTTGTAGAAAAGGGGGGAAAAATAAAATTCGAAAAACCAAATACGGTTACGCGCCAGTGTAAAAAACAACTGAAAGAATATTTTGCCGGAAGAAGAAAGAAGTTCGAACTCCCGTTAGAACTTGATGGAACAGAATTTCAAAAACAAGTATGGAAAGAGCTGCTAAACATTCCCTTCGGTAAAACCGCTTCTTACGGTGAAATCGCAAAACGGATAAAAAATGAAAAAGCCGTGCGTGCCGTAGGCGGAGCCAACAATAAAAACAAAATCGCAATTATTATTCCGTGTCATCGCGTTATAGGAGCCGACGGAAAGCTAACGGGTTATGCCGGTGGAATGTGGCGTAAAGAATGGCTGTTAAAACACGAAGCGGAGTATTCCGGAAAAGAAATGCGGATGGAGATGTTTTAAACATTTAGCTGTGCTGTCATGTGCTTCGCTTTGCCCGGCGTCATTTATAGTTATTAAAAAATAGAAAGTGAAAGAAAAAGTTAATTTTGTAATTACAATTAAATGACATCGAACGAAGTGAGATAATTGACTATCAATGTGATTATAGTGGCATTACTTAACTTTCTCAATTAATTATACGGTGTTTTTATGTATTACCAAACCGAAATAACATTAAAAGCGCGTCCGCGCGGCTTTCATTTAATTACCGGTGAAATATTAAGTCAAGTGCCGGAAATTAAAAAGATAAGAACCGGACTCGTTAACATCTTTATTAAACATACTTCGGCTTCGCTTACCATTAACGAAAACGTTTCCCCGGATGTGCGAACGGATATGGAAAATCACTTTAACGTAATGGTGCCGGAAAATGCTCCGTATTACGAGCACACTCTTGAAGGACCGGATGATATGCCCGCACATATTAAAGCTTCTTTACTGGGCGCTTCGCTAACCGTGCCGGTCTCGAACGGACGGTTGAACCTTGGTACATGGCAAGGTATATATCTTTGCGAACACCGCGATTACGGCGGGGCAAGAAAGATTGTGGTAACGGTAATAGGCGAGTAACGCTGTTTACTCGTTAAATTTTACCGGGAAAAGAATCCGGCTGAATAATTTTTTATAAATAATCATACCTGTTATCTTTATATTTAAGCTTGTGATTTAATTAAATAAAGAGAGAAATGATAAAAGAAAAATACGACGTAATAGTAATAGGCAGCGGACCCGGAGGCGAAGGCGCTGCGATGAAAGCGGTAAAATCCGGTAAAAAGGTGGCAATTTGCGATTATTTCAAAAACATCGGAGGAAATTGCACGCATCGCGGAACAATCCCGAGCAAAGCGTTAAGGCATGCAACCGAAGTTTTGGAAGCCAGAGGATTTACCGGAAATATTTATTATCCCGATTTGTTAAAAGAAGCGGATTTGGTTATACAACAACAAATGAAACTGCGCCGCGGCTTCTACGAACGTAATTGGGTTGATATATTAGACGGGCACGCGAAATTTATCGATGCCAATACGGTTGAAGTTACAAACCCGAACGGGCACAGCGAAAAATATAAAGCGGATTATTTTGTGATTGCTACGGGCTCTCGTCCGTATCATCCGGAGGATGTTGATTTTTCCCACCCGCGAATTGTGGATAGCGATTCCATTCTCGATATTCAAGATCATCCGCGTTCCATTACAATTTACGGCGCCGGAGTTATCGGATGCGAATATGCATCCATTTTCAGAGGCTTAAAGACCAAAGTGAACCTTATAAACTCCCGCTCTCGCTTGCTAACGTTTTTAGACGATGAAATCATTGATGCGTTGGCTTATCACTTGCGTGAAAACGGAGTGCTGATACGGCATAACGAAGAATACGAAAAGGTTGTACCCGATAACGAAGGGGTAACAATTTATTTAAAATCGAACAAAAAGATACGTACCGAATATTTGTTTTGGGCACAAGGCAGAACGGGTAATTCCCAAAATATGGGATTGGAAGAATTGGGAATTAACATCAACTATAAAGGCTCGATAGAAATAAACGAAAACCACCAAACTGCGGTTCCGCATATTTATGCGGTTGGCGATGTTGTAGGATTTCCAAGTCTGGCAAGCGCTTCGTACGACCAAGGACGTTTTGCCGCTTCGCATATTGTAACCGGTAAGTCGGAATATCACCTTGTTGAACATATTCCAACGGGAATTTACACATTGCCGGAAATAAGCTCTGTAGGATTAACGGAAAGGGAATTAACCGAAAAAAGAATACCGTACGAAGTCGGAAGATCGTTCTTTAAGCATTTAGCGCGTGCACAGATTACGGGACATACAACCGGAGTGTTAAAAATACTTTTCCACCGCGAAACACTTGAAATACTTGGCATACATTGTTTTGGCAATAGCGCTTCGGAAATTATTCATATCGGTCAAGCCATAATGTCTCAGAAAAACGGCGGGAATAATCTGATGTATTTTGTCAATACTACCTTTAATTATCCCACAATGGCCGAAGCTTACCGCGTTGCCGCTCTTAACGGATTGAATAGGGTGGAGGTATAGATAACGGCAATAGTATGTCCTTGTTTTTAAGGACATAAAACTATATATTTGTCCTTGCAAATAAGGATGAAATATGAAAAAAGAAATATTCAAAGTATTAATCTCGGATTTTGTGGAAAAAAAACTGCCGCAAATTTACGAAAGGGATATATCGGTTCCGCTCAATTCTAACAAAATAATATCCATTATAGGTGCCCGCCGTGTAGGTAAAACGTATTTTCTTTTTTCGCTTATTCAAAAACTAAGAGAAAAAAAAGAAAACAACAGAATAGTTTACATAAATTTTGAGGATGATCGGCTTTTCCCGCTTACATTGCCCGATATGAACTCTTTTGTGGAAGCTTATTATGAATTGTATCCGCAAAACAAATTTAAGACGGTTTATTTCTTTTTCGACGAAATTCAGATAGTTGAAAAATGGGAGATGTTTGTTAGAAGAATTTACGACGGCGAGAAATGTAAAATATTCATTACAGGGTCATCATCAAAATTATTAAGCAAGGAAGTTGCAACATCTTTACGCGGCAGAACCATTACTTACGAAATTTTTCCCTATAGCTTTAAAGAATATCTTTCATTAAAAGGTGTTTCGTATGATTATTATTCTTCTTCAAATAGAGCTAAAATAGTTAATCTTTACAAAAAATATTTTCGCTGGTCTGCTTATCCCGAATTGATTACCCAAAATGAAATCGAAAAAAATAAAATTGTAAACGAATATCTTAATTTAATCATATACAAAGATATTGTTGAAAGATATAATATCTCTAATCTTTTTTTGGTAAAGTATTTAATCAATTTTTTTCTTTCTAATACTGCAAATTTAATGAGCATAACAAAAATTTATAACGACATCAAGTCACAAGGAATAAAGGTTTCCAAAGACAGTATTTTTCAATATTTAGAATACCTTGAAGACGCGTTTGTGCTTTTTTCGGTTAAGATATCTTCAAAAAATCTTAGGGAAATTCAAAGGAACCCGCGCAAAATTTATTGTATCGACAACGCGCTTACGGATGCCGTAAGTATTGAAAATAATTTGGGACGTAAGTTTGAAAATTTGGTTTTCCTCGAATTGAGACGGAGGGGTTTGGAAATTTCTTATTTTAAAAAAGCGACTGAAGTTGATTTTATTTTCCGGGAAAACAAAAAAATACGTTTGGTTAATGCCGCTTACTCGATGTTTGATAAAGCAACCAGAGAAAGAGAAATAAAATCGCTCATTGAAGGAATGGAATATTTTAATATTAAAGATTCTTATCTTATTACTGACAATTACGAAGAAAAAATAATCATCGGAAAGAATACGGTAAATATACTTCCATTTTGGAAATGGACTTTAGTTGAGAATTGAGATGATGATAATTGAATTACTAAGACTTACCGCGTTGCCGCTTTTAACGGGTTGAATAGGGTGAATGTGTGAAAACAAATATTATAAAGTTATGAAAAGAAAAATTAATGCAAAAGTAGTAATGCTAGAGCATTCGAAAGCGAAAGTAGAGTTATATTCTAATTATTTAGCTACATATCTTAACATTCTTAGTCGAACCCCTTATGTTGATATAATTCATATTTATGATTTAATGTGTGGCGAAGGAGTTTATGCCGATGGCTCTAAAGGGAGTCCCGTTGTAACTATAGAAAAAATAAAAGAACATTATTTTAGTAATAATAAAAGTTGTCCTAATATTAATGTTTGGTTTAATGATAAAGGCAGGTCGGAAATTGAAGAAGGTAGATATAAAATTGAGCGAGTTGAGGAAATATGTTCCAAAATATTTAAACCGAACAATGTTAATATTAAGTATACAAAAAGAGATTATATAGAAATTTATCATGAAGTAGTTGAAGAGGTTTCTGCTTTTTCGAGGATAGAAAGGGCTTTAATATTTCTTGACCCCTATGGTTATAAAGAAATTAAACCAGAGCATTTGAAAGAATTTTTAGACAATGGAAAAACGGAATTAATTTTATTTCTCCCAATTTCACATATGTATAGGTTTGCTAAGATATCTTTAAGTGAAAATACTTTTGTAGGTGGGGCTTCATTGCGTGATTTTCTCACGGCTTTAATTCCATATAACAATTTATTAAATAATGTAAATTCACCAACCAACTTTATCTATTATTTGAAAGATGCATTTAAGAACTATTTAAAAGAATATAGTATTTTTGTTGATAAATTTACAATACAAAGAGATAGCCAAAATGTTTATTGTTTATTCTTTTTTACTCCAAATGCATTGGGTTTTGAAAAAATGCTTGAGGCCAAATGGAAGTTAGACGAAGCTCGGGGTAAAGGATTTCGATTAAACTCTGGGCAAGAACCTTTGTTTAGTGAGTTAGAAATATCTAATTATCCAGAAAAATTGAAAAAATTTATTAAATCTGGTATAACAAAAACTAATCCTGATTTATATATATTTGGATTAAATGAGGGTTTTTTACCAAAACATACAACGGAGATATTAAGAAAATGGCAAAGAAATAATCCTAAATTTAAAGTTTATTTAGAGAATGGGAACGAAGCAAGAAGGAATGCTTTTTATCTTTCATACAAACCAAAAAAAATTGTCAAATTTTTATTTGAATAGGTGCGGAAATGAACAAATCCAAAATAGAATGGACTGAAGAAACTTGGAATCCAACCACGGGCTGCACGAAAGTAAGTGCCGGTTGCAAAAATTGTTATGCGGAAGTAATGGCAAAACGACTGCAAGCAATGGGCGCGCCGGGTTACGAAAACGGGTTTGAATTTTCCATTATGCCGGAAAGATTGGAACAACCGCTGAAAAAGAAAAAACCCACAAAATATTTTGTTAATTCCATGAGCGATTTATTTCACGAGGAAATGCCCGAAGAATTTTTGGATGCTATATTCGAAATTATCGACAGAACCCCGTGGCATATTTATCAGATACTTACTAAGCGCGAAAACAGAATGGCGGAATATTTTACTAATAAAACAATACCGCCTAATGTTTGGCTGGGCGTTACGGTGGAAAATAAAAAATCCGGTTTACCGAGAATTGATAAACTCAGAATTCAAAAAGCAACAATTAAATTTTTATCGATCGAACCGTTATTGGAAGATTTGGGGAAAATTAATCTTAAAGGAATTCACTGGGTGATTGTCGGCGGAGAAAGCGGTCCGAAAGCCCGACAGATGAAACCCGAATGGGCAATTAACATAAAACAGCAATGCGCAAAACAAAACGTTGCATTCTTTTTTAAGCAATGGGGTGCTTGGGGAGCCGATGGAATAAAAAGAAACAAAAAATTAAATGGTAGAAAATTGCTTGGCAAAGAATGGAACGAATACCCCAATTATAAATTGCAAATCGCTCTGTAGGGAACAGCCATGGCTGTTCCTTCAAGTTAATTGAAATAACAATGAAGCAACATCCCCCAAAAATTCCACACCGGAAGAAAAACCGGTTGCCTGAATACGATTATTCACAGCCCGGTTATTATTTTGTAACAATTTGCACAAAAGATAAAAGAAATCTTTTGGGTAAAATTGTAGACGGCGAAATGGAATTGAATGAGCCCGGAAAGATTGTTGACAAATATTGAAAGGAAATCCCGGTGCATTTCCCGTTTGCGGAAATAGATGAATACGTTATTATGCCCAATCACATCCACGGAATAATTATTATTGATTATAAAAACGTAGGGGACGAAAATTTTCGTCCCCTACAGCATAATACAAATTTATCAAATATAATTAAAGGATTTAAAATTGGCGTAACAAAATGGTGTAATGCAAATAATTATAAAAATTTTCGATGGCAGCGTTCGTTCTATGATAGAATAATACGAAATGAAAAAGAATTATATAATATCAGAAAATATATACGGCAAAATCCGCTCAAATGGGATTTAGAAAAAAATAATGTTGAAAATTTGTTTATATAATAAACGATTACCGTAGGGAACAGCCATGGCTGTTCCTTGCTACTAAGCACAATGTAATACTTGTTTGTTATGTATTACTTTTATATATTTGTAATACAATAATAAGGAGTATGACATGGAAGTATCGGTTGTAACAACGAAAGGGCAAGTAGTAATTCCCGCCCGCTTACGAAGAAAATACGGGATTAAAATAGGCACAAAAATACGGTTTGAAGAAAAAGACGGTGAAATTATTATGTTGCCGCTAACGGAAGAAATAATTGATAAAAACATAGGGTTCCTTGGAACCCAAGGCAAATTGCTGAAGAAGTTAATGACCGAAAAAAAAGCGGAAAGTAAATTATGAAAAGATCACCCAAATATGTTCTCGATTCGTACTCGCTTATTTCTTATATGGAAGGGGAAAAAGGCGCGGAAAAGGTTGCCGGTATTATTAAGCAAGGATTGATAAATAAAGCAGAGATACTTATGAGCGTTGTTAATTGGGGGAAAATTTATTATATAATTTTACGCGAACAAGGAAAAGAAACCGCGTCTTTATATCTTAAAACTATAGACCGCTACCCGATTAAAATTATTGAAGTTAATAAATCGTTAACATTAGAAGCTGCTAATTTTAAAGCGTTTCACAAAATGTCTTATGCCGATGCTTTTGCCGCCGCTTTAGCAAAAGTGCAAAAAGCAAAACTGGTTACGGGAGATAAAGAATTTAAATCTTTGGAGAAGAATATAAAAATTGTTTGGATTTAAAATATTTTCAGCACTACCATTTCGGAAATTACAAAAACAAATCTTTGTAAATCATAATAAACCCGTGTTATCCGCATTCTATTAATAATACATGAAGATTCTGAAACTCAACATCCGGAGGGTGAGGTTTAGTTTTACATAAAAGAAACGTGAACGGATTTTTTCCCTAATGCATTAGCGATTTTCTGGAGCATATCCAAAGAGATGTTTTGTTTTCCATTTTCTATACGCGATATTACGGACTGAGTGGTTTTAAGTTTTTTTGCCAGTTCCTTTTGAGAAAGCCCGGCTTTTTCACGCTCGTTAGCAATTTGAATAGCAAGTTCTAACCGTATTTTTGCAGCGGAGTATTTTTTATCGAAATCTTTTATTTGTTTGCGCAATTTTTTTTCTAGTTTATCTAAATCATTCATTTTCAATCTCCTTTTTTCTTTTTATTGCAATTTCCAATTCTTTCTTAGGCGTTTTTTGAGATTTTTTCACAAATCCATGTAGAATAATTATTATCTTATTCCTTTTATAACAATGAAAAAATCTGACAATAATATGTTTTCCTTTAACCCGTAATTCAAACAGATTTTTTACTCCTATATTTGTAAAATGAGTATAGCGAATATGCTATATTTTGTCAAGGTCAAAATTTTATGAAAACACCAAAACTTTGCATAGGAACTGCCGGTTGGTCTTACGATGATTGGGTCGGGAGGTTTTACCCGGCATCGCAATCCAAAGAAATGAGTTGGCTGAAGTTTTACTCCCGTTACTTTAACGTTGTTGAAGTAAATTCTTCGTATTACACTTATCTTGCGCCGCGCGTTGTGGAAAGCTGGTTGCGCCAAACGGAAGAGACGGAAGATTTTCTGTTCACCGTAAAGTTGCATATGGATTTTACTCACAGAAAACAATACGGAAAAGAACAGATAGAATCCGTAAAACGGAACTTGGACATTCTAAAAAATTCCGGACGCCTTGGCGGAATATTGATGCAATTTCCGTATTCGTTCGATTTTAACGAAGCTAATCTCGATTATTTGGTAAACCTGGTAAATATTTTCGGGGAATACGATAAATTTATTGAAGTACGGCATAAATCGTGGCAAAGTAAAAGAGCCAAAACAATCACATTTTGCACAATCGATCAACCGCAGATTGGGGAAGCAATGGGATTTAATCCGAAAGTGGGCAACGGAATGATTTACGCCCGTTTCCACGGAAGGAATACCGAAGCGTGGAGACGGTCGCTTGCCAATTTCGGGAAAAAGCAAACCTACGAAGAACGAAGCGCTCGATATGAATATCTTTACTCGCCGGGCGAACTTATTGAAATAAGCGAGAGGATAAAAGAATTTTATGATAAAGTAAAAAAAATATTTGTAATTATGAATAACCATCCGCACGGAGACGCCGTTGCAAATGCATTTGAATTGATGCATTACCTGAAAGACCGCACAAAAATTAAAATGCCCGGCACAATTGTTAATGCTTATCCGAGATTGAGAGAATTTGTGTTGAAATGAGGGTGTGTGTGATAATTGTTGCAATTTATATTGATTATTGTTAAATTAATTAAAATATTTAGGATGTTGCATGGAAAGTAAAAAGAAAACCCGGAAGGCGAAAAAAGAAATTAGTCCACTAGAGATAATTTCAAAAGGTATATATGATAATGGAAAAGTTGAATTAACAGGGAAAAAACTGCCTAAACGTAAAATGAATGTTATTGTGATTTTAAGAGAAGATAAAGCGATTAAGAAAAAAGATAAAAAAAAGGCGGTGGATAATTTCATTAAGAAGTGGAGCGGGGTAATTAGAGATCCCAAAATTGGATATGTTATGGAGAAAAAAATGAAATATTTGTTGGAAAAGTATAAATGAAAGTGCTTTTAGACACAAACGTAATACTCGATGTTTTATTGGAACGGAAACCATATCTTTCAGCATCATCTAAAATTTTTCTCTTTCCGCTCAGAAAAATATACAGTTATTCGTCACAGCCACCATAGTCACTGATCTTTACTATATAGTATCCAAACTTCTGTCGAAAAAGAAAGCGCGTGATTTTTTAGTTAACTTATTAGACGTTGTAGATATTTGCGGTGTTGAAAAAAGAATTATTATGGATGCCATAAAATCCAATTTTAGCGACTTTGAATATGCCGTGCAATATTTTGCTGCAAAAGAGGAAAATATCGAGAGGATTGTTACCGGAAATAAAGAAGATTTTAGGTTTTCTACTATAAAGATTTTAACCCCTGCCGAGTTTGTTAAAGAAATCACCTTATAATAAGCTTTGTGTTACTTCGTTTCAAATTAATTTTGTTCGAAAAAATTTCTTTCATCTTTAAAATCATTTTTATAAATTAATATTTAACAACTGTTATTTTAAAAGAATAACTTAATACAGCCGAACTTATTATCATCATAACATATACAAAAGCAATAGTGATGTAGTTAAGTTAAAATAATTTTTCTCTAATACCGGTTTATTTATCAAATTAATTTAACGGAGGTTGCCCATGAAAATTGCAAGAATGAACCCGTACGAAGGGGAATCGAAAACCAAAGCTTTCTTCGATCTTGAAACCGAAGAGGGAATAGTAATTAAAGGCTTCACTTTGGTTGAAGGTCCTAACGGACTGTTTGTGAGCGTTCCCAGTGAAAAGGGAAAAGACGACAAATACTACGACAGAGTTCTACTGCCGAAGGAAGTAAGAACAAAACTGAATGACATAGCGGTTGAAAAATATAACTCAATGAGCGCTCAAACGGCGTAATAATTAAGCGGTGCAACCTGTTTTAATAACAGGCGGCATCGCTTTGGAATTATATTATTCCGCTTCGTTTAATTTTCTTAAAATTTCTTCTTTTAATAATGAAAATTGATTCCGGATGTAAAATTCTCTTTCTTTACCGTCTAATACCGAGCCCAAGGTAACTTTGAAATCACGAGATTTAAAATTTTGTATAATTCTTAACATTTCTTTAAGCTCTTTTTTGTTGGCGGATAATTCAATCCCTCTCATTATAAGGAATTGAATATCGAAAGCGTCTCTAATAATTTTTCTGGAAAGCAAAGCTGCCGTTTTGTTTTTCATCATTTGATCAAGGGTTAGAGCTTTTACTTGAACTTGTTTGTTAGTAAACTTTGAAAATGCAATTTTCCGTTCCCACTCAAAATTAGTTTGATTTTTTCGTATTTCAAGTTTTAAACTTCGTTTAACGCCGGAAGCACGGAATTGAAATAAAAGCGTATTCCGTTTATTTGCAAAATCCAACATTAAGTATTTTTCAGATAAAATATTTTTTACCTTTTGGAATATAATTTTGGAATCACTCGAAGCGCTTAGCCAAAAATCCAAATCAGTTGAAAATCTATTAAGATTATGACACAATCTAAGCATTGTTCCGCCGCCAAAATAAAGTTGATCTAAAACTTTGATACTGTTTAATACTTCTAAAGTTTCAATTTCAAATATTTCTAAATCTTGTAAGTCTTGCATAAGTTTTCCCAAAATAAAATTGTTCGTTTATTTGTATTTTCTAAATAAGCCGAGATAGAATCTTTTTTTATTTTATTAAAATCAATTGCTTCAAAATCACAATTGTATCTTCTAAAAGAGCTTAAATAAACCGCATCGGCCAAAGCTTTTTCAGGTGTTGCAATAAAAAATGAGTCTTTTAACTCGAATCCTTTGTAAAATTCTTTTTTTACTTTGGTAAAAGTAAACTCAACATTGTTTACAATTACGTCTTTGCTTCTTTTTAATGCGATTGATTCAATAAAGTTTCTTTGTTGTTGGGTTGTGATTTCATAATAACTCAGTGCGGTAGTAAGAGAAATATAAGACGGCGTTTGAATCAAATTAGCAATTTGGAAAAGTTCTTCTTCCTTAAGTAAAGCAAATTTGGTTGTTGTAATGTATAAATCTTTTTTTACTCTAATTAAAAGTCCTTTTTTTACATAACGCGCAGCCGTAACTTTGGCGGATTCTTTGCTTACTGAAAGCAAAGTTGCTACATCGTTAGTATTTAATAATAATTTATCAACCTTATTTATTTTCTCGAAGTTCATTTAATAAATATAGATAATTAACACTAATGTTAATTTAGTGTATTTGGTGAAAAATAGCAAAAAAAGTAAATGTTATTGATATCTATTTCCCGGACCCATTTTCATTTGAAAAAACTTTTTAACTGCACCGGGTTTATAAACTTTAAGTTTAGCAAATTTTTAACCTTTAAACTTTCAATTATCTGTCATGCGCACAATATTTCATCTCGATCTCGATTCCTTTTTTGTTTCGGTTGAGAGAATACTTAATCCGGAACTTAACGGGAAACCTGTAATTGTTGGAGCAGACCCCAAACACGGAAGGGGAGTAGTGGCGGCATGTTCGTACGAAGCAAGGGAATGCGGACTTCATTCCGCAATGCCGATCAAGCAGGCATATAAACTTTGTCCGCACGGTATTTATCTGCATGGACACCATGAAGAATACAGCCGTTTTTCGAAAGCCGTTAAACGGTTGCTGGAACATTACGCTCCGCAAATAGAACAAGCTTCGATTGACGAATTTTATATGGATTTTACCGGAACGGAACGGATTTACGGCTCGATGTTTGCATTTGCCAAAAAATTGCAGAATGAAATTGAGCAAAAACTTTCGCTCCCATGTTCAATCGGGATAGGAAGTAATAAAACCATAGCCAAGATTTGCTCCGATTACGCAAAGCCGAAAGGAGTAACTTACGTTATGCCCGGAATGGAAAAAGATTTTCTTGCCCCTTTGCCCGTCGAAGTAATACCAGGCGTTGGCAAAGTTATGCTGAAAGCTTTACACGAAAGGGGATTCTACACCGTGGGCGACGTGGCTAAAACTTCCGAAGATTATTTCGGAGCGGCATTCGGTAAATACGGAATTGCTTTGTGGCATAAGGCTAACGGCGAGGGAAGCGAGTATCTTTCACCGCCGCAAGAAAGAAAAAGCATTTCCAAAGAAAGAACTTATGCAAAAGACGAAATAAGCAAAGAGAAAATAGAAGCAACCTTATTCAAGCTTACGGCGGAAGTTTCCCAACTTTTACGAAATAAAAATTTACTCGCGGCAACAATCGGGATTAAACTCCGCTATTCCGATTTTGTTACGGTAACAAGGGAAAAAACGGTTAAGCCTACCGACGATGATAAAATTATTTTTGAAACGGCATTACGGTTGTTCCGCAAAGCATTTAACCGCCGCGTAAGCGTTAGGCTAATTGGAGTGCGGCTTACCAATTTCAGCGGCTTTTCGGAACAAACAATTTTATTCGAGGATAAAAACACATTGCGGGAAAAAATGTTCCGCGCCATTACGCAAATACGCAATAAGTTCGGGTATTCTTCAATAAAATTGGGGAATTCCTGAGTATACACAATCTCATCTTTACAAATCAAACAAAATAAAAATTCAACTTAAACTAAAATGTGAAAATCTCCGGATATGTTTACGCTCCACGCCCATTCCAATTTTTCCATGTTGGAAGGCACGATTCCCATTAGCGAATTGATAACGTTCGCAAAGAAAAGCGGAAGCAGCTACGTAGCCTTAACCGATACGAACAGTATGGCGGGATTAATACAATTTGCAAAAGAGGCGGAAGAACTAAACATAAAACCGGTTCTCGGAACTTTGATTAACGATCCAGCCGAGGAAAATATGACGGCAATTTTTTTGGCGAAAAACAACAGCGGATATTCCGAGTTATGCAAAATTATAACGCGGAGAAAATTGGATGAAAGTTTTTCTTTGCCGGAAACTGTGCGGAACGTTTCGGGTAACTTGTTTGTGCTTACTTCTTCCATGGAACTTTTAAAGAAGATACCGTTTCCCCCGCAGATACGTGCGCAATTGTTTGTTGAGTTGTTCGTAACTGCAAACAGCAAAAGCGAAACACGGAAACTTTACGAGTTCGCAAAAAAGAAAAAACTTAAAATAGTAGCTACGCATCCGGCATATTTTTTACGGAAAGAAGATTTTATTCTTCACAAGGTTGTAGCGGCAATCCGTTATAACACAACCATGGAGAATCTGAACGAAACCGATGTGACGGACGAAGAATTTTATCTTAAAACACCGGAAGAATTGGAACGGATATGGAAAACTTTACCGGAAGCAATGTGGAATGCTGACTACATCGCTTCGCAGTGCAAAGTGGATTTGGAGTTCGGTAAGTATAAATTTCCGGCATATAAATTACCCGATGGCGAAACTTCCTTTTCTTATCTTGTTAAAATTGCTTTTCGCGGATTGGAAGAACGGTATAAACCCATATCCGAGATGGCAATCAAACGGTTGCAATACGAATTGGAAGTAATCGGCGAATTGAATTTTGCGGATTATTTCTTAATCGTTTGGGATATATTGCGTGAAGCCAAGCGGAGAAACATGCTAACGGTCGGTCGCGGTTCGGCGGCAGACAGTCTGGTTTCTTATTGCCTTGGAATTACGGAAGTCGATCCCATAAAACACAATTTATATTTCGAAAGGTTTTTAAACAGAGGACGGGCTAACCCGCCGGATATCGACATCGACTTCTCGTGGAAGGAACGGGATGAAATTATTAAATATGTTTTTGAAAAATATGGTTACGATCACGTTGCGATGATTTCCACGACCGTTACCTTCCGTGCGCGCTCGGCTTTCCGGGAAGTGGCTAAAACCTTCGGAATTCCCGATCCGGAAATTTCAAAATTCAGCAAATTTATTCCGTGGACAAGCGCAAAAAATTTACCGGACTTGCGGAAAAAATTTCCCGAAGCGCGATCCCTTGATTTTAACGGTGAACCATGGCAATCGATTGTAAAACTTGCCGCGCGTATTTCCGGCTTTCCCAGACACAGAAGTATTCATCCCGGCGGAATTATAATTACGCCTAAGCCGATTACAAATTATGTGGCGTTAGAGTTTGCGAAAAACAAAGGGCTCGGCTTAATAATTACCCAACCGGATATGTATCCCATCGAAGATTTGGGATTAATCAAAATAGATTTGCTTAGTCAAAGGTCTTTAGGCGTTCTGCGGGATACATTGAATATGATTGAAAATAAACAAATCACGTAAATGTAATAATTTTTGTAATTTAACAGATAAGACAAGAAGCATTCTTAAATTTAAGAGAACTTGAAGTCTTATTTCCAAGAAGTAAGAGATAAAAGGCGCATATATCTTTTTTATGGCATAAACTAATCAAAAACGGACTTTTTTGACCGAAAACTTTTGGCTTAATATTTGCCATAAAAGATTAGGTGGAATAAATGTATTCAATCATCAATGGAGTAGAATAGATGGAACAAAGAAAAATAACAATCGATGGAAATGAGGCGGCAGCCAAAATTGCTTATCAGTTAAGTGAAGTTATTGCAATTTATCCGATTACTCCGTCATCCGGAATGGGTGAAATGTCGGATGCTTGGTCTGCGTCCGGAAAGAAAAACATTTGGGGTACCGTTCCCTCGGTAACCGAAATGCAAAGTGAAGGCGGGGCTTCAGGTGCAATTCACGGATCGGTGCAAGGCGGTGCTTTAGCTACTACATTTACGGCATCTCAAGGTTTGTTGCTCATGATTCCCAATATGTATAAGATTGCGGGCGAATTAACCCCCGCGGTTTTCCATGTTTCCGCTCGGTCTCTTGCAGCTCAAGCTTTATCGATATTCGGCGACCACAGCGACGTGATGCAAGTAAGACAAACCGGATTCGGATTAATGGCTTCGGGTTCGGTACAAGAAGTGCAAGACCTGGCAGCTATTACTCATAAATCCAGTATCGAATCGAGGATCCCGTTCGTTCACTTTTTCGATGGTTTCAGAACTTCGCACGAAGTTCAAAAAATCGACGAGCTTACAACAGAGGAACTCAAAAAATTAATTGATAACAAATTTGTTCACGAACATCGGAAAAGGGCAATGAATCCCGATAATCCGTTTATACGCGGCACTTCTCAAAATCCCGATGTTTATTTCCAAGGGCGCGAAACGGTGAATAAATATTATCTGGCAGCTCCCGATATCGTTCAAAACGCAATGGATAAATTCGCGGAGATTACCGGTCGTCAATATCATTTGTTCGATTATTACGGTGCACCGGATGCAAAACGCGTAATCGTTATTATGGGTTCTGGCGGTGAAACAGTGGAAGAAACGGTGAAATATTTAAGTGAAAATATGGAAGAAAAGGTCGGTCTTATTAAAGTAAGACTCTATCGTCCTTTCTCTGCCAAACATCTTTTTGCGGCTTTACCCAAAACCGTTGAAGCCATTGCCGTTCTCGACAGAACAAAAGAGCCCGGAGCAATGGGCGAACCTCTTTATTTGGATGTTGTTACCGCATTCTCCGAAGCGATGAACAGCGATAATAAACCGTTCGAAAAAATGCCGAAAATCGTTGGAGGCCGTTACGGTTTGTCTTCAAAAGAATTTACTCCGGCAATGGTCAAAGCCGTATTCGATAACCTTAAAAAAGAAGAACCTAAAAATCATTTTACGGTTGGAATCTACGACGATGTGACTAACACAAGTCTCGAATTCGACAAAAATTTCATAATCGAAGATAAAAATGCTACAAAATGTATGTTCTTCGGATTAGGTTCGGACGGAACCGTTGGTGCAAATAAAAACTCGATTAAAATTATTGGCGAAGAAACAGATAATTTCGCGCAAGGATATTTTGTTTACGATTCTAAAAAATCCGGTTCCTCCACAATTTCGCATTTGCGCTTCGGAAAAAATCCTATTCATTCAACTTATCTTATTCAAGAAGCCGATTTTGTAGCATGTCATCAATTTACTTTGATGGAAAGATTCGACGTTTTGGAAAAAATAAAAGACGGCGGGACGTTTTTGTTGAATTCGCCGTACAAAACGGAAGAAGTTTGGGATAAACTTCCGAAGAAGGTTCAAGACCAGATTATCAATAAGAATTTGGAATTTTATGTAATTGATGCTTACGATGTTGCAAAGAAAACAGGAATGGGCGTAAGAATAAATACAATAATGCAGACTTGCTTCTTCGCTATTTCCGGTATCTTGCCGAAAGATGAAGCAATACAAAAAATTAAAGATGCAATTCAAAAAACATACGGTAAGAAAGGCGAAAGCATTGTTCAGAAAAACTTTGCCGCTGTTGACGAGACTCTGGCGCATCTGAACAAAATCGATTACCCGAAAGAAGTTACAAGCCAAATCGAACTTCCGCCTGTTGTTTCGCCTAAAGCTCCGGAATTTGTAAGGGAAGTTGAAGCGATGATGATTGCAGGTAAAGGCGATGAAATTCCGGTAAGTAAATTGCCTGCAGACGGAACCTATCCTTCAGCTACTGCAAAATGGGAAAAACGTAATATTGCTTTGGAAGTTCCGGTTTGGGAAGAAGATATATGTATTCAATGTAACAAATGCGTTATCGCTTGTCCTCATGCCGCAATAAGGGCAAAAGTATACGATATGGAATATACCAAAAATGCTCCGGAAACATTTAAATGGACCGAAGCAAGAGGTAAAGAAGACAAAGGTAAAGCTTACACAATTCAAGTTGCGGTCGAAGATTGCACGGGCTGTCAGCTTTGTGTTGAAGTTTGTCCCGCAAAAGATAAAAAAGAAGTTAAGCGCAAAGCAATTAATATGGCTCCGCAAATTCCTCTCAGAGAAAAAGAAAGAGAGAATTTTGAGTTCTTCCTTGAATTGCCGGAATATGACAGAACCAAACTTAAAATCGATTCTGTTGCCGGAAGTCAATTGCTTGAACCATTATTCGAATTTTCCGGTGCTTGCCCGGGTTGCGGAGAAACGCCTTACGTTAAATTAGTTTCGCAATTATTCGGAGACAGAGCGGTAATTGCTAACGCTACTGGTTGTTCGTCAATTTACGGCGGTAACTTGCCAACAACTCCTTGGGCTGTTAACAAAGAAGGAAGAGGTCCGGCGTGGAATAACTCTTTGTTCGAAGATAATGCCGAATTCGGTTTGGGATTGAGACTGGCAATTGACAGGGAAACCCAGTATGCGAGAGAGTTGTTGACTCAACTTAAAGACGATGTTGGAACGGAATTAGCGGAAGCTATTTTAACGGCTCCGCAAAAAACCGAGATAGAAATTAAAGAGCAAAGAGAAAGAGTAGCGAAATTAAAAGACATACTTGAAAAACTGGATAAATCCGAAGCTAAAGAATTGCTTACCGTTATTGATTATTTGGTAACGCGTTCAGTTTGGATAATTGGCGGCGACGGTTGGGCTTACGATATCGGTTACGGCGGTTTGGACCATGTATTGGCTTCGGGTAAAAATGTTAATATACTTGTATTGGATACCGAAGTTTATTCAAATACCGGCGGACAACAATCGAAAGCAACGTCACTCGGTGCTGTTGCTAAATTTGCCGCAGCGGGCAAACCGATACCGAAAAAAGACCTGGCAAGAATGGCGATGAGTTACGGGAATGTTTACGTTGCACAAGTTGCAATGGGAGCCAACGATCTACAAACCGTAAGAGCATTTATTGAAGCCGAAAGATACGACGGACCTTCCATAATAATTGCGTACAGCCATTGTATTGCTTTCGGAATGGATATGTCCAAAGGTTTCGAACATCAGAAACTTGCGGTTGAATCGGGTTATTGGCCTATGTTCAGATACAATCCGTTAAATATTTACCAAGGTAAAAATCCGTTGAAACTCGATTACAAAGGTCCGAAAATACCGTTGAAAGATTATGTATATCGTGAAACCAGATTTAAAATGCTGACCAAATCTCATCCGGAAAGGGCAAAGAAACTTCTGGATGACGCGCAAGAACATGTTAAAGAAGTCTGGAAGATATACAGTCATATGGCTGCAATGGATTATTCGCATTTCGTAGAAAATATAAAAGAAGAAGAAAAATAATTTAAGGCGGCTTAATCGCCGCCTGATTAAATTTTGAAATAAATGAGGAGTTAAAATGGATTTATCAACTACATACATGGGTTTGAAACTTAAAAATCCGATTGTTCCTTCGGCTTCGCCTTTATCCGAAAAGGTAGATACCGTTAAAGCGATGGAAGACGCCGGAGCGGCGGCGGTAGTAGTTTATTCATTATTCGAAGAACAAATTACCCACGAAACGGGTGAATTGGATCATTATCTCAGTTTTCATGCGGAAAGCCATGCCGAAGCTACCAATTATTTTCCCGAGCCGGAAGAATTTAACTTGGGACCTTACGAATATCTCGATCATATCGCTAATTTGAAGAAAGCTGTCGATATTCCAATAATCGGAAGCTTGAACGGCGTTAGCAGCGGCGGTTGGGCAAGATATGCTAAAAACATTCAAGATGCCGGCGCCGATGCAATCGAATTGAATGTTTATTATATCCCGACGAACCCAAATATTACCGGTTCCGAAATCGAAAATATGTATATTGATACTTTGAAAGCAGTAAAAGAAAACGTAACTATTCCGGTTGCAATTAAGCTTAGCCCGTTTTTTACGTCAATGTCGAACATGGCTAAAAAACTGGATCATGCCGGAGCAAACGCTCTGGTTCTGTTTAACAGATTTTATCAACCCGATTTTGATTTGGAAGAGCTTGAAGTGGTTCCCAACTTGGAATTAAGCAGTAATTGGGAAATGAGATTACCGCTGAGATGGATAGCAATTTTATACGGACAAATTAAAGCAAGTTTAGCTGCCACCAGCGGAATTCATAATCATTTGGATGTTCTGAAGATAATGATGGCCGGCGGAGACGTTGCAATGATGGCTTCGGAATTGTTGAAAAACGGTATAGGCAGAATTACAGAAATTCTGAAAGATATGGAACGCTGGATGGAAGAACACGAATATGATTCGATCGATTTGATGAAGGGAAGTATGAGCCAAAAATCCGTTAACGAACCAGCTGCTTTCGAAAGGGCAAATTACATGAAATTACTTCAAAGTTATGAACCTAACTTTTAAGTAAAAAGTTGTTTCCTAATTTAACCGCCTTTCCGTTTATTTTTTAATATTCTGAAGGGCGGTTTTTTTGTATTGTTAAAAATTAAACAATCAGCAACCAATCCATTTATGAAATAAATTTTGTTTCGCTCTGCGGGGTGCGGCAATCCATATCCGTTCCACGGGAACGGTGATCAATTATTTCCGCGCTTACACCAACGGTTCTACCCAAAAGAAAAATTATAAATCCAATATTTTGCAAATCGCTTTCGCTCAGCTTTCCGGCTTTATATGAGTTCCACATTAGTTTCAGCGAAATTACTGCGATTACGGCATCGATGTTTACGCAATAAACATTCGGTGAAACCCCTACTTCGTAGAGCGAATGTACAAGTTCATGATAAAAATCCCAAAACAAATTATTAATTCCGTGGGAAATTAAATATTTGCGGATAAAATCTTCACGCGGATCGATGTTTACACGTTTCCCTTTGAAAACGGGATGATTGATACACGGAATTCTTTTGTAATTTAATTCACCTTTTAACTTTGCATTATTTTTATATTCCAAATAATCTACGGCAACTTTTTTGGATATTTCCTTCAAATTAATTTTATCGTTTGTCAAATTGGGGTCTTTAATTTTAACATCTTTGAAAGAATCAAGTAAAAATTCGATTGCTTCGTAACCGCTGCCGCCGTGAGCGAGCCCGGTATTGCTTAAATATCCCACAAAGGCAGTGGAAATATGATTCCTTGCGCTTACGCTCTCCTTTGCTCCTTTCGCGCTTAAAGTTCCGGGACCGTTAGTTAAGGTTAATGCCAACAAAGCTTTGAATTCCACTAAAGCATCTTCATTTGGTTCTTCGTTGAATAAAGCAACGTAAGCGGTTTTTGTAAACGACGATTGTAACAAAGCAAAATCCTTTTGCTCAAAAAGTTTTTTGAGATAGGAATTAGAAAAAAGGTAATTGGAACTTAGAACCGCCGATTTTGCAATTATAGTAATGTATTCAATCAACTCGATGGCGGTTTGTTTGGTAATCTTTTTCAAAACAAGTGACTTATAAGAAAAATCGAGCAGTATTGCAGCAAATAAAAATGCGGTTTGATTTTTAACTTTGTTTTTACTGTTATACCTGACGGCAAAATCCAGAATATTACTTTTCTTAAAACATGCTTCTATTTCCGAGGTTAAGAAATTCACAACTTCCGGTTTTTCTTTGTCTTTAGTATCGAACATATTGTTTGCCGCAGCTTCCAATTGGTCATAGTCTATTTCGGAATATAAATCTCTCAATTGAATTTCAGAAAAAAGAGTTATAAGTTTTCCGGTATAATCTTGAATCACGCTTAACTCATTCATTGATCCCTTTAGAGAAATTGCTGCAATAAGAGCTTCGTTGGGAATTGCACCGTTTTGTTTTGCGGTTTGAATTGCGTGTATTTCTTGTTCGTCGGGTTTTGCAAAATAATTAAGAATGAAATTCACGAATTTTAATTTTTCTTTTTCGGGATGCATTTTAGTAAGACTGAAAAGTATATTGCTTTCATAAGGAAATTCAATTAATTCGATTATGGGCATACCGTGAAGTTCGGCAACAAAAGTAGAACGGTTAATTCTGGAAGCGCCGGATTTGTTTCGCATGTTCTCTCTCAGATATGTAGCTCCCACTTGCTTATTAATCGCTTCGATTTCTTTATTGTACGGCGGTAATGCTTCAACTACGGGTATCTGTAAAGTAAGAGGTAAGTTTAAGTTAAAATCATTGGAAAACCAAGGTTTTAAGCCTAAATTACCGACCGGTTCGAAATCCGGTTTTTCTCCGATTTTATCGAACACCGCTTTTACCGCCAAAGGAATATGCTGTATTGAAGCAACCCTTACACCTTTAGTGCTAACCTTTTCGGGCTCATCCGGATTAAATACGGGCACGCCGAAATAATCGTCGAACCATTTTTCTTTAGCCAAAGCGTCGTCTCCTTCGCCGGCAAGTGCTCCGGCATGACCGCAAGCTCTTGTTAAATTCGATTTCCATCGTCCCGTAACGCACGCAATAATGGGTTTATCGAATTTCAATTTACCGGATTCAATCATTTCCAAAGCTTGTTGTTCGTAATATCCGCCGGGTTCAACGTATAACGTAACCGCTTTTGTTCTTTCGTCGTTTTGCGCCGCATAAAGAAATTCCGGAACGGCAAATTGAATTATTACGTCTTTACCCGAACTTATGATTGTGGAAGTTCCGAAACCGGCAGTCTTTAAATATTCTGCTATGGTGGTGCTAAAATTTCCCGAGTTACTATGAATTGCAATTGAACCTTTGAGCAAAGTTTCTTCCGGTCTGTCGCCCCCAAGAGCGCCGCCGATTCTCACATGGTTCCATGAATCGGCTACACCTAAACAGTTTGCGCCGAACACATCTATTTCATTGGCTTGAGCGATTGCCCGTATCAATCGTTGATCTTTCACGCTTAATTTTTCTGTGATGATAATTATTTTTTTCAAATTTTCTGAATTGTAATGGCATAATTCAGTTACGGCGTGAAAAACGGCATCCGGCGGAAGGTAAATAACGCTTGTATCGAAATAATGATTTTTAACCACTTCGGCTAAACGGCTGTAAACGGGAATGTCTCCGGCTTTGGTTTCCAATTTGCCTTTTCTTCCGTATTGAACTCCCGCAACAATATTTCCGCCGCTGTATTCATGAGAAACGGGTGTAACATTTCTGCTTTCGTTTCCCAAAATATTCATTACAACAACTTTAGAATCTTTTGTAGCTATTTCGTCGAGGGAATTTATTCCCACAAAATAATTAAAAGGTTTTTCGGGTTGCATATTCTTCCTCTGTTAAGCTTTAACTGTTTGATTTTTTATTTCGTCCATCCAATCGTCAATATCTTTGGCATATTGAACCACTTCAACCATTGAACTGTCGTATCCGAAAAATTTATACGAAATACTTAAACTGTCTAAAATATCACGGGCATAACCCATTCCTCTTATCAGGTTTGGTCCGCCGCGACCAACAACCACGTAAATATTGGGTTTGCCGTTTTGTGCAACGTATTCTTTCAAAGCATCGAACATTGCTTTGAACGTAACGAAAATATCAGTGTTGTTTGCCTTCCCTCCGATTATTAAAAGAACGTTGCTTTGTTTTAACCAATGCTTATAAACTATTTTTGCAATTTCGTACATTTTGTCGTAAGGCGGATTTCCTCCAAAATCGCTGGAAATGGTTGCTTTTTTACCGAGTGTTTCCGTAGCCGCACTGTTAGCACCTCCGCCGAACATGAAAGCGGTAACCGTTCCGTAGGGATTAATTACAACAACATCGCTCTGACCTCGGTAAGTTCTAAGCTGATTTATTTCCTCTTCAAACTGACTCATATCGGTTTGAAAAATTTCCATCGGTAAATTAAGTCTCTGCCACTGATGGTTATCCCGGTCGAACTGGGCTTTAAAATCGCACGCATACGTAATTAGTTTCCCTTTCTCGTTTTTTAACCGGATAGGATTAATCTCGAGCATCATAAAGCCGAAATCGTTGTAAAGGTTCCATAGTTTCGGTAAGTGCTGGGCTAATGGTGATATAATTTCGCGCGGAGCGTTTATTTCCGTAAGTGCATCAATAATGTGATAAGTTTTAAGTCCCGTTATCGGATCGAAAGTACCTTCGTAAATTTCGCCGGGTTCCAATTCTTCAATATCAACACCTCCGTGATGAGTAAGAGTGAAATTTACTTTTCTTGTTTTTGTAGATACATGTAGATTAAAATAAATTTCGTACGAAGCCGGAATAAACTCCTCGAAAGTAACTCCGTTTGCTTGAATTACTCTGTCATGAAACAGATGCTGGGCAAAATAAAGTTTTCTCTTAGCTGCCATTGCTTCGATAGGGGAATCAACGATTTTTACCAACCCGGCTTTGCCTTTTTTCCCAACTCCACCGTAAAAGACAGGTTTTACAACGCATTTTCCTTCTTTGCTCATCAATTGTTCTACTTCTTCCAAAGTCGCGTCGGCATCCAAAATCATTGGGGTAGGAAATTTTGCAGTATCCAATATTTGTTTGCCGTATTTCATTCCGGTAATTTGCATACACTTCTCCCGTTGTAATTGAAAAATTTATTTAGAAAATAATTTCATGCAGATTTTCAGGAAGAGGAATATTCGGGATTAAAAATATTAAAAGTTTTTTAGGATATAAAGTAAACTTAAAAATCCCTCTTCACAATGAATTTTCAAAAATTTTATAGTATTAAAATCTTGGAAGAGATTTCAACTTTGGAAAAATAATTGTGAAATTAAACGGTAACTTTTTTATATTGCACTTAATTTTTTAAGAATCCAATCCGCACTGGTTCAAAATTTAATGCAAGGGTAAATCTCAATGAAAAAAATCGGAATTCTGTTCGGTCAGGAAAACACTTTTCCGCAAGCTTTTGTAGAAAGAGTTAACTCGAAAAAAGTTGACGGCATAAAAGCCGAGTTTGTAAAAATCAATAAAGTAATTCAAGGCGAGCCGGTAGAATATGACGTTATTATCGATAGAATTTCGCAAGATATACCGTTTTACCGAAGTTATTTGAAAAATGCCGCATTAACAGGAACGGCGGTAATCAATAATCCCTTTTGGTGGAGCGCAGACGAAAAGTTTTTTAACAATGCGCTTGCTACCAAGATTGACGTGCATGTTCCAAAAACCGTGTTATTACCTTCTAACCAGCATCCTCCGGATACCAACGAAATGTCGATGAGAAATCTTGAGTATCCGCTTGATTGGGACGGTATTTTTGAATATGTAGGATTTCCGGCTTTCTTCAAACCTTTTGCAGGCGGCGGATGGAAAAACGTTTACAAAATCCATAACAGAGACGAATTTTTCCAAATTTATAATTCAACAGGAACGCTTGTGATGATGTTGCAAGAGGCAATAGAATTTACCGATTATTTCCGTTGTTATTGTTTGGACAGACGCGATGTTAGGATAATGCAATACGACCCAAATCAACCGCATCATTTGAGATATGTTAAAAATCCAAAACCGGTAGAATCGAAATTACTAAAGCGAATGGAGGAAGATGTTCTCAAAATTAATAATGCTCTTGGTTATGATTTTAATACGGTAGAACTGGCAATACGAGACGGAATACCTTACGCAATTGATTTCGGTAATCCGGCACCGGATGCCGATCTTTATTCGGTTGGGGAAGAAAATTTCGAATGGGTTGTTGAAGCCGCCGCAAACATGGCGATAAGACGGGCTAAAAACCATAAACCGGGAACTAATAATTTAACATGGGGTAACTTTATAACTACTTTTGCAAACAACCAAAAACTAGTATCAAATAAATTAAAAGCAAAATAAAGTCATGACAGACCAACTTTTTTCACTGGGAATAGAGGAAGAATTCCAGATTGTTGATCCGAAAACACGCGAGTTGAAATCGCATGTTCAGCAACTTTTGGAAGACGGTAAAATGGTTCTGAAAGAACAAATAAAAGCCGAAATGCACCAATCCGTTGTTGAAGCTGGATCGACAATTTGTGCAAATATTCAAGAGGCAAGGGAAGAGGTAGTCAAGTTAAGAACCAACATTGCAAAAGTAGCCGACCTACACGGTTTGAAAATCGCTTCTGCCGGCACACATCCTTTTTCACGTTGGGAAGATCAAGCGATAACAAACCACCCGAGGTATCAGGAAGTTGTACACGATATGCAGCAGGTGGCGCGCGCAAATCTGATATTCGGTTTGCACGTCCACGTCGGCATTGCAGATAAAGAGATGGCAATTCATATAATGAATGCGGCAAGATATTTTCTTCCGCATATTTACGCATTGTCCACCAATTCACCGTTCTGGAAAGGCAGAAATACCGGATTCAAATCTTACAGGGCAAAAATATTCGATCGTTTCCCGCGAACGGGAATACCCGATTATTTTAACAGTCACGACGAATTTAAAAGATACGTAGAGCTTCTCGTAAAAACCAATTGTATAGAAGATGCAAGTAAAATTTGGTGGGATATACGTCCTCATCCGAAATATCCTACGTTGGAGTTTAGAGTTTGCGACGTTCAACTGAGAGTGGATGAAACAATTGCCCTTGCGGCTTTAATGCAAGCAATAGTTGCAAAATTATATAAACTGATTAAACAAAACTTGGGATTCAGACTTTACCGGAGACTTTACATTAACGAAAACAAATGGCGCGCCAGTAGATACGGTATCGATGCGAAACTGATTGATTTCGGAAAGCAAGCCGAAGTTGATACGCACGTTTTAATCGACGAATTACTTGAATTTGTAGATGATGTTGTTGATGATTTGGGAAGCAGGGAAGAACTGAATTACATCCATAAAATTCTTAAATACGGTACCGGTGCCGATAGGCAACTACGTGTATGGGAACAAACAAAAGATTTGCGCAAAGTGGTTGATTATATTATCGACGAAACATATAAGGGAATAAATATCTAAATAAAGGTAAATATAACCATGGTTCGGGAATTACGGGAGAAGTTTAACGCCGATTTCACTGACGAAAAATATAATGCTTTAATAAACGATATTGAAAACAAGATTAACCGGAAGTTGGATTTCAGAATTTGTGAAACGCCATTATTTCTTGACAAAAAGAACATTACTGTTTTAGTTGACGCTGCTTACGAAATTGCCGGTATAATCGAAAAAATTGATTTTGGAAACTCACACCGTACATTCGTGCCGGAAAAATATTTTGTGCCCAACGAAGATTCGCATCCGTTATTTCTTCAAATTGATTTTGCCATAACACGGGACGAAGAGGGAAATATTCTTCCGCAACTAATTGAGCTGCAAGGTTTTCCGTCGCTCTATAACTTTCAAGCATTTTTGGATTCCGAGCTCCGGAAGTTTTATGATTTGCCCTCGGAACTTACTCCTTATTTTAACGGACTCGATTACGATTCGTACATCGAAAAACTTAAAAGGGCAATGATTGGTGATTCGAATCCCGAAAATGTTATTCTACTTGAAATAGACCCGTACAACCAAAAGACATGGATAGATTTTCATATTGCCGAGATGCAACTTGGGATTAAACCCGTATGTATTAGCGACGTAATTCAAGAAGGGAAAAATTTGTATTATGAAATAGACGGAAGGAAAATAAAAATCGATAAAATTTATAATCGAGTTATTTTTGATGAATTGGAACGCAGCGAAATTAAACCGAGTTTCAATTTTTTCGAAGAATTTAACGTAACTTGGCTCAGTCATCCCAATTGGTTTTTCAAAATAAGTAAAAATATTTTGCCATTGATTAAAAGTAAATATGCTCCGCCTTCTTATTATTTGGATGAACTTTCAGTTTATCCCGGAGACTTGGAAAATTATGTTTTGAAACCTTTGTTTTCGTTTGCCGGTTCGGGTGTTAAAATAGAAATTTCCCAAAACGATTTGGATAAAATAAAAGACAAAGAAAATTATATTTTGCAACGAAAAGTAAAATACGAACCGGTTATTAAAACTCCCGACGGTTATGCAAAGGCGGAAGTAAGAATGATGTTTTTATGGGAAGATAAACCCGAACTTGTAAATAATTTATTAAGAGTTAGCAAAGGGAAAATGATAGGCGTCGATTACAACAAAAATAAAACTTGGGTAGGCGCAAATATAATGTATCACGAATAAACGGTTGATAAAAAACCTGCCGGAGAAAAATCCCCGGCAGAAAAGTAAAGTAAAAATTTATTAATCGCTTGCCATAATAAACAAAGGTTTCGATTCGAAACTCTTGTAAAACGGTCGCAGTCTTTCCGTGTTGTAATATTTTTCAACGTCAACTTTTTTCTTAAAGCTCGTAACAATTTCTATTTGTTGATTATCGTATCTACCGTTTTTCAAAGTAACCAGACGGCCGTGAGTGTTATCGAGAATCAAATCCAGAGCCAAATTACCGAAAGCCATCGGAACAATAGAATCGATTGCGTCCGGATTTCCGCAGCGCACGAGATACCCTAAACGTTGATTAATAACATTAATCCTTCTTCCGTTATTGTATTTAGGCGAAAGCTCTTTCAACTTTCTTGAAACCAAATCTCCGATACCGCCGAGTTTTTTATGACCGAACATATCTTTCTCTTCACTTTCAAAAATCATTTCCGCACCATCAAACATAGCGCCTTCGGAGACGAGAACAACCGAATATTTACTTGGATTTGTGTAGCGGTCTGCAACAAGCAATTCAGTTAACCGTTCCATATCGAATTTATATTCGGGAATAACGCATCGGTTGGCAGCGCCCGCCATCGTGGGAAGAAGGGCAGTGAATCCGGCATAACGTCCGAATACTTCGATTACCAAAAATCTTTCGTGTGATCCGGCTGTAGTTCTTAAATTATGTGTTAATTCAATTGTTCTGGTAACGCAAGTGCTAAACCCGATGCAATAATCCGTCCCCGGAACGTCATTATCCATAGTTTTAGGTATGGCTACAACGTTTACTCCTTCTTTGTGAAGACGGACGCCGTAGCTCAATGTATCGTCGCCACCGATTGGAATTAAATGGTCTATGCCTAAAAATTCCAAATTTTTTAATACTTCAGGGGTTAAATCATTCACATCGTCTGTATAAGTATCTTTGAGATGTTCGGGAACAACCTCTTTGGGAACATGGCTCGGACGGGTGCGGGATGAATGCAAGAACGTTCCACCGGTTCTACCTGCTTTATTAACTATTTCTTCGGAAAGATAAGTAAAATTACTACTGTTATCGTATTTTTTATCACGGACTATATCAATCATTCCGCCCCAGCCACGTCTTATACCGACAACTTTAAAACCTTCTCTCAAAGCACGAATTGTAATGGCACGGATTGCCGGATTTAATCCGGGCACATCGCCGCCCCCGGTTAAAATTCCAATTACACCTTTAATCTTATTAATGTTTGCCATCTTGTCACCTCTCGTATATTCTGGATTGTTTACAATAAATGAATTTCATCTACAAAAATAACGAATTATTTCTTTCTATAAACCGGATGATCGATTGCAAAATATTCTTTAGTCATTTTTTTCAGTTTTGACGACAACAAAATAATTGCGATTAAATTCGGGAAAGTCATAAATCCTAATGCGGCATCTCCGAAATCCCAAACTTGTTCCAATTCGGCAATTGCACCGATAAAGACAAACAAAACGAAAACCCATTTATATGGAAGTATTGCTTTAGGACCAAATAAATAATCTGTGGCTCTATCACCGTAAAACGACCAGCTGATAGCGGTTGAAATGGCAAATAACAGAACTGAAATTGTAACTATTTTATCTCCGTAAGCAAAAAGCCAGCTCAATCCTTGTTTAAAAGCATACGATGTTAACAAACTGCTGTTCATCAACTCACCGGTAAATTTCGGATCAACATGTTTAACAAAGAACTCGGTATGTTGCCAAGCACCAGTGGAAATGATAACCAAACCGGTTAAAGAACAAATAATGATTGTATCGATAAACGGGCCAAGCATTGCAACCGAGCCTTCGCGAACCGCATATTTTGTTTTAGCAGTGGAATGGGCAATTGCAGCGCTGCCTTGTCCGGCTTCGTTTGAATAAAGTCCGCGTTTTACTCCCCAAAGCATAGTGTTAAGCATAATAAGGAAAGTTCCGCCGCCAACTCCCGCAACTTGGGAAGGCGGATTGAAAGCCATTTGAAAAATCAAAGAGAAGCTTTCGCCTAGTTTATCGAAATTTCCCAATAATATTAACGCGGTTGAAAACACATAAATGATTGCCATAAACGGTGCCAAGAATCCGGTAACCTTGCCGATTCTTTTAATTCCACCGATAATTACCAGCCCTACAATAAATGACAATACCAAGCCGTTAATTACCTGCTCGACGGAAACACTAAAACCACTGAATATTTGATGTTTTATTGTTAAAAAATGATCTGTGCCAACGATTTGAGCAACTTCGGAATAAATTTGATCCGATACGGTAAAAGATTGAATTGCATTTCCGGTGGCAAAAGAACAAATAACGGCGAATATGGCAAAAGATACAGCAAGCCATCGCCATTTCATTCCAAGTCCTTTTTCGATTGTGTACATCGGACCGCCGGCTGTATGACCGTCCGGGTCAAAATCTCTGTATTTCAAAGCAAGCGTACTTTCCGCATATTTAAGAGTTGTACCGAAGAAAGCCGTTATCCACATCCAAAATAAAGCGCCGGGACCGCCATAATACAAAGCCGTTGCTACACCGGCAATATTTCCGATTCCCACGGTTGCGGAAAGCGCAGTTGACAAAGCACGGAAATGATTAAGATCACCGGCATCTTCCGGATTATCATAGACTCCGGCTGTAACTTTTATTCCATGCCATAAATATTTTATTTGCGGAAAACCGAGTTTAAAAGTTACATAAACGCCTGTTCCCACAAGCGCAATTACCATTAAAGGAATTGAACCGAGCGGCGTGTCCTTGCTCGGAAAGTTTTTGAAGAAATCGAAATTTCCCGGAAAACTCCAGATTGCAGTAAAAAATGAAACGCCCCAAAAGTAAAGTATTATTCCAATTATTACTAAAATTACTAATGCAAAAGTTTTTCTAGACATTTCCAAAATACAGTTAGTTTGTGAAGAATTAAATTATACCAAGTGCGTTAAGTAATACCAAGAAAATTAATATGGGCGCAAAATATCTGATGAAGACTACCCAGATATCAAGCATCCAAGGAAATTTATTAAATAAATTTTCAGCCCCTTGTTTAAGATTCGGGATGGCATTATCCAAGCCCCATACCCAGCCGACGAAAACCGAAATTAACAATCCTCCGAGCGGCAATAGAATATTGGAAGAAAGGTAATCCATCAAATCGAAGAAGGTCAATCCGAAAATTTTGAAATCTGCCAATATATTAAAAGATAAGGCACTGGGAATTCCCAGTAAAAATGTAAAGAAACCGAATATGACTACAGCCCTATGGCGTTGCCAATTTTTGTCATCGACGAAATATGCCACAACCACCTCAAGCAAAGAAATTGCAGAAGTTAAGGCGGCAATTGATAAGAGAATGAAAAAGAGAACTCCGAAAAATAATCCGCCGGGCATTTTTGTAAACACTATAGGTAAAGTGTGAAAAATTAATCCCGGTCCTACATTTGGACTTTCGCCCGTTGCGAAAACCGCCGTAAAAATTACGACTCCGGAAATTAGAGCTACAAGCGTATCCAAAATAATTATTTCAACAGCAGATATGGGAATATTGTCTTTCTTGGACATATAACTCCCGTAAGTAAGCATAGCTCCCATTCCCAAACTAAGTGTAAAGAATGCTTGCCCCAACGCAACAAGTATTGTTTTGCCGGTTATGGCCGACCAATCAGGATTGAATATGAAATCCAATCCTTTTTCAGCGCCTTCCAGAGTTAATCCGCGAATCATTAAAACTATTAAAATCAAGAATAATAACGGCATCATAATTTTACTGCCGCGTTCAATTCCTTTTTGAACACCGTAATAAACAATAACCATTGTTAGAATCATAAAAGCGGCGAAGTAACTTATATTCCACAAAGTGTTTTGGGTTAAATCTGTGAAATGGGCGCCGGATGAACCTATTTGATTAAACTCATAAAATTTTCCCGTAGCAGCTTCAACAATATAACCAAGAGACCACCCGGAAACTACAGCATAAAAAGAAAGAATGATAAAACCTGCCAATATTCCCATTCCGCCAACCGCAACCCAGAAAGGTTTACCGCTTAACTGCTTGAAAGCACCTACGGGATTTCGCTGCGTTGTTCTTCCGATTAATATTTCTGCTAGCAACACGGGCAAGGCGATAACGAGAATACACATCAAATAAATTAGAATAAACGCCGCTCCACCGTTTTCACCGGCTACATAAGGAAATTTCCAAATATTACCGAGACCGACTGCAGAGCCGGCGGCGGCAAGTATAAAACCGAGTTTCGAACCCCATTGTTCGCGAGTAGCTTTTTTTGCCATATATTCTCCCCGCTAATTATGCGATTAAATGAGTAAGATATAATAACAATGAAATATTAATTTCGTAATATCGATAAAAAAAATATCAATTTCATTAATTATTTTGATTTTCGATCTGCATTAAATAATTGATGATTGCGCCGTACCTAATCCCTTTGCCCGAAACAATAAACCGGTTTACATCCATTAATTTAGCAAACGAGAGTAAAATTAATGTTCCGGTAAGCAGAACATCTTCTCTGCCTTCCACAACTGAACCATATTTTTTTCTGATTTCGTCGGGTAGTAATTTTTTCAGTTCGTCGGAAATTTTAAGAAGTTCATCGATTGTTAAGATTGATTTTTCAACTTTTTGCTCATCATAAAATTTCAAACTTTGTTTAATGCATGATAATGTAGTCGGTGCTCCGGCTACAGCAATCGAATACGGCGATGACAGAATCTTTTCTTTAAGTTCGGCAAATTTATCGGTAATATAACTCATAATTTCTCTGATGGAAGAATCTTTTACCGGATAATCATCAATGAATCTTTCGGTAATACTGACGACACCAAAGTTAAAGCTTTGAACATAACTTATGTTTTCGTTGCTCCCAAAAATAACTTCCGTGCTCCCGCCTCCGATGTCAATCACTAATTTTTCAGCCGGACTTGTAAGATCGTAAGTCGCGCCTAAAAACGAATATCTTGCTTCCTCTTTACCGGGAATAATATCAATCTCAAATCCAAACTTATTTTTAACTTCAGCAATAATATCTTTTGCATTTTGGGCTATTCTGAAAGCATTTGTAGCTGTTAAAATTGTATAATTGCAATTATACTCTTCAATTAATTTTGAATATTTACCGAGAACACTAAAAAGTTTTTCTCTGCTTTCCGAATTAATATATCCGGTTTCTTTTATACCCGCACTAATTCTGGGTGCTTCATAAAAGTTGGCAATTGTTCTTATCTCATTTGTCAGAGTATTTACATCGGCTATTAAAAGCAATACTGTATTAGAACCAATATCTATAGATGCAAATCTTTTCATCCGGTTCATTCTGAATAATTCCGCATTTATTTATATATTTGAATTGCAAGTATAAGTTATATAAAAACGGATACAAATTTAATGAAAATCAAAGAAAAAGAATTCGAAACGATTTTATCGGATTTAAAATCCCTCGCAACCCAAATGGGAGCAAAGGTCAGATTCGAAAGAGGAGATTTTAAGGGCGGTTATTGTCTTGTTAAGGAAAATAAAGTAATTGTTATTAACAAATTAGCCACTTTACAAAGAAAAGTAATAATCCTTTCACAAGCATTAAAAGAACTTGGTGTTGAAGATGTTTATTTAACACCAAAATTAAGAGAAGTAATTGAAGAAATGGCGGAAATGTAATTATGAAAATTTTAATAATTAACGGTCCTAATTTAAATTTGTTGGGTGAAAGAGATGAATCCCAATACGGAAAGTTAACGTTGTCCGATATTCATGATAAATTAACGGCTGAATTTCCGGAAATAGATTTTGAGTTTTTCCAAAGTAACCTGGAAGGGGAGATAATAGAAAAAATTCAGTCGGCAAGAAATTCTGATATTGTTGGGTTGATTATAAACCCCGGAGGATATTCCCACACATCGGTAGCAATTAGAGATGCGCTTGAACTTATCAAAGTTCCTAAAATAGAAGTACATCTTTCCAATTTGGCTGCAAGGGAAGATTTTAGAAAAACCTCTATAACTGCAGAGGTTTGTACCGGTTACATTTCCGGATTTAAAGAATTAGGTTATCTTGCAGCGGTTTACTTAATATTAAAATTAACCAAATAAACCTGCTCTTTTGATACTCATCACATACCGAAAACAATTTTCCCGGTATTTTAACAAACAAAATCTTTCCGCGAAGAAATTATATTAAATAATTTATAGAACTTGATATTTTATAATGAATTAATTAATTTCGTTAAAGTAAATAATAAGAGCAAACATGAAAGATTTCGGATTAAAAAAATTATATTATTCAATAAGCGAAGTAAGCAAACTTACAGGGTTGGAACAATATATTCTTCGATATTGGGAAACCGAATTTGATCAATTAAAGCCTTCAAAGAACAGAGCGGGAAACAGAATTTATACTAATGCCGACATTAAATTAATCTTGTTAATAAAAAAACTTTTAAGGGAAGAAAAATATACAATTGAAGGCGCTAAAAAAATTCTAGCCGATCCTGAAAACGGCGCTGCAAAATCCTCTAAAAAATCTGCGATAAAGAAAAAACCCACAGCATCAAAAAATGAAATCCGTTCATTAAAAAGAGACCTTGAGGAAATACGAGAATTTTTAGTAAATTTACGTTCTAAATTATAATTGTTCGGAACGTGGCGCAGTCCGGTTAGCGTACTTGACTGGGGGTCAAGTGGTCGCGGGTTCAAATCCCGCCGTTCCGACAAATTTCTTTCCTTTCAATATTAATCCTTTTAGTCCGTTTGTTATTGAGAGGGTTTCTAGAATATAATCTTGGTAATTTAATTTGAATCGCGATAAACCCAAATGCCATTGCGGTGTTTTCGGCATTCAAGGCATTGAAAAACCGGCAATCTATACTTATTACGGTCTGCATGCATTACAGCACAGGGGACAAGAGGCTACCGGAATCGTTAGCTCATCAATAAAAAATACCAAATACTTGTTTAACATTCACAAAGGAATCGGTTTGGTTTCCGATGTTTTTAACAAACCTGAAATTTTAAGTAAAGACTTGGAAGGTTTTGCGGCAATCGGACATAACAGGTATTCTACAACGGGTGCATCGGATTCCAGAAAAAATATACAACCGTTCGTGGTTAATTATAGAATGGGAAATTTGGCTGTTGCTCACAACGGTAATTTAACCAATGCAAAAATTCTCCGCGAGGAACTTGTTAAAGAAGGTGCCATTTTTCAAACAACAAGCGATACCGAAGTAATTTTACATTTAATAGCGCGGAGTAAAAAAGAAAAGCAAGAGGATCAGATTTTAGATGCGCTCCGCAAGATTGAAGGAGCATATTGTTTGGTAATTTTAACCAACGATAAATTGTTTGCCGCTCGTGATCCGCACGGTTTCAGACCCCTTTCACTTGGAAAATTAAACGGTTCTTTTCTGGTTGCTTCGGAAACTTGTGCGTTTGATGTGAACGGTGCGGAATTTATCCGTGATATTAAACCCGGTGAGATGATTGAAATCGGAAAAGACGCAAAAGAAATCGATGATATTATTTCTTATTCGATATCCGATGACATAAATTTGAAACACTGCATCTTCGAGTTTATATATTTTTCGAGACCCGACAGTAAAATTTTCGGGACAAATGTAGACAAAATAAGAAGAAAATTGGGCAAAGTGCTTGCTACGTATCATCCCGTGTATGATCCCGAAGGTGAAAAAGTAATTGTGATAAGCGTTCCCGATAGCTCCAATACGGCAGCTATCGGATATCAAAATCAATTGGAAAAGATGGGGATTAACTCCAAATTGGAAATCGGTTTAATTCGCAGCCACTATATCGGCAGGACTTTTATTTTACCGGAGCAAACCAAAAGGGAAGTTGGAGTAAGAATTAAGTTTAACACGGTCAAAGGTGTTTTGGAAGGTCGTACCGTAATATTAATAGATGATTCTATTGTCCGTGGCACAACTTCAAAGCAACTAGTTAAACTCATTAGAGAAGCGAACCCAAAAGCTGTTCATCTGAGAATTTCTTCCCCGCCTATTGTAAGTCCGTGTTTTTACGGGATGGATTTTCCTTCAAAAGAAGAATTGATAGCGAACAAATTTAACGGTAACATTGAGGAGATTAGGAAGTATTTAGGTGTTGATTCGCTCGAATATCTAACAATCCCGGAGATGATGGAAGCTATGGTGGATCACGAACGGGAGCACTTCTGCACTGCATGTTTTTCCGGAAAATATCCTACAAAAGTCGATTTTAATACGGTAAAGGAAGAATATGAACCGTATTAATATCATAATACTTGCCACCGTATTTATTCTCACACAAATTATTTATGCTCAAGAAACCGTTTTCATCAAATTTAAGGATACAAAGAGCATTAAAATTCTAAAAAATGAGATAGAAACTGGATTAGCGCAAGAATTATCTTTAAATGAATTGGGTTATCATCAAGAATTTACGCAAGTTAAACCTAATTATCTAATAAATAATATAGGATTTTCACGGATTTTCAGATTTGATTTCCGAAATAAGAACGTAAAAGACCGGATTTTAAGGAAAATCCGCTCCAAATTTTCTGTAGAATATATTCAAGAGAACCAAAATTACAGTATTGATAATGCTCCGAATGATAGTTTGGCTGCTCAACAATGGGCTTTAGAAAAAACGGGAGCATTGCAAACATTCGAATTAATTGCTCAACTCGGTATTCAATTAAATGATATTCTGGTAGCGGTGATTGATACCGGTATAGACGACGATCATCCCGATTTAAGCTCAAAAATCTATTTAAATGAAGGTGAAATTGGCATAGATGAAGACGGAAACGACAAGAGATTTAACGGAATTGACGATGATAATAACGGATATATCGATGATTTTAAAGGATTTGATTTTGTTGATAAAAGTTTGAATATCGATATTCCCGGAGATAAAGATTACAAAGATTGGGATAACAACCCGGATGACGAAAACGGACACGGAACGAGTGTTGCCGGAATTATTTCCGCACAAGCGAATAATGGAATTGGAGTAGCCGGTTTTGCTCCAAACGTTAAAATACTTAATTTACGGGCTTTTGATGCTACGGGAAACGGCGAAGACGACGATGTTGCATCCGCAATAATTTATGCCGTTATTGCCGGCGCAAAAGTAATCAATATGAGTTTCGGCGACGATAAATTTTCTTACCTTCTTCACGATGCAATTAAGTTTGCTTATGATAACGGTGTTATCTTGGTCGGAAGTTCGGGAAATTCTTCATCGGAATTGCCGCATTATCCTTCAAGTTTCAGCGAAGTTATAAGTGTCGGAGCATCGGACGAAAACGATTTTGTTGGCAGTTTCTCTAATTACGGCTCAACTTTGGATTTGGTTGCTCCGGGAGTTGATATTTACACAACAATTAAAGATGGTGAATATGGCAGTATTAGTGGTACTTCTGCCGCCGCTCCGTTTGTTTCGGCCGCTTCCGCAAATATTTTAGGCTTCAAAGATTTTGGGATTCAAGAAGTCAAACAAATGCTCAAATCTTCCGCAGATGATATTAATGCTCCGGGGTGGGATTTACGTTCGGGCGCAGGAAGGCTCAATATATTCAAAATCGTCACGTCTTTTTCTCCCGGAATAATTAAAATTAACAAGCCTTTACAAGATTATGCCACTTATGAAGATTCTTTACAAATCAATGTATCCGTAATTTCGCCAAACTTTGAATTTTTTACGTTGCAATACGGAACGGGATATAATCCTGATAAATGGATCGATATTCCCGTAGACGGGAGCAAACAAATCTTTAAAAAAGATTTGCCGTCGCTCGATATTTCATCTTTTGCGGATACGGTTTATACTTTACGGTTAATAGCAAATTTAACGAACGAAAATAACCAAGAAGAACGGGTGAACTTTTATGTTGATAGATCTCCGCCCAAAGCTTATTTTGTAAACGGGGGAGAAGCGTTGCTTGGAAAGGATGTTACAATTATGTCATCAGTGTATTCCGAAGAACCGGCATCGGTCAAAATGTTTTTCAGAGCCGGACCGACGGAAGATTACAATTTTGTTTATATGGATCAATTCAACATAAATACAAAAACAGTTTATAATTCCCATTTCGGATTTATTCCGCCGGAATCTGTTAATCTGAATTCCGAATATGAAATTTATTTTGAAGTTACAAATTTAGCCGGATTATCGACTATCGTGGATAACAATGGCAAACCGTTTAAGTTTCCTGTCGGTGAGCGCGTGTATTTGCAGAATTATTCACAACTAAATTACTCTATGCCGGCTGCAAGAATTTATGATGCTCCGGTGAAATTAGACACAACCCAAACCGGATATTTGCTTATTAATCCGAACGAAAATTCCAGATTAATGCAAATTTTCGCCGCCGAAAATGATTCTTTAATATTGATTGATTCTTTGGAAAAAAGAATTCCTAAAGCCGTAGGGGATTTTAACGGAAACGGGAAGATCGATATTTTAAGTCTATTTCTGCGTAACGGTTACATCGATGAACAAAAGTCGACCGGTTCAACCGAATTTGTCACCCGATTTGCCGATTCAACGGGGAATTTTTGGCCGGCGGAGGCAATTGATTTGGATGACGACGGCAAAACAGAAGTCGTGGCTTTTGCCGATTCATCTTTTGCAGTTTATGAAATTCAAAACGATCTTTCGTTAATTACAGAAGCAACATTCGATTTGCCGGAGCAAAATAATGCAGGTTATCTCGGTGCTCCAAATATTGCCGTTTGTGATTTGAACAATGACGGAAAGGATGAATTATGGTTCCTTACAAGCAAGGGAGCTTTGCACGGATATAAAATAAACGGGAATAATTCCTATGAATATTATACTTCAATAAATTTGGGACTGGATGGCTCGAAAAACATTTTAAGCAGCGGAGACTATGACGGTGACGGTACCGACGATGTTGCTGTTTTATTGAAATCCAATAAAAACAATGATATTGCACCGTTTTATATTATGTTGGTATTTAACATGAATAACGAAGAATTTAATTTAATAACTTCGGAAGCTTTTATTGATGCCGGTTCTGAAATAAGTTCCGGTTTTACGAGAAAGAAATACTCGCTAAGATTAAAGAATCTAAATTCGGATGGAAAAGACGAATTGCTCGTTAATGTTTATCCGTTTTTCTATGTTTTTAGATGGGAGCAAGATGAAAATAAAATCATATTTTACAATGAAAATGTTAACACAACAAATATTTTTATTGGCGATTTGAACAGTAACGGAGCACACGAATTCGGAGTTTCGGGGTTGGATAAAGTCAGTTTTTTCGAAATTAAGTTCAATGATGCGCCGGAAATTCCGGAATTCACGGATTATTTTAGCATTGACAGCAATAAAACCTATCTAGAATGGAAAGGGAACGGTGATAACTTTATTGTTTATAAAGGTTTAAGTGATTCTACTTTAAGTGTTTTAGATACAATATCACAAAATTTCATGATTGACAGCGTAAAACCGGGGAATTTTTATTATTATGCGGTGCAATCGGTGGCAAACGGCAAGAAATCCATGCTAAGTGATTTAATTACAATATATTCACATGCTCCGGCAAAAATCGATAGTATTTATGCGAAAAATCCGAATTCGGTGTTTATAAGATTTTCGGAAAGGATGAAAAGCGAAATATCAGATGTGAAATCATTTTTGGTCGATGATAAAGTTTCACCTAACACAATTGTTGCCGCTACACAATCCGGTTATATATTAAATTTTGATGAAGCTTTAAATACCGGGGAGCATATTCTCTCCGTTAAAAATTTACGGGATTTTTATAATTCTCCCGTAAATAGTGATTCCGTAAAGTTTTACGTAACGGAAGAAAAAGGGGAGCAATTATTTTTCGTAGAGAGTTTCAAGTTGGAAGAAGATAAAACATTATCACTCAAATTCAATCTTCCCGTTGACAAAAATTCTGCGAATAATGCCCAAAATTATACTTTTTCACCCTTTAATCAAATAGTAGAGATTAACGAAGTTGGTGACGACAGGGTTAAATTGAAAACAAAGCATCCGTTAAAGTCCTTGGGAATGGAATATTCTCTGAAAATAGAAAATATATATTCTTCCGTTGAAACGGGAAATATTAAAATTTCAAGCGGAGCCGGGAGCATCATCGTTTTATCTTCATTCGAAAATGATTTATCGCAAATTTACACTTATCCGAATCCCGTGAGCGTTTCGAAATCCGGAAAAATAACTTTTGCAAAATTGACAAAGTTTGCCGAAATAAATGTGTTTACAATCGATGGTAAAAAGATTAAAACTTTGAAAGAAAACGACGGAAACGGCGGTTTGCAATGGGATTTACGGGATGAAAACGGGAGCACGGTAAATTCAGGCGTTTACATCTATTATGTAAAAGCTTATGACGAAAACGGCAATCTTAAAGAATCGAAACTGGAAAAATTCGTGGTTGTGAAATGATTAAATTGGGCAAGTTCAACACGTTATCTAATTACATAAGTTTGTTCAGGTTGCTTCTTAGTATTCCGGTTTATCTTTTGCTCGATGGGATGATTGAATCGGAAAGTAACAGAACAATTTTGATTATTTTGCTTTGGATTGCCTATTTCAGTGATATTGCCGACGGATATTTTGCCAGGAAACTTAATCAAATATCTGAATGGGGGAAAGTAATAGACCCGCTTGCCGATAAAGTTCTTGTAGTAATGATAATCGTTAAATTGTATTTGATGAATGAAATCCCAAATTATTATTTCTGGATAATCGTTCTGCGGGACGTTTTGATTTTTACGGGCGGTATTTTCGTGAGCAAAAAACTCGGCAAAGTTCTTCCTTCCGATTACGTCGGAAAAGTAACGGTTGCAACCATCGCACTTTTTATAATGGTTGTGATAATCAACATTCCACATTCCCATTGGCTTTATCAAATATTGCTTTACGGAAGTATTATTCTTAGTTTTGCATCCGTTATAAATTACGGTTTACGTGCATTGAAAACAATCAAAACGGAAACAAAATGAAGTTATTCAAAAATCTGAATTTCGATAAACTTAAGAATGGTCTCAACAAAACAAGAAACAAAATTGTAACGGGAATAAAAGAAACCGTAAGCGGCAAAGCGGTAATTGACGACGATGTTTTGGATGAAATAGAAGAGATTTTAATTACAAGCGATATCGGTTATGATGTTGCGATGAATATTATTGACGAAACCCGTAAAAGATTAAAAAGCGAGAAAGACAGAAGCAGCGTAAATATAATTGAAATAATTAAAAAAGAGCTTACGGGCATTTTGGAAAAATACGATCCTGGTAACGACGAAGCTGAACAATTGGAAAAATATAAACCGTTCGTTATTTTAGTTGTTGGTGTAAACGGCGCCGGAAAAACCACCACAATAGGGAAACTGGCATACAATTTTAAAAAGAGTAACTTGGATGTGATGATAGGTTCGGCCGATACGTTTAGAGCCGCCGCAAACGAACAATTGGAAATTTGGGCGGAAAGAGCAGGAGTTAAAATCATACAAAAAGAACCCGGCAGCGATCCTTCTTCCGTTGTGTTCGATACGCTCATGCAAGCGAAAAATCAAAATACGGACGTTGTTCTCATTGATACCGCGGGAAGGTTGCATACAAAAACCGATTTAATGGAAGAGCTGGGAAAAATTAAAAGGGTAATGGGCAAAGTAATTGACTATGCGCCGAACGAAATTTATTTGGTTGTGGACGGAAATACCGGTCAGAATGCGCTGATTCAAGCTAAAGAATTTTCCAAATACACGGATTTAACCGGATTGATAATAACCAAACTTGACGGCACGGCCAAAGGCGGCGTTGTCTTTCAAATAATTAACGAACACAAAATTCCGATAAAATATATCGGAGTAGGCGAAGGAATAGACGATTTACAAACCTTCGATGCAAGGGAATTCGTTAACGCTTTGTTTGAAGAAAATTAACCTTATTTTTAATGCATTGAAAAATTTATGGGGATTTTTTATCTTATTTTATCGTTAACAACCAAAACCGTATTTGAAAAAAACATTAATTATAGTCAATCCGAAATCGGGAAAGGGTAACGGGGAAAAGGCTTTACCGCAAATTAAATCCTTTCTTAAGCAAAATAATATCCAATCCGAAATAGCCGTTACCGAAAGGCATCTTCACGCAACTGAAATAACCAAATCTAATTATTTAAATTACGACAAAATTATCGGGGTTGGCGGAGACGGAACGTTAAATGAAATAGTTAACGGAATTGATTTTAGCAGCGAACCGCAAATTGAATTGGGCGTTATCCCGGTCGGCAGCGGGAACGATTTTGCGAGAATGCTTAATTTGTCTAAAAGCGTTAATGAAAATCTTGAATTGATATTTAATCATGCTCCCGTAATTAAAGTGGACGTTGGCGAGATTAAATTCAAAGAAAAAGGCGGCAAAAACGAAAAAATGCACAAATTTTTGAACGGTTTGGGAGTCGGTTTCGATGCGTATGTGGCTTATATAAATCAACATACGAAAAACTTCAGCGGTTTGGTTTCTTATGTATATGCAGTAATTAAAGCTTTAATTAATTTGGAAGATATGCCCGTTAGAATCAAATTGAACAATTCCATTATTTTAGGCGAAAAATTACTCTTGGCAATTGGTAATGGAAAAACACACGGCGGTGGTTTTTATTTAAATCCCGATGCGGAAATTAACGATGAAATTCTTGATTTAACGGTAATTGAAAAACTTAAGAAGCTTCAAGTTATCCGGAAATTACCGTTGGCGTTGTTTAACAGACTTGAAACTGCGAAAGAAGTATCGATGTATAAATTTAAGGACGTGGAAATTGAAATAGAAAAACCATATTTTGTCCATACCGACGGCGAAATTATTTCGGAAAAAATTTCTTCCTTAAGCGTGAAATGTTTGCCGAAAGTTTTAAATGTAATAAGCAAACCTAAATGAAATGTTAATGAGAAAACCCAAATACAGACGATTTGAATACCAGCCGAGATATTACGATCCCGAGAAAGACGAACGCGAAAAGCGTAAGAAAAGATTGAAATTCCGTTATGCAAGAAGAACAAAACCACGAAAAACCAATCAATTTATTTATATAGGCGTTTTTATATTGGCGCTGTATGTTTATCTAAAATTATCGGGTTATTTATAAACGGGGAATTTCTTAGTTTACATAATATACATTATGGGACAAATATCACTCTCCGGCAGAATGTGAATTTTTAGCGTTTTCAAGCTTTAATTATAAGGTAAACCACGAGTTACAAATCTAACTCCAGAATATTTTTTTGATAAGTATAAACCGTTTTTGAAATTTTATTTATTGCGAAACTAAAATTGTAATTTATACGAAATTATTTTTTTCCTGTTACTTCATAATAATTTTTTTTAAGATATATCTTTGCGTTCATCCTTTGCACACTCTGCGTGAAACGGAAAAAAGGTTCACGCAAAGAACGCTAAGACTTTTTCGCAGAGCACGCTAAAGTCTTATTTTTCTTTTTTTACTTTCACCCTCGCGTCTATGTCGTTTGGCGGGAAGGTTTCTTCAGGTAATCTGTCTAAAATATATCCCGCATAATAATAAAGAAATTTATATCCTTCTTCGCTTACATATTTGGTATAGCTTCCGGCGGAGTCCTGGTAAACTTGGTTAACGCTGTTTTGAAATGCAGCGACTTCCGTTCTGCAACCGATCGAGTCTCCGGCGGTTAATTTGCTTTTTGCGTTTGTTAGTTTGTTAAGTAACTCGGTTTTATATGTTTCGTCTTTTAACCATTCGTAACCGTAGCATTGATTTGTGTAGGAGGTTAGGGTGTCGAGCATGGTTGAAGAAGTAATTGTGCTATCGGGTTCTTTTGCTTTCAATAACGCTATCTCTATTTGTAGTCTCTTCTTCACTCTATCATCATTTTCTTTCTTATAGTAGCTTTTCATAAAATATAGGGTTGAAGGATTCTTAAACTTCTTGTATAATTTAATTAGTAAAGCCAATTTAAATAATCTACTTGTATCGCTTTCTATACGTTGTTTAAGTAGTTCTTCAAAGTCACTATAATTATTTTCATCTAATATTTTTAATGTTAACATTTTTATCGAAAATTCAGTTTCGTTCTTGCTTAACAATTCTTTTGATAGGTTTATAATATTGCTCCCTTCAATATCTTTTAATTCATAAAGCGCATAAAATTTATAACTTACTTTCAATTCATCTTTCGTTTCCATTGTAGCTATTCTTAATAATTCAGCCATTGCAGAATCTTTATATTCAGGCAAATTCTTAGCTATCTCTTTCAGTGGAAGTATATAAAAAACCGTATGTTCATTACTTGTATCTTGTTTTATCGCCTCGAACAAATAATTTATTGTTGAATAATCTCCATTCCGAATTAAAAGTCCGGTTGCATACATTTTGTATGTTAACGGTAAGTCTGATGAGAATTCAAAATTGAAGTTATCCACAGAATCTATAAATTCATGAGCGAACAAGTTAAAAGTACTATATTTCAATTTAAATAGTGTTTCTAAATAAGAATATTTCATTGAAGGAAGATTTTCTTTCCAAATATTCTCTAATAATTTGGGAATTGCTTCTGTAATATTGTATTCCTTTATTTTTTCCAGAGCGCCTCTTCTAACCCAAAAATTAGTCGAATCCAATTCGGAAATGATTTGTTCTTTCTCACTTTCAGTTATTTCCTGTGCAAAGTTTGTATTTTCAAAAAAAAGAATTACTGTTAATATCATAAATATATATTTCATTGTGTACCCCGGATATTTTAAAAATTTAAATACAATTTAAATCAGCTTCTTCTATTAAGAACTCCAATTCAATGCGATATAATTCTATAAGATTAAAAACTTCATCCTCTGAATTGGTTAATATTTCATTTAAGAGAGAAACTGAATTATTAAACTCATTCATTGCGATATTAAATTTGTCAATAGTAATTTGTGAAATATTAGAACTACTTTTATTTAATGCTTCAGATTCACTTTTAGCATCTCCACATGTTAGATTTATATCGTCCAGTTGTTCTTTTATAGGTGCAAGCTGTTTGCTAAATATTTTTTTAATTTGATTTACATGCATCTCTTCATGTTTCAATATTATTTCCGTAAAAATATAATGACCTTTTGGAAGTATATAAGGATACGGAACATGTCCTTCAAGATCACTTAATGCATCACATAATTCTGAGCTTGGGAGATTTTCCAATTCCTCGAGTGAATTTATTTTTTTCAAATCAAAATATTCTATATTATTATTACATAAACCAGAAATTACATTTAATTCGAACGGACCAACCTCAAATTGCCATTTACCTTTATCCTCATTATAGCATGCTTTTTTATCATAAGGTTGATTAAAAGTGTGTGCACCCCGAACAGGCTTTGTTACTCCCGGTGTCCATCTGATTTCATCTTCGTCTTCAATAAGATAACATGGATTTTGATTATACGTTCCAACAGGATGTATATTTATTTTTAATTCAGGTATCTGCGTATCACCCATACATTTTGGTGCATCTTCCCCGCATACCGGAAACTCAACATATTTACAGACTGTAAACGCAGATTGGCTATCGGCGGATTCGCTTTTTATTTCTTTACCATCCAAATACATGGTTATTGTTACGTCCGCTCCGCTAGCATGTCCCTTCTCGTTATGCCAACTTATTGTAACGCAATATGTGGCTTCTTGACTTATTGCAGCCGAAAGCTCCACCACGTTGCTCGTAGTGCTTGTTTTACCCAATGTATGGTCACTGTAGAGTTCCATTATTGCTGTATCCGGTACATCATCAGGACCATACACTCTTGCCCAGTTTGCTATTACTTTAAGTGTATGTATTTCACTGCTTGTACCGGTAGGCGTTTTTTGCCCAATATTTGCCCTCGGTTTAATTTCCACCTTCTCTTTTATTTTTACCTGGGCATACAAGTTTAAATTATTAAGTATAAAAAAAGTGAAAACAAACAAAAAAGCAAATAACGAATAGAAGGATTGGGCTTTTAATCCTTTTCTTTTTAAAAGATGATTTTGCGTTGCGTTAAATTTTGTTTTGGGGCTGCATGGGTTTTGGCTGGCGGTAATCAGCGTTTGGCATTTAATTTGCTGGGGGGGGTATTTTTTACCATAGATTGACTCCTGTGATTACTACAATTTATAAGCTTAAACTAAACTTGTTACGGTAATTTTAAATGTAATAAATTCTGTTCGTTCATGTCAAGTAAAAAATGATTAAAATTCCGTAAGTAAAACTTCTATGGTATATTTTTATATATAATATTATAAGACTTTATTTTTAAATTTTTCTCCGGACGACTGGACATAAATTATTTTTTTTCACCAACAAAATCTTTTTACGTAATATCTCTGCGTTTATCCTTTGCGCTCTCTGCGTGAACCTGGAAAAGGTTCACGCAAAGATCGCTAAGACATTTTCACCAAGCACGCTAAGGTTTTATTTTTCATTTTGGGCTTTTACTTTCACATCTCTGTCGTTTGGCGGGAAGGTTTCTTCAGGCAATCTGTCCAAAATATATCCCGCGTAATAGTAAAGAAATTTATATCCTTCTTCGCTTACGTATTTCTGGTAGCTTCCGGCGGAGTCTTGGTAAACTTGGTTTATGCTGTTTTGAAATGCTTCCACTTCCGTTCTGCAACCGATCGAGTCTCCGGCGGTTAAATTGTCTTTTGCGTTTGTAATTTTATTTAACAATTCGTTTTTGTATGCTTCGTCTTTTAGCCACTCGTATCCGTAGCATTGGTTTGTGTAGGATGTTAGGGTGTCGAGCATTTCCAAGTTTGGAAATGTACTATCAGGTACCGGCGGCTCAAAAACATTTAAGAAATACTTTTTCTTTTTATAAGTTGATGAAGTAGTATCGAAACTTAATTTGGACAATGAATTTATGAACTTAGGTTCCAAATAACGGTTTGTTTCTAAATGATAGTTTTTAATGCTAGAAAAATATGGAATATATTCAGCTCTTATAGAGTCATTTATTTCATTTTGAAGTGCAAATATGGTTCTTTCAGGTTGTCCATCTCCATCAATGCGGCCTAAATGGAAAAAACAATCATATCTTTCTTTTCCTTGGCTATTTTCAAAATGATCATTTAAAATCTTCACATATAATTGATAGTCAAAATTTCCTATATACGAAGCATAAGCATCTATATCACGCCAATTAGTTTGAGCCCTCGCCTTTTGTTCGAGTATACTTCTAACTTCGTTAGTATATCTACTATCTCTGCCATACAAGGAGAATACGTATATTCCATTAATAAATTTCTTTTGATTTGTAGTATTTAGATAATAATCTTTTACAAAGTCATAATAATTAAAAAATCCAGCTTCAGCCAATTTTGTAATTGCCTCTTTCTTAACGTGTGAAGTAGATTGAGCCACAGTATCCATTTTAGAAATTGCTGATCTATCACCTAATAAGCCGAGAATATAAGCATCGGTATAATATTTATCCCATTGTGAATATCTTTCAAAATAAGGAAGCGTAGTATCGATTTTTGTATTTAAATTATCCAATAAAAATTGTGATTCGGTATCTCGATGTTTATAATATAAATATTTTACAGCCTTAGAATATTGACCTAAAGGGGAATTAATACCGCCATTTAAAATAATTTTTTTTAAGCTATCAACCCTAACTTCTTTGCCAAATTCATAAGACCTTATATCTAACCCATAATCATGCCACATCCCTTGTCCAGTGATTTCAGTTATAAATGCAATTGTAATAATTAATATCGTTAAAGACTTATTCATTTTATGATTTTTTATTAATACAAATTTTAATAAAATAATTATTCGACTCTTTAGAAATAATATGACCAAGAATAAACTTCGTATTTTAGTTAATCAAATAACGTTAAACTGTATTTCAGTTTGTATTTGTTTATTATACTTGCTAGTTTTATAAGTGTTTCATATTTTTTATTTTGAGCCAAATATTATAAGATTATTCAAAAAACAGTTAATAGCAATATTAATATATTAAATTTATAAGATATACTTTGTGATTTAAGATAAATCATTCTTTACGGAACAGCCATGGCTGTTCCCTGTGTTTTTATTTTGCCCTTCGATTATATCTCCATTTCTTTTTTTTGAGCATACAAATTTAAATTATTAATAGTAAAATATAGTGGAAATAAATTAAAAAGCAAGTATGAGATAATTTTGCTAACTCTTATAAAATATTTTAAATAAAGATTGTGCTTTGGTTTAGCTGAATGTTGTTTTGTGCTGCAATCGGTATATCTGTGATTAGACGGGTTAGTTTTTACATCAGCAATATTTTTTTTGTATACTATCTTTGCGTTTATCCTTTGCGCACTCTGCGTGAAACCGGGAAAAAGGTTCACGCAAAGAACCCTAAGGCTTGTTCGCGTGGTATGCTAAAAGTATTTTTGATTATTAGCTATAAACAGAATAAAAAATAATTAACCTACCGGTGTGGAATAAACTACAAATTTTTTACTTTCTCAATCGCTTCATCCGAGCCGAATAACACAAGCGAATCCCCTTCATTAATAATGTAATTCGGATCGGGCGCTAAAATACGGGTCTCATCGGAAAATTGGGATTTTGCTTTTTTTATCATCAAAACTTCAAGTCCGTATTTATTACGGAGTTTGAGTTGAGCTAAAGTTTTACCTACGAATTCCGGTAACGCTGTTTTTTCTATAATAGAATAGCCGTCTGCAACTTTTGTCTCTTTATTACTGTCAATTATCTGGAGCTGACGGGCCATTCCTTCCGCCAGATTATATTTTAATGTTTCTTTATTATATGCTTTAATTATTGCTTGCCGTGAAATCGTGCCGAGAATATCTGTTTTATTTTTCGCCGATACAACCGGAAATTCTTCCACGTTTTCCATATCAAAGTAATTTAATACTTTGTCAAGTGTATCATCGGGATGAACAAATCTAACGTTTGGATTTGCAATATCCTGTGCAATCAACATTCCGCGCAGAGTTTCATATTCCGAAATTATAGGTCTTAATTCCCTTTCGGTAATTTGTCCTATGATTTCACCGTTGTTATTTGTAACGTAAAATACAGTGTGCTTATTTTCGATTAACTTGCTCACAATTTTTGACAAAGGTGAGTTACCGGGAATTAAAACGATATCCGGCGTCATTATATCTTTAACTTTTAGGTGAGCCAAAAGATTTATTTCCCTTCCCGCACGGAGTTTTAAGCCGAGTTGTTCCAAATGTTTCAGGTGAACCGAACCTTTCATTATTAATTGAACAATTGTGGTGCTTATTATGATAGAAAGCATCAACGGTAAAATAATCGTATAATCCCGCGTCATTTCGAAAATGATCATAATAGACGAGATCGGGATTGAATTAATTCCGCCGAGCAAAGCTCCCATCGAAACCAAAACAAACAGCGTTTCATCAAGTCCCAAATCAAAATAAGAATTAAAGAAAAAAGCGAAAAGGTAGCCAAGTGTTGCCCCCATAAAAAGCGAAGGAGCAAATAGCCCACCGAATCCGCCGGAATGTAAAATAAGCGGTACCAGTGCAAACTTTAGAAGGAACAAAATCAATACAATTTTCCATGTAAGGTTCTGAGCCAAAATTTTATTTATCGCATCGTATCCTATTCCGAAAATATCGGAAAAGAAATATCCCGAAAGACCGACAATTCCCCCGACCAAAGCCATAACAATCCATTGCGGATATTTTGCGAGAATTTTTCTTTTAAGAAACCGTTCGAGATTATCGGAATATTTGATATACAAAACCGATACAAAGCCAGCTAAAATACCGAGAATTAAAAAGTATATTAATTGATTGTAATCCGAAAAAGATTCGTGATGAAAAATGAACGTAGGTTGATTACCCAAAAAAATTCTGGATATAACACTTGCGGTAACCGAAGCCAAAATTAATGCGGAGAAAGTGGGTGATTGAAAATCATTAAGAAGAATAATTTCCAAAGCAAAGAAAACCCCGCCGAGTGGCGTATTGAATACGGCGGCAATAGCAGCTCCGGCGCCTGCTGTAGTAAACATTCTTCTTCTCTCTTCCGTGAGTCCGAACAAAACGCCTATTTTGCTGGCAACACCGCCGCCTATTTGAGCTGCGGGACCTTCGGGTCCGACCGTTCCGCCTGAACCGATACATATTGCCGGCGCAAGAAAATGAAATATGGTTGTTTTGAACGGTATGTATCCGTTTTTTAATGCAACGGCTTTAATAACATCGTAAACGCCTTTTTGTTTTGCAGTTTCGGGTGAAGATTTTATCATTATTGCTTGAATAAGCATACCGAGAACGGGAATTAAAATTACTGCCTCGCTTCCTATTATCATAAAATAACTTAAACTATACCCGAAAAACAGTTCTTTAAAAAAATCAATCGATTCGTGAAATAAGACAGCGGCAATACCAGCGGCTGCGCCGGTTAAAATTGCAAAAATGCTAAAGAAAGTATATTCGGGTAAGTTTAATTTATCGAAGTACGCTTGTAACGATACTTTAACCGAAACAAGAAATTTCGAAATTTTATTTTCGCGAATTAGATTTACCATTATCTTAATTTTCCGGTAAACAACAGAAACGCCATTGCAACTATGAAAATTACAATAGCGTTGGTTTAACTAAACTATTCGTATTTGAAAAAGCCTTCTTTTGTTTTTCTGCCGAGTTTGTTTGCCGCTACCATTTTCTTGAGTAACGGGCACGGGCGGTATTTCGGATCGTTAAATCCTTCGTATAAAACTTCCATAATGGCTAAACAAACGTCAAGCCCAATAAAATCCGCAAGGGTTAAAGGCCCCATCGGGTGAGCCATACCCAATTTCATTACCGTGTCGATATCTTCTGCGGAAGCAACTCCTTCGTATAAAGCAAAAATTGCTTCGTTAATCATCGGCATTAGAATTCTGTTTGATATAAATCCGGGGTAATCGTTGACTTCAACCGGTGTTTTCCCCAACTTCAAAGAAAGTTCTTTTATGGTTTCGTACGTTTCATCGCTTGTTGAATAACCCCTTATAATTTCAACCAATTTCATTACAGGCACTGGATTCATAAAGTGCATTCCGATGAATTTATCGGCTCTTGTTACAGCCGATAATTCGGTGATGGAAATTGAAGAAGTATTGCTTGCAAATATAGAATCTGCTTTAACTATGCTTTCTAATTGCTTGAATAATTGCAATTTAGCATCTTTGTTTTCAATAATTGCTTCAATAACTAAATCCGTATCGGGTGAAACGTTTTCTGTTCCCAAAACCGGTTTAATTCTGGCTAAGGTATTTTTCTTGTCATCCTCCGATAAAATCCCCTTTTTGATTTGACGGTCAAGATTCTTAGAAATGGTGTTTATTCCCCTTTCGATAAATTCATTTTTAACATCGACCAAATCAACATTAAATCCGTTTTGGGCAAAGACATGCGCAATTCCGTTTCCCATTGTTCCCGCACCAATAACGGTTACGTTTTGAATATTCATATTTCCCTCTCTTATTTTTTATAATTTTTCACAATCACAGAAACGGCTTCCCCACCGCCGATACAAAGCGATGCGAGTCCATATTTTAAGTCTCTTTTGAGTAATTCGTGGATTAAAGTTACAAATATGCGTGCTCCGCTTGCTCCTATCGGGTGTCCCAGAGCTATTGCTCCACCGTTTACATTAACTTTAGTCGGATCGAGATTCAAAAGTTTGTTAACGGCAAGTGAAACAACCGCAAAAGCTTCGTTAATTTCGTAAAGGTCAATATCGTCAGTCGTCATACCGGCGCGTTTCAAAACTTTGGTAATTGAATCAGCCGGAGCCGTTGGGAATTGAATCGGATCTTTTGCCGCGGCGGATTGAGCAACAATTTCTACCAAAGGTTCATATCCCAAATCGAGTGCGGTTTGTTCGTCCATTACCAACAATGCAGCAGCACCATCATTTATTTTAGATGCGTTTGCCGCGGTTATAATTCCATCTTTGTCGAATGCTGGTCTCAACTTGGGAATTTTTTCGAATTTAACATTTTCCGGTTCTTCGTCTTTATCGACCAATATTTCTTCTCTTCTCATTTTTACTGGAACTTTCACAATTTCGTCATCGAACTTCCCTTCTTTCTGAGCTTTAAGCGCGCGGTTATAAGATTCAACGGCAAATGCGTCCACTTCTTCACGTGTAAAATGGAAATCTTTTGCGCATGCTTCGGCGCAATTTCCCATGTGAATGTTGTTGTAAACATCCCACAAGCCGTCGTGAACCATCGAGTCGATGAGCTCACCGTTGCCGAGCCGGTATCCGCTTCGTGCTTTTTTCAGCAGATACGGTGCTTGGGACATGTTTTCTTGTCCGCCTGCAATGATAACGTCTGCATCGCCGCATCGGATTGCTTGATCGGCAAGCATTACGGCTTTAAGACCGCTTCCGCAAACTTTATTGATTGTCATGCATTCGGTTTTTGTGGGCAACCCGGCAAATATGGCGGATTGGCGAGCCGGCGCTTGTCCTACGCCCGCGGTAAGTACGTTTCCCATTATTACTTCTTGGACTTTTTCACCTTCCAACTTTGTTTCTTCCAAAATCGATTTGATTACAATGCTTCCCAATTGAGGAGCGCTAACGGTTGAAAGTTTTCCCATGAAAGAACCGATAGGCGTGCGTTTTGCGGCAACAATTACTGATTTTCTCATAATTTCTCCGGTAAGAGTGAATTAAAATAAAAATTTAATGTTGTAAAGATAGTTATTTGCGAAGTTGAATTGTAGTTAAAAGATGAGTAAAACTGATGAAACGATAAGCAATTCATATCAATCAAGTTCAAATGCGAGGCAGCATTTAAGTTTTCCGCATGGTCCGCTTAATTTTGATAAATTCATAGAAATATTTTGCTCGCTTGCAATATCTGTAGTTATCCGGCGGAAATTATGCATAAATGTTGTACAACAGAATTCCCTTCCGCAAGTTCCCACTCCACCTACGAGCTTGGCTTCATCCCTAACACCTATTTGTCTTAGTTCGATCCGGGTTTTGTAAATGCCGGCTAACTTTTTGGCTAATTCCCTGAAATCAACCCGTCCGTCTGCGGTATAAAAGAAAAATAATTTTTTCCTATCGAATTGATAGTGGATATCTACAAGCTTCATTTCCAAATTCAACTCGTTTACCAATCGTTCGAAAGTCGGCTTGGCATTTGAAATGTCTTTCAGATTCTTATTTAGTTTTGCAATATCTTCTTCGGTTGCAACCCGTAAAATTTCCGGGAGCTCTTCCCCGTTCAAACCGAAAATTTGCCTTCTTATTTGTACAATTTTCCCAACGTAAGTGGCTTTAGCCAAATCAATAAAATCGCCGTTTTTGATTATAATTTTGTCTGTTTCTTTAATTGAAAGATTTTTAGAATTCAAACAATAATTATGTCCCAACAAACTCGGACAATCGACTTCCACTATATTTCTTTCGTCCAAAGGAGTATTAATATCATTATCGATATTACAATGAACGCAATTGTCTTCGTGGGATAAGTTTTCCACAATAAATTCTTGATAATGTTTTTTAGTAGATTGCGGAATTTCGAAGTGCGAATCTTCCGAAGGGTTCCTGTTATCTTCGAGTCCGGGATCTATATTCATTTAAACTTACCCTTTTGTCAATGAAGCCAACTTAAATATAGTATTCATTATAATTATATTCAAGCTAATATTACTTGAAATTAAAGATGACAACCAATCCAAATAATTTTGTGTTTCTTGAATGTTTACATTGCCAAATTTCGTATTGAATTTAATAAAAGTTTCTTTGTAATCGGCAAAATAATATTGATTGAAAGACGATTTGTTTTTAATTACGTCATCAAGCCATTTTAATATTAATTGAATTACAATTAAAAATTTTTCTTTTGAATTTCCGTCAATTACTTCGGAAAAAGTTGAAAAAGCAGTATTGAACTTATTTCCCAGCGAATATCTCAGAATGGTAATAGTCTTATCGAGTAAATAATCGAATTTGTTCTCTAACAGTTTATTTGCGAATGTAACCGAACCGTTAGCAAAACGGGAAACTTTAGCGGCTTCTTCTTCCGGATAACCGAATCTTTCAGTTAAGATTTTTTCGATATCCGAAGGTTTTAGCGGATTAAATTCCAGATTCCAGCACCGGGAATGAATCGTAGGCAATAACTTGCTTTCGTTATCCGTAATAAGAAAGAAAACCACACCCGGCGGCGGTTCTTCAAGACTTTTAAGAAGTGCGTTTTGAGCTTCGGTACTCATTAAATGCGCATCGGAAATAATGATGCCTCTGTATGCAACATCGTCAAAATTCAAAGAGATTTTTTTCTTTATATCTCTAATACTACTAATTTTAATGTTAAAACTGTCTTCTATTTGAATTTGATAATACGGATTCTCTATTTTTTTTCTAATCTCTTCTTGAATTTGCGTTAAAGTGTCTTCGCTTAGCTTTTCGGTCGGTCCGCTATCGTTTGTTTCACCCTTTCCGCGAGGCAAAGGAATAACAAATTGGACGTACGGTTCCATCAGCTTTTCTATTTTATTATCTATGTTTTGAGTGACGCCGGAATTAAGGAGTTGTAAAAATTTAACGGCGGTAAGATGCTTTCCGGTTCCGCCGGGACCGTAAAACAAAAAAGCGTTAGGGATTCTTTTGGAAGAGTATATTTTTTTTAGAATATCGGTTTGACGACCTTGACCGGTGATTTCAAAATCGGATAAATTCATTTACGAATTAGCTGTATTCATCGTCGTCAAAATAAAAGAAGTCTTCGTCAGTTGGATAATCCGGCCATAAATCTTCTATTCCTTCGTAAATTATTTCATCGGTATCTTCAAGTTCTTTCAGGTTTTCGAGTAATTCCAAAGGTGCTCCTATTCTATCAACGTATTCAATAAGTTCGTTTCTCGTTGCCGGCCAAGGTGCATCGATTAAGTATGATGCCAATTCAACTGTCCAAATCATCTTAATTCTCCCCCGATCTGTTTTTTGTTGCAAGAATATCGAAAATTTTAATATCGTCGTACATAAAATTTTTCGGGTTTAAGGCTATTCCGTTGTGCCTTACTTCGTAATGTAAATGAGGACCGGTAGTCAATCTGCCAGAATTTCCTGATAACGCAATAACATCTCCCCTTTTTACTCTTTGACCCTTTTTAACAAGTATTTTGGAAAGATGCGCATATCTTGTCGTATATCCGAAACCGTGATCAATTTCAACAATTCTTCCGTACCCGCTTTGATAACCGGTACGTATAACTTTTCCGTTTCCCGGAGCATAAACTTTCGTACCGACATCGGCAATTATATCCAATCCGTTATGCATTTTTCTTACTTTCAGTATCGGATGTAATCTTATTCCGAATCTATCGCCAATTCTTCCTTCCATCGGTTTAATTGCGGGAATTGCCGCATAAAGTTTTTCATTTCTTTTAAGTTGCTCGGAAATCGATTTAAAATTGTTTAACTCGAAATTAACTTTAGCAGATACAATGTTCGTGTAATTGGATAAACCGATAATAACTTTATCGAGTTCGCTGTCGCCCGTAGAAATTATTTCATTCAATTGGCTGCCTCCAATACCTACTTCCCGTTCTTCAGGGGAAATCGGTTCAAGGTTTACCGCCAATCTTAAATCGTTGTCTTCTTTGGCTATCCGGTCAATTTTATCATTTAACTCGGCATATTGTTCCAATAAATTTTTCAGTTTATTTTCCAGTTCGGCATTTTTAACGCGAAGAGAGGTAATATCGCTTTCCGGATTTAAAAAACTGTTGATAACATAAGCGCTTCCGAAAAGAATGAAGCCTATGATTACAGATAAACCGGTTACGAGAAAAACAAATTTTTTGTAAAAGTTGTTTATCTCAACAAACTGTAATTTCGATTTCGAAAAGTAGTATATTTTTTTCATAAGTCGCTGCGAAATTAATAAATCAGTGTATTTAAGTCAAGTTATTTATTTAAATGGTTTTATTCGAAATCGTGTTCGAAATAATCAACGACTCTGTTTGGGGGTGAGGAACCTTTTTGTAATTTTGATTGCAATCTTTTCTGAAATTCTACGGCAGCATCGTATCCGTAATGTTTAAGCAGATAATTCAATGCTATTACTTCGGAAATTACCGTAATATTTTTTCCAGGTAAAATCGGAAGTTTGATGTAAGGAATTTCCACATCTAAAATATTAATAGTTTCGTTTTCCAAACCCGTTCTGGTGTAATTCGATTTTTTATCCCAAATTTCAAGTTCTACCACAACTTCCAAACGTTTTTGATAACGGATGGCTCTAACGCCGAACATCTCTTTAACATTAATAAGACCTATACCGCGTATTTCCATAAAATGTTTGACAAGTTGTGTTCCGGAGCCGATTAAAATTCCTTCTCCTTTTTTGGTAAAAAGAACAACATCGTCGGCAACCAGCCTGTGACCTCTTTCAAGCAAATCGAGCGCTACTTCACTTTTGCCAATGCCCGATTTCCCGACGAATAAAATTCCAACACCGTAAACGTCAATAAAAGAGCCGTGTACGGAAAACCGTGGTGCAAATTGGTCGTCTAAAAAGTCGCTTACCAAATAAGCAAGTTTGGTTGTTGAGTATTTTGTTCCGAAAACGGCTACGTGTTTTTTTTGTGCAACCTCTAAAAATTCTTTGGAAGGCTTATTGTTATTGGTAATTATAAAACAAGGAATATCAAAGTCGAAAATTGTTTTTAACGTATCCTCCCTTTGTTTTTTTGTTAAACTTTTGAGATAACGCATTTCGGTGTTGCCGCAGACCTGAACCCTTTTGTAAGAGAATAAATCGACAAACCCGGCAAGAGCCAAGCCGGGTCTGTGTAAATTTTGTTCGGTTATTTTTTTATCGAAATCCGGATTTTTAGACAACAAACGAAGGTTAAACCGTTCTTTCAATTGTTCGTACAAAAATCCGACTGTGATGGATTTCTTTTTAACAATGCTTTTCTTATCGATTTTCATTGTTTAACTTTTGCCATTTTCTTAGTTTTATGTTTTATGAGTTGCCTTTCCAGTTTGTTAACTACCGCTGTTAACGATTTTCTGAAATCGTCGGTGCTTTCGCTGGCAGTAAGTATTTTGCCAGGAATTTGAAGCTGAATTTCCACGGTTTTAATACTGTCTTTCGGATGTGTGTAACTGAGAATCACATTTGCGTCTAAAATGTCATCGTAAATTTTTTCAAGTGATTTTAGTTCACTTTTTACTTGTTCCTTCAGTGATTCTTTTGCTCGAAATTTCCGAGATGTTATTTGTATGTTCATAACAGCTCCTTTATGATTTTGGGTGTGCTTGTTTATATGTTTTTTTCAACCGCTCGATACTAACTTGAGTATAAATTTGCGTAGTCGAAAGATTTTCGTGACCTAAAATTTCTTTTACCGCCATTAAATCCGCTCCTCTGTCTAACATGTGAGTGGCGGCACTGTGGCGTAATACGTGCGGACTTTTCTTGGTTACGTCCGAAACCTTTGATAAATACTTGTGGATTACGCGACGAACATATCTCGGATAGATTCGGCGGTTGCTTTTCGTAATTATCAGCGGATCGTCAGGATACGTAGCTCCTCTCGTTTCCAAATATTCGTCGAGTATTTTTTTTGATTCGGTGCCAATCGGTACATACCGGAGTTTTGAGCCTTTGCCCAATATACGTAAAACACTCCGGCTTTTATCGTAATCGTTAATGTTGAGACCGCAAAGTTCGGAAACGCGAAGAGCGCAACCGTAAAGCAATTCGAAAATTGTTTTTTCGTTCAAATTATTTTGGTCTTGCTCGTCTATTAATCTTAAAGCTTTCAAAAACGTTTCCAAATCGATAGTTTCGGGAAGTTTCCTTTTTGTTTTTGGATTGTGAATGTTTTTCATAGGGTTAGTTGAAATAATCTCCTTTCTGTAAAGGTAATTCATCAATCCTCTTATAGCCGAAAGTTTCCTTCCGATACTCGTACGGCTCAATTTTTTATTATTAAGCCGTACCAAAAACAACCTGATTTTCTTTTCGTTTATTTGTACAACCGAATCGATATTTAGTTCGGAACAAAATTCAGAGAATTGTAACAAATCTTTTTTGTAAGCCGAATAAGTATTGCCGGAAACTCTTCGAAGACCGGAAAGTTCTTCCAAATAAGATTGAACTGCCGAGTTTACAGAGAGGTCATTCATCAATTATATTATAATATTTCAAAATCATATATTCAAGTGTAGAATTAAAAAAAATCAGATTTATTTTGCGGAATCGGTTTTTTCCGGTTCGGGTTTCTTCCAACTCACAAAATCGCAATCGGGATATCTGCTGCAACCGTAAAACATTCTTCCGGATTTAGCACGGCGGTGAACAACATCACCTTCGCCGCATTTCGGACATTTAATGTTTAGTTTAATTTGTTCGGTGTAATCGCAGTCCGGGTAATTTTCGCATCCGATAAATTCGCCGAACTTACCTTTTCTGAATACGAGTTTGCCTCCGCACTTTGGACATGTTTCACCGGTGTAATCCGGTTCCGAGTTATTGTTTGCCTTTAATGATCTGATGTTTTTACAATCGGGATTTGTGCAAGCCAAATATTTGCCATACCGCCCGATTTTAATTTCCATTTCCGAACCGCATTTTTCGCAGATGATTTTCTCAAGGGAATTTTCCACTCTGGTCAACGATTCCGAAAACGGATTATAAAAATCGTTCATTACTTTTAAGTAATCAATTTCACCCGAAGCTATTAAATCGAGTTCGTCTTCCATTTGTGCGGTGAAATTAACATTTAAAATCTTGGGGAAGTTTTTTACGAGAACGTCATTCACTTTTTTCCCAAGTTCGGTCGGGAAAAGTTTTCTGTCTTTTACTTCAATATAATTCCTATCTTGAAGCGTACCTAGAATCAAAGCGTATGTGCTCGGGCGACCGATTCCTTTGCTTTCGAGCTCCTTAATCAGAGTACTTTCCGTATATCTCGGCGGCGGTTTGGTAAAATGTTGATTTTCGATAACATTTCTGAGATTGAGTTTTTCGTCTTTTTCCAATCCGAGCGGAATTAATTTTGCCTCTTCTTTTTCCTCGTCTCCGTTTTCGGAGTTTCCGTTAATATTATAAATTTTGAGGAAACCGTCGAACTTAAGAACAGTACCGCTGTTTTTGAATACAAACTTATCGCCTTTAACCGAAACCGTTGTAATTTCTTGAATTGCCGGTTCCATTTGCGAAGCAATAAAGCGGTTCCAAATCAATGTATACAATTTTAGTTGATCCGGATTCAGAAAATCTTTTACGAATTCAGGTGTGTATTTTAAGTTTGTGGGTCTAATTGCTTCGTGTGCATCTTGAACATTCTTTTTCTTGTTTTCATAAGTTCGGGGAAATTTAGGTTTGTATTCTTTCCCGAATTTATTTTCAATAAAGCTACGGGCTTCTTCTACAACAGTCGTATTTAATCTTGTAGAATCCGTTCTCATGTAGGTAATCAAACCGGTTGAGCCTTCGGCTCCGAGATCAACTCCTTCGTACAGACTTTGTGCGATTTGCATTGTTCTTCGCGGGCGGAATCTTAACTCGCGGGAAGCAACGGCTTGCAAAGTACTTGTAATAAAAGGCGGAGGAGGATTTTTCTTTTGTTCCCGCTTGTTGATTTCGGAAATATAAAATTGATTAACCTTTTTTATCCCGGCAGCAATTTCATCCGCTTTTTCTTTTGAGTCGATGGCGAAATTCTTTTTGAGAAATTCTTCCCAATCGGCATCCGTCATTTCGGGTTTGGGCTTAATTTTTAATTGTTTCCCTTCAATTTCATAAAGCTTTGTTTGAAGAATTTTTCCGTCTCCGGTTTCAAACTCGGCTATAATCGACCAATATTCGGTTGGGATAAATTTGTCAATTTGTTCTTCCCGCTCGCAAATAAGTCGTAAAGAAACCGATTGCACCCTACCCGCCGAAAGTGAATTTCCCGATTCTTCAATTATGGCGCGCCACAAAAGCGGACTGATTTTATAGCCGATAATTCTATCCATTGCCCTACGTGCTCTTTGGGAATCGACGAGCTTAGTATCTATTTCCAAAGGATTTTTAATTGCTTTTTTAACCGAGTCTTTTGTTATTTCATTAAAGAGGACGCGATAAATTTTTGCTTTGGTTTTACCTTTCAGAATATCGCAAATATCTTGCGCAATAGCTTCCCCTTCGCGGTCGGGGTCAGTTGCTATAAAGATTTTTTCCGCTTTGGAAGCAAGTTTTCTGATTTTATTAATAATTTCGCCTTTCCCTCTTATATTAAGAAGAGAAACTTTGAAATTATCTTCAATGTCTACTCCAAGTTTGGTTTTGGGCAAATTTTTAACATGGCCGATAGTAGCGGCAACAAGGTAATTACGACCCAAATATTTATTTATAGTTTTAGCCTTCGATGGAGATTCCACCAATACAAGATTTTTAGCCATTGCGTTCCTTTTAGTTTATAGTGTCGGAGGAGTAAAGAAGTACTCTGCTGCCGGGCAAAATTTCGGCGTCGAATTCCACCAGAGAGAAAAGGATAATCCAATTTATGTCTTCTTTGGAAACCGGTTCTCCCATCGAGTAAGATAGCTGTTCCATGATTATATCCAAATCAAATGCATCAATTAATCCGACATTTAACAGATGCATCAGATAATTATAGTTGCTGTTGCCCAAAAGTTCTTTTTCTTCTTCGGTTAATACACGGAATTTTTTCTTCCTTTTTTTCGCGCCGTTTCCTCTGCTTTTGTTTATCAATACTTTGTCGTAAATAAGACTAAAAGCTGCGCTTAGGGTTTGCGAATCGAATTCTTTATTTAGTTTTAATTTGTCGTTTACTTCTTCCAACGAACTATTCTGATTTAATCCTTCCAGAATTTTAGTGAGTACTTCTACAATTTTAGCTGTCATGGGCAATTATATTCTCTTTAATTAAAAATTTATTTTCTTTTACGAATTTATTCTCAAGTTGTTTCATTTTTCTTTTTTCGGCCGTTTCCGTATCGTTATATCCTTTTAAGTGTAACAGTCCGTGAATAATCAGTCGTAACATTTCCTCGTTAAACGAAACTTTGTATTTTTTTGCGTTTTTTAAACCCACGTCTGGACAAATAAAAATTTCACCATCAAACTTATAATTTTCTCCCGAATAATTAAAGGTAATTATATCGGTATAATAATTATGTCCCAAGTAAGTCTTGTTTAACCACAAAATATATTCGGATGATACAAAATTTATTTGTAAAAAAATAATTTCAAAGTCTATTTGTTTAGATAAAATGCCTATTAATTTATGAATAAACCGTTTATTAACGTTAAAGCTTGATTCGTTATTTACGCTTAACCCTTTTATCATTTTTAAATTTCGTAAGTTTTCTCTTCAACCGAAAGTTCAAAATTAATATCCAACGCTTTATCCTTTACGAAATTTTTAGTGTTCTCACAAATTTCATCCAATCTCTCGTCGGAATAATCGGGATTAAAATGAAATAGGATGATTTTTTTTACATTAGCCGCCGCACCGAAAATAACAGAGGAAAAATTATTCGAATGACCCCAACCGATTTTATTGACGTAATCCTTGAAATCGAACATGCAGTCGTGTACCAATAAATCGGCATCCTTGGCAAACTCTATTAAATCCGTATTTTTACTTTTGATACTATGAAGCGTAGGTTCTTCGGTTTCATAATAAATTTCATTATCTGTTAAATAAACGAAGTACTTGTTATTATTTGAAATTTTAAAACCCAATGTATTTTCGGAATGGTGAGCCGCAATAGTTTCAATCGTAAATTCCCCGATATCAAATTTCATTTTCTCGTTCAGTTGAATAATTTTTATGTTTGCTTTAAGTACGTCTTTATTTACAGGAAAGAATTGGGATGTAAATTGCATGTTTATTATATCTTCGGGATTAAAAGATTCATTACGGCTGACGTAAATATTAATTTTAAAATTCTCCGAATACAGAGGTTTGAAGAATGGTAATCCTTGGATATGATCCCAATGACTGTGGGTAATTAACAGATTCAATTCTTCCGGTTTCCCGGTAGAAATTATTTCATTCCCAGGTTGGTGAATCCCGGTTCCGGCATCGATAAAAAGTTTATTCCCTTCGTCAGAGGTTACCTCCAGCGCGGGCGTATTTCCTCCGTATTTAATTGTTGCCTTTCCCGGCTTTGCGATAGAACCTCTTGTTCCCCAAAATTTAATTTTCATTTATTACCTTTCATTAACTGTATTCAATGTTAAATCAACATATTTCCGGTAACGTTTCGCCGAATTTTCAAATTCCAATAATTCAGATTCGGTTAAATCCCTTATTTCTTTAGCCGGAACTCCGGCATATAATTTCCCGGATTTCACAACGGTATTGGGTCGTATAACAGCACCGGCTGCAACAATGGAGTTTTGCTCGATTACCGCTCCGTCTAAGATAATCGCTCCTATTCCGATTAACGAATAATCTTCGATGGTACACCCGTGAAGTTTCACGCTATGCCCTATAGTAACACCGTTTCCAATATTCAAAGGATATTTTCCGTTTGTTACGTGCAGCATCGATAAATCTTGAATATTTGTCATTTCACCAATCTTAATATAGTGAACATCTCCTCTTATTACCGAATTATACCAAATACTTGAGTCTTTTCCTATTTCAACGTCGCCGATAATTTTTACTCCGGGGGCAAGAAAAACGCTCTCGTTTATTTTAGGTGTCATTCCTTGATAAGGATAAATTTTATTTTCCGTATCCAGAGATTTATATTTAATGTTCATCTAAAATTTCCCTTCGAAAAATTCTTTTTCTTCATCAAATAACCGTATTGCTTTTTTAAATTGTTCATCTACTTTCAGTAAATTGTAATACCAGCCTTCGTTTTTCCAGAATTCCCTTGCAATATGAGCTTTTAATCGCGTAAGAATATACTTTTTATCTTTTTTCAATTCCTCTTCGGATATTTTTTCTTTTGCGTTTGATTTTGCAAGACTTATGAATTTCGAAAAATCATTATCGGTAAAATTAAAATTTTGTGTAAAAGAAAATAAATCGGGATATTCCCGTTTCAATTTGCTTCTGTTTTTGTCCAAATAATTTCTTACGAATTGATAATACGTTCCGGCTTTCAGTAATTCGAGCGAAGATTCGGTAAGTTCTTTGTTTTTAACAATGAAATCCGGAGTAATTCCTCCGCCGCCGAATACTTTGCGTCCGCCTTTGGTGAAAAATACGGGTCTTGTGGAATCGCTTTCTGCGGAATGTTCCAAGTTTTCGCCTTCTTTCTCACTGCGTTTCAGAACTTCTTCGTAATATTTTTTCTTGTCCTTATTTTCATAATCGCGTTGAATTGCCCTGCCGCTAGGAGTGAAGTATTTTGCGACTGTTATTCTTACAGCGGAGTTATCTTCTAAAATAAACGGACGCTGAACCAAACCTTTTCCGAAAGTTGTTTCACCGACTATTAATCCTCTGTCCCAATCTTGTATGGCTCCGGAAACTATTTCACTTGCCGAAGCGCTGCCTTTATTAACCAGAATGATTAACGGAAATTTTTCGTAAATGTATTGTTGTTGTGCGTTAAATTCTTCGTCAAAATCGGGCAATCGTCCTTTGGTGTAAACAATCAATTTTGTACCGCTGATAAAAACATCGGATACTTCGAAAGCCTGTTGGAGCAAACCGCCAGGATTATTCCGTAAGTCCAAAATAATTTTTTCCATTCCGCTCTTTCTCAATTCACTTAACTCTTCAATTAATTCTTTCCGCGCAGTCTCCGAAAATCTTGTAAGAACAACATATCCGATATCATTATTAAACAGCATTCCAACGTCAACCGCATGTATCGGAATTTCATCGCGAACTATCGTAAATTCCACCGGTTCATCTAATCCGGGTCGGACAACCGTAATATTTACTTTGGTTCCCTTCTCCCCGCGTAATTTTTTAATAACCTGATTGTTGGTTAATCCGATTGCATCTTTGCCTTCAATTTTAACTATTCTGTCACCCGGAAGAATACCAACGGCTTCGCTCGGGCCTCCGCTTATGGGAGAAACAACGGTAATTGTGTCGTTAACAATTTGAAACTCAACTCCTATTCCTTCGAAGTTTCCTTTGAATATTTCTTCGGCTTCCTTTTGTTCTTCCACGGAAATGTATACGGAGTGAGGGTCTAAGTCTTTCAGCATTCCCCTAATTGCGTCTTCCACGAGTTTGGTTGTATCGACTTCTTCCAAATAATATTTTGTTGTATAGTTTAATACTTCATTGAATTTTTCAACATTCTGTTCGATTTTTCTGTCATATAAAAATGATTCCAAATTACTGCCGATATAAAAACCGATTGCCAAAAAGAACAACAGATACAGTAAACCCAATTTTGTTTTGAACAAAGTATCAATCTCCCTATAATTTTATTTTTAGTCCAAATTGCGAATCAAAGATTTTACGCGAAATATTTCCCTTTCTCGATTCGTTTGCGAAATTTAATGAAAGAAATGCAAAAAAATTGTTATACGGCTCATAGGAAATATCGAAATAAAAATTTCTGATATATTCTTTGATCCCTTGCAAAAAATATACTTGTTCGGAATCGTTTACTCTGTGTCCGACCAAAATATCACCGCCGTAATTTTTAACGGTATTCGAATTATCTCCGGTAACATTAGCGCCGTGAACGGTATAACTGAATTTGAGCGAAGCGCGAATCCGGTAATGTGGCAAGTAGTTTAATCTTAAACCGAAAGTCGAACTGTTGGGTTGAATAGGCGTTCCTATTGAATAACCTAAACTTGTGAAATTATTATAATTCAATCTGTGAGTAAATACATACGGATCGATTCTTAAATACTCGGTTTCTATTTCAATTGGTAATATGTTAAATAACTGCGATGAATAAGCTCCAATGTGAAGCAATGTTTGATTTCCGTACCAACCGCTTCCTAGTTTTCCGAAATCGATATCGTCGATAAGTAAAGTGGCATAGAATTTCAACCCGTTAACGGAATTGTTTGTTAAATCAAAAAAGAGCATTGAATTGTCTCTGTCTTGATTTGCATGCTCTGTACTTTTATAAAAATTGAAAGGATTAAGATATGAAAAATCCACACCGCGATTGGCGTAAATAATAATTTCTCCGGCACCGATTTTTAGATGATTCGAGAAATTATAATAAAATCTGTGATAAGAAATGAATTTTTCAAAAATCGGATTATTGTTTTGGGAAGTATCAAAAACAACAACCGATGTTCCGAGCAATTTACCGTGAAAGAACGAAAAACCGAAATTTTTATAATTAAGATTTAATTGAATGTAATCCATTGGCGGAGAAAATGTGGAAACCAACGGATGAAAATTAAGATAACCGACGATTTTTCTGTCGCGACCTATTTTGAATTTCAAGTAATCAAATTCACCGAGCAGATAACCTTCCGTTTCATCAAAGAAGTCGTTGCCTAAATTTGAAGAAGTAGTGGTGTGGATTTTATAATTGTACTTTCTGTTTTCAGTTGATGCCGCCAAATTCCGGTTGCCCAAAAATGTTCCGTTAGTTGCTTTTATTGAAAATCCGATTTTATCATAAAACGAAACACGCGCTATTCCGCCGAAATCAAAAATCGATGTGGATTGTAAACTGTCGCCCAAGTAATTCCTGCCGAAATATTTTGCGTCTCCTAAAAAATTAGCGAATACACTGAAACTCTTTTTCTCCGTAAAATAAAAAAGATAGTTTTCCCGTTGTGAAAAAATAGTGCTCAGTCCATCGTTAAAAATACCGCCGGCATATTTTGTGGTTCCGTATAAATCGAATTCGAACTCTGTAATGAAATCATCGAGGATTTTTCGATCGAGGGGAGATAATTTTTCTTTTGCGGCAATTATTTCTTTAAGATAACCGGCAATCTCTTTTCTTGTTTTCGGGATTTCGAATTCGTCATAATCGGTAAGAAGTCCAAACGAATCCATTCTTTTAAGAAACCCGTAAATGGGATTCGAATATTCAACATAACCGACCTGCGCAAATAGCGATGCATAACTTAAAAGAAATATGAGAAGCGTTTTCTTCAATTATCTTACTTGCTCCCAAGTTTTGGATAACGACTTTTTGGTAAATATAACGGAAATACTGTTGCTAAGCCACGTAAATAAAATTCTAAAATGTCCGTATTTCCTGTATCTTCGCGGCGATTCGAAAACAGTCAATTTATTTGCAAATAAAATTTTACCTTTCCTCCTTATCCGTTTGAACAGTTCAAAATCCTCGCCTGCAATTAATTTTTCGTCGTAACCGTTTAACTCATCGAAAACCGATTTTCGCATTACATGACATTCCCCTCTTCCCATTCCTAAACCAATGATATTCAAAAACCAAAAATAATAATTATAAAACGTAAGAAATATTTTATCCTCCAATTTCGAATCTGCGGGAAACACATGAACGGGGCAAGTCATTGCTAAATAATTCCCCGGTAGAAATTTATTTATTATTGTTTCGAAAAACTTATGAGGTTTTTCTATCATCGTATCACAATTGAGGAAGACAAGGATTTCCCCTTCCGCAACTTTAGCTCCGGCATTGCGTCCTTGAGAAATATTTTGCTCTTTATTTTCTTCTTTGTAAACGATTTTATCTGCGTATTTTTTTGCAATATCAATTGTTCTGTCGGTGCTTCCTCCGTCCGAAACAATAATTTCAAAATCATATTTTTTCCGTAATGAACTTTCCGTCAATTGTTCTAAAATTACAGGGAGTAATTTTTCTTCGTTAAGCGCCGGAATAATTATACTAATCAATTTCGACATAACTAAAAAACAAACGCCAGGAAAGCTGCATCGGGAGTAATACGGATTCCCGGCATGGGAAAATGAATATAATTCAATGTATTTTTAACAAACTGCCAAAATTCACCGTGCAAAGGAAGTTCTTCCGCATCCAAATCAAATGCAATGTATAATTCTCTTTGCCCTTTCCCGAAACCGTTCCAGTTTTTCAAACCTGTACCAACCGAAAGCATCAAAAACGACGGCCAGTAACGCGCAATGGATTCGGGCAGAAGGTTTTTAACTCTTACGGCAAGCCAGTATTTTTGACCGGAGTAATCATCCGTAACGTTATTTGCGATATGCAGTCTGTCTCTGTCTCCCGGTTTGGGCGGATTCAGTAAATCCTCCGAAGGATAATAACTTACTCTCGGTTGAAAATTTTTCAGGAAAGGATAATAATACTGCCCGAGAAAATAAAGAGCCCCGAGCAAATCCGCTCCGGCATCTCCCGGACTAAAACCCCAATTTTTACCGAACCCGTCTTCAATTTCCACATACATTTCAAAAGCAAAAGCCGCTGCAGCTGAATAAATAACCGCTTTATCGTTTCTTATTCCCGAACCTTCAAATGCCGAAGAAAAAGCGTGACCGAGTAAATGAGTTCCGTAAAAATGTCCTATTTTATCAATCCACAAAGCATATTCCCAATCGTTAACTATCTTAAAAGTTGAACTTTGATCTGCCCACCAAGTATTTTTTTGATATATATGAATTGCTACTCCGCTGGCAAGCGTAACAGCGCCGATTATAGCAAGATTCGTGTAATTAATTTGATTTTCCAGCGGATCTATTTTAACGGGAAAACCTGTTACTTTATTGATTACAGTTTTATAATCTGTTTCCGTTTTTTTTAGTATTGCTTCAGCCGGTTTTAGCGATGAATTTCCTTGCGGATAAACCGACGAAAAAGCTAAAAAGAAAACGAATATATTTTTAATTGCTTTTTTTAGCATTCAATTAATATTAATTAAAATTACTTTTCCTTTCTCATCTGCGGAAATAAAATTACGTCCCTAATTGAAGGTTGATTGGTTAAAAGCATAACCAATCTGTCAATTCCAACACCAAGCCCGGCAGTCGGCGGCATACCGTATTCCAAAGCTCTGATGTAATCGTAATCAATCTGATGAGCTTCTTCGTCTCCGGCTTCTTTATATTTTGCTTGCTGCTGAAATCTGCTCAATTGGTCTATCGGATCGTTCAACTCGCTGAAAGCGTTGCAGATTTCCCTTCCCAACACAAAACCTTCGAAGCGTTCCACCAAACCTTCTTTGGAACGGTGTTTTTTTGCAAGCGGAGAAAGTTCAACGGGGTAATCCATTACAAATGTAGGATGAATTAATTTGTGTTCCACTGTTGCGGAAAATAATTCATCAATTAGTTTGCCTTTGCTTTCTGTTCCGGTAAGTTCAACGTTTCTGTTTTTAAGCGCCTCAATCAATTCCGAATCGGGCGCTTTTAACACATCGATTCCGGTTTCTTTCCGCAATTCGTCCACCATGGAAATTCTCTCCCATTTTTCGCCGAAATCTATTTCGTGTCCTTCAATATTAAATTTGGTGGAACCGAATACCGATTTGGTTACTTCGGCAATCATTTTTTCGACGAAATCCATCATCCAAATGTAATCTTTATAAGCAACGTACAACTCCATCATCGTGAATTCCGGATTGTGCGTTCTGTCCATTCCTTCATTTCTGAAGTCTTTCGAAATTTCGTAAACCCCGTCGAAACCCCCAACGATTAAACGCTTGAGATACAGCTCATCGGCAATTCTTAAAAACAATTTCATTTCAAGTGTATTGTGATATGTTTCAAAAGGCCGGGCAGCAGCACCGCCGTAAAGTGGTTGAAGAATCGGTGTTTCAACTTCCAGCAAGCCTTGATCGTCGAGAAATCTTCTCAGATTAGTAACAATCTTGGAGCGTTTTATGAAAACGTCTTTGACTTCCGGATTGACGATCAAATCCACATATCTTTGTCGGTAACGTAATTCTTTATCGGAAAATTGATCATAAACTTTCTTATTGCCTTTCTCGTCGATTACTTCTTTAGCAATGGGAATCGGACGAAGGGATTTTGCCAAAAGCGTTAGATTCTTTACGTGGACGGTTATTTCACCCGTTCGTGTTTTAAAAACAAAACCCGAAACTCCTACAATATCGCCGATATCCATTAACTTAAACGCATCGTACATTTCGTTGAGTTCGTCCTTTTTCAAATAAATTTGGATTCGCCCCTTGAAATCCTGTATTTGCGCGAACGATGCTTTCCCCATTTTACGGATAGCCATTAAACGTCCGGCAATGCTTACGTCTTTCCCTTCGAATTTATCGTAATTCTCTTTTATGTCTGTTGAATATGAATCGACATCATACTTGTATGCATAAGGTTCTATGTTTCGTTTGATTAATTCTTCTAATTCTTCGTGTCTTCTTTTGATTAGTTCGTTGATATCTTCTTGAAGTGCCGGATTCACTTTTCCTCCTTCTTGATTTTTCATTAAGCTTTTTTCCCTCTGTTTTTATTCATAATGTTTTTAATTTCTTTTGGATCCAGTTTTTTATATTCTCCCCTTTTCAGTCCGGTAATTTTAAATTTACCGAAACGCGACCTTTCCAAATTTTTAACGGTGTAACCGAGTGCGGCAAACATGTTTTTTACAAAGTGGTTTCTTCCTTCCACGGTAATAACTTTAACCCGTTTGGGTGATTGTTTGTTTGTATAATTAACGGAAACAAATTTTCCTTTTTTACCGTTTACAATTATACCGCGAAGCAGTTTTTCCCTGTCTTCTTTTGAAAGCTGTTTATCAAGAGTAACAAGATATTCCCTTTCTATTTTGTTTCTCGGATGAGTAAGAAAATTAGCGAACTCTCCGTCGTTGGTTAATAACAAAACTCCCGTTGTATTATAATCGAGTCTGCCGACGGGAAAAATTTTCAAATTTGTTTTAATCAATTCGGTAACGGTTGTTCTGTTCTTTTCGTCTTTTGTGGACGTAATAACACCTTTGGGTTTATTCAAAAGGTAATAAACTTTCTTTTCCCACCGGACAAGTTCACCGTCAATTTTTACTTTGTCTTTTTCGGGATCGATTTTGGTGCCGAGCTTGGTAACAATTTTTCCGTTTACCGATACGCGCCCTTCGGAAATTAATTCGTCGGCTTTTCTTCTCGATGCAACTCCGCATTCGGAAATGTATTTATTTAATCTAATCAAACTCATTTTCTCCGGAGTCAACATCATTTTCAAGTTCTTCTTCTATTTCATTCATCATAATCTTTCTTTTTTGCTCAATGAATTCCGAATCTTTCATTATTTCTTCCACTTCACGCGGTTTTGGCAAGTCGGTAATTTTATTCAACCCGAAATACATTAAAAATTCATCAGTAGTAGCATAAAGCAAAGGTCTGCCAATGGTTTCAGCCCTACCCTTGATTGTTATAAGATTTTTTTCGAGAAGAGAGTTAATTATATAATCGGAATTTACTCCGCGTATTGTTTCTATTTCGGGTTTCGTAATCGGCTGTTTATAAGCAATAATAGCCAGCGTTTCCAGTGCGGCTTGACTTAACCGGCGCCGGCTTTTTTCAGATGACAGATAACCGATATACTTTGCATATTCGGGTTTGGTGGCAAACGTAAATCCGTTTGCTATTCTGATTATTCTAAAAGCCCTGTCATTGTCCTTGTAACATTGATTTAAATAGTCAACGGTTTCCTCCACATCTTTTGTTGAAACGGAAATATCTTCCCCGTCGATTTCCTTAATCGCTTTAACGATTTCCGTCGCACCGATCGGTTCATCCGATGCAAAAATGAGAGATTCTATAATAGATTTATAAATCTGTTCCATCGTCCAACTTGTAAATGACAAAATCGTTTAACTTTTCGGAAACCGTAATTCCTATGCGGTTCATTTTAACTAACTCGAGCAAAGCAATGAAAGTAACCACAATTCTTATTTTCTCAGTCATTCCTTTTACCAAATCCAGAAAGTGCACATAATTCGAGCGTTCAACAAAATCGGTGATATAGCTGATTTGTTCTTCGATTGTTACATTGAATTTTTTAACTTCGTGTACAATTTCTTCCGGTTTTTCCATTAAAGCTTTTTGGAAAGCTTTAATAAGGTCGTAAATCGTAATGTTTTTAAGTAAAGAACCAATTTCTTCGGGGGCTTCCTTCGGATCGGCGGAAAAATTTCCTCTATAATTTATTTTACGTTGATTGTATTCCATTACGGAAAACTCTTCTGCCATTTCTTTGTAACGTTTGTATTCCAGAAGAGCTTTTACCAAATCCGCTCTCGGATCGATTTCTTCGCCTTTTTCATCAACCTCTTTTGGTAAAAGCATACGCACTTTTATCTGCATTAACGTTGCGGCCATTAACAGAAAATCGCCTGCAATTTCCAAATCGAGTTTTTCAATGTAATGCAGATATTCCATAAACTCTTTTGTTATTTGAGATATGGGAATATCGTAAATATCGAGTTCGTCCCTTTTGATAAAAAATAGAAGCAAATCCAAAGGACCTTCGAACGTATTTAATTTTACTTTGTACATTACGTTTAACCGAGATTCATTACTTTATGTACTTCGTCCATTGTTGCCGCGGCAGTATTGCGCGCTTTTTTCTCGCCATCCAATAAAATATCCAGAACATCGTCTTTTCTGTTTTCGTATTGTTTCCTTCTTTCGATTATGGGCTCGAGAAATTCATTTATTTTAGCAGTGCATTTCAATTTACAATCAACGCATCCCAATGCACCCGATCTGCAACCGCTTTCTATTTCGTTTATTTCGCCGGGATTAAATTTTTTGTGATATTCGAAAACGAGACAAACTTCCGGTCGACCTGGATCGTTTCTTCTTACTTTCTGGGGATCGGTAACCGCTTTTCTCAATTTCTTCTGCACGGTATCCGGTTCGTCCGAAAGCAATATGGTATTGTTCAGTGATTTACTCATTTTAGCATTTCCGTCGAGCCCCGGTAATCTCGAAAATTTTGTCAGTAATGCTTTAGGTTCGGGAAATAATTCTCCGTATTGCTGATTAAATCTTTTTGCTATTTCGCGCGTAATTTCTATGTGCGGTACTTGATCTTCGCCTACCGGAACAGCATCGCCTTTATACAGAAGAATATCGGCGGATTGAAGAACAGGATATCCCAAATGTCCGTAAATCACGTTTTGAATATTTAAGTCCCTTATTTGATCTTTTAATGTCGGATTTCTTTCCAATCTGGCTTTGGTTATCAACATAGAAAAAATTAAAAACAATTCCGTATGTTCTTTAACTTGTGATTGGCGGAAAAACGGACTTTTTTGGGGATCCAATCCGGTTGCAAGCCAATCTATTACCATTTCTATTGTATTGTTAAAAATTTCGCTCGTATCGGGATTTGTAGTTAAAACATGATAGTCGGCAATAAGATGATAACTATCGTGTTCATTTTGTAATTTAATCCAATTTTCCAAAGCGCCCAAGTAATGCCCGATATGCAATTTCCCGGTCGGGCGCATTCCGCTGAGAATTCTGTGTTTCGCCATAATTACCGTAAGATTATTAATGAAAATAAATTATAAAAATAAGCAAAATAATAATATTTTATCGATGAATTTACAAATAAGGGTTGCCAAATAACAGGCAAAAAACAAAACAAAAAAGGCTGCCTTCCGGCAGCCTCTTTATAAATTACATTACCTGAGCAACATCATTTTTTTGATTTGTGAGTAGTCCGGTGTGGTAAGTTTATATATGTAAAATCCTGAAGTCAAATCCGATGCATCGAAATTGATTTTATAATGACCCGGCGTTTGCCTTTCATTAACGAGAACTTTAACTAATTCGCCTAACATATTGTATATGCTAATGTTAACCGTAGTTTCTTCAGGTATTGAATAAGAAATAACTGTGCTCGGGTTAAACGGGTTCGGATAATTCTGTACCAATTCGTATACTTCCGGTTTTTCGAAAGAAACTTCTACAACAGGAGAATATTCATATTCGCCGTTAACGTCTATTTGTTTCAAACGATAGTAATATACACCGGTTTTTGTGGAAATTTTATCAAGATAAGAATATGATTTTGGCGAACTTGTATTTCCGTTACCTGCTACAAACGCGATTTTTTTCCAATCCGAATCCGTTAAGTCTTTTGAAGGCGAGATATTTTTATTTGAAAACGCCCTTTGAACTTCAAATCCGTAATTGTTTACTTCAGTTGCTGTTTGCCATTTTAACATTATACCGTTCGAAAGAACATTTGCGGAAAATGTTGTCAGTTCAACCGGAAGAGTGCCGTCATCCCAAAAATCATTCAAATCCCTAGGTTGAATTTGATATCCCCAAGTGTACGGCGAAGTATTATCGTACTGATTAAAAACACCTACAACATCTTTCGGCCAGTCAGGTTCTTGAGTACCATCTATTTCCGTGTCCTTATCGATACGCATTGTCAAAGTATGAGCTCCGCCGTCATCCGTGATTTCAACATTTGCATTATTCCCGGAAATTGGCCAAGCATCACCGCCTCCGGTATTTGAGACATGCTGAATTCCTATTAATGTTCCTTCATAAGATTCGGGATCTGCTAAAAGTTGTGCAATTGTAAGAATCAACGGGTCCGGAACCGCATTTACACTTGAAGGCTTGGATGGACCGTTATCTGTGATATCGCTCGCATTGTCAGGAACTATCTCTGCTTTTCCGTTATACTGTTGTAATTGTCCGACCACAGTATAATTATTTCCTCTAATGATTGTAACTCCGGTTTCTCCGCCCTTGTAAATATCAATCCCCTGGGTTGCATCTTGAATATAAACATCCAAACTGCTTGTAGAGAAAATCCCGCTCTCCACGGTTGCCGTACCGCTAATTCTCGCGTAAGTATTTAAATTAATCAATACGCCGTTAGCGTCAACTTCATGCAATGTAGAGATTGAAACCGTTCCGGCAAAATATTTCTCTTTTGCCGATTCGCTGGATAAACCTCCGGTGTCTTCGGCATAAACCCAATACTCAACCAAGTCTCCGTCTGCGTAAGCGCTTTCCGGAATTGTTCCTTGATAAGTGCTTCCGCTTGTGTTAGTCATTGTTACGGATTGCTCGGCTCCGCCGTTGATTGTATATTTAAGTAATGCCGAACCGATTCCGTCTGCATCCGAAATATCCGCACTAACAACGGTGTTTTCGTTTTCGAGCGGTACTTTCGGGCTTCGTGTTACATTTGTGATTGAAGGCGCGATTGAATTAAGAGAATGCGAACCCAGACCGTCAAAAGTATCCTTTGGATATCCGTCCCATTCTACACTCGGATCAAAAGGATCGCTGCCGTCTGTATCTCCGGCGCCGTATATCGATTTTCTTCTGATTGTATTGTCTTTGGTGGACGCATCGCCCGTTCCCCATTCGCTACCCGGATCCGTTCCGATTTGTCCGATTACATCGAGAATATCATCTCCTTTTTTCAAAACGACGGCATCGTCTCCGTTAAAATTAAGACTGCCCGTTGTTTGATCGGCTGCGGCCAAGATAGCCGGATCAGCACTTGAGTTAGCAACAACAAATACATCGCCGTTCACTACCGTTCCCGTTAAGCTTATGGTTGAGTTAGCAGTCGTACTGCCGTTTGCATAAATTTCAATTTTATACTGTCCGCCGGCTAAATCTATTGTGCCGTGTGTATTATTGAAAATTTCAATCGCTTTATTGTTACTGCTTCCTTCAACATATTCGCTAATGAATAAGTCTGGAGATTTGTAGGTCAAGTCGTTGAAATCTATGTAATTTACATATTCTGGATGATCAACGAACGGATTTCTGTTATCTTGAATCGATTGGACATAATCGTTTCTGTCCATTTCCCATTGATCAGGTGGATCTTGCCAGTGCCATTGAAGCAACAAATCCAAATCTTGCGGGTCGTTTCCCAAATCGTTAACAATATGATTATTCAGCCAGTTGAAACTCCAGTCGTATCCTTCGATATCGTCGTATCTAACAGACATGTAAAGTAAAGCCCGCGCTGCGTCGCCTTTATGCGGATCTCTCGGTTCGTAAACATAGTTACCGTTAGCATCATCTCCTCTTTGAGATTCAAGAAATGTATAATCCGGATTGACAACTTCGCCCAAAGGATAGTTACTTCTTATGGCATTTGCATTGTTTTGATGCGTCGGGAAAAGATGATGTTGATCCGCATATTCGTCCCTCTCGACGGGGCTATCTGCAGGATTTGTAGGCATCCAGCTGTGTGCCCAAGTGTGTTCACGACTTAAAACATCCCATGTAAAAGTTCCGCTGTAAACATACTCGTAATGCGAGTAAACGCAGAAAACCGATTTTGTTCCGTCGCCATTATCGATTGAAGCAAAATTAGCGATATTCGTTTCGTCGAATTGGGAATAAGGAACCCAAGTGTAAGGATTTCTAATTCTATTTTTCAAATCGGATAAAAATGTTGTTTTGCGGGGATTGATATTATCGTAATACGTCCCTTGTGCAAAAACCGTTAAAACAGAGAATAAAACAAAGTTAAGAATTAGTAAAGTTTTTTTCATATAGTAACCTCGCCCCATTTAGTTTGATGATTAATTCAAAAATATCATTTATATAAAAAGACATAGTTGATATAGATCACAATCATCACTAAGAAATGATTCAATAAGATACAATTAATAGATTAAATTAAATTTTTACAAGAACTTTTGGATAAGCGATTTAACAAGTGGTGTGAATTAATGCTCCAACAAGTTTCCCGGGAGTAAGAAGATTATATTTTTCAATCGCTTTTTGTGTGTTAAGATAAAAATAAGGAATTTTGCTGGATTCTAAAAATTCTCGTGCTTTTTTCGATAAGCGCAAACGGTTCAACATACCTTTTGAAATAATTATTATTTCGGCGCCGTTGTTTATTAATTCTGCAATATCTTCCGGCTGAACACCATCCGTGTGATTTGTGCCTGTTTCGTTCCAGTCCCATTCCTTTGCTCCACCCGGAAAAAGTTTAACATCTTTGAAAGGCTGTTCGTATCCACGGATTTCAATTTTGCCCCACGAAAACCCGGTTATCTCCGGCGATATTTTTTTATCATCCGGCATTCTCGGCTTCTTTAAATTGCTTATGAAGTTTAACAGGCTTTCTTCTTCTTTCACGGACTTTCAAATTAAGAAATTCTACTCCAACAGAAAACGCCATTGCAAAATAAATATATCCTTTCGGAATATGAAAATCAAAGCCGTCACCGAGTAACGACACACCTACCAAAATAAGAAAACTTAATGCTAACATCTTAATCGTCGGATGTTCATCCACAAAATCGCCAATGGCTTTAGCCGCAACCATCATTACAAGAACGGCTAAAATTATCGCTATTATCATTACGGTTATTTCCTCCGCCAAACCAACTGCCGTAATTACCGAATCGAGTGAAAATACCACATCCAACAAAGCTATTTGAATTAAGACGCTTAAAAATCCCGGGGGAACTTTCTTTTTAACCGATTCCTCTTCAAGCTCAAGGCTTGCGTGAATTTCGTGCGTGCTTTTTGCGATCAGAAATAACCCGCCCAACGTTAAGATTAAATCCCTTCCGGAAAATGCCTTCCCCAGAATTTGGAACAAAGGTTGGGTTAATCCCATAATCCATGCTATTGAAAGTAAAAGCAAAATACGCATTACCATTGCTATTGAAAGTCCTAACACGCGGGCTTTATTTCTTTTTTCCTTTTCAACCCGGCTGACAAGAATTGTAATAAATATAATGTTGTCTATCCCGAGTACAATTTCCAAAAGTGTAAGAGTTAATAAAGCTATCCAGGCTTCGGGATTTGCAATCCACTCGAACATTATTTCTCCGTTGATGTTATTTGAATTGTGTTGAACGAAAGATACAAATGCGGTAATGTTTTCTAAGCCGTCAGCTAACCAGTAATTTCCCGTTCTTCATAATGATTTTGTTGTCAAAATAAACAGTCGGTTTTTTAATCACTCCGTCAACGTGAATCGGTACACTGACGTTACCGCCCATTGATTTATTATTGCCTAACGCAATATGAACGGTTCCCAAAACTTTTTCGTCTTCCAAAAGGTTACCGCTAAGTTTGGCTTTATCGTTTGTTCCTATACCAAGTTCGGCAATATTTCTTCCTTTCTTTCCGAATTTCGATAACATTCTCACCAGTTTTCTTGCCTCGGTGCCACCCGTAATTTTTGTTGCATACCCTTTTTCAACTTTAATCCGGATAGGATTTTTAACAACGCCGATTCCCGCCATGGAACCGTCAACTACAAAAATCCCGTTAGATTTTCCTTCAAGCGGCGCAACGAAAGCTTCGCCGGTCGGAAGATTTCCGCTTTCCCCTTTTTTATGAAACAAACCTTTGCTCGGTATAGCTTTTCGACCTGCTATTTCCAATTCGATATCCGTTCCATTTGGTGCGGTTACGCGAACCGTTTTTGTTTTTTCAAGTAATTTAGTCAGTTTAATCGTTAACCGTGCAATCTTTTTATAATCGGCATTCAATCCTCTAATCATTACATCTTTAGTTATTCCCGGAAAAGTTGCTATTCTTACTCCCTTTGCCGAAGCATTTCTTCTTGCATCGGTATGCGTAAGGGATTTTGTGGTCGGACATAAAACAACATCAAACTTTTGCATTAGTTCTGCAATAACAGCGGGCGGTTCTTCGCCGTGATAATTAAGAGCTTTCATCTCAACGAATAAACTTTTATGACCGAGCCGGAGCGCATTTTGGTATAAAGAGTAACCGATTTCCCTTTTATTTTCATCCGTTATAACGAGAACGGATTCCTTCTTTTTTGCTCCCATACAATCTTTAATTGCAATAATGGAAGCTTTATCCAACTTTGTTAATCCCATTTTATTTCCTTTTTAGAGTGGTATGCCGAAATTCATTTGAATTGTTGCACCAAATCCGCTTTTATCAACAAAGGATTCGTAAACCGGAAAATTTTGTGATTTGCGGAACGGAATCATTTTTTTTATTTCGAATTGATGAAAGAATGCCGTGCCTTCAACCGTAACATAATCCCTTATCAAATGTATGATAAGTCCGGTTCCAACGTAATAACCGATATCGGTTTTAAAATCTTCGTATTCTATTTTCGATTTTTCCTTTCCACCTTCTTTAATTTCCCCGGTATAGCTGCTGTTGAAAAAGGTTATTCCTCCTTCAACAATTTTAAAATCGACAAAGCTTAAAAGCGGAATTCCAAAATCGAGTCCGACACCCCAATTGTTTAAATTTACAATGTATTTTTCTTCCGTCGGAAGATTGTTTAATTCCGAAAAATTATTTTTTTCTTCTTTAAGAAATTGATAGAAAGCTTTTGCGGTAAAGAAATAATCGGTAAAATCGGCGCGGAAAATGTTCGCTCCTATTTTGAATCCTTCGGCTTTGTTGAAATTAAAATCTTTCGCGGGAAATCCGTAATCGGTTCTGAATTGAGTTGTTAAATCCTCCAAACCCCTTGCGGAATAAAGCTGATTCGTGTAACCTGCAAAAACACCGCTCAAACCCAAACATCCGAATCCGCATGTTTGAGACCGGACGCTTGAACCAACAAAAAACAAAACCAGCAATATTATAAATTTTTTAAGCATTTGGTTGAAATAAAGTGAACTTTTTACACAAAAATATGAAATTTTATTTGATTTAACTAAAAACTATTCTGATTCGCCGGTTTTAACAAACAGTTGAATCATCCGGTTTTTATTCATTTGCTCTATAAACAACTTTACTCTTTCTTCGGCGGGTTCTACTTCCTCACCGAATTCTTTTCTACATAGTGCAGTTATTTCTTCAACGGAATAGGTACCCGTGCATTGTTTCCATACGAATGATCCGATTTTATCAAGGTCAATCCGGAATGGTTTATCCAACATTTTTTTGAAGAATAATTTTTCTATAAAATTAAAAGGCTTCTTAACCAGTACGGTTATATTTCCGTCTTTTTCTTCGTATTCGCATCTCTGCACCGGATAGGCTTCCATTATCGATTTCATGCTTCAGCTTCCTTAATACCTAATTCAAGTCCGTGATTATTCGGACCGGTTTCACTTTTCCGTAACATATATGCGAAAAACAAACCGAAAAATCCGAGTGTCGAGAAAATCCACATTCCGGCTGTGTAACCGCCAGTAAAATCGTTTACCCAACCGATTAAAAAATTCATGGCTGCCAATCCGATATTTTGGATTAAAGTCATTAATCCGTAAGCGGTTCCTAATTTTTTCTCTTCAACGATAATTGCAACGGATGGCCACATTACGGCAGGAATTAACGAAAATGATAGTCCCATAATTGCCATCGGAACGTAGAGTGAAATTTGTGTGTAATTCATTAGAAGATAAACGGGAATTAACAAAAGCGAGCCGATCATCATTAAAAGCGAACGCTTGCCGATGTAATCGGTAAGCAATCCGAAAAGCGGAGTTAAAATCATTGAAAACAAAATCAACATGCTCGAAAGGAATCCGCCCAGTTCTCTTGTTGTTCCATGCGTTTCGATAAAGAATTTAACCGCGAAAGTCTGGAAAGGAAAAATAGCGGAATAAAATGTTACGCAGAGCAAAACCACATACCAAAAAGAAGTCGGGAATGTAAAAACTTCTTTAAAGTTAAATTCATCTTGTTTGGGAACAGGATTTACTGCAAGATTCCTTTCCGCATAAATGTCCATTATCCAATAAATTGCGATTGATATAACAGAAACACCGGCTGCAACGACAGCAATCAACAAAGGACCTTGCCATTCCGTATAAAAACTTTTTGCCCAAGTCGGAGAATTAAGCGCGGCAAAGGTTCCTAGGCGTGCAATTGTTAAATTTATTCCGAAAGCAAAAGATAATTGTTTGCCCTTGAACCATCTTCCCAAAACGGTTGTAACGGCAACTATCAAAGACTCAGCTCCTAGTCCGAAAACCAATCTGCCCAAAGCCATTAAAATTAAATCGCCGCCGGAAAATGCCGTAAGCACTGCGCCTGTTAAACACAAAGCAGAAAAAATAAACGTTGAAATCCGTGTGCCGATTCTATCGATTATAATTCCGCCGATTAAAACCATGAAGATATTCGGCACACTGTAAATTCCGTTAAGCAATCCGATATCGGCATCGGAAAAGTTTAATTGTTTGGCAAGCAGATCGGCAAGCGGACTGATACTATCGTAGACATAGTAATTTCCGAACATCGCCAAACTGACAAAAAATAAAATCGACCATCTGAAAAGCGGCGACGGTTCCGGTTTGGATAAATTCTTTATTTCGCTGTCCATAATAGAAATGCCGTTCGGAACCCCATAAAGTTAAATTCAATTGTTCCGGACGGCAAACAAAATTCCTAATTAATTTTTTTTGTCGGTATTGTATTTTCTTTAAATTTAATCAATTCTTGATAAGGATATTTTATAAGAACATAAGCCAAGATAATAAATATTAAAACGCCCAGTGTCCAATATCCGTCGAAATCCGGAGCGAGTCCGAATACTTCTTTCAGATTAATTCCCGCCCCAACAAAACCGGCGAGAATAATTCCAACCAAAGCTTCCCCGGCAACAAGACCGGAAGCAAGGAGAAGTCCGGTATTATTTACAATCTCTTTGTCTTCTTCGCTATCTATTTTTTTCTCACTTATTTTATCTACCGCGTATTTAATTAATCCGCCGATAAAAATGGCAAAGGTGGTGTTAAACGGCAGATACATTCCGACAGCTATTAACATAGGCGAAGGAGCTTTAAGAAGAATTAACGCAATTGCGAAAAACATTCCCGCAATCACCAAGGGCCAAGCCATTTCCCCGCCGATAATTCCTTTGCTTATCATTGCCATTAAACCGGCTTGTGGAGCAGGAAGAGCATCGCTGCCTATTCCGTTTGCTTGATGTAAAAGCATAATCGGGAAAACCAGAATTAACGAAGCGAATATTACGCCAATCATTTCGCCTACTTCCATTTTCCAAGGTGTCCCGCCTAAAAGCTGACCGATCTTCAAGTCTTGCATCATATCACCCGAAACACCGGCAACAACGCAAACGACAGATGCAACGGCAAGTGCCGCGGTAACTCCGGCATCGCCTACCATTCCGGCGGCAACCATTAATAATGCCGCTATTAACAAAGTAGATAACGTTAAGCCTGAAATCGGATTGGACGAACTACCGATTATACCGACCAAATATCCGGCAACAGCCGCAAAAACGAAAGCCGCAATTGCCATAACGATAGCTGCCAGAATTGCAGTAGCCAATGTATGGGTAAACATATTGTAAACAACAATCATTGCAAGAAAAATAATTCCGACCGCAATTAAAATCGGTCCGAACGGTAAATCTTTTTCTATTCTTATTTCTTCTTCCGCATTTTCAGATTTTGCCGCCTTCAAATCTTTAAAACCTTTTCCGATACCCTGTATTAAGCTTTTTCTCATTGAAAAGAGAGTGTAGAAAGCTCCGACGAGCATTCCGCCTACTGCAATCGGTTTTACGGTAGAATCGTATGCGGCTTTGGAAAGCAATGCCCAATCTGTTCCGTTTGCAATAAAATCATTTAAGTTCCCATACATAAGAAAAAGAACAATAGGCATAAGGAATAACCAACCGAAAACACCACCGGAAAAAGTAATAGCGGCTAATCTGAATCCGATAATGTAACCAACACCGAGAAAAGCCGGTGAAGCCGCGGGCGAAGAAACTAGCATACCGCCTTTCTGTTTAATGGAAGTTATAATTTCCGATTTACTGTTTAACAAATTTATTTTCGAAAGTCCGAATTGCCAATAACCTTTTACGGAATCTTTAATTAAAGTTATACCATTAGGATTTTTGAACACTTCTATTAATGCGCCCAAACCCAAAGTGGCAATTACGAATTTCGCCCCGCTCTTGCCACCCTGACCAGCTTTAACAATTTCGGTACAAGCCTGACTTTCCGGGAAAGGTAGTGATGTATCTTGAACGAGAGTTTTCCTTAAAATTGTAATTAACAAAACACCAAGAATACCTCCGACCAACATTAAAACTGTACTTTCCCAATAATTAAACTCGTCCCACACTCCACTTATAACAAATGCGGGAATCGTAAAAATGGCGCCGGCAGCCAAAGCTTCGCCCACAGACGCGGTAGTTCGGGCAATGTTCTCTTCTAGAATATTGCCTTTGAAAATTCTTAAAACCGCCATGGCAATAACGGCTGCGGGAAATGTAGCGGCTACGGTCATTCCGGCTTTTAGTCCCAAGTAAACATTTGCGGAACCGAGAATCATTGCTAATAAAACACCAAGCGTAACGGATTTGAAAGTCAATTCTTTCATTTCTTTTTCGGGTGGTACGAACGGTTTGAATTTATGGTCAGCCAAATCTACCTCCGGAATTATTGGTAAATTGAAAAATTTAACTTAAAAATGCTAATGCAAATAGTCAAGAATGCTTTATTTTTTAATTATGAGAGTTTATTGCAATTTGGGATTGGTCAGTTGTCAATTGTCATCGGTCAATGGTCATTTGTCATTTGTCATTTGGAATTTGAAATTTCTTTTTCTGTCATCCCGAACTTGTTTCGGGATCTAAATGAACTCTCTATTTCATCCCGCAAACGCCGTAGGCGTGAAACATTTATAGAACAATCATTCTAACACAAAACCCAAACTCCGTAGGAGTGGCACAAAATCATAACACAAATTTAAGATGTCACCCCTACGGGGTTTTTATGTTAAGGGGTTCATGATTATTATAAATATTTCACCCCTACGGGGTTCGATCGTTCTTTGATGTTTGAAAAATTGGCACGAATTAAAAATAATTTAATTTTACAACCGTTTGTATGGTGGTAGCAGTGAAATTTAAACAAAGTCCCCTCTTGCAAGAGGATGTTTTTATGTGTCATTCCCGCGAAAGCGGGAATCCAGAAAATGAAACTGAAAATTGCCACGAATTCACGAATAAAAAATAATTTTTGGGACGAAGATTTTCGTCCCCTACGTCTCGCGTTTTACTTCTTACGTTTAACGTCTGGAATTTGTCATTTCTTTACTAGCATTATTCTACCGCAGTGTGGACGGTGGCAACAGTGAAAGCCTATTTCAAGAACATCATTTTCTTTCTTTGAACAGCTTTATCTGTCCTTAATTCGTAGATGTACATTCCTGAAGGAAGTTGTGAGCCGTCCTTTTTCTTTGCGTCCCACACCACTTTGTATGTCCCTGTGTTTTGAGGCAGGTTTTTGAACTGCGCTATCATCTGCCCTTGTATGTTGTATATGTCAAGTTCAATGTTTTTAACAGGTTCGTCCAATGAGTATTCTATCGTGGTGCTTGGATTGAAAGGGTTTGGATAGTTCTGCTTTAACATGAATTTGTCAGGAAGCTCATTTTTTCTTTCTGTTTCCACACTTGTAACTACAATATTGTCTTTCTTCACAGGCAAAAGCAGTCTTTTTGAAAAATGCCCAGTTGAATCAGTATAAATAGGGCTTGGATCTAAGTAGTAATTTCCCAAAAACCAACCACTCATATCCGGACCTAAGTCAGAGTATGCATCAAAAACATTAACTCCTGCTCCTTCTATTGGAGTGTCCTCAGGCCACCTGTAAACCTTGCCTGTTACAAGAACCGTGTCCCATTCCAAACCAGTGCCATCAACCCCGAACCCTGAACCATAAATCAAACCAGGAAGAGGTATTCCCTCATACCATTCAGCAGTATAAAGTTTTCCGAAGTCTATAACCTTGCGAACAACCGGGACTCCGTCTTTAAGCTCCCAAACAGGCTGTCTTGCCCTGTTAGGGCCTCTGTTTTCAGGACTATAACCATATTCAGCAGTTATGCTGTCAACAGGGACATCAGGCCTGGAATATTGAGCATTCACATTATTAGTGCCTGCAAAATAAAGCAAAGGAAGAAGCATTATGAATTTTATGTTTTTCATTACAAAACAAATTTTTTATAAATAAGTAAACCAAAAATTAAAGAATTTAGAAAAAATATGTAATTATTATTTTTTTTCTGGCAGACCGGAAAAGCAGCCGCTAATTCGCAAATAAAAAAAATCGGGGACGAAGATTTTCGTCCCCCACGTCTCACGTCTTACGTCTCACGTTTTACGTCTCGCGTCTCGCGTTTCACGTTTGGTCAATCGTCATCGGTTATTTGGAATTTGGGATTTGTTATTTGGAATTTCTTTCTTTTGTGACTTTGAGGGTTTTTACTTTGTGTGCTTTGTGGTTTAAAGATGAACCACGGATTCCCACAGATTAAACACAGATTTTCACAGAATAGAACATGTCATCCCGACCACCTACGGTGGTTTTATTTACAAAATGGTATTATCCACCTTCGGTGGTTTATTTCGGGATCTAAAGGGACTCTCGATTTATATCTGCAAACGCCGTAGGCGTGACATATTTATAGAACAATCATTCTAACACAAAATCAAAACTCCGGAGGAGTGACACAAAAATATCATTGATTAGCAGTTAAATGTTACAAAACCTATTTCAAAAACATCATTTTTCTTCTTTGAACAGCTTTATCTGTCCTTAATTCATAGATGTACATTCCTGAAGGAAGTTGTGAGCCGTCCTTTTTCCTTGCATCCCACACTACTTTGTATGTCCCTGCGTTTTGAGGCAGGTCTTTGAATTGTGCTATTCTCTGCCCTTGTATGTTGTATATGTCAAGTTCAATGTTTTTAACAGGTTCATCCAAAGAGTATTCTATCGTGGTGCTTGGATTGAAAGGGTTTGGATAGTTCTGCTTTAACATGAATTTGTCCGGAAGCTCATTTTTTCTTTCTGTTTCCACACTTGTAACTACAATATTGTCTTTCTTCACAGGCAAAAGCAGTCTTTTTGAAAAATGCCCAGTTGAATCAGTATAAATAGGACCCTCATCTAAGTAGTAATTTCCCAAAAACCAACCACTCATATCCGGACCTAAGTCGGAGTATGCATCATAAATATTAACTCCTGCTCCTTCTATCGGAGTGTCCTCAGGCCACCTGCATACTTTTCCTGTTACAAGAACAGTGTCCCATTCCAAACCAGTGCCATCAACCCCGAACCCTGAACCATAAATCAAACCAGGAAGAGGCCATGGAGCAGTATCAGTGTAAAGTTTTCCGAAGTCTATAACCTTGCGAACAACAGGGACTCCGTCTTTAAGCTCCCAAACAGGCTGTCTTGCCCTGTTAGGACCTCTGTTTTCAGGTGCATAACCATATTCAACAGTTATGCTATCAACAGGGACATCAGGCCTGGAATATTGAGCATTCACATTATTCGTGCCTGCAAAATAAAGCAAAGGAAGAAGTATTATGAATTTTATGTTTTTCATCCCAAAACAAATTTTTTAATAAATAAGTAAACCAAAAATTAAAGAATTTAGAAAAAATATGTAATTATTATTTTTTTCTGGCAGACCGGAAAAGCAGCCGCGAATTCGCAAATAAAAAAAATCGGGGACGAAGATTTTCGTCCCCTACGTTTCACGTCTCGCGTTTCACGTCTTACGTCTCACGTCTCACGTCTTACGTCTTACGTTTCACGTTTGGTCATTTGTCAATCGTCATCGGTCATTGGTCAATTGTCATTGGTCAATGGTCACTAGTCATTTGTTATTTATGGATTGTTATTTGGAATTTTTTTCTCTCATCCCGTCCGCCTTCGGCGGATCGTTTCGGGATCTAGAAAGAACCCGTTGCCACAATCAGATGCTGAAATAAATTCAGCATGACAGCTAGAAAGTTTCATCATCCTGTCTACTACAGTGGATTGCATTTTACCATGTCATTCCGAACTTGTTTCGGAATCTAAAAAGAACCCGTTGCCACAATTAGATGCTGAAACAATTCGCCTGCGGCGAACAGCATGACATGCTATAAATAGCATAACAGACCCAAGAATCTGTCATCCCGAATTTATTTCGGAATCTAAAAAGGACTCTCGATTTATATCCCCAAACGCCGTAGGCGTGAAACATTTATAGAACAATCATTCTAACACAAAACCCAAACTCCGTAGGAGTGGCACAAAATCATAACACAAATTTAAGGTGTCACCCCGCTGGGGTTTTAATGGTAATGGGGTTATGTTTATTATAAATATTTCACCCCGATGGGGTTCGGTCGTTCTTTGATGTTTGAAAAATTGGCACGAATTAAAAATAATTTAATTTTACAACCGTTTGTATGGTGGTAGCAGTGAAATTTAAACAAAGTCCCCTCTTGAGAGGGGATGTTTTTATGTGTCATTCCCGCGAAAGCGGGAATCCAGAAAATGAAACTGAAAATTGCCACGAATTCACGAATAAAAAATAATTTTCGGGACGCAAGGTTTACGTCCCCTACGTCTCACGTCTCACGTCTCGCGTTTCACGTTTGGTCATTTGTCATTCGTCATCGGTCATTTGTCATTTGGAATTTGTTATTTGGGATTTTTGATTTGTCATTCCGTCCGCCCAAGAACTTGTCATCCCGAACTTGTTTCGGGATCTAGAAAGAACACGTAGTTTAAATCAGATGCTGAAACAATTCGCCTGCGGCGAACAGCATGACACGCTATAAATAGCATAACAGACCCAAGAACCTGTCATCCCGAACTCGTTTCGGGATCTAAAAGGAACAATTAAACTGCCGCGAATTCGCTAATAAAAAATAATTTTAGGGACGCAAGATTTGCGTCCCCTACGTCTCAACGTTTAACGTCTTACGTCTTGTGTTTGAAAACTAAAATTTCATTTTCCTTATTCCGATATGACACAAAGAGAAATCATATTTTACGGGGTCTTCGGGATTAAATTTCTTTAAGTTTTCCGTAATCTCTTCCGCCATTTTCCAAGAGACGATTTTTCTGCGGGTTAATTTTAATTCCCTGCCGATTTTTGCGATATGAGTATCAACCGGAATAACCAATTGGTTTGTGGGGATTTCCTTCCATAATCCAAAATCAATATGATCTTTCCTTACCATCCATCGTAGGAATAAATTCATCCTTTTACACGCGCTTCCTTTCAACGGGTCGGGAAACATGAATTTAATTCCGTTCGTAATCCCGGAATTCCCCGCCAAATCAATCAAATTATTACTGAAGAAGGATATGGAATTTTTCAGGTTTTTATCTTTCGGGAAATAATAGAGCAAAAATAAATAATTCAATGAACCGTAATTCAAATATACTTTTTGCAAAACTTTAAGCAATGTTTCAATATCTTCCACGGTATAAAATCTGTGTTTGAATTGGATGCTAGTTTTTATCCCCGGTTTAAAATTCAAAATAAATTCATAAGGACTTTCACCTAGGACATCATGCAATTTTTCCAACGAAGATTGAATTTGCTTAATATTTCCATAAGCAAATACGGACGAAAGGAAAGCCGAAATTTCGATATCGAAAAAATTTTTAAATCTCTTGGGAAATTCAATCGGGTCGGGTGATATTTTATTCCTATCAAATGCTTGGTAATGATATTCAAGTTTACGTTTGAGTTGATCCTTTTTCAATTCCTTACCGGCATTTTAACTTCTAACAATTCATTTTTTGCTAAATGTAATTTATTGCCAAACTACTTACCGTAACAGCATTATCATTTCTTTAATTGCTTTTTCCAATCCAACAAAAACAGAACGGGCAATTACCGCTTGACCGATACTTACTTCGTCAATATCTTTGATGGAAACAAATTCTTTAATGTTAAGGTAATTTAATCCGTGTCCGGCGTTTACGCCTAAACCCAGTTTTTTAGCATGTTTAGCTGCTATTCTAATCCTCTCCAATTCATCGAACATTTCTTCTTCGGATGTTGCATTGGCATATAATCCGGTGTGTATTTCAATTATATCGGCGCCAATTTCCGCCGCAGTATTTATTTGTTCCAAATCGGGTTCAATAAATAATGATACTTCAATGTCGGCATCGTGCAATTGACGAATTGCATCCGAAACCACTTCAATATTATCGATCACGTTAAGACCGCCTTCGGTGGTTAGCTCTTCTCTCCTTTCCGGAACAAGCGTGGCAAGTTCGGGTCCCACATCGCATGCAATGTCTATTATTTCCTGAACCGCCGCCATTTCCAAATCGAGTTTTGTTTTAATTGTTTCCCGTAACAGGCGAACATCACGCTCGTTTATATGTCTTCTATCTTCCCTAAGATGCACAACAATTCCATCCACGCCGTATTCTTCCGCCATCAAAGCGAAAGTAATGGGATCGGGATTTACTTCGCCTCGCGCATTCCGCAGAACCGCAACATGATCGACATTCAGACAAAACCTCATGTTTTTCCCTTTCTGAATTTTTTCTAGATAGTGCAGGCTATCCGCATTGTTCGTGCAGACAGCCTGTGAATAATTATTTTAAATTTCGAACTTAATACCTTGTGCCAGTGGTAATTCCGTGCCGAAGTTAATCGTATTTGTTTGACGTCGCATGTAAGCTTTCCACGCATCGGAACCGGATTCTCTTCCGCCTCCTGTGGCTTTTTCGCCGCCGAATGCTCCGCCGATTTCCGCTCCCGATGTTCCTACGTTCACATTTGCTATACCGCAATCGGAACCCCAAGGCGAAAGGAATGTTTCGGCTTCCCTTAAATTTGTAGTAAATATCGATGACGATAATCCTTGCACAACCCCGTTTTGCAAATCGATTGCATTTTGTACATCGCCCGAATATTTAATCAAATATAAAATCGGTGCGAATGTTTCTTCTTGAACTATGTGATAATGGTTTTCCGCTTCTACCAAAGCGGGAACAACGTAACATCCGGATTCGTATCCTTCTCCTTCAAGAACTTCGCCGCCGAATATTACTTTACCACCCTCTTTTTCAACCAAGTTAAGAGCATTCTTAAAATCCATTACTGCGGCTTTATCGATTAACGGACCGACGTGGTTGTTAACATCCATCGGATCGCCGATTTTTAAGCTCTTGTAGGCTTTTATCAAAGATTCTTTTACTTGTTCATAAATACTTTCGTGTATAATCAATCTTCTTGTGGTTGTACATCGCTGACCCGCAGTTCCAACAGCGCCGAAAACGATTGCCGGAATTGCCATTTGTAAATCAGCGTTCGGCGTAAGTATTATTGCATTATTTCCGCCCAACTCCAAGATTGCTTTACCGAATCTCTTCGCAATTACTTGCGCACCGTGTCTTCCAACCTCAACCGAACCGGTGATGGAAATTAACGGAACCCTTGTATCGTTCAACATGCTCTCGCCAATTACCGAACCGCGACCAATTACCAAATTAAACAAACCTTCCGGTAAATCGTTTTCTTCCAAAACTTCCGATACGATTTTCTGAACGGCAATAGCAGTAAGCGGAACCTTTGATGACGGTTTCCAAATGTTTGTATCGCCGCAAACCGTCGCTATCATTGCATTCCAAGACCAAACGGCAACCGGAAAATTAAATGCGGAGATTGTTCCAACCGGACCGAGCGGTAAATATTGGTCATACATTCTATGATTCGGACGTTCGGATTGCATCGTAAAACCGTAGAGTTGTCTCGATTGCCCGACTGCAAAATCGCAAATGTCTATCATTTCTTGAACTTCGCCCCAACCTTCTTGCAAAGATTTTCCCATTTCGTAAGAAACGAGTCTGCCAAGCGGGTCTTTATATTCTCTTAATCTCAAGCCTAATTGTCTTACTATTTCTCCCCGTTTGGGCGCCGGAACAGTTCTCCAATATTTAAAAGCTTCTTCGGCTTTAGCTGCAACTTTATCGTAATCTTCTTTGGAAGCTTGATAAACTTTTGCAATAAGTTTGCCGTCTACCGGTGAATGAACTTCCAACATTCCTTGATCAGTAGTTTTAATCCATTCACGCCCGGTGGAAGCTCCGTAATTTACTTCTTCAATTTTTAAAACTTTTAAGAAATCCATATCTGCTCCTCTCATTATTAATTCAATAATTTTATTTAGTGCAAATATACTATAATTTTTATTTCAAGACGAAATACTCCGTTTTAATTTTTGATTTTCTTTTAGAACAGTTGAAATTTTTATTAATTATTGCTTATTTTAAGATGCAAACAATAATAAAGGATAACTTTCTTACTACTTGCACGATGCGGCTCCGGGCGGAGCCGTAATCGTTTTAAAGTCTTTGAATAAATAAGGTAAAATATGGAACCCGAAATATTTGTAATTGCAACACCGATAGGTAATCTCGGCGATATAAGTTTCAGAGCTGTTGAAACATTAAAAACCGTTGATTTTATTTTGTGCGAAGACACTCGGATCACTTCGCGACTGTTAAAACATTACGGAATTAAAAAAGAACTTGTTTCATTTAACGCGCAAAGCGAATCGCGGAAAATAAACAAAGTTTTGGAAAGACTGAGAAACGATGAAGTTTGCGCACTTGTTTCCGATGCCGGAACCCCTACTATTTCGGACCCTGGCGCAAGGTTAATAAACGAAGCCATAAAAAAAGGAATTAAAATTACAGGAATTCCCGGACCCAATGCCGCCATTCTCGGTTTGAGTATAAGCGGATTACCCACTGATTCATTTGTTTTTGAAGGTTTTCTACCCCAAAAGAAAGGCAGACAAAAAAAATTGAAAGAACTTTCCACGGAAAAAAGAACAATCGTATTATACGAATCAACTTACCGGATTGAAAAAATAATAAAAGAATTAGTTGAGTATTTTCCCGAACGTTTTGTTGTAATTCACCGGGAATTAACTAAAATGCACGAAGAAACATGGCGCGGTTATCCTTCGGAATTAATGGAAAAATTACCTGAAAGAAAAATTAAAGGCGAGTTTGTAATAATTATTGCGCCTATTAATTGGGTGGAGAAATAAAAAAGGCCGCTATTAAAGCGGCCCCTTTTCGTTAAGGTATACCAATGACAGACTTACTTAAGTCCAAGACTTTTCAATGTTTCAAATGTAATTCCGCCAACCGCCAAACCTTTTGCTTTTTGATATTTAACAATAGCTGCCTGTGTTTGCGAGCCGATTACACCATCGATTGGACCGGGATTAAATCCTGCTTTCAATAAAGCCCTCTGAATTTTTTTAACAAATTCCGGTGTAGCATTAGTTTCGCATAATACGGGTTTCCATTCCATACGTTCATCGGAAATTTTAACCCTCTTTGTAACGGTCTTATATTCGGCGGGAATTTCAATTTTACGGGTCTTTGCCGGTTCAACCAAAGTTTTAACCTTAATAGTTTTATATTCAGCCGGAATGGTAACGGTTTTAGTAGTAGCCGGAGTTTTAACTTTTTTAACTTTTATGGTTTTATATTCAGCCGGAATGGTAACGGTTTTAGTTGTTTCAGGTTGAACCAATACGCGTTTTCTTACGGTTTTATATTCCGCCGGAACTTCAACCAAGCACATGATTTCACCGGTGGTGTTATCAACTTTTTCGATAAGTCCTCTTCCTTTTTTCCAAACGGTGTGAGCCGGTTTAACCAAAACCTTTTCTTCTTTCCATTCGTATTTTGCCGGTACTTTAACCAATTTTGTGGTGGCGGGTTTTACCAAAACCTTTTCCTCAACCCATTCGTAAGTTGCAGGAACCGGAACAATTTTGGTCGATGCTTCTCTTACAAGAACTTTTTGTTCTTCCCACTTATACTTTGCCGGAATCACTTCCAATTTGAATGAAGGCTCTTTAACCATCACTTTTTCCGTAACGGTTTTGTATTGTGCGGGAATAAATACTCTTGCATAACATTCGCCGGGTTTTGCGTTTGGAGGTAAAAGCATTTCTTCGTCCATATCGGCGGAATTTTTGTTCATTTTCTTCATTTCTTTTTCAAATTCCGATTCTTTTGCTTTGATTTCTTGCTCTTTTTGAGAAAGAAGCTTTTCTTTTTCGCTTAATTTGGATTGCAGCGTTGCAACTTCCTGCTCTTTTTGGCTCAATTCCGCCTGGTATTTTTCTATTTCTTCTTTACTTGCAGAGCAACCTGTAAACAGATATGCCGTAAACGCTATTAAGATTAGATGAAAGAAAAGTTTTTGTTTCATATTTGATATACTCCTTTTTGAAAAAAATTTTATTTGAGTATGAATTTTAATCATTTTAGTTATGTTAAGATTTCACTAATTATACCAATTTTTCGTAACCGATATAATGACAACATGTCGTATTTTTATGAAAAAATGATATTGCTTGATAATTGATAAATTTCTGAATGAATTTGCGGGACTTAATTATAATGAATTCTCATACGATTTGAAAAACCTTTCAGGCATCCGGGCATAAGCTGTGACATCGAAACTGAATTTGTATCCTAATTGATGAAGTCTCATTCCCCGGTAAGCAATCATCGCAGCATTATCACCGCAATAACTGAGATCGGGTATTACCACTTTTTTATCGAAAGCATTTCCCAGTTGTGTTATGGATTCCCGCAATGGCTTATTTGCGGCCACGCCGCCGACTAATGAAATGGATTTAACGTCGAACTCAACCAGAGCCAGCTTGGTTTTAATCAATAATGCTTCAATAATCGCTTTTTGAAATGATGCGGCAATATTGCATTTTGTCTCTTCGTTAAGTTCTCCGGTTTCTTTTTTAACAGATTCCACATACCGCAAAACAGCGGTTTTCAACCCGCTAAATGAAAAATCGTATTTGTTTTTAAGTTTTGCAATCGGAAATTTTATGCTATCCGGATTCCCTTTTTCCGCATATCTTTGAATTAAAGGTCCGCCAGGATATTCAAAGCCAAGCATTTTGGCAACTTTGTCGAAAGCCTCACCAACGGCATCGTCTATGGTTGAACCGAGTTTTATTATTTCACTATCGTTTTTAACCAAAAGTAAGAGTGTGTGTCCGCCTGAAACAACCAAACACAGATAAGGAAATTCGGGTTTCTCTTTCATCAAGAATCCTGAAAAAATATGCCCTTCAATATGATTAACGGGAACGAACGGCACGTTTAAGCTGTAAGCTAATCCTTTCGCGAAAGATAACCCGACAAGCAGAGCGCCGATTAAACCGGGACCAGCCGTAGCGGTTACCAAATCAATTTGATTCAAAGAAATACCGGATTCCTTTAATGCTTTTTTTAATAATGGTAAAATAATCTGCAAGTGCGCACGACTCGAAAGTTCGGGAATTACGCCTCCGTATTCCGCATGAAAATCTTGGGAAGAAATGAGATTAGCTTTTAATTCACCGTTCGAAATTACGGCTATCGAAGTTTCGTCGCAAGAGCTTTCTATACCTAAAACATTCATTTCTTAAAACTGAAAATACTTTTTGTAACATACCACGCAATTTCCGGATTTTCTTGCATTCTGCGAATCGAGTAAGGATACCAATGTTTGCCGTATGGAACGTATATTCTTATTTTGTGCCCGTCGTTTTTAATTTTGTCTCTCAAATATTCGGTAACACCGTAAAGCATTTGAAATTCGAAACGGTTTTCCGGAATATTTTTTTCTTTGATTAATCCGTAAGCTTTGTCGATTAAATATTTATCGTGTGTGGCGATTCCCACATAACTTCCGTATTCAAACATTTTGGTGAGAGCCGCAACATAATTATCTCTTATTTTTTGACGGTCTTTGTATGCTATGGTTGGCGGTTCAATGTAAATACCTTTGCATAATCTGTAATTCGGAACCAAATCTTTCAAGTTCTCTATGTCATCGAGCGTTCTCTTTAAATATGCTTGGAGTACAATGCCAACGTTATTAAAATCCTTACGCAAATCACGGTATAATTCCAAAGTTAAATCCGTGTAAGGCGAGTCTTCCATATCTATTCTGACAAAATTATTCAGCTCTTTTGCTTTCCCTACAATTTCCCGAACCAGCGTGTGGCAATAAGCCTTATCGATTGCAAGACCGAGCGCTGTAAGTTTAATTGAAAGGTTGGCATCCAATTTTTCTTTATCGATTGTTTCCAGAACACGTATGCATTCGTTTTTTGTTTCTTCCGCTTCGGATGTGTTTTTAATCGATTCGCCCAGAACATCCAATGTGGCAACGATTCCTTTTTGGTTTAACTGCCTAACGACACGAACAGCATCGTCCAAGGTTTTTCCGGCAATGTATTTTTTAGCGAATGGAAAAACAACCGATTTGGGTAAAAACTTTACAACCGTAACAATAAATCTGTTTAATGAATCCACAAAAACCTCAGTATTTAATGAACAAATTTAGGATATGCATATCTACTTAGCAAGTAAAATACAATTTTCTTCAACTGAGAACTACCGGAAGTCTCATTGAATCATGTTTTCTTACAAAAGTCACGACCCGTTAATTTATTTATGTTCCGGTGATTTTTTCCAAAATATTTAATACAAATTCCGCTTTGGTTTTTAAGTCACCTAACGAACCGTTATTCTCGATTATAAAATCCGATTTTGCTTTTTTTATGTTTTCCGGAAGTTGATTTTCGATTCTTTTGAGAATTTCTTTTTCCGAAAGCTTGTTTCTAGCCTTTACTCTCTCAATTTGATTTTTCTGATCGCTCGTAACGAGAATTATATAATCAAAAAGATTATCCATTTTTGCTTCGAAAATTAATGCCGCTTCAACGAAAACAATATTCCGTTTTTTCAATGCCGTTTCCATTTCATGTTTAATTCTTTCAATTGTCGGCGTATGAACAATTTCGTTTATTTTTTCCACGTTGGCGGGATTTGCAAATACTTTTTCGGACAGATATTTGATATTCGGGATTCCGTCTTTGTACGAATCTTTACCAAACTTTTCAATGATTTTTTCTTTTACGGTTTTATCGGTGTTAAGGATTTCTTTTGCAATTTTATCTGCGAATAAAACGGTATAGCCTTTTTCCGCAAATAAATCTGCCACTACGGATTTCCCCGTTCCAATCCCTCCGGTAAGTGCTATTTTAAGTTTTTTATCGGGCATAATTGTATGTAAATCTAAGAAATTTAAATTTCCTTTTCATAAAATTCTAATGTAATCGAGTGAAATTCCAAACATAGAACATGAAAGACATGAGACGTGGAAACGTAAGACGTAAAAACGAAAGGGACTAAAATTTACTGTCCTGAAAATCATTTTTCATTAGCGAATTAGCGGCTATTCTATGGTTCTTTTTAGATCCCGAAACAATCAGCCGGGGCGGACGGGATGAGAGAAAAAAATTCCAAATAACAAATTCCACATTCCAAATAACAAATAACGAATGACTATTGACTAACGCCCAATGCCCAAACGTAAAACGTGAGACGTAAGACGTAGGGGACGCAAACCTTGCGTCCCTAAAATTATTTTTTATTTGTGAATTGGCGGCGGCTTCCCAAACATCAAAAACCTCCCGAACCCCGTTAGGGGTGAAATATTTATAATAATCATAAACCCCTTTAACGTTAAAACCCCGTAGGGGTGACATTTTAAATCCCAAATAAAAAATTCCAAATTCCCAATGACCATTGACAAATGACAAATTCCCAATGACAAAATGTGTCACTCCGATAGAGTTTTGGTTTTGTGTTAGAATGATTGTTCTATAAATATTTCACGCCTAACAGCGTTTGCGGGATGAAATAAAGAGTTCCTTTTAGATCCCGAAACTAGTTCGGGATGACAGAAAAAGAAATTTCAAATTCCAAATCCCAAATGACAAATGACCAATGACCATTGACCGATGACAAGTAACAAATGACGATTGACCCAAGACCAGTGACTCATACCTAATTCCAAGTGACCGGAAAATTATGCATTACGATTAGTGTAAACAATTGCTACACAGGCAACATAGTTGTGGGAATGACTCATACTTATTTTTAACGATTTATCGTCACCGAGAAATCCGTTAAGTTTACCGAATAATTTTACTTTCGGCATTCCGTTTGGCTCATTGTATATCTCAATATCTTTCCACCGGAATTCTTTGTTCCATCCCGTTGCCAAAGCTTTTGCAATTGCTTCTTTTGCGGCAAAACGTGCGGCAAGGTGTTGGTATTTGTTTTTTTTGCTCAAACAATAATCAAGTTCAATTTCGGTAAATATTTTGTTCAGAAAGTGATCTTGAAATTTTTCAACACTTTGTTGAATCCTTTCAATCTCGATTATGTCAATTCCGATTCCGAAAATCATTCTTTTACCGGTTAAAAAATATTTGCGTCAACGTTTATTCCTTCGTCTTGAAGTTGCTTTATAAGTATTTCCGATAGTTTATTCAATTTTTCCAACGAAGATTTTAAATCGGTTATAATTTTATCATCATATAAAAGTTTGCCCAGATTATTTTTCTTCGCAGTGGTTTCTTCGGAAAGTTTGTTTACTTTTTCAATCAGTTGTTTCATCTCGTTCAATACATCGCTCGAGTTTTGCAATGTCGATTTAATATTGGCTTCATTTTCAGTTATCACCATATTCATATTTTCGGCTAACTTGTTGCCGTTTTCTATTAGATTTTCAATCCCTTGTTTTTGTCGTTTAATCAATTCCGATAATTCGGTGGAAAGTTCGGATAAATCAGCAACTGAAGATTCGAGATTGCGGAAAAATTCTTTCTTCGAAAAAATTTCATTCAAGTTTGTCAAAGATATTTTAACTTCCTTTATCACATCAACCAAATCGTTTTGCACGGAGCTCAGCATTGCCATGGCAGTGGAAATATCGCCCAGGAAAATTCCCTTTTGTGTTTTATGATAGTTTAATTCTTTAGGAGAATTCCCGGGATTGATTTCAATTTTTTTTCCGCCCATTAAATCGAGCATCAATATTGAAAAGGTTGCATCTTCTTTCAAATTAACATCGTTATCAAGATTTACCGTAACAAGCACGGTATTATCTTTATTTTTAATTTCGTCCACATAACCTTTTCTTACTCCGTTAATCGTAACTGCATCACCCTTTTCCAAACCAGCAACCGAGTTAAATTCTATATTAACGATTTTTCTTTCCGAGTTAAAACGGTAATTTTTCGCCCACCCGAAAATCCATAGAAAAAGAATTATCCCAATTGCTACGGTAATTCCTACTTTGATTTCCGTTTTTCTATTTTTGTCCATAATTTCTTATAAGTTTTTTTACTTCGGTTAATTCTTCTGGAGTTACAACACTGTCTTTCAATATTTTTTTTATCAATTTGCTTAAACGCTCAATCTCGTTTTGTTTTTCCTCCAGATTTTCGTTCTTTAATTTGTCCATAAATTCGAACGTTATTGCTTTCAATGAATCCTTTTCCACGGAATTTTTAACGACATCAAATTTATCTTCCAAATCTGTTTTAAGCAAAGAAACCAAAGTTTCTTTCCCGAAATTAACAAATTCTTCTTTATGATATTTATAAATATAAATTCCGCCCGCAATTACAATAAAAAGCAAGATTACAAATATTAAAAAACACCCTTTTTTCATTTTTGTTCAGATTGTATTTTTTCAATTAAAACTTTTTGAATTCTGTTATTTTCAACTTCCTTAATGGTAAATTTATATCCTTTATGCGTAAAAGCATAACCGCTTTCGGGTATGGAGCCGGCAATATTGAAAATAAAACCGCCGAGCGAATCGTAATCTTCGTTTTCTTCGATTAACGTAAATCCTAAATATTCATTCAAATCGTCAATTGTTACTTTACCGTCAACTAAAAATTTGTCTTCATCTATTTTTTTAATCATCTCAATTTCTTTATCGTGCTCGTCTTGAATTTCTCCCACTATTTCCTCCAAAATATCCTCGAGCGTAATTAACCCGGAAGTTCCGCCGTATTCGTCAACAACAATTCCCATGTGCATTTTCTTTTCTTGGAATTCATCCATCAAATCGCTAATTAGTTTTTTTTCGGGAACAAACATACAATCGCGAGCAATTTTCTTTAACGAAAACTGTTCGCGCATTTTTTTGTTTGAAATGAACGGCAGCAAATCCTTGGCATAAATGATTCCCAAAATATTATCCAACGATTCTTCGTATAGCGGTAGCCGGCTGTGTCCCGATTCAGTTATTGTGTTCAAGACTTCGTCGAAAGATGAATCAACCGAAACCGCAACAATATCTACACGGGGAGTCATAATTTCCTGAACCGTTACCGTTCTGAAAGATACAACACCTTGAATAAGTTCTTGTTCTTCTTCTTCAATCATTCCCCTCTCAACGCCAATATCGGCTAGTTCAACGAAATCTTCCGTTGATAACGCCGATTCCTTTTTATCGTAACTTAACGATTCCGCAAAAAACTTTAATGTTTCGCTCAGGAATTTTGAAAGCGGAGAAAGTATGAAATTTGTCCAGTAAATCGGAACGGCAGACATTTTGGCGAAACTTAACGGATGCTTCGATGCCCAAACTTTCGGCGTAACTTCGGCAAACAGCAAAACCAAAACCGTAAGGATAATGATTTGAACAATGAGAGCAACATCGGTAGAAAAGCCGTATTGTTTTGCAATTTTCAAAGCAAGCGCCACGGAAATTATCGACGCACCTACGTTCGTAATAGTATTGCCGATTAGAATTGAAACCAAAAGCTTTTTCGGTTGTGCGAGCAACTTTAAAATATATCTAATCAACAAACTCTTAGTATTCCCGGATTCCTCCAGCTTTTTGGAATTGAGCGAGAAAAGAGCTACTTCCGATCCGGAAAACAGAGCCGAAAGAGAAAGCAGGATAAATAAAAATATAACTTCAGAATACCAATCAGTATCCAAATAAAATTCTTGTCCCAGTTGTTAAACAAATCAATTAAAACGGCAGATCGTCTTCTTCCGGCGAAGCGGTATCCATTGGTTCGGCAGGTGCCGAAACATCGGGACTACTCTGGTAACTGTCGTCTCTCGAATCCAAAGGAATAATTCCGTTTCGGTCAGCGATTATTTCGGTCACGTAAACTTTCTGACCGTCTTTATTTTCGTAATCCCGCTTGCTAATTCTGCCTTCTACGTAAACTTTTCTGCCTTTTTTAAGAACATTTTTGTAAAAATCGGAAAGCCCGAAAGCAACCACGTTATGCCAAGTGGTTTCGTTTACCCAATTGCCATCCCGGTTCTTATAACCGTAAGTGGTAGCCACCGAAAATGAAGTAACTTCTGTATTATTGGTAGTAAACCGGTGTTCGGCATCTTGCCCCAAATTACCGATTAACATCACTTTGTTTAATGAAAAAGCCATTTTGTCCTCACTATGGTATTTTATTTTTTAATGAAATTAAATTTATCAATAAAAAAATAATTTGCAAGTGTTTTTTTAAGCATTATTTTAAAATGGCGGGTAATCGTTTATCGTTTTATTCGGTAACAATAAACGCATCGGCAAACGTTTTTGTTTTTCTTAGTTTCTCTTTCAATAATTCCGCTTCTTCTCTTGTCGCAAATGCTTTCGTCATTACTGCGAATAAATTTACATTTTCCTTAAATTTAATTTCAAGCGGAAATTCGAATTCCTGTTGTACGGAATTGACAAAATTATTAGCCTTTTCCAGAGAAGAAAAAGCTCCGAGCTGCACGAAGTACTTATGTGTTTCCGCTCCGGCAACGGAAAGAGTATCAGAGAGAGTTTCAGATTCGGAATAATACCCGGCGGTGTCGGTTATCGCATTCGAATCCGTAGTTTCTTCAGAAATATTCAACGCAGTTTGCACACCGGCGGTATCGACATCAGTAACATCATCGAAAACATAGATTTCTTCACCGGATTTTCCGGCGTTTTCGTTATCCACTTTGCCCGTTGCACAACCTGTAAAAGCGGTAATCAAAATTCCGTATATAATTAATTTTTTCATAAACTTAAAATACCGCTCCGGCTATAACCGAAGCGGTATTCAAATAATTACTGTTTATTATTAAAACGGAAAGTTCGCAAATGCATTCTTATCGAGTTTCGGAATTCCGTATTTATCGAAAGAAACTTTAGCCAAGACCAAACTTCCGGGAATAGTTGTAACATTCACTTTCGGAATATTTGCACCGAAAGCTTCGTTAATTTTATCAATAAACAAGTTTGCGATTATGGCATAACCTTGGCTCGTAGGATGAACTCCGTCGAGACTAAACAATCCACCCGTAACGTATTGCGTAGTGAATTTAACGCCGTTTGCAACATATCCGTTAGCGGCTGTTTGCTTAAAGAAAGCATTTACGTCAACCAAAGCCCAACCGTTTGCGGAAGCAATTCCTGCGATGGTTTGATTAAAGCTTTCCACGGTATTATTAACTTCTTGAATTTCGGCCGGATCCAGAACAAAAGCATCGGGAATCGGATTGGCGGGATGCAAGCCAAACGGTTTTGTTGTATCGGCACCGACTAAAGCCGGATCTATTCCGTTATCCCGGTAAAATTTTCCTGTAGGTTGACCGATTAAATCGGTATAACCGTAACTGCTCAATGTAAGAGTTAGTAAAACGTCTCCTTTTACCAATGCATCTACAGTTGCAACATTGTTGGGTGCAGTAGCTCCGATTTGACCGTTAGTATTGTAAAAAACTCCTACAGCCAAACCGGCATCAACCGCTGGTTTAATTGCTTGTGCCACGCCCGGACCAACAGTCGTAAAATATGGAACGGCTTGTACACCCGGTATATTTGCAACTACAACTTTCGCGTTAGTTTGCGTTGCAATAGCGCCTGCCAATTGTCCGTACAATTGAGCAAAAAGATCCGTTGGTGTATGCGGCACTGTTCCGCCTCTTGTAGCATATCCCAGAATATCATTATTTCCTACCCACAAAGTCATAAACGTAGGTTTAAGAGAAATAGCTTGTTCCAATTCCGTTCCATTACCCCGCAGAACAATGTCAAAAAAGATATTATCACCGGAAATACTGGTAGAAGCATCCTTTGCTTGAAGGAAATCCACAAGAAGTGCGCCCGGTATTCCGAGATTGTTATAAGGTTTTCCGTATGAGGTGTTTTTAGGTTGACCTAGAGTAGTATTCGTCACCACTTCGAACGGTTCAATCGATTTTACTTCGAGTCTGCCTGGTATTCCCGGATCGGAGATAAGCGGTTGAACATAATTTGCCCCGACTTGTTGAGCAATAAGATTACCGAAAGAATATTTCTGAGTGCTTTCATATAACGCTCCGTTTTGATAGCCTGCAGTTAAACTGTTACCGAAAGAGACGAATGTTGAAAAATCGGCATTACCCAACGAAGGAGCCCCGGGTTCGGTTAAGTCCGTCCGGTCTTCGCAACTCCAGAATGCCACTGCGAAAACAATTAAAATTCCAATGATACTAAAATTTATTTTCTTCATAATTTTATTTTCCCTCCTTTTAAAAATTTACCGATAAATTAACAGCGAATAAATGTGCAACCGAGTTATATACACCATTCATCGGAGCAACGCTGTCTTCTATACCACTGTAACTTTCGAGCGAATTATCAATTTTTCTCTCGCTGAATCTCAAGAACATATAAGCCAAATCGAGGGAAAGGTTATCGGCCAGTTTTATTCCCAAACCCGCATTGAAACCCAGTCTGTCTGCATCCGGTAAAGTAGGATCAACTCTTTCATCTTTTACGGGATTTTTATCATATAAAAATCCTGCTCTCAGTGTCATCATAGATGAAACAACATATTCCGCTCCGAATCGACCGATAAAGCTATCTTCATAATCTCTTACAGAGCTTGTAACCATCGGTTTACCGGTTTTGCTATCAACAAAATCTTTAAAAGTTATCTCTAGTTTGTCGTAAGTAGACCACATAGTAAACTGTAAATCAGCAGATAAAGTTAAATTGTCACTGGGTTTTACTCCAATTCCGAAACTTAATACATCCGGTGCGGTTAAAGGCGCTTCTATTTTACCAGTAGGTATTAAACCGTTAAATTGTTTAGGCGCAGTCACCGTTGCATCGCCTTCAAATTTGAAATTTACTCTGCTTTTATATGCGGCGCCGATTGAAAAATTCTCACTCGGTTTGAACAACAAACCGAAATTAAAGCCTGCTCCACTGCCATTTCCTTCCAGACTAATTTCTGCATCGGCATTAAAAGGACTGAGATTTTGCATTCTGGAAATTAATACATCTCCCAAAGCATAAGTAAAACCGAATCCTAATGAAAATTGTTTGGAAACCTCATAGGCGGCTACGGCATTAAAGTAGAAAGTTCTTATTTCGGTTTCTACCGCCATATATTTGCCTACCCAATCGCTAGGCCATTTGGTTCCCAAACCATAAGGGTTATTTACACTGAATCCCAAATGAAATTTTTCGGACATTTGGTGTGTTACATAAAAATTAATCGGATTGAATATTTGTTTTTCCAATTCCCATTCGGTTATTGCCGGACTTGGTCCTCTGAAAGTGGATTTCGGAACGATTAATGTAACTCCGGCCATCAGATGGGTGCCGGAAAGTTGCGTTATCCCGGCAGGGTTGAAATAAACTGCCGAGGGGTCGTTTGCCAAACCTGTAAACGCACCGCCTAATGCCATTGCACGGGCGCTGTGCTCGTTAATTTGAAAACCACTTGCGAACAATTGAGTTGTCGCAAATAGGATTCCGAGTATTGTAACATTAATTTTCTTTAACACGAATCCTCCTATTTTTGTTGAAATATTTAATTTATTTTTAGAATTAATTCTCCTTTTTCAACCGATTTGCCTTCTTCCACAAATATTTTAGCTATCTTTCCCTTATAATGCGAACGTATTTCATTTTCCATTTTCATCGCTTCCAAAATTGCAACCGGTTCGCCTACGTTTATTTCTTCCCCTTCGTTCTTTAATATTTTTAACAACAAGCCCGGCATGGGAGCTTTGATTTCCGTAGCCTTTGAGCCGGCATCTTTTTTCTTCAGTAGAGCATTTATTTTTTCTTCCAGTTCCGTTCTGATTGTGGTTTTAATTCTTTGTCCGTCAACATAAATATAAAAATCGTTTTCATTTATTTCGTCATAGAAAATTTCATAAATCCTGTTATTAATTTTAAAAATGATTTTGTTCGATTCGTTTTTCAGAATATCGTAAGAAATATCTTTTCCGTTCATGCTCACGGTATTTGCATCGCGAATGTTTAATTCGATTTTGGAATTATCGATAGATATAATGTATTTATTCATATTTCCCCAACAACCAGTTATTCTGACCGTTATGCTTTACATCCGCAATAAGTTTATTTTGTTTCCCGCTTTCAATCAATGCTGTGGCAATTGCAGCTAACTCTTTTAACTTCTCATATTTTCCGTTTTTGTATTTTCCATCTTTAACAAGGGGTAAAAATTCTTTGTCTAAAAAGTTGTTGTCAAAAGTTCCTTCCAAAAAAACTTTATGATTCAATATCCAATCGAAAAGCTCTATGTTAGTGGTTACACCTACAATAATATATTCCTCCAACGCTCTTTTCATACGCTCAATTGCTTCAGTTCTGGTACTTCCCCAAGCAATAACTTTGGATAAAAGCGGATCGTAATAAATCGGCACTTCCGATTCCGAGTCTATTCCCCTGTCAACTCGCACGCCGGGACCGGCTGGAAGCTCATGGAATTTAATTTTTCCGGTGGAAGGCGCAAAATTATTTTCGATATCTTCGGCATAAACTCTGCACTCTATTGCGTGTCCGTGCATTTTAATATCCCGCTGACGGAATGAAAGTTCGTTCCCTTCGGCAATGTTAATTTGTTCTTTAACCAAATCCACGCCGGTAATCAATTCTGTTACGGGATGTTCCACTTGCAAGCGTGTATTCATTTCCAAGAAGTAAAAGTTATGGTCTTTGTCCATTAAAAATTCTATTGTTCCGGCATTATAATAATTACACGCCCTTGCCGCATTAATTGCTGCTTCGGTAATTTTTCTTCGCACTTCACCGTCGACAAAAACGGAAGGAGCTTCTTCTACTACTTTTTGATGGCGTCTTTGAATGGAACATTCCCTTTCAAACAAGTGAATGTAATTACCGAATTTATCACCGAGAATTTGCACCTCAATATGTTTTGGATTTTCGATGAATTTTTCCATGTAAATATCCGGACTACCGAAAGCTTTAAGAGATTCGTTTTGTGCCCGTTCGAGAGCTTCCGGTAATTCGCTTTCCGAATAAACCAATCTCATGCCCTTACCACCGCCTCCGGCAGAGGCTTTCAGCATTACCGGAAAACCGATTTTTTTTGCAGTGGCTATTGCATCTTCCACATCGCTTAACTTCTCGGTTGTTCCGGGAACAATCGGGACGTTATTGCTTTCCATCAAACGGCGTGCTGCGGTTTTGCTGCCCATTAATTCCACCGATTGCGAAGAAGGTCCGATAAAAATTATTCCGGCTTCTTCCACAGCTTTTATAAATTCAGCATTCTCAGATAAAAATCCGTATCCCGGGTGAATTGCATCAGCATTAATTTTTTTTGCAAGGTTGATTATTTTTTCGATATTCAAATATGATTCGACAGCAGGTGCGGGTCCAATCAAATAAGTTTCGTCGGAAAGACGGGCATGCAAAGAAGTTTTGTCCGCTTCGGAGTAAATGGTTGCAGACCGTATTCCCAATTCTTTACAAGCAGCAATTATACGAACTGCTATTTCACCCCGGTTAACAATTAAAATCTTCTTTATCTTCTGCATCCCGTTAAATTTTAATGAAAAATTTTACCAAATAAAGTATTGTACAATAAGCATTTTTCAAAATAATATTTCCTTTGAAAAGACGCAAATTGTAAAAAGCTTTCTTTTTATTCCTCAAATTCTACGATTGTAACTCCGTCACCACCGCTTTCTATATCTGCAAAGTAGAATTTTTTTACTTTGGGATGGTTTTCAAGAACACTTTTTACGAAAGATTTTAATACGCCGGTTCCTTTACCGTGTAAAATCTCAACGCGTTCAAGATTTGCCGCATAAGCATTATCAAGATACTTGAGCAATTTATGTTCTATGTCTTCCGGTTTTTCTCCCCGGATATCGAGTCTTAACGTTTCAACTTCCGGGGAATAATTTTTAGTAAGGATTGGTTTTTCTTGTTTGATTTTTTTATCCGGGACCAAACTGTTCAATTTTACTTTAAGTTTCAAACTGCCGCTTAGCAACAGGGCTATTTGTTTATCTTCGTCAATTTCCAGGATTTCACCGGAAGTTGTAGAATCTTTAATTCTTGCATAATCGCCCGGTTTAAATTTTTGCGGTTCGCCGGTTGTTTCTTCAACAGCTCTAAAATATTTTTTCTTTTTTTGCTTGAGTTCGGTTAATTTTTGTTTTTCTTCTTTTATTACTTTTTTATCGGCAGAACTTTCCCGTATCCGTTTTACGGTTTGCTCGAAACTTTTATTGATTTCGGTAAGGAAACTTTCTGCTTTTGCTTCGGTTTTTTGCAGAATTTCCTTTTGCTTTTTTTGAAGTTCCTCGATTTTTGATTGATAAAGGTTTGTTAATCCTTTCAGTCTTGTATTTTCAAGTTCAAGTTTCCTTAATTTCTGAGTAAATTCATTCGATTTTTTCTCGATTTCCAAGAGAAAATCTTCAAGTTTCGATTTATCCGAATCGAGATGATTTCGCGCATCGGAAATAATTTCTTTCGATAAACCGATTTTCTTTGCCACTTCGAAAGCGTAGCTAGATCCCGGTAAACCTTGATAAAATTCGTATGTAGGTACCAAATTTTCCGTATCGAATTTCATAGACGCATTTTGAATTCCATCGAAAGCGGTAGCTAACAATTTTAAATTTCCGTGATGAGTGGTTGCCAACACAGTTGCGCCTATTTCCAGTAACCTTAACAAAATTGCAGTTGCCAAAGCCGAACCTTCGGCGGGATCGGTTCCGGTACCGATTTCATCCAAAAGTACCAAAGATTCCGCCGATGCATTTTGGACAATAAAATTTAAATTGGAAAGGTGTGAACTAAAGGTGCTCAAATCATTCTCTATAGATTGCTCATCACCGATATCGATGAATATATCACGAAAAAAATGCAGGTTTGTATCAGCATGTGCGGGAATATGAATACCGGATTGTGCCATTGCGATAAGAATTCCGACGGTTTTCAATACTACCGTTTTACCGCCGGCGTTTGGTCCGGTTATTATAATTATTTTCTCTTTATCAATTGTAAGGTTGAGCGGTACCGTTTTCTCGTGTCCAAGTCTTTTTTTCAGAATAGGATGATAACCTTCAATAATTCGAAGCGGTTGAGAATCATCAAACGACGGGAAATTGCCGATAATTTCCAGTGAATATTTTGCTTTGGCAAAAAGCGAATCGAGTTTGGTAATTATGTTTAACGATTCGGTTAATTCGTAACTCCTTTCCCCGATTATTTTCGTTAAACTTTTAAGAATACGTTCTATTTCCCTTTTTTCGGCAAATTTTAATGTCAAAATTTCGTTGTTTAGTTCTAATGTTTCCTCCGGTTCAATGTAAACCGTCTGACCCGTTGCAGATTCGGAATGAATAAAACCTTTTACATGCCGTTTGTGCTCCGCTTTAACCGGGAGCACGATTCTACCGTCGCGTTGTGTCACATATTCTTCTTGAACAAGATACGAATCGCTGAGTTTTTTTAAGATTTTGCCGACTGTTTTTTTCAGATATTCCTCTTTTTCCCTAATTTCTTTTCTAATCCGTGAAAGTTCCTTGCTTGCGCTATCTATTATTTCGCCGGAAGGACTGAATACGGAATCTATATGTTTTTCAAAAACTTTATCCACAAATAAATATTGGGCAAGTTTTTTGTTAATGAGTGAATCTTTTAATTCACGGAAAAATGTCCTAAGCTTTCTCGAAGTTGATGCAAGTTTGGAAACATCCCGGATATTATTGACCGAAAGTACAATTCCTTCTATCCGGCTTTTAACTAAAGTATCATTCAAATCCGGCAAATAGGTAAACGGCGGATAGTCTTTTTCTATCAAGATATTTTTTGCGTCCGTAACCAGATTTCCCTCTTCTTTGATTTTATCGAGGGAATCAAACGGTTTAAGCCCGAGAATTTCTTTTTTACTTTTTTCCGTAGAGGTAAACGAAGAAATGTGTTCTAAAATCTTTTGATATTCAAGTTTTTCCAGTGTTTGAAGTGAAATCATTGCTTATTTATTTTGGGGATGATTTTAACGAATCGGAAACAGCGGACGAATCGGGCATATCCGCACTTTCGATATAATCCCGCAGAAAACCGTTTGCATCAATTCCTTGTCCCAAAACCAAATTAATAATAGAAGGAACAACGGAATAGACGGAGGAATAAAGTACCGAGGCTTCCCTGTCTTCTTCCGATGGAAATTCAAATATATTTAAGAAAAGAAGAAACAAGCTGGCAAATATCAAAATTTGTAATGTACCGGCAATACCGCCGACAAATTGATTGATAAAATTGTTTACTTTGTCTGCAGGATGCAAGATTCTTTTTAAGACTGACGAGAGAAAAATTATTCCCAAGAAAATAATTAATCCGCCAATGATCTGCGCTAAATATTGTTCGCCGTTAAAAACCGGCGTTAAGAATACACTGGCGGGACCGGAAAGCTTAACGGCAAGATAAATTCCGATAACAAAGCCGACCACTCCTATAATTTTTCGTATTATTCCGTCTTTGTATCCCAAAATAAAGCCTACCAACAAAATACCGGCCAATATGTAATCGATGTAATTCATTAACTCAAAATTTTTTCTACAACTTCCTTGATTGTTTTGCCGTCCGCTTGTCCCTTAAATTTTTTAATCGCTTGAGGCATTAATTTCGGAAAATCGGTTTTATCTTTCGCTCCTATTTCCGCTGCAAGTTCTTTAATCTTTGCTTCCAGTTCTTCCTTGCTTAGTTGTGCCGGTAAGTAGCTTTGAATTATTTTTAATTCCGCTTCTTCTTTTTCAGCCAAATCGTTTCTGCCGGCATTTTTATATTGCTCTATTGCTTCTTTTCTTTTTTTCGCAGCAGTGGAAAGTAGATTTATTTCGTCTTCGGGCGAAAGTTCTTTATCTTTACCGCTTTTTTCAAATTCGAGAATTAACGCTCTTATCGAGCGAATTGTTTCCAATTTAATTTTGTCTTTTTCTTTTAGTGCGGATTTCAAATCTTCGTTTATTTTGTCTTTTAATTTCATAATTTAGCCTCGTATAAATAAAAAAAGCAGGTTACTAAAAATAATAACCTGCTGTTAATTATTCCAAAACAACTGTTATTCCTTCATTCTGGCAGAATAATTTATTCTTCTTGCGTCCGCCTTTCTCAATGCTTGTTGAATGTCGGTAACCAATCCCATGTTAGTATTTTTATCGATTCGAAGGGATACGATAACGTTCGGCAGTGCCACTCTTTTCTTATACATAATATCTTGGATATCTTTCAGTTGTACAATTGCATCGTCAATTTGAATTCTACCGTTTTTGCCGACATATATATAAGATATCAATCTTTTGTTTTCAATTTTTTCGATTGCTTTAGCCTCGGGAAGAGTAAAGGAAACGTAAACTTCTTGTTCCCTCAAAGTTGTAGCAACCATGAAAAACAAAAGAAGCATAAAAATGATATCGGGCATCGAAGAAGTCGGAATGCCTTGTTTAGTAGCTGCTCTTTTCTTTTGAAATTTCATTAATACCTCAATAAACTATTTTATTTGCTCTGGTTCGGCAATTGAAATAATAATTGGAATTTTTTCACGCAGTTCTTTTACTTGTTCATCGGTCAAATCTTTTACTTTCTTACCCCAATGGTTAAGCGCATATTCTTCTCTTACTTGAAAATAAGCGCTTTTAACCTCATCGAGGGCTTGAATATATAAATTATAGTTTGTTTTTCTGTCCGTTTTAATTGAAACAACCAGCTTTTTGTTTTTCGGCAGATCAATTTTGCTTTTAATTCTTTCCACCAAATTATCTTTTATTTGAGGAATAGCAATAATTTCCCCGTTCAAAAGAACATCACCGTTTTCATTAATTAACAATGCTGCCAATCTATCTTTTGAAAGCGGAGCGAGTTCTTGCTCTTCCGGCGGAATATATTCGGGTAAGGTTAAACCTATTCCCGTATCAACATCGATAACCGTGGAAACAAGAAAAAACAAAAGCAGCAAAAAAGTAATATCTGCCATGGAAGCTGTTGAAAATTCGCCGGCGCCTTCTCTTTTTCTTCTTTTTAAACTTACCATTTCAAAAACTCTACAAGTTATTTAGAAATTATTTTTGTTTTTGCAATTCGTATAACGTGTCGATTAATTCGATAGAACTTTCTTCCATGTCTCCAACCAACTTATCGATTTTAGCTACGAAATAATTATAGAAGAATTGAAGAATCATAGCCACAATCAAACCAAACAAAGTTGTCAACATCGCTATTGAAATACCGTTAGCAACAATTGCGGGAGACATTTGGTTAGCCGAAGCGATATCTTCGAAGGCAACGATCATACCTTGAACCGTTCCGGTAAAACCAAGCATGGGCGCCAAACTAATAAACAAAGAAATCCAAACCAGACCTCTTTCCAAGAAGCTCATTTCGATAGCGCCGTAAGCCATAATAGCTTTCTCAGCAGCTTCGATTCCTTCGTCGGCTCTTAAAAGACCGGCATGGAATACGGATGCGATTGAACCTCTGGAGTTTTCGCATAATTTGATTGCTTCGGGAACGCCGCCGTTCTTTAAAGCATCTTTAACTTGTACGATGAATTTTTTCGTGTTTACGCTTGCTCTCGAAAGGGTCCAGAATCTTTCTATAGAAAATGCGAGCCCTAATATCAAACAGAAAAGAATAGGCCACATGAATCCGCCGCCTTGTACGAATTTTTCTTGCAAGTAACTTAATGCTCCTCCGCTGTTTGATTCAACTTGAGCAATAACTTCATAAATAAATCCCAGAATTGCTAATAATTGCATTTGAAATATCCTCCGATGAATTTATTGTAATTAATTATTTTCCGATAATCAGAAAAATAAACTGAGTAACGTTAAGGATTTAATAAAAAAAAGTCAATAAGTAAATTTATTTAATCCCCTTGCATAAGTTTACAGATTTTTTAGAAGATTAATCCGATAGATTAGACCATAAAATACGAAAATTCTCAATAAATAAAAACGGATATATTTTACTTTATAATAAATTCGGCAGAAACGGGAAAATGATCCGAGAAACCTCCCAAATATCTCCTTCCGCCGTAAGTAGGTTTCGGTTTACCTTTGTGTTTCGAAGTTTTTGTAATAATGTAATCCGGTTTAATTATTTGGAACGAATCGCAAACATATTCAATATTTTTGCTTTTAATCATATTACCGTTAGCAATTATTTGGTCTAACATATTCCAATGAGTTTTGTATTTATAAGTACCTTTCCCTTGTTGAAAAAGCTTATAAGATAAATTGTATAATTCCGCCGGTTCAAAGTTTTGAGCGCTTCCGCAATCCGCAGGTTTTGCGTCGAGTATGTTTTTTATTGAAATGTTTGCCGGCAAATCATTGAAATCGCCGGTGATAAGAATCCGGGCTTCTTTATTTGCCGATAAAATTTTATCCACGGCGGATCTCAAAACTTTTGCGGCTGCAATTCTTTTCGGTTCGGTCTTTTTTAATCCTTCCCTTCGAGACGGCCAATGATTAACGAAAACATGCAAATCTATAATTCCGTTTAATTTGAATTCGGCGTGCAGAATGTCACGTGTCGTTTTATCTCCAGGTAAATCAATTCCAAGCGGTTCGGATTTAATCAATTTTAATTTTTTAGAATTATAAATTAATGCGCAATCAATTCCCCTTTTATCCGGCGACTCGTATTCAATTACCCGGTAACCGTTATCTTTAAAATATTTATCAATTAACTTTTGCAATAAATATTTGTGTTCCACTTCTTCCATTCCCAAAATATCGGGACCATCGAAATCGTTCATATATTTAATTACCTTAGCAAGATTTTTAAGTTTGATTTCCAATCTTTCTTCCGTCCAATGCCTGGGACTTTCCGGTAAGAATTCTTCATCACTCTTTTGCGGATCGTCAACCGTATCAAATAAATTCTCTACATTCCAATTTGCTACAAATAAAGAATCCGTGTATGTTTGATTGGCACAAGCTCCTTGTAAAAAGAAAATTAAAAGCAGTACGATTCTGTAAATTTTCATATCATTCACTATTGGTTATTGGTGATACAATTTTTATTTTCATTTAAGAAATTTTAGAAAATTAAAACTTACGACACAAAGGTAATAAAATGGCTAAAAAGAAAGGCAAATTTGTTATTATCGATGCAATGTCTTTAGCATACAAAGCATATTATGCGTTTATCACCCGGCCTCTTTATTCATCAAAGGGTGAACCGACTTCGGCGGTTTACGGATTCGTTGTTCAGCTTTTGAAGATTATCGAAGATACAAAACCCGATTATATTGCCGTTGCTTTCGATTCAAAAGAAAAAACTTTCAGACATGACAGATACGAACAATACAAATCGAGCAGAGCGGAAATGCCGGAAGATATGATTCCGCAAATAGAACGGATAAAACAAATCGTAGATGCATTTAATATAAAAAAATATATTTTACCGAAATACGAAGCTGATGATATCATCGGAACGGCGGTAAAGAAAGCAGCTAAAATGGGACTCGATTCTTACGCAATTACTCCGGATAAAGATTTTGTGCAAATCGTAAACGATAGCGTAAAAGTAATTAAACCCGGCAAAACCGCAGATAATCTTTTGGTTTTGGATAAAAAAGCGGTTCGCGAACTTTACGGTTTCGAACCCGAACAGATGATTGATTATTTGGCGTTGGTCGGCGACAGCTCGGACGATATTCCCGGCGTTGCAGGCGTCGGACCCAAAACAGCAACACCGCTTATTCAAAAATTCGGCTCGATTGAAAATCTGTATGAAAACATCGACAAGGTTGAAAGAGAAAGCGTAAGAAAAAAATTGTTGGAGAACAAGGAAAACGCTTTTCTTTCAAAAGAGCTTGCTACAATTCACACCGATGTACCGTTGGATATTAATCTTGAAGACGCAAAATTAAAACAACCCGATTTTGAAAAAATAAAAGAAATCTTTTCCGAACTCGATTTTAAAAAATTATTGGCGCGCGTTTACAAAATTTTCAATTCTGCCGGTTCTAACATCGAAACGGAAGAAAATGAAAACAACAACGATGTTTTCGATAAATCCAAAGTAAAATATAAATTGATTGTTTCTTTGGAAGATGCGCAAAAATTAGCCGGCGAGCTCATAGCTTCCGATAAATTCGTTTTCGATACGGAAACCGATTCCTTAAATCCGCTTAAAGCCAATTTAGCAGGAGTTGCGTTCAGCTTAAAACCTTCCACGGGTTATTTTGTTGCACTTAATCCTGTGGAAACCGACGCCGGATTTTTTTCGCAGAATGTTGACGACAGACTTTCGTTGCAAGATTTTAAAAAAGTATTCTCCCCGGTTTTCAAGAGTAAGAAAATCAAGAAAATATGTCAGAACGGAAAATTCGATATAGCGGTTTTGAGAACCCAAGGAATAGAAGTTAATAATTTTTACTTCGATACTATGCTTGCAAGTTATGTTTTGGACCCCGACCAAAAACATAACATGGATGCTTTATCAAAAAAATATTTGAACTATTCCCCTATTCCACTTACGGATTTAATCGGCAAGAAGAAAGACGCCGTGAAAATTTTCGAAGTGGATGTCAATCAGTTAGCGGAATATTCTTGCGAAGACGCGGATATAACTTACCGTCTTTATAAAATTCTAAACGAAGAATTATTTAAACACAAGTTGGAAAAAGTAGCTTTCGATATAGAATTCCCTTTGGTTCCCGTTTTGGAAGAAATGGAAAGAACCGGAATAAAAATCGATCCGGAAATTTTGCGCGAGCTGAGCAAAGAGCTGGAAACATTAATGGATAGTTATGCCGAAAGAATTTATCGGCTTGCGGGAGAAGAATTTAACATTAATTCCACAAAACAACTTCAGTATATTTTGTTTGAAAAGTTAAAGCTTAATCCCAAACGCAAAACCAAAACCGGTTTCTCTACGGATGCACGAACACTTGAAGCGATGCGCGGCGAACACGAAATTATAGATTACCTTGTGAATTACCGTTTGGTAAGCAAATTGAAATCCACTTACACCGATGCGCTTCCGAAATTGGCGGATCCTAAAACACAAAGAATTCATACAACTTTCAATCAAACTATTGCATCAACGGGAAGGCTATCGAGCGTCGATCCGAATTTACAAAACATTCCGATACGCAGTGAACTCGGCAAAGAAATAAGAAAAGCATTTGTGCCGACAAACGAAGATTTTATAATCCTTAGCGCCGATTACAGTCAAATAGAACTTAGAATTTTGGCTCATCTTTCTCAAGACGAATCGTTGATGGAAGCATTCAAAAAAGGGGAAGATATTCACCGGAGTACAGCATCAAAAGTTTTTATGGTTCCGCCGGATGAAGTTACGGACGATATGCGGCGCAAAGCCAAAGAAGTTAATTTCGGTATTCTCTACGGTTTGGGACCTTTCGGATTGAAAACGCGACTCGGAATATCCCAAACGCACGCAAAAGAAATTATCGATACGTATTTCAATACTTTTAAAAACGTTAAGAATTTCATTGACGAATCTATTGCTAAAGCAAAAGCCCTTGGTTACGCCGAAACAATTCTCGGAAGGAGAAGATACCTTAAAAACATTAACAGTAAAAATTATACCGTCCGTCAATTTGAAGAACGCGTTGCGGTAAACATGCCAATTCAAGGAACGGCGGCTGATATGATTAAACTTGCAATGATTAAAATTCATAAAGAATTAATTAAAAGAAAAGCCGAAACAAAAATGGTGCTCCAAGTGCACGACGAATTGCTATTCGACGCAAAGAAAGACGAACTTGACGAACTACTTCCCGTAATTAAAAATTTAATGGAGACTGCCCTTCCGCTTTCCGTTCCGATAGTTGTGGATACCGGCACGGGTAAAAATTGGTTGGAAGCGCATTGAGATTATTCTATTAGAAAATGATAAATCAGCAATCCGAAATTTACTTGCAGAACTCCAAGTGCAATTCCGCTGATTAAATCGTAATTGTTCGTTTTAGATAAAAGCGATTCGTCTTTTGTGTGCAGATATTCGTCGTAAAACTTATCGGCTTTTAATTTAAAATATGCAGATGTAGCGCCGGCTCCGACAATACCACCAAGCAAAACCTTAAACCAAATATCTTCCGTAAAATTATTTTCTTTAACCGTGTGGTTTATCTTTTTTAGATTAAATGTAAACGGTTTATCCGGGGAATTTACCGTCACCGGTTTAAAGTTTTCCTTAATCAATTTAACCGGGCCGGAATTCTTTCGCAGAAACAAAGGCGTTGAGCCGATATAATTTGAACCGGTAAAAACTTTTGCCCCGGGCGGTAATGAATTTACGAATACCACTTCCGGAATATTGTAGTTTTTCACAATGTTTTTTTCTTCACCGGAAATTATCAAAGTATCGATGATTGTATCAAGATTCCACGAACGTAAATCTTTCTTAATTTTAATTTCGTGAAACCCGCCCGTGATTTTTACGGAAACAGAATCATCGTTGAAAACCAATGTATCAATAATAATTACGGCTTTGCGATTTAACTTTATCGTTAAATCCGTCATGTTATTTTGCGCAAAGATATTCTGCGCTAATAAAATTATCGATATTATAAAAGTTTTAATTTTCATTTAACTTTGTAAGCTAATATTTCACCGTAATCAATTCCGAAATAAATTATACCGGAATCGTAACAAGGAGAAGATTTTGCTCTTCCTTCCAAATTAATTGTATGGATAACTTTTCCGTTTTGCACATTTATAAAATCAACCCGCTTGAATAAGTTCGGTTGAACAAGAACATTTTTGAAAAGCAAAGGAGTAGTGTTTATCAATCCGCCGGTCGATATTCTCCAATTCTCTTTTCCCGTTTTCAAGTTTACGGAAAATACTTTACCGTTTAACGTTCCGGTAAAAATATCTTTATTGTTGTGGACAGGAAAATTTTTAATCCCGCTTCCGGTTTCAAATTTCCATGCGATTCTTTTGTTTTCCAAATCATAGTTTATCAAAGTACCGTCTACTGTCGGTATAATCAGATTATTGTTCACAATAACCACTCCGCCTTCGAAACCTTCTGATATTTTTTTTCTAAATGTAATTTTACCTTTTTCGGATACGGAGACAATTTCACCTTTCAAGTTTCCCCATAAAATTTGTTTGTTCCAACCGACCGGAGAAGAGACGGATTCCGTTTTGGTTTTTATTTCCCAAATTTTCTTACCGTTAAAATCAAATTTGTACAGAACTCCGTTATCGGAAAGCAAGAAAATTTTATCGTTCAATACCAGCAATTCGTTCCGGCAGCTTCCGTTAAATTCAGATACCACTTCTTTGCCGTTATTTAACGAATAAAAATGAACGGTAAATATTCTCTCTTTTAATTCATTAAGAACAAATACAATCTTTTTGTTTTTTAATACCGGAGCAACGGCAATTTCGCCTTTGTTTTTAATCACTCCGATTTCCTTGCCGTTTGTTTTCCGGAATGCGTAAATTCTACCGGAAAGATCGGGCGCGTAAAGTAAACTGTCATAAACAATAAACGAACTGTTTGAATAACTCCCGTGCGTTTCGGCTTCCCATAGTGAATCCGGATTATCCGAAATGGTTTCCGGAACATAAAAATTTCTGTGCGGTGTTTTTCCGAAAAATACCGCCCCCGATTTCTTAAATCTGTATTTTTGCAATATCAACGGTTTACTGCATGAAAACAGACTTAAGGCTAAAACGGTCAGTATAATTAAAATCCGTCTCAAAAATCCCATCCGAAGAAAAATTGATAAAACAAACCTGGTTGTAACTTTGTAAAATTATGCTCGATTTTTTTCCCAACGTCGTAGCGGAAAGTAACCGCGCCCAAAAGATTAAACCGTACGCCAACGCCGAGACTTCCCAAAGTTTCAGTGTAAACATCGTCCCAAGCATTTCCGGCATCGAAATAAACGGCTCCTCTTAAACTGGAAAAATTAATACCGATAAACGGCAATTTAATATAAATTCTATCGATCAAAGGATAGCGTAATTCTATACTGGAAAGCCAAAGTTTTTTACCGCGCAAAGACCAACGGGGCCAGCCGCGTAAGTCCCAACTTCCACCCGCAATATACCTGTATGCTTCTTTCCCTTCGTTTATAAATATTGCGGCGCGTACGGCAATGGTTGAGCGGTATGATAATCTGAAATATTGCCTGAAGTCCGCAATAAACGAATAATAATTTGCGTTGTTAAATTTTATATCTGTTGTGTAACCCAATAAAACCCGGTATCTCGAGCCGTCCAACGGTCCGGTCGGTCCCCACAGCGAATTATCGTGCACGTAAGAAAGCGTATTTGAAAGAAGCAAAGCTTTTCTGGCAAAAAGTTCGGTTACCAAATCCCTGTCCGAATTAGCAAGGGACGTTGATATTTCCAATCTGTCGAAAGTGGAGAAGGGATAAATCATGCTGAAATATCCTCCGAACACCCTTTCATAGAAAAATTCATCCGACTGCCTCAAATCGTATCTTCTACCGCTGAAATGAAAAACGCCGTATCCGTAATTGCTTCTTCCGGAACTGTTAATCCGCGAAAGAGCAACGTTAAAGTTATCCAATATTTCGCTTTGCACTTCCGCCGTATTGTAAATGAGAAAATAATATTTGTCGTCGCCTAACAAATCGCTTAGAGCAAAAATCGCTCCTCCGCGTGCGCCGTAAACCGGATCAACGGCAACTTGACTGACCGCATAATCAAGTGTGTATTTCCGTTTATATTTTAATTTTTGTTTTTCCGGATTAATTTTAAGCCGTTCGGCAATCCACTTGTCTCCCGTTTTTCTAAAATCAAACGAAATGAAACGGTTATTATCCGTTTTTAATTCCGATAGATTTAATTCATAAAATTGAAATGAAAATTTTTCAAAGCTTGAGAGTATTGCTTTATTTTTATCAAGGAAGGTAAAATCGAAAACACTGGTAAAAAAATGAGTGCATTGCCGCATTCCAATGGGAATTTTATTGCCATCCGTTTCAAGTTTCCAAATATTGTTAGTTCCGTCATAATCGCTTTCGAAAAACAAAGTTTTAAAGTCGGGTGAAAACACGGGATTTCTGCAATTTGCATTTGCATAAGTTACATATTCGATATTATGCGATGACAAATTATATTCGAACAGATTATACTTACCGGCATATTCACCGTCGGTTCTGTCTGATGAAAAAATCACGGAACTGCCGTCTTGCGAAAATACCGGATCGGTATCATCGTAGTAGTCGTTTGTAAGTCTAACTAATTGATCATTGGATAATTGATAGATGTATAAATCACTGAATCCTTTTCTATCGGTTGCATTGAAAATTAATTTATCGCCGTGTGTAGAAAACGACGGGGCGGAAATGGTAATTAAATTATCGAACCTTTTAGTTTTGAGAAGTTTTTTATCAGTAACAGAATAAAAATTAATCACATCGGATTTACCGGATTTATTTATAAAAGCCAAAACCCCTTTGCCCGAAACGGTTATTGACGGTTTCAATAAATGAAACGATTCGAATATTTCTTCCCTTTCGCCTTCTATTAATACTTCGGGTTCCGGCGGTTCCGCCGATGCGGTATCGTATTTTAATTCATAAACGGATGTATAACCAGTCCGGTTTGCAATAAAATAAATGTAATCAGTTGTGTCCTTCTTGAAATGAACGGGCGAAAAATTAAATCCTTCGTTTGTAATTTTCTTAGTTTTAATCGAATACGGATAATTTTTCTCGTAGAGCGGATAATATTTTTTCTTGAGATAATAACTCCACTTTTCATCAATTTGCCCGATTGATTCTCCAAGTGTAAATTCAATTATGTCATTGAATTTAGTGAAGCGCCAGAAGTTTTCCATCAGCTGTAAAATTTTTTCTTCGCCGTAGGTTTCGGAAACAAATTGTAAAAAATTCTGTCCTTCTTTATAAAGCAGAAACGAACCGTAAATCTTGTTGATTTCTGATATCGGAACGAAGATGTTATTCAATACCGCATCGCGCATTACCATTTCCGCTTGGGTGTCCCAGTAATACGACCAATACTCAGCCAAACCTTCCACAAACCATAACGGCGGATACCTTTCGGAAATAACGCGGTGCGTCCGCACTACATTTGATACTTTGCTCGACATAAAAACATGAACAAGTTCGTGTCTTATCACATGTTTGAATTTTTCCATCGAACCGAGATACGGAATAACCACGCGCCCTTTTAAAAATTCAAAAAAGCCTCCCACGCCTTCGGGAATAAAGCCCGGTAAAGTATTCGTCTGCTGAAAATGAATATGTGTGTTGTAAAATATAAGCGGGATTTTACGGGTTACAACATGGTTAAACTTAACTTTTAAAATATCATACGATTCTTCCGCAAACTTTGCTCCTATTTCCGCAATTTCATCAAAGCCTTCGTAGTAATAAATATTGAAATGTTTTGTTTTCAAAACATTCCATTTGAATTTTTCGTAATGGACTTTATTTCTCCCAAAAAAATAGAATTGGGAAAAGGCAGTGTTAAATAAAAGGAAGAAAATGATAATTATGTATTTCAGTTTACCTTTTAGCAAGTTCTTCTTTCAAATAATTAATGTTGTCAATTTCGGACGGATCGTGTTTTCTTAAAATTGCCAAATAATAGGAAATCCAGTCGCCCGTGTAAATCAAATCCATAACTCTCAAACGGAAATCATCACGTTCGCTTTTTAATGTTAAAATATCGGAATTTGATTTTTTAATTATTTTAGCAACTATTTCGAAGCGCGTTTTAATTCTAACATGATATACATCATCGTAAATGAAAATTACTTTAGCGGGAAATTTGGATTCTTCAAATGTTTCCCACCCGATAATTTCGTTGTGGTTCATCTCCGGGATAACGTTATGAAAAGCATGAGATTTGGAATTTTCATTGAACTGCCCTTTCAAACGTAGTCCAACGCCGGAAGTATAACTTTCCGCACTGTAGATAACGGGGATATAACCGATCAGCGATTTTGCAATTTCGAGCGTAACGTTTTTCTCCTTTCCGGAAAATCTATCCGCAGAATCAACTAACAACTTTTTCGATTCCGAGATAAAGTCTTTTTGATTTGGAATAAAGTTCAGAATTTCAAAAATCTTAATCAATGTAAAAATGGATATCCAAAAAGCGAAGCGGGGTTGAAACCCTTTTTGCAAATAAACTATACTCAGATTTTCTTTTTCCGCAATCTTTCCGATTTCCCCGCCGGTGGTAATACAAATAATTTGTGCTTTTCTTTTTATTGCGTCATTCAGCGAAGATATTGTTTCTTCAGTGTTTCCGGAATACGAAGAAATTATTACTAGCGTCGATTCATTAACAAACTGCGGTAACATGTAATTTCTGTTTACAAAATACGGTATGTTTAATTCCCTTCCGAATAAATTTGCGAACACATCCCCGGCAATTGCCGAACCGCCGAGACCCGAAACTACTATGTTTTGAATTTTTCCCGGTTGAATCTTTTCAAGCCCATATTTATTTCCCTCCGCATATTCAATTTGTTGATAGGACTTTTTTAAAACATCGAATTGATTTTGCGGATCGTAGGATTTTACATAATCTGCGATTTCCAAATTTATTCCTCCAATAAATTTTCTATATCGTCCATTAAATTTTCTTTGAAAAACGAATATACTTTTTCTTTAATTTCCTTTTCTGTTTTTAGGGATAAGCATTCCAGTGCAAGGTTACGCGCATCTTCGTATTTTAACGACCGGATGATTTTTTTTATTCTCGGTAATGCTGAAGCGGAAGCACTGAGCGAATCGAGTCCCAATCCCAAAAGCAGCGGAATTGCAAAAATGTCTGCCGCCATTTCCCCGCAAATGCTAACGAAGATATTACGTTTCTTTCCTTCGGTAATTATATAATCAAGCGATTTGATAACCGCAGGGTGAAATTCTTGATACAGCTCGGAAACATTTTCGTTTCCTCTGTCAACCGCTAATATGTATTGAATAAGGTCGTTAGTCCCGATACTGAAAAACTCAACTTCTTCGGCAAATTCTTTGCTAAGCACGGCAGCGGCCGGAACTTCCACCATAATTCCAAGTTCCATATTCTTATCGAATTCCTTGCCTTCCGCGAGCAATTCGTTTTTACATTCTTCGAGTATTGCTTTTGTTTGTCTTACTTCTTCAATCGACGTAACCATGGGAATCATTATTTTAACGTTTTTTGCAATTCCGGCGCGCAAGAATGCTTTCAGTTGGGTTTTTAACAGCTCGATGTTATCCAAAAGGAAACGGATACCCCGCCAACCGAGAAAAGGATTCGGTTCTTTTATATCGATAGGTAAAAATTTATCGCCCCCGATATCGAAGGTTCTGAAAACTACCGTATGCGGATAAAGTTTTTGTGCAATCTTGGAATAAACTTCGAACTGTTCTTCTTCATCCGGGAAAGAATCGGTAACTTGAAAAATCTGCTCCGTTCTAACCAATCCGACGCCTTCGGAACCGTTGTTTATAACCAATTCGAGTTCCTCTATTAAATCCAAATTGGCTTGAAGAAGAATTTTTTTACCGTCTAAAGTTTCGGCGGGTTTATCTTTCAGTTTTGCAAGTTCGCTGTTTAGCTCGTTTAGTTTTTCAACCTTTTCGCGGTATTGTTTCAATTGTTCTTCGTCGGGATTAATAATCACCAAACCGTGAATGCCGTCGAGTATAAGCAAATCGCCGTTTTTAATATTTTCCGTAGCATCGTGAACGCCGACAACAGCCGGAATGTTCAACGAACGCGCAACAATCGCCGCATGCGAAGTTAATCCTCCGAAATTGGTAACGTAACCTTTTACGTTAACCCTCGAAAACAAAACCGTATCGGCAGGCGTAATCAAATCGGTAACTACAATCACATCCGATTCAATTCGGGAAACCCATTTTTTCTTTCTTAAATTTCTGATAATTCTGTTTTTAATATCTTCGATATCGTGCGAGCGCTCCTTCATGTAAAGTTCGGACGATGCATTCATTAAATTTTGATATTTTGAAATTTCATCATTTACTACGTATTCCGGACTAAGTTTTTCGTTTCTTATGCGGGATTCAATATTTTCGATTAATATTGGGTCGTCAAGAATCATCAATTGCGCTTCAAAAATTCCGGCGCGTTTTTCCCCCATTTTATCAATCGCCAACCCGAAAATTTTTTTCAATTCCTTTTTCGATTTCTTAAGCGCATCCCTCAAATTTTTAATAGCCGAATCGGTATCGGTTATTGTTTCCTTAAGAACCGTTTCCTTATCTTTTTTATAAAGATATGCTCTGGCGATTGCAATTCCCGGTGCCGCCGGAATACCGTGCAATATGTTTTTCTTTTGAGTGTCCATTATAACTCGCCGAATCCTTCTTCGAAATATTTAACTATTTCTTCTGCGGCTTCTTTTTCGTCTTCGCCGTCGAAAACCAAAGTTAATTCGGAACCTTTTTCTGCGGCGAGAGTCATTACCCCGATTATACTTTTGCCGTTAATTTTCAAACCGTCTTTATAAATATAAAAGTCGCTCTTATATTTTGCGGCAATTTTTACAATGGTTGCCGCCGGACGGGTATGAAGTCCCGCATTATTTATAATTTTAACTTTTTTCTCTATCATCAGTAATTTCTTTTAAGTAAAAAATTGGCAAACCAAAGCAAAAGGTCTTTTGCTTTTTCATTTTCGATTTCATCCAAAGATTTCAGTGCTTTTGAAGTATAATTTTTTATTTCCTTTTGCGCGTCGGTTGTAACGTTCAACTCCTCAAACATAGTTTTATATGAAGGAATTTCTTTTTTATCGATTCCTTTCCGTTTTAATAAATTTAACAACAAGTTTTTATTTTTGCCTTTCGCTTTTTCCAAAGCTCTAAGAAGCAAATAAGTTTTCTTACCTTCCAACAAATCGCCGCCAACTACCTTACCGAATTTTTTTTCGTCGCCGAATAAATCCAAATAATCATCTTGAATTTGGAATGCCATTCCCAAATTAAGACCGTATTTTTCCAATGCTTTAATTTGGTTTTCGGAACCGCCTCCCAATCTTGCGCCGATTGAACAACACATCGAAAGCAAGGATGCCGTTTTTTTCTTGATCATTTTTTTATAATCAGAAATTTTAACTTCCGGTAATTCTTCGTATAATTCGTCGAGACTTTGCCCTTCGCAAACTTCTATGATTCCTTGCGTAAATGTTTCAATAACCTTTTCGCAGTTGTTGTTGCAATCCTTAAGCAAGCTTTTGTAAGCATAAGCTATCAGATTATCACCGGTTAAAATCGCAGTCGGAATATTATACTTAATGTGAACCGTAGTTTTTCCTCTCCGCTTATCGGCGTTATCCATTATATCGTCGTGCACAAGCGTAAAATTATGAAGCAATTCCACTGCAAGGGCTGCATTGTAAACACCGGAAAACTTTCCGCTTACAGCAAAAGCGGAAACCAAAACACTAAAGGGCCTTAACCTTTTGCCGCCGCTTTCTATTATGTAAGCGCTCGGTTCGTAAAGCGAAATCGGTTTTTTATTGACGAATAACTTCCTAAAGCGATTATTTAATTTAGCTACTTCCTTCTCGTAAAGTTTACTAAAATCTTTTTTTGATTGTTTCAATACAAATCCTTTTTTAAGATTAATCTAGATTTATCGAATTCATCGAGAGTTTGCGCTCCCGTTAAAAACATTATTTTTTTTACTGTTTCGAACCAGCCGGTAATCAAATCGATAACGCTTTCGATTCCTTCGTTGATTAGAGTTTTGAGCAACATTTTAGCGGAAGCCGTAACATCGGCGCCAAGAGCAAGAGCTTTTGCGATTTCGAATCCGTTATTAATTCCGCCGGAAGCAATCAATGTAAAATTATATTTCGATTTTAATTTTCCGACCTTCCTCAGGCAATAAGCCGTGGGGAGTCCCCAATCCCAAAACTCCGATTTGATTTTACCGTTTCTCAGTACTTCTATTCCCGCCCAACTGGTTCCACCGGCGCCGGCAACATCAATTCCTTTCACTCCGCAATCGAGTAATGTTTTTGCGGCTTTTTTGCTTATTCCGGCTCCGACCTCTTTTACAATTACGGGTAAAGTAATTGTTTCCGTGACTTTCCGCAAATTTTCCGTTAAGTTTTTAAAAAACGGCTTCCCTTCTTTCTGCAAAAGTTCTTGTAACGGATTAAGATGAACAATCAATCCATCCGCTTCTACCAAATCAATTATTTTTTCCAAGTGGGTCATGTTGAAATTATTCGAAATTTCCGAAGCTCCGATATTTGCAAGCACAGGCACACCGGCGGCATTTTTGCGTATGATTTTGTATGATTCATGGTGAGCATTATTTTCCAATGCTTGACGTTGGCTTCCAATTCCGATAGGTATATTTAGCTTATTAGCTACTTCCGCAAGTTTGGCGTTTATTTCAGTTGCTTTTTCCGTTCCGCCGGTCATACTCGAGATCATAAACGGGAGTGATATTTTTTTATCGAAAAAATTTGTTGACAAGTCAATCGCATCCAAATCAACGTTTGTAACGGCATCGTGAACAAAATCGTATTTCTCGAACCCGTTTGTTTTTTCTTGAAAATTAACGTTCTGGTTCATCACAAGGTTAAGGTGGTCGTTTTTTCTTTCGGATGTTTGTGATGCCATATTCAATTATAAAATGATATTAAAATATTGGGAATCAAAATAAAAAAATTATGGAAATATTCATAGAATACTTGTTCGAACGAAAGGACGGATAAAAGTTTCAAATTCCAAAAGATCAGTGACTAGTGACTATTGACAAAAATGAATCACTTCGATGGGGTATGTTTTTTATATTGCAATATTGTTTTATTGATTTGCCGCGCCCATAGCATTTGTTGGTTTGAATAGAGAGTTCCTTTTAGATCCCGAATAATAATTCTTCTCCTTGTCATGCTGAATTTATTTCAGCATCTCATAGAGTTCATTTTAGATCCCGTAACCAGTTCGGGATGACATGGTAATAAGCAATCCGTCGGTGGCGGGCGGGATGACAGAGAAAAATCCCAAATAACAAATCCCAAATGACAAATGACCGATGACAAATGACGAATAACCAAACGTGAAACGCGAGACGTTAGACGCAAGACGTAAAACGTGAGACGTAAGACGTAGGGGACGCAAACCTTGCGTCCCTAAAATTATTTTTTATTAGCGAATTCGCGGCAGTTTAATTGTTCCTTTTAGATCCCGAAACAAGTTCGGGATGACAGGTTCTTGGGTCTGCTATGCTATTTATAGCGCGTCATGCTGAACTTGTTTCAGCATCTGATTGTGGCAACGGGTTCTTTCTAGATCCCGAAACAATCCGCCGGGGCGGACGGGATGACAGGAAAAGAAATCCCAAATAACAATCCATAAATAACAAATGACTAGTGACCATTGACAAGTGACGATTAACCAATGACCGATGACGATTGACAAATGACCAAACGTAAGATGCGAGACGTGAGACGTAGGGGACGTAAACCTTGCGTCCCTAAAATTATTTTTCATTCGTGAATTCGTGGCAATTTTCAGTTTCATTTTCTGGATTCCCGCTTTCGCGGGAATGACATATAAAAACATCCCCTCTCAAGAGGGGACTTTGTTTAAATTTCACTGCTACCACCGTCCACACGGTGGTAGAAATATCAGAGGTAATTCTTTTTGTTTATAGATTTCCCGGGAATTAAACGGCTAAAATCCGAATCGACTAAGAAAAAGCAATACATTTAAACCGGAGAATAAATTCAACTAAGCAACTATACCAAATTATTTAATTTTACTTTCAACTTTTGCCAGTACTTTCTCTACCAGAACTTTTGCTTCTTTTTCCAATTCATCGCACTTTGTTTTCATCTCGTTTACAAACTCTTCATCGGAAATATCTTTGAGATTGATAAAAACATTATACACTCCGCCTTTCACTCCGGTATAAGCAATTTGTGCTCCAACACCAACATCGGTAATGGAATTAGGATTTCCGTATTCCACAACCGTTTCTGCAATTTTAATGGCTTCCAAACTTTGTATTGCCGTATTTAAAGGAACCATTACCGCTTGTTTAAGTCCCTCCAGCATTGCTTTTTCCCTTTCGATTTTTTGCTCTTCGGTTTTCGCCGGAAGCCGTTTCGCATCCATAAAAGCATTGAATGCATTTGTATCGTCGTCAATCGCTTTAACCAATTTATTTTTTACTTCTTGTGCTTTATCTGCCGCTTCGTTAAGGATATCGTCAACATTTTCACTACCACGTTTATTTGCAGTAAGGTTACTCACCATACTTGAGAGCGATGCTCCAAGTGCTCCCGCCAATGCTGCAATTGAGCCGCCGCCCGGAGCAGGCGATTCCCTTGAAACTTCATCTATGAAATCGTTAAGTTTCATTTCAACGAGATCATCTTTATTGAATTTAGGCAATCCCAGAACCCTTTCTTCAATTACAAAATCGGAAACATCGCGTAAACCGAGCGACTGAACAGCCGTTTCCAAAATATCTTTCACCGGTATACCTGTGGAACGGCCTTGTCTCTTCAGATAAAATTTCCCCGTTTCCAATAATGCCGGGAAAGGCACCATTCCTACTATTTCACTTCCCGTTACAACCAATCCCCTTTCCGCTGCCATTTTCCTTGTTTCTTCCAGAACGTGATGCATGGAAGTTACTTTGTAGTTGGTTAAATTAATTGAAATTTGTGCCCTATCATATTCTTTAACTAACCAGCCTATCGCCTTACAATATTTGAACTTACCTTTTTTCTTCACAGATTTTCCTTCGGGCTTAGCGGGATCGATTCCATTAAGTTTTAGTAATTCAACCAAATCGTAATTATGCACATTTTTGCAATGATCGATTGTCTCTTGCATTGTTTTTCCGACAAAATCACATTCTCCGCAAGGATACTCACCATTTTTATACTTCAAGATGTTCGGACTTTTATAATAAAACGGTTTTGAAACCGGTCGGCGAGCGGATCTACCTTTCTCTCTCAGTTCAAATGCTATATCGGTTGCATGTAATTTTTCTCTTGTGTTCAGACTGATATTGTAGGCAATCAAGAATTCCCTAACACCAATAACCGTGGCGCCGGCTTTCGGATTAAATTCGGCCGGACCGTAATCCGGTTTCCATTCCGGTTTTTTAAGTTTTTCGGGTAGAGCCTCATATTCTCCTTGTCTGATAAACGCTAAATTTTGTCTTTCAGGAGATGTGGCGGATTTTTCGTATAAATAAACCGGAATTTTTAATTCTTCTCCAACCCTTTTTGCAACTTCTTTGGAAATTTCAATGCATTCTTCCGTTGTTACTCCGCTGACCGGCACAAAAGGACAAACATCGGTAGCGCCCATTCTCGGATGCGAACCATGATGTTTGGTCATATCTATTAATTCCGACGCTTTCTTGATTGCATTAAATGCCGCTTCTTTAACTCCTTGGGGATTTCCAATAAAAGTAACCACAGTTCTGTTCATATCGGCACCCGGATCTACATCCAAAAGTTTAACTCCTTCAACTTTTTCAATTTCGTCAGTTATTTGTTTAATAATGTTCATGTTTCTCCCTTCGGAGAAATTCGGAACGCATTCGATTAATTTTTCGTGCATTTTAACCTCTGGTTTGGTAAGAATATCAGCTTAATGAATTTTGAAAACTATACTTTTAACTTGTGATTTGCAAGTTTTTATAACAAAACATTTGATGGAAATAAGATGGTAAGGGTGTAATTTCGGATTCAAGACTTAAAAAAACAACTCAACAAGAATTCTTTCACCGGATATTCAGGAGTTAATTGAAAAATCTAAAATGACAATCTTACCAAAAACTAATTATTAATAAATCTCCCGAACTAACCAGTTACTCTAACATAATTTTCAATTATTTAGATATTCAATTACATTCAATGCAGCTACGGTTCCGTCTGCAACTGCGGTTGTAATTTGTCTGTATTTTTTATGAATGGAATCGCCGGCTGCGTAAACGCCTTCAATATTTGTTCGCAAGTCTTCGTCTACAATTATTTCTTCTTTCTCATTTAGTTCGATGATACCTTTGAACTTTTCGGTGTTCGGGATATAACCAATTAAGATGAAAACACCGTCGATTTTCATTTCCGAGATTTCACCGGACTTCTTATCAATAATTTTCACTGCTTCCAGTTTTTCATCACCCAAAAATTCGGTTATCTCTGATTCCATGATAAAATTAATTTTGGGATTTTCCTTTGCTTCTTTAACGGCGTGCGGGAAAGCTTGGAAATGATCAAATTGGTGAACGACCGTTACGGATGCGGCATATTTAGTTAATGCAACTGCTTCTTCCAAAGCGGAATTACCTCCGCCGACAACAATAATGTTTTGCCCCGTAAAAAAATCACCGTCGCAAGTTGCACAATATGAAATACCGTGCCCTTTGAATTTATCTTCTCCGGGTACGTTTAATGTCTTTGATCTTCCACCGGAAGCAATAATAACAGCCTTTGCTTTATAAGTTTCTTTATTATTAATTTCTACTGTTTTTATTTTCCCTTGGAAATCAACTGCAGTAACTTTTACATTAGAGCGAACCTCACAACCGAATTTAATAGCTTGATTTTTCATAGTCCGGGCAAGTTGATATCCGTTAATATTTTCAATGCCCGGATAATTTTCAATTTGATGTGTAAGCACGGTTTGACCGCCAACCGTTCCTTCGTTTAGAATTACTGTATCTATTCTTGCTCTGGATAAATAAATTCCGGCGGTAAGTCCGGCCGGACCACCGCCTAAAATAATTACATCAAAATCGTATTTTCGCATAGTTCCTTTCTTATTCGTTATTACCGAATTCTTCGTTTAATATTGTTGTCACTTGCTCCATAGTTTGAATACTGCTTGTTGCTTTAACGACTTTTCCATTTTTGTAATAAACGGTAAATGGAAGTCCGGTAAAAGAACGGCATTCCGGTAAATTACGGATAACATGTGCAGCCGGAATGTCAAATTCCATGTCGGCAAATTTTACATGGGTATACTCATTTTCAAGTTCTTCCATTATTTCATACACCGGAACGCACATCGGTCCCATTCTACCGCAACAAATCATTACGTTTTCGTTGTTTTGAAGAATTTCGTTGAATTGTTCTTCGGAAGTAATATGAGTTAGATTGGTTTGTAACATGACTATCCCTTATTTTATAATGTAAAATAATCAAATTGGTTGGATGCATTTTCCGGTAAAAAGTTTCAGACTAATTTTCGAACGTAATAATTTTCTAATGTTTTTTACGAGTAATGAAGGATATGTTAAAACAACTACGAATCAATGAGAAATTATAAACGTAAAACGTGAGACGTAAAACGTAGGGGACGCAAACCTTGCGTCCCTAAAATTATTTTTTATTTGTGAATTGGCAGCGGCTTCCCAAACATCAAAAACCTCCCGAACCCCATAGGAGTTAAATATTTATAATAATCATAAACCCCTTTAACATTAAAACCCCGTCGGGGTGATATCTTAAATTTGTGTTGTGGTTTTGTGTCACTCTTAGCGGAGTTTGGGTTTTATGTTAGAATATTTGTACTATAAATGTTTCACGCCTACGGCGTTTGCGGGATGAAATAGAGAGTTCATTTAGATCCCGAAATAAATTCGGGATGACAGGTTTTATTAACTGTCATGCTGAATTCATTTCAGCATCTGATTGTGGCAACGGGTTCTTTTTAGATCCTGAAACGATCAGCCGACGGCGGACGGGGTCATTCTTTTTTTAACCACAATGAACACAAAGGGAAAAACAAACGTGAGACGTAAGACGTGAACGTGAGACGTAGGGGAAGCAAATTTTGCTTCCCGAAATTTATTTTTCATTAGCGAATTAGCGGCTATTCAATTGTTCTTTTTTAGGTCCCGAAACCAGTTCGGAATGACAAGTTTTATTAACTGTCATGCTGAATTCATTTCAGCATCTCATAGAGTTCCTTTTAGATCCCGAAATAAATTGGTTCTGTTCTGCGTCATGCTGTCCCGAAACATTTAAATACCATGTCATGCTGTTCGCCGCAGGCGAATTGTTTCAGCATCTGATTTTTCCTTTTAGATCCCGAAACAAGTTCGGGATGACAGACAAAAAAATTACAAGTGACAAATGACAAATGACCAATGACAAATTACAATTCCCTAATGCGTAATATTTGTATAATTCATTTTCTAAAGAAATGAAATTGTTTTGGTATCAATCCGGTATCCTTTATTGGCAACATGGCTCAATATAATTTGTTAAACAGATTTGTTATATTTTAATTTTAAAATCGAAACAGGTGTGCACTAACTATGAAGCTCCAATACAAAATACTTTCCGGCTTTGGAATCTTAGCGGTAATGCTGCTTGTTGCCGGTATTTGGTCTATTTTTCAAGTTAAATACTTCAGCGAAAGCTTGGAAGAAATTATCGGCTCGCGCTACGAAAAGATTGGTTTTGCCAAATCTATTAATGAACTTTTTGAAAGAAACGATAGAGAAACCTTACTGACATTTTTGGAAACCGTTAAAAAACCGGAATTGCAAAAATCCGAAAGCTCTTTTCTTTCCGGTATTGCCAAGTTTAATGAGTTTAAGATTAACGGTATTGAGAAAAAGCTATTGGAAGAGCTACAATCTGAATATAAAACCTATATTAAAAATTGGGAAACTGTTTTTGCAAAACCTCTAACAACAGATCAGAAATTAGCTGCATATAAAAAATACGTAGAACCTTCGTTTAATATTGTGCAACAAAAAATCAAAAAAATCATTGAAATTAATCAAGCAAAATTAATTTCCACCGCACAAGAAATTAAAGACAGAACCCGCCGAGCAATTATCCCTGGCGTTGTTGCAATAATTGCGGCAATTGTTTTTACATTGCTCTTTAATTATTTTGTTCATCAGTATATGATAAAGCCAATAATCACCTTGAAAAAACAAGTTGATGATTTTATTTCGAAAGGCGCACCGCTTACATTCCGCCCGGTTACCGACGACGAAATCGCAAGTTTAACCGAATCAATATATTTACTGACCTCTCATATAGATAGGGATATTAATCAATAATGAGATTGTATGTAGTCTTCCGTTACATTGGTTTTGTTATTTTACTCAACGCTTTGTTCTTAGCTGTTTCCACGGCGATCTCATATTTCTACGGTGAATCATCGTTCTTTCCGCTCTTGTATTCTACAATAATTGCAGTATTATTCGGAATATTCCCGATTATTTTCGTTCCAGCCGTTGACGACATAACTCACATAGAAGGTTTGGTAATTGTTGTGGGCAGTTGGCTCCTTTCTTGTTTAATCGGAACAATCCCATATGTAATGTGGGGCGGTGAGTTTACATTCACAAATGCATGGTTCGAAAGTGTTTCCGGTTATACTACTACAGGCGCATCAATATTAACGGAAATCGAATCGTTGCCTTTGGGTATATTGTTTTGGAGAGCTTCTACTCATTGGATTGGCGGAATGGGAATCATAGTTTTCGTGTTATCCGTAATGCCTTCATTGGGTTCTGCGGGCTTAATACTTTACCGCTCCGAAATGTCTCCGGCCGCTCTACATCATTTCAAAATGAGAAGCAGGGATGCAGTCAGATTAATTTTATGGATATATCTCGGCATCACAATTATTGAAACGGCTTTGTTATTATTAGCCGGCTTGAATTTATTCGATGCCTTAACACACGCATTTTCAACAGTAGCTACGGGCGGATTTTCAACTAAAAATTCCAGTGTTGCCGCATTTCATTCTCTAACCGTTGAAATTATAATTATGGTTTTTATGCTGCTTTCGGGAATGAATTTCGCTTTATTGTTTTCTGCAGTTACCGGTAAATTTGAAGATGTTAAAGTTTCCACCGTTGCAAAATATTACGTGGGAATTAATTTGGTTGTTATACTTTTGGTATCTTTAAATACATACGGAAATAATTACAACAATTTCGGCGATGCGTTACGATACAGTGCGTTTCAAGTTTTATCGGTTGGAACATCAACCGGATTTGCAAACGCGGATTCATCCGTTTGGCCTCCTTTCGCTCAAATGATTTTGGTCATTTTGACATTACAATGCGCCTCGGCAGGTTCAACTTCCGGTGGGATAAAAGTCGATAGAATTATTATTTTCATTAAATCGCTTGAAAAGAAAATAAAACAAATTTTACACCCGAATGCGGTAATTACAATAACAATGGATAAAAAGAAAGTTGATGATGAATTGGTCAATTCAACAATTTTGTATATTCTGACTTACATTTTTATTGTAGCTCTTTCGGGATTAGCCGTTACTGCAATGGGCGTTGATATGATTTCTGCTTATTCCGGAGCTGCGGCAATGATGGGAAACGTTGGTCCCGGTTTGGGATTTGTGGGCTCCTTGGAAAATTATTCGTTAATTCCTAAGTTAGGTAAATGGGTTTATTCTTTAACAATGATTTTAGGAAGATTGGAAATTTACGGTTTAATAATTTTTTTCCTGCCTTCTACTTGGAAAAGAAAATATTAATAGGAAAATAATTTGTCAAGAATTAAAGTTCTTTTACCGGAAAACTATATTTTTACCACCGAAATTCCTGTACGCATTACGGATTTAAATTACGGCGGGCATTTGGGGAACGATTCCCTTCTCTCAATCGTACACGAAGCAAGAATGCGGTTTCTTAAAAATTTCAATTATACCGAACTCAATATTGAAGGTAAGGCGCTTCTAATGGTTGACGCTCTCATAAATTTTATTAGAGAAAGTTTTCACGGTGATGTATTGAAAATTGAAATTAATATATCGAACATTGACGACAAAGGTTTTGACATGTTTTATAAAATTACAAATAAGGAAACAGGCAAATTAGTTGCCGCGGTAAAAACCGGTATGGTATTTTTCGACTACGAAAAGAAAAAATTATCTAACACTCCGGAAAAATTTAAAAGTTTTATCACAAATTTAAACAATCAAGGTTAAATTGAACTCAAACAAAACTGAAATTACCAATACACAATCCAACGAAATCACCAAGTTAACGGCGGGCGAAAAAAATTTTACGATTATCGGAACGGCGCATATATCGCAAAAATCTGCCGACTTGGCAAAAAAAATTATTGAAGAAGAACTACCAGATACGGTATGCGTTGAATTGGACCCCCAGCGTTACGAAGCGCTTTCAAATAAAAAACGTTGGCAAGAATTAGATATTAAAGAGATTATCCGGAAAAAACAACTTACTACGTTGGTAGTCAACTTGATTCTTGCATCCTATCAAAAAAAACTTGGCAAAAAACTTGGAGTAATGCCCGGCACTGAATTACTTATTGCCACTCAAGTTGCCAAGGAAAACGATATTCCGATTGAGTTATGCGATAGAGATGTAAAAATTACTCTGAAACGCGCTTGGAATAAAATGTCATTTTTCCAAAAATTTAAGTTTTTAGTATCGGGATTAGCAGGCGTATTTGAAAAACAAGATCTTACCGAAGAAGATTTGGAAAAGCTAAAAGAAAAAGATGTTTTGAACGAATTAATGACAGAGCTCGGAAAAGCGATGCCCGTTCTAAAGGAAGTCTTAATAGACGAGCGCGATTCTTACATAACCGAAAAAATGAGAAATAGTAAAGGCAAGAATATAGTTGCGGTTGTTGGCGCTGGTCATGTAAAAGGAATTGTAGAGAAACTCAAATCGAACCAATCTTTTAATCTTAAAGAAATTGAAGAAATTCCGCCGTCTTCACCGGTAATAAAAATTATCGGTTGGAGTATCCCGGCAATTATTATCGGTTCGCTTATTTATATTGGTTTTACGCAAGGGCTTCTTGCAGCAAAAGCAAATTCATTATACTGGATTTTGGCAAACGGCATTCCCAGTGCGCTTGGAGCAATAATAGCTCTGGCACATCCGTTAACAATAATTTCGGTGTTTTTTGCGGCTCCTCTTACAAGTTTAACTCCGGTTATAGGCGCCGGATATGTTGCTGCGTTTGTCCAAGCTTATTTCAGTCCGCCGAAAGTCAAAGAATTTGAAAGCTTAACAGACGATTTTAATAACATCAAAATGTGGTGGAAAAACAGATTGCTGAAAGTATTTCTGGTTTTTATTCTAACCAGTTTGGGTAGCGCTTTAGGTACTTACGTAGGAGCTTATAAAATTATTTCCAATGCTCTCTAATTAGTTTTGTGTTATCAGATTTTTTAGCTCGGTTGTTGCCGCGGAAACATTATCGGAAGAAAAAATCGACGAACCCGCAACAAAAATATTGCACCCGGCATCCGAAGCTTTTTGAATGGTCTGTTTATTAATTCCCCCGTCAACTTCGATTAAGAAATTATATCCCTTTTCTATTTTTAAATCATTTAATTTTTTAATTTTACTTAAAGTGTAATCTAAAAATTTCTGACCACCGAAACCGGGATTAACGGACATAACCAGAATCAAATCAGCAAAGTGTAAAATTTCACCAAGCGTTTCAACCGGAGTTGCCGGATTAATTGCAACGCCGGCTTTAGCTCCTAACTCTTTAATCATGTTTAGCGTTCTATCCAAATGAATAACTTCTTCTTGATGAACGGTAATGTAATCCGCACCGGCTTTAATAAAAGCATCAATGTGTAGTTCGGGATTTTCAATCATAAGGTGAACATCAAGCGGAAGCTCGGTAATTTTATTAACGGCGGAAACTACAAGCGGACCGAAGGTAATATTCGGAACAAATTTTCCGTCCATAACGTCGCAATGAATTATATCCGCTCCGGCAAGTTCCACATAACGTATTTCCCTCTCTAAATTTGAGAAGTCAGCCGACAAAATGGAAGGTGCAAGTAATTTCAAACCGTTTCTCCTATTTGGAACTTTTTGTTACAAAAACATCAACCGTTTCGCCAATCTCAACCAGTTGCCCTTTTTTAGGATATTGTGCAATCACGGTATTAGGCAATAGGTTCGGCGATTCTTGATAATTAACTTTACCCAAATAAAGCGAATTGTTTCTCAGTTCCCTTTCGGCTTCGCTTAATGTTTTGCCCATCAAATCCGGTACGCGTACTTTCCCTACGTTAGGACCGATGCTCACTTTCAAATTAATTGTAGTTCCCTTCTCAACATTCATTCCCGGATTCGGTTTTTGTCCCACTACCGTTCCGGACTTAGCTTCCGAACGTACTTCCGTAATATTTCCCACTTTTAATCCTAATCTTTCTATAGTAATCTTGGCATCGCGTAAAGTTTTATATTGTAAATCGGGAATTTTCACCAACGGATCGCCGCCGCTGATTGCAAGGTAAATTCTTCTGTTAACTTTTACTTTTGTGTTTTTAAGCGGCTTCTGGAAAATAACATGATCTTTTGGAAATTTATTGTTATATCGCGGGCCTTCGAGCACGGGTACAAGATTCAGCTCTTCAAGTTTCTTTATCGCTTCATCTTTGTGCAATCCTACCAAATCCGGAACAATTACTTCGGGTTTATCTACAACCGCCGGCATGATTACTTTATCGGTAATTATAACCACGGCGGCAAGAAACAAAACTATTGCAACAAAGGCTATTACTAATTTCTTAAATATCTTTTTCATAAAACCAAATATAGCAAGTGAATTTTAGATTGACAAATAAACAAAACGCAACAATATGTTCATTAAAACAATCTGACTTAATCCTTGTTCCCCCATTTTGTATGTTTTATATTTTACAATATTTATGTATTTTTGCCGAAACTTCATAGCAAGATAGATTACGTAATATAATTGAATTTTATTTTTCGTTAATATTCAAGGAGAGTTTATGTTCAAAAATCATCCAAAGGGTTTGCCCGTATTGTTTTTTACCGAAATGTGGGAACGTTTCGGATTTTACACCATGCTGGCAATTTTCGTTCTTTATTTACAAGAAAATTTCAAATGGGATACAACTACTGTTACAAGTATATACGGTACTTTCCTTGCCGCAGTATATTTTGCTCCGATTTTAGGCGGTTGGATAGCCGATAATTATTTGGGTTACGGAAAAACCATTACCATCGGTGCAATCACAATGGCAATAGGCTATTTGTTAATGGCAATTCCCACAACAATACCTCTTCAATTATACTTGGCTTTAGCCGTTGTAGTAATTGGTAACGGTTTATTCAAAGCAAATATTTCCGTTTTGGTTGGAAATCTTTATTCTCACAAAAGCGGTTCAATTAAAGATGCCGGTTACAATATATTTTACATGGGAATTAATATCGGTGCATTTTATGCACCTCAAGCCGCAAGCGGCATAAAACAATTTATGATAGATCATTTCGGGGCAACGCTTGCCGAAGGTTACAATGCCGGATTTTCTGTTGCCGGTGTTGGGATGATAATATCTTTAATAATTTTTACGGTTTTCAAAAAGTATTACAAAGATGCCGATTACCAATCAAAGCATGAAACAAATAACGAAAAAGATATCGTTTTAACTAAAGAACAAGAAAGAGCACGGATTGGGGCTTTGCTTACTATTTTTGCCATCGTAATTTTTTTCTGGATGTCTTTTCATCAAAACGGCGCGGCTCTTACTTTATTTGCAAGAGATTATACAAACCATTTAGTTAGTAAATACGTTTTCGTATTATTCGATTTCTTCGGTATTCACGGTTTACTTGCCGTTCTTTTGGGTGGCGGTTATTTGCTTTCAAAAAATGCTACCGGTAAATCAAAAACTTTTGCCGGTTTAGCTATTGTCATCGGCTTAATAATTCTTGGTTGGAAAATTTCGACATTGGGAGATCACAACGAAATAGCCCCCGAACAATTCCAAGTTTTCAATCCAATGTTTATCGTTCTTCTCACACCTATAATAGTCGGATTTTTCCGTTACTTAAATAAAAAAGGAAAAGAACCGTCATCGCCGGCAAAAATCGGTTTGGGAATGCTTTACACTGCATTGGCGTTTTTCATTATGGTTATTGCATCTGTCGGTTTGCCTCCGGCATATTCACTCAGCGGTCCTTCACCCATTACGGTTTCCCCGTTCTGGTTGATTTCATCTTACTTTGTCGTGACTATCGGAGAATTACATTTAAGCCCGATGGGACTTTCTTTTGTTTCCAAAGTAGCGCCTCCTAAAATTAAAGGTTTGATGATGGGATTATGGTTCGGCGCAACAGCCGTCGGCAATTATCTCTCCGGGTTCATCGGACGATTTTATCAAAACTGGGAGTTATGGCAATTTTTCCTTTTACTCGTAATCACTTCGTTAATTTCTGCCGGATTAATTTTATTATTCTTAAGAAGACTCAAAGAAGCAACGGAATAACATTTAATAATTTTGGGGATGCATATTTTGTGTCCCCGATTTTTTTATTATCGAATTAGCGGCAGTTTAATTGTTTATCTTAGATCCCGAAACTATACGCCAACGGGATGACAGGTTCTTCTTACCGTCATGCTGAATTCATTTCAGCATCTAATTGTGACAACGGGTTCTTTTTTGATCCCGAAACAAGTTCGGGATGACAGATTCTTGGGACTGTTATGCTATTTATAGCATGTCATGCTGAACTTGTTTCAGCATCTACTTAATCAATAGTTAAATTTATCTTTTGGGAAGACTTGAATAACAGCGTTTGCGGGATGAAATAGAGAGTTCTTTTTAGATTCCGAAACAATCAGCCAGTGGCGGACGGAATGACATGGTAAAATGCAATCCACTGACAGTATGACCAAACTTTCTAGCTGTCATGCTGAATTCATTTCAGCATCTAATTGTGGCAACGGGTTCATTTTAGATCCCGAAACAAGTTCGGGATGACAAGAAAAAAATCCAAATATCAAATCCCAAAAACCAAATAGCCAATGACCATTGACAAGTAACTATTGACAAAAATGAATCACTTCGTTGGGGTATGTGTTTTATATTGTTATATTGTTTTATTGATTTGCCGCGCCAATAGCATTTGTTGGTTTGAATAAGGAGTTCCTTTTAGATCCCGAAACAATCCGCCAGTGGCGGACGGAATGACAGGTTTTTCTTCCCGTCATGCTGAACTTGTTTCAGCATCTAACTCAAATTACGAGTTCATTTTTAGATCCCGAAATAAATTCGGGATGACAAGAAAAAAATCCAAATAACAAATACTAAATTCCAAATAACCAGTGACTTATAACCAGTGACAAATGACGATTGACAAATGACAAGTGACAACTGACTATTTCCCAATAACAAACCACAACATACAAACCTACTTTTACTTTTTTAATTTTTTCTAAATATTCCCGAATCACTATTTATTCTATAGCCCACTTTAATTTTACTTTGTATTGATATTGTCGCATCCCCGCACTATTTTTACTTTTTCTTAAACACTCACATGGTTTCAAATATGGCAAAAAATAAAATCGGCATAAAAGATTTTCCAAGCACCTTTTGGGTAGCAAACACAATGGAAATTTTCGAAAGGATGGCTTGGTATGGGTTTTTCGCCGTTTCATCATTATATATAACCGGGAAAGTTGAGGAAGGCGGTTTGGGATTTACCGACGAAGACTGCGGTGTTTTACAGGGAGTGGTTACTTTTTTTCTTTATCTTTTCCCGGTAGTAACCGGCGCGTTAGCAGATAGATACGGTTTCCGGAAAATGCTTTTTGCAGCTTTTACCGTTATGGTTCCCGCTTATTATTTACTCGGTCAATTTAAAACCTTCCCCACTTTCTTTCTGGCATTTATGCTCGTTGCTCTCGGGGCGTCTATGTTCAAACCGGTAATAATCGGAACAATCTCAAAAGTTACCAACGATAGAACTTCATCGCTCGGTTTCGGGATTTTTTATATGATGGTTAATATTGGCGGTTTCATCGGACCTATTGTTGCGGGTATTGTTCGTGCATTATCTTGGAACTACGTTTTTATCGCTTCTGCAGGTTGGATTGCCGTAAATTTCATATTCGTTAGTTTCTTTTACAAAGAACCATCGGCGGAAGCTTCTTCCGAAAATCCGAGAACCCTTAAAAAAGTAATGACAGATATGGTTGAAGTTTTAGGTAACGGTAGATTTTTTCTGTTTGTTTTCGGTCTGCTATTAATACTGGTACTCGGTTCCAAATTTACATCCGACGGAACATTTACATGGTCACATATTACTTGGATTGCTTTAGGTTGGACGGTTTTCAATTTAATATATGATTTTATTTTGCGTTATTCAAAAATCAAATCCGGCAGTTGGATTATTTCTCCAATGAAATTAGGTGACTGGAAATTCGGATTATTTTTGCTGCTAATGTCAGGATTTTGGACTTCTTTCAATCAAATATTTTATACACTTCCATTGTACATACGGGATTTCACAAATACATCGGATTTAATGCATTTTGTAAAATCAATCTTTGAGTTTTTAGGATTACCTGAAAATGTTTACAAATCGTTTTCCGGTTCAATGGCAGAAAAAGGGCAAGTAAATCCGGAATATTTAATCAATCTGAACGCGGGAGCAATAATTCTATTTCAAGTATTCGTATCGTATTTGGTAAGCAAATTAAAACCTTTCACAACTATTTTCTACGGAACATTGATAACAGTAATAAGTTTTTCCGTATTAATCTTTGGAGAAACCGGTTGGGTTGTTGTGTTAGGTATAATAATTTTTTCTTTCGGCGAAATGATGGCTAGCCCCAAATCCAAAGAATACACCGGGAAAATAGCGCCGCCCGACAAAGTAGCTCTTTACATGGGATATTTTTATTGGTGCGTTGCTTTGGGAAATTTATTCGGTGGAATTTTATCGGGACAATTATACGCAACGTTTGCCAGAGATATGCAGAGACCGGATTTAATGTGGCTTGTGTTTGCTATAATTGCACTGGGTTCCGCAATTTTGGTCTTTCTTTACGATAGGTTTATCTTAAAAACAAAACGCACAACATTAAATTAAACCAGGGGAACTAATGACTAAACCAAGATTATCGTTTTGGCAAATTTGGAACATGAGTTTCGGATTTTTCGGTATACAATTCGGCTTTGCTCTACAAAACGCAAACGTCAGCAGAATATTTGAAACTCTGGGTGCGAGCATCGATTCCATTCCAATTTTATGGATTGCCGCTCCGGTTACAGGTTTAATCGTTCAACCCATTATCGGACACATGAGCGATAAAACATGGACAAGATTCGGACGCAGAAGACCTTACTTCTTAGTCGGCGCCATTTTAGCTTCCCTGTCGTTAATTGTAATGCCAAATTCCCCTGCGCTTTGGGTTGCTGCGGGAATGTTATGGATTATGGACGCTTCAATTAACATTTCAATGGAACCTTTCAGAGCTTTCGTGGGAGATATGCTGCCTTCGGAGCAACGTACAATCGGATTTTCAATGCAAAGTTTTTTCATCGGGACGGGGGCTATAATAGCTTCAGCTTTACCGTATGTTTTCACCAATTTTTTTGATGTTTCCAATATTGCACCCGAAGGTGAAATTCCTCATTCGGTTAAATTATCGTTTTACATCGGCGCGGCGGTATTTTTCTTTTCCGTTGCATGGACGGTTTTCACATCGAAAGAATATTCACCGGAAGAACTCAAAAAATTTGACGATACCGATAAAAAAGATACTTTCCCACAAAACAACGATAAAATTTCTTTCTCACAATCCCGTAAATTTTTAAGATATGGAATTTACTGGCTAATTACCGGGATTTTATTACTCATTGTCTTTGACAATTTTATATACATGGATTACGGTTTAATGGTTCTCTTCGGCGGTGTTGCGTTGTTCGGATTTTTACAAATTCTGGCAGGATTATTATCAAAAAAAGATGATTACGAATCCGGTTTCACGACCATAATTAACGATCTTTACAAAATGCCTAAGACCATGCGTCAATTGGCGTGGGTGCAGTTTTTCTCCTGGTTTGCCCTTTTCGCAATGTGGATTTATACAACTCCCGCAGTAACACATCATATTTACGGCGCAACCGATACAACTTCCTCGTTATATAACGAAGGAGCCGATTGGGTAGGAATTTTAATGGCGGTCTACAACGGCTTTGCCGCTGTGATGGCATTTTTCATAATGTGGCTTGCCAAGAAAACCAATCGCAAAACGGTTCATGCAATTAGTCTTATTACAGGCGGAATAGGTTTGGCTTCATTTTATTTCATAAAAAATCCGGACTTGCTTCTGGTGAGCGAATTGGGAATCGGATTAGCTTGGGCTTCAATATTGGCAATGCCTTACGCAATATTGACCGGCGCGCTTCCGCAAAATAAAATGGGAGTTTATATGGGAATATTTAATTTCTTTATCGTAATACCACAAATTACCGCTGCCGCTATTCTCGGTTTTTTTGTTCGCGACCTTTTTGGAAACGAAGCAATTTACGCTTTATTGTTAGGTGGAGCGTCAATGGTGTTAGCCGCCGTTCTTGTTAAATTCGTTGATGATGTGGACGAATAAAGTTCTCTTTTAATTTGCCTTCATTAACTTTAACCGCGGAGTACTGCGCTTCATTATTTCTTTCGTATCGTTAAAACTTTGCGTCATCATTTTTACGTCTTGCGGTGTAAAATATTCCGGCAAAGATTTGTTCTCCGCAGAATCATACGGAAAAATAATATATTCTTTCCCCTGCTCCGTTTTCCCTTTGAAAACCCAAAACGGCAAAAACGATAATTGTTTAAGTTTAATTTTTCCGCTTTCCATATTTTTTGTAATGGAAAAATTTAATATTGCGGATCCGTCCGAGTATCTCCATCTCTGGTTTGAAATAAAATTTCCGAGCGAATAAGCGACAAAACCTGAATCCAAATTTCCGCCTACTGTTTTAAACATCTCTACAGGTTGAAGCGTGTGCGTATGGCTTCCCAAGATAATATCGGCTCCGTGATTAATCGCAAACTTAACTATTCTCTTTTGATATTTCGAAGGTTTTCTTTCATATTCTTTTCCGAAATGAAAGTAAACGATTATCAAATCCGGGTTTAGTTTTTGTGCATTAACAATATCCGATTCGATTCGTACAGTATCGATTTTATTTACCAGGTAACCGTTATTTTTGTTAAGTCTGATTCCGTTCGTACCGTAGGTATAAGCCAAAAGCGCAAATTTAATTCCGTTCTTCCCGAACAATTTTATCGTTTGTCTTTCTGCGGGAGATTTATTCGCACCGACATATTCCATCCCTTGTTTTTCGATTTTCGAAAGCGTTCTTAATAATCCCGCTTTCCCTTGATCGAGCACATGATTATTTGCAGTAAATAAAATATCAAATCCAGCAAACGACAAAGCATCTAGAAATTGGTCGGGTGAATTAAACAAAGGATAACCCGAATAACCTAATCCTTTTCCACCAATTACCGTTTCCAAATTTCCGATAAAAAAATCGGGTTGCTCAATGTAATTTTTTATCTTTCGATAAACAGGTCGGAAATCGAAACTGTCTTTTTCAATCCAAGCATAAGCGTATTGCGTGGAGTGACACATTATATCGCCGACAACTGAGATAGAGACGGAAGAAAGAGAATCAGCTTTCGGGGGAGCATAAAAAACAGGCTCCGGTTTCTTGTCTTCCACTTGTGCACAGAAAGAAACGAATACGGAAAAAAAAATAACCGGAATGATTTTAGTAAGTTTCATGGATCCCACAATAAAAAAGACCGATACAATTAACACAAGTTAACTGTATCGATCGTTTCAAAATGATGATGAGTTTTTATTAAGAACTTTTTTCGCTCTTTCTTTGGGCTTTGATTTCCTGAATTTCATTTCTCATGTCTTGAGCCATTTTCTTTAATTCGCTTAATGCTTTACGTACCCTTGTACCCGCAGCCGATTGACCCTTAACGTAAAATTTGTGTACATCGGTTTCCATACTTTGTACGAATTCTACAAGTTTGTTATACTTATCGCTCATGTTTCTCTCCTTTATTTAGTTAAAAATGAAATTTAATTAAAATTGTGAATTCTCCAAAACAATCTCTGCTATATCTTTAACTTCTACCTCTTCGGTTTTCTCAAAAGTTTTCACACCGTCGTTTAACATAGTCATGCAAAACGGACAAGCCGAAGCAATTGTATCGGCATTTGTAGCCAAAGCCTCTTTTGTCCGTTCTTCATTAATCCTTGTTCCTTCAGTTTCCTCCATAAACATTCTTCCGCCGCCGGCGCCGCAGCAAAAACCTTTATCTTTACTGCGTTCCATTTCAACCAGTTCAATACCATTGATTTTTCGTAGCGGTTGTCTCGGCTCTTCGTAAACTTCGTTGTAACGACCAAGATAGCAAGAATCGTGATAAGTAATTTTACTTTTAACTTCGTCGTTTTTCAGTTTAATTTTTCCTTCGTCTATTAATTTATTAATTAATTCGGTATGATGCAAAACTTCGAAGTTGCCGCCGAACTGTGGATATTCATGTTTTAATGAATTGAAGCAATGCGGACAAGCAGTTACAATTTTCTTTACTTTATAATTCTTTAAGGTTTCAATATTTTCTTGCATCATCATTTGCGCTAAATATTCGTTACCTAATCTTCTTGCCGTATCGCCGTTGCATTTTTCCTCATTACCCAAAATTCTGAAATCGACACCGGCTTTTTGCATTAGTTTTGCAAAAGCAACGGAAACCTTTTGATATCGCGAGTCAAAAGAACCGGCGCAACCAACCCAGAATAAATATTCTGTGTCACTGTCTTCCGCCATGGTTTTTATGTTCAATCCGTCAGCCCAATTTGCCCTGTCTTGCCAATTAAATGCCCACGGTGTAAAATTGGTTTCGAGATTTTTAAAAACTGTGTTGAGTTCCGGCGGGAACTGAGATTCCATCAAAACCAAATCCCTTCTCATTTCAACGATTGCATCAACGTGTTCTATGGTTACAGGGCATTCTTGCATGCAGGCACCGCAAGTTGTACAAGCCCACAATTCTTCGTCTTTAATGTAATTATGAACCAAAGTTTTTTCCATGATTTCGGGATCATCTTTTCCCTCAACCAACAATGGAGCTTTTTCCATTGTTCTTTTGCGAATATTAATTATAATTTCACGCGGGGAAAGAGCTTTACCGGTGTTAGATGCGGGACATGCATCCCAACATCTTCCGCATTCCGTACAAGAATAACCGTCGAGCAATTGCTTCCATGTTAAGTCGTTAATATCCGCAGCGCCGAACTGTTCCGCTTCCTCGTCTTCCAAATCAAGCGGGTTAAGGGCAAATTTATGTTCGCCGACTTTATGAAAAAACACGTTAAAAACAGATGTAAGCACGTGCAGATGCTTTGAATAAGGCAGGAAATTCAAAAACGAAAAAATTACAAGAATATGCATCCACCAGAAAAACTCGTAGGCAAAGTTTGCAGTTTCGCTTTCGCCGTTGAAAAATATTTTACCAAGGAACATCGAAACCGGGCGGTATTCGTATCCGGAATTTTGAAAATTATGTCGTGCGAAATCTGCCGCATTTTCTCCCAACATTCCTATTACAACCAATAAAATCATTACAAGAATTACTGTAGCATCCAATTTACTTGCTTTTCCGTGTTCCAGTCGCGGAATGTTCAAAATATATCTGCGTACCAAAGCATAAATAACCGCTAACATTACCAAGAGAGTGAAAATATCTTGAATAAAAGTGATAACCGTATAAACCGGGCCAAGAAATTCAAAACTAAAACCGGAATAAAATCCTTGGATTATAGCTTCGAGCACGGCAAGCAGAAAAACCACGAAGCCCCAAAAAATAAAAACGTGAATGGTACCGGCAACCGGATCGCGCAAAAGTTTTTTTTGTCCGAAAACTATTGTTACAACATTTTTTAATCTTTCGCCAATGTTATCGAATCTGTTTTCATCTTTACCGGTTTTGAGATAGGAAATTAATCTTTTTACATTCCGGAAGAAAAATCCGAATGCGATTACGAAGACAATTACGAAGATAATATTTTTCAGTTCCATAACTTGAATTTAACTATTATTAGTGAAAAACTAAACTTTTCATAAATATTGTTTGAAAAAATTTTCCGTTTTTGTAAGAACATTTTGAAAAGGCTCCGGCACATCTTTCATCGGATGTGTAACATCGAACGTATGGCCGGTTTTGGGAATTAAATGAATTTCCGTTTTGCTTTTATCCGACCAATCAAATAATTGTTTTGCTTCTTCAACAGTCACCGCCAAATCGTTTTCGCCATGAACAATTAACCAAGGAATCGCAATGCTTTTGGCGGCTTTCTCCAAATTCAGAAATCCGTTTGAATTTTGAATTATATCATCCAAAAGAGATTTGTTCAAACGCATCACTTGTTTTGTTCTGCTGTTTATCACTTCGAAATAACCGCGTTCAACCCATTCTTTTTTCTGTCTTTCCGAATACCGGTCGAATTTCGAGATTGCCGACCATGTGGCAAGCGCTTTAATTTTACCGGTATGGAAAGCCGAAAGTAAAGCTATCGCTCCGCCGCGGCTATGACCAATCAACCCGATTTCCGGATTATTCACAATTCCGAAATATCCGGAATTAACCGCGTTAATAACCCAATTTAATTCTTTAACCTCAAGCGAAAACGTATTCTCTGCAAATTTATCCGGTTCGGTAAATTCCACCGGATTATCCCCGATTCCGTTATGCGAAAAATTAAACGTAATAACAGAATAGCCTAATCCTGCAAAGTAATTACCGATGTACGGGAAAAAGCCCCAATCTTTAAATCCTTTAAAGCCGTGAACCGCAATTATGAATTTCTGATTTGGAAGGTTTTCCGTTCCGTAAAGGTCTAATTTAAGCCGGTTTTTGTCGGGAGTAATCAGTTCATATCCTTTCTTCATACATCAAAAATGCCCATATATTCAATAAAATGCAAGAAAAAAGAAGACTTAAACCTCGCATATTTACATAAAATTCAACGGAAATTTAAATTTAAGAGAAATGACCCGCAATTTTTATTTCATGAAAAGGTACGGCTTCCAGTTCTCATCAACTCTGTTAACGGATTTTAGAAGAAACACTATAAAGTTGGGTTTATGCGGAACAACTCTCAATTTCATATTTGCTTCTTCGGGCGTGCGGTTTCCTTTTTTGTTATTGCAGCGCAAACATGCCGTTACCAAATTTTCCCAAGTATCTTTACCGCCGCGGGCTTTGGGAATTACATGATCGATAGTGAACGGTAAATCGCTTCTTCCGCAATAAGCGCACTTGTGTCCGTCTCTTTTAAGAATATTTTTCCTTGTAAGAATAATGTTTTTGTACGGAACGGCAATATAAGATTTCAATCTGATTACGCTTGGCCACGGAAAGCTGCGCGATACCGTGCGAATCTGCTTGTTTTGGTTGCTTGCCACAAGCTCGGCTTTGTGCAGAATAATTAATATCATTGCCTTTTTGACGTTACAAATCGTCAAAGGCTCATAGCTTTGGTTAAGAAGTAATACTTTCGCGTTTAGAAAACCGTTTTTGTGAAATTTCCCGAATGCTTCCTCCTAAAAATTTAATTCAAGCTCTTTACGCCCAATTTTATAATTCCGCCTGCCAAAATATAACCTTGTTCATCGTATAAAACAACAGATTGACCTGGAGTGATTGCCCTTTTAGGTTCATAAAATTTAATCTTAAATGTGTTTTCATCAGCTTCCAATATTTCAGCTTTCGAACCTTTATCGGAATATCTGATTTTAGCGATTACGGTATTACCCGGTTTAAGTTCGTTAACGCTAACGTGATTAATATCTTGGGCAATCAAGTAATTTTGATAAAGTGCTGATTCGTCTCCTAATTCTATCACATTCTTTTCTTTGTCTATTCTTTTCACGTAAACCGGTTTACCTACGGAAATTCCCAATCCGCGTCTCTGCCCGATTGTATAAAACGGAATTCCCTTATGTTTTCCGACGACCTTTCCTTCGAGCACAAAGTCTCCTTCTTCAACCGATTCGACTAATTCCGGTTCCCTTTCACGTAAAAATCTTTCGTAATTGTTATCCGCTACGAAGCAAATTTCCTGGCTATCGGGCTTTCCGGCGGTTTTAAGTCCCATTTCTTCCGCCAATTCTCTCACTTTATCTTTAGTAAATTTCCCCAACGGGAACAGTGTTCTGCTCAAACTTTCTTGTGTCAAACCCCACAAAGCATAAGTTTGGTCTTTTTTATTATCCGCCGAATTTTTCAAACAATACCTTTGTGTCGATTCATTATATTCCACAATTGCGTAATGACCCGTGGCAATATATTTTGCATCGAGCGCATCGGCTTTTTGCAGTAATTCTTCCCATTTGATTTTTCTGTTACAAATAACACACGGGTTAGGCGTCCGGGCGTTAAAGTATTCTTCCACAAAATTTTCTATTACGGTTTCTTCGAAGGCTTTCGTAAAATCAACCGTATAATGCGGGAAACCCAATTTATTTGCAATTGCTTTCGCGTCGAAAATCGCATCCAAAGAGCAGCAACCGGATTCGTGTTTTGGCGCGCCGCCGACTTCCATAAATCCCCAAGTCTTCATAGTTACGCCTATCACTTCGTAACCGGCTTTACTCAGCAAAGCTGCCGCCACGGATGAATCCACCCCGCCGCTCATTGCAACTATTACTCTATTTTCGTTCATTTTACTTTCTTTCGATTTTTTAATTTGCAAATATACCCAATTGATTTTCGATATTCTAATTATTTGCCATTTCTAAACTTATTATAAGTACGACAAGAACAAAAGTTTCTAAAAATTATATGCGGAATAGCAAATTTTTTGCTAATATTATTTTTCCGTTAACAATTATGAAAGAGTAAAATGGTCGAGAAAATAAAAAATCTATCCCGGGAAGATTTATTAAAATTAGTTGAAGTTTACGCAAAAAACTGGCTTGCACACGACGGTTGTTGGTTTCTTTCCGCCGAAGAGACTCACGGCATGGAAACCGCGATGGATTTGGACACAAAATCGTGGGAAAAATTTGCGGAAATTGAAGCCAAAAGAATAAAAAAAGAATTTAATCTTCCCGAAAACGGCGGATTAAAGGCTCTCGAAGAAGCTTTTAATTACCGTCTTTACGCTGCGATAAACGAACAGAAAACCGAATGGTTAGACGAAAACACATTGGTTTTCAAAATGGTAAAATGCCGTGTTCAAGCCGCCCGGCACAGAAAGGGTTTACCGCTTTTCCCTTGCAAATCGGTCGGTATCGTTGAATTTTCCACTTTCGCAAAGACGATTGATGCGAGAATAAAAACGGAAGTAATAAGTTGTCCGCCCGACGCAGTTAAAGATTTTTATTGCGGTTGGAAGTTTACAATCGAAGAATGAATTAAGATTCCAAAAAATAACTTTCCGCTATTTTTTTACAGGCAAAATCAATTCCCTTTTCGAATTGCTTGATTGATTCTTCTTCGTTTTCGAAAAATTCGATTAATTCGATTATGTGAAAATCTTCACTTTTGTTTTCGCTGGAACCTGCTATAACAAAAATTTCACAACCGGAATTCTTAAACTCATTTATAACAATCGCCGCACCTTTATTCATATAAGTTTGAACGTCAAATTTACCTTCGCCGGTAATTAAAATTTGCGGAGAAAGGTTTTTGTTATTTATTCCAAGTTCATTTTTAATGAAATCTTCGGCATAAATTTCTTCCGCACCGAAAAAGAGTTTTAACCCCGCAGACAAACCTCCGCCGGCACCGGATAAAACCGTATCCGCTTGTGCTCCCGTTTTAGCAAGAATATTCTTAAATCCGTTTTCCAATATTTGCATTTCGGAATCGCTTGCTCCCTTTTGTTTTGCAAACACATAATTTGCTCCGTTTGGTCCCAACAACGGATTTTCAACATCAATTATTGTTTTTATTACGAAATCAAATTCCGGTTTTTCCCAAATTATTTGATGAATTCCGTTAAAATTTTCCGGGAAAGGAGATAGAACATCGCCTTCTTTGTTTATCAATTTCATTCCGAATGCGGAGCATGCCCCGATTCCCAAATCGCTTGTTCCCGTCCCGCCAATTCCAATTACTATTTTATCAAATTTTATTTCCCCGGAATTTTTCAATTCATTCAAACTAAACAACAATTCTCCCAAACCTTTGGAATTAAGTCTGAGCGGCTGCCTTTTTCCGGGCGGTATTAATGCAAGTCCAAGCACTTTAGCCGATTCGATAAAAACGCTTTTGTTTTTTTCGGAATAAGCCACGGAACACTTAAACTTCCCTTTGCCCCAAGGCAAAGATATTTCCATACTGATTTCTTTTGTACCGAAATAAAAATCGCATACTTCCAAAAATCCGTCTCCTCCGTCGGAAATCGGCTTTTTTATAAATTCGTATTCCGTGCTTTTATTTTCGTTAAGATATTTATGAAGGGAAGTTTCGATTAGATTTGCGGCTTTAACGGAGTTTGCACATTCCTTGTAACTGTTCGGAGCTACAATGATTAGTTTTTTATTCATATTTCTCAAATTTCAAAGAAACCTGTTTTTAATTTTATCGATTTCCGTTTTTAAGTTTTTCTTCGTTTCCAAAAGATCTTGTGAAATGATTTTCACTTCGCCCAAAACAGGCATAAAATTAGTGTCGCCTTGCCAACGCGGAACCAAATGGAAATGGATATGTTCGTGAATGCCGGCTCCGGCTGCCTTACCGATATTGGCGCCGAAATTAAAACCGTGCGGATGCATTACGTTTTTTACTGCCGTCATGGCAAGTTTATTAAGTTTCATAATTTCCATAATTTCGTCATCGGACAATTCAAGCGGGTCGCTTATATGCCGGTTTGGAATTACCATCAAGTGACCGTTATTGTAAGGATACAGATTCAACATAATGAACGAAGTCCGCCCTTTGAAAACAACAAGACTTTCTTTATCGTCCGGATTTTCGCTTACTGCATTACAAAAGACGCATTCGTCTTCATCGGATTTATTCTTAAAAGATTCAATGTAATTCGAACGCCAAGGCGACCACATTTTTTTCATAGTTACCTCAAAATTAAAAAGGCGGAAGATATTCCTCCGCCTCTAAGAAAAACAGAATTTGTTTATTCTTCTTCTTTCGATTTTTTATATTCTTCGATAATTTTCGCTTCGATTTCTTTCGGAACCATTTCGTAATGCGAGAATTTCCTGAAATGAATTCCCCTTCCCGAAGTTAAACTACGCAAATGCGTTGAATATTTATAAAGTTCCGCCAAAGGAATTTTGGCTTTAATAATTTGGAAAGGACCTTCGGAATCCATACCGGAAATTTTACCTCTTCTACTCGAAATATCGCCCATTACATCGCCCATAAATTCTTCGGGTACTTTGACCATCACATCGTAAATGGGTTCAAGGATAATCGGGTTAGCTTCGAGAAACCCCTTCTTAAATGCTTGTGAAGAAGCGATTTTAAATGAGATTTCATCCGAATCGACCGCATGGAATTTACCGTCGAACAACGTTACTTTAACGTCGACTACTTTGCTTCCGGTTAAAATTCCTTTATCCATTATTTCGCGAATACCTTTTTCAACCGCAGGAATAAATCTGCTGGGAACAACTCCACCCACGATAGCATCTACGAATTCGAAACCGGCGCCGCGTGGCAACGGTTCGAGTTTCAAAAATACATGAGCAAATTGACCTCTACCGCCGGATTGTTTTTTATGTTTATATTCCGCGCTTTCGCATGTTCCTCTGATTGTTTCACGGTAAGGAATTCTCGGTTCCACCAAATCCACTTCCACATGATATCTTTCTTTAAGAACCTTAACCGCCAAGGAAAGTTGCAATTCACCCTGACCCGATACGATTGTTTGTTTTAATTCGGGATCGAAGTGAACCGATAATGTAGGATCTTCTTCGTGTATTGTGTGCAATCCCGAAGAAATTTTATCTTCGTCCCCTTTGGCTTTGGGAATAATTGCACCTCTGATAACAGGTTCAGGAAAATCAATATCGGGTAATTTAACGGTAAACGATTTTGAGCAAAGAGTATCGCCCGTGTGAGTGTCTTTCAATTTAACTACGGCACCGATATCTCCTGCATTTATTTTTCCTACTTCTTTTCTGTGTTTTCCGTTAATAACAAACAACTGACCGATTCTTTCGGTTTTGTTTCTGTTAACGTTCAGCATATCCATTCCGGCGGAAATTTTACCGGAATAAACTTTAAAAATAGAAAGTTCGCCTACGTGTTGTTCGTTCATTGATTTGAAAACTTGCAAAACAGGTTCTCCGTTAACGTCGCAAGGGACTTTAACTTTCTCGTTTTTACCTACAAGTTCGGCTTCCGGTGCTTCCCTATCCAACGGAGACGGCAAATATTTAGCAGCAAATGTAAGAAAATTGTTTACTCCAACCGCTTTATCCGCCGAAACTGCAAATACCGGAACCAAACCGCCGGATACAATAGCGCTTTTCATTCCAACTTTTAAATCCTCTTCCTCTAGCGTTTCATTTTCGAAGAACTTTTCCATTAACTCTTCGGAAGATTCAGCTACCTTTTCGATTAATTCTTTATGTAAGCTTTCCGCTTTATCTTTAAGGTCAGCGGGAATTTCTTTTTCTTCAACCTTTTTGGAACCGGGTTCCCCAAAAGTATAAGCTTTCATTGATATAACATCTATAACCGTATCGAACCCTTGCCCTTCTTTTACAGGAAACGTAATGATTGTTGCGTCTTGACTAAGACGGTCCTTACACATGTTTACGGTATCATCGAATTTCGAATGCTCGTTATCTATTTTATTAACCAGAATTGCCGCAGGTAAATTTTTCTTCTTAACGAATTCCCAAGCCGATTCCGTACCGACTTCAACTCCTTCGGCGGCTTTAACGACTGCCACTGCAGTATCAACTACGTGCAAACTGCTGGCAACATGACCGATAAAATCGGAATATCCGGGAGTATCGATAATATTTAATTTTACGTTTTCCCATTCGATGTGCAGCGGTGTAGCTGCAATCGATATTTGTCTTTCAACTTCGTTAGCAGAAAAGTCTGATGTAGTATTACCTTCTTCTACTTTACCAATTCTATTAATTTCTCCGCCGGTAAAAAGTATCACTTCGGAAAGTGATGTTTTACCGCTACCTCCATGACCTATTAACGCCATATTTCTGATTGATTCGGCAACAAATTCTTTCAAGATTACCCTCCGCAAAAAATTTAGTTACTAAATTAACTCTTTAATCTATGCCAAAAAGCTGCTACTCCTTTTGATATAGCTGACAGGTTATCGATGAGATCGATTACCGGGTTTGCCGCTTTACTTTTGATATTTTTCAAGGAGAGCATTGAGATTGTTTTCCGCACGTCTTCGATGGACGAACCTAAAACCTTAACCTCTTGTTCGGCAATACTGACAACGTTATTTGCCTTTTCGGTTACTTCATGAAGGTTATCCAAAACAGGATTTATTTTCGTGCGGAAATCGTTTACGGCGCCTTCGAGATTTGAAAGCGCCGAATTGAATTTTTTCAAAGAAATAATCATATAAATTCCGAGAGCGATAGCTACCAGAATTAAAATGATCAACAAAATATCAATTATTCCCATACCGGTCTATGCTTTTTCTTTTGCTGATTTATAAGTGTCCACTCCGGCTTTAATTGCCGATTTTAATTTTTCACTTTCTTCTTCTACTTTGGATTTTCCGGTATCAAGATATGTTGATGTTTTTTCTTTTGCTTCTTTCAGAATTTTTTCCGCTTCTTTCAGAAGTGCATCCACTTTTACTTTAGCGTCGGCAACAAGTTTTTCCGATTTCTTTTTACCGTCGTTAATTAATTCGTTAGCTTTTCCTTTAGCTTCCTCTATTACGTTTTCAGCGTCTTCGAAGAAATCTTCGCCCTTTTCTCTCAACTCGCGTCGTAATTCGCTACCCGATTTAGGCGCATATAATAAAGCTATCACGGAACCAACGATTGTTCCGGTTAAAAAGCCGACTATTAGACCTCTTCCTAATCCATTGTCGTCTTGCATATTTACCTCCGTAAATTTTATTAAAACCTTAGTTAATAATAATAACACCTATTTCTAAAATCAAGGAAATAAGTTAAAGTTCACAGTAATTATACAACCTATTTCATATTTTTCACCAATTCGGCGGCAAATTGCGAACATTTAACTTTTTTAGCGCCTTTCATTTGTCGAGCAAAATCATAAGTTACAACTTTGGAGCGGATAGTTTTGCTCATCGATTTTTCGATCATATCTGCGGCTTTTTTCCAGCCGAGATAATTAAGCATCATCACTCCGGATAGAATGAGCGAACCCGGATTCACTTTATCCATTCCGGCATATTTTGGCGCCGTCCCGTGCGTTGCTTCGAAAAGTCCGTATTCGTAACTGATGTTAGCGCCCGGGGCAATTCCCAAACCGCCTACTTGAGCGGCAGCGGCGTCGGAAAGATAATCGCCGTTTAAGTTTGGCGTCGCGATTACATCGTATTCATCTGGTCTTAATAATAATTGCTGGAACATTTGATCGGCAATTCTATCTTTAATTACAATTCTGTCTCCCGGATCACCTGCTTTTCTACCGCCGCGTAATTTTTTAAATGCGCCGGGTTTGGTCATCGGAGTAACACCGTCGGGTCCTTTAACCTGATCCCATAATTCGTCTTCGGTAATTACATAATCGCGGAATTTTTTCACTGCAATTTCATAACCCCAATCTTTAAATGAACCTTCGGTAAATTTCATTATATTTCCTTTATGCACAAGCGTAACGCTCTTTCTATTATTATCAATGGCATATTCAATTGCTTTTTGAACAAGTCTTTGGGTTCCGAATTTGCTGATCGGTTTAATTCCAATACCCGACCCTTTTCTGATTTCTTTTTTAGCTTTTTTGTTAATGAATTCGATTACTTCTTTTGCGGCTTTTGTGTTGGCTTTGAATTCAATTCCGGCGTAAACGTCTTCGGTATTTTCGCGGAATATCACTACATCCAATTTTTGGGGCGCTTTCATAGGCGAAGGCGAACCGCTGTAATATTTAACAGGTCTGACGCACGCAAATAAATCGAGTATTTGTCTTAGGGAAACGTTCAAGCTTCTGATACCGCCGCCAACGGGAGTTGTTAATGGTCCTTTAATTGCCACAATAAATTCTTTAATTGCTTCTATAGTTTCGTCCGGTAACCAAGTATTTTTTCCGTAAACTTTTACCGCTTTTTCACCGGCATAAATTTCCATCCACTCGATTTTCTTTTTACCTTTATAAGCTTTTTCAACCGCTGCATCCAAAACCATTTTAGTCGCTCGCCAAATATCCGGTCCAATACCGTCACCTTCGATAAACGGAATTATCGGATTATCCGGAACCGTTAATTTCCCTTTCGACGCTTTAATTTTTTCACCTTGTGCAGGTACTTTAATTTTCTTGTACTTTGCCATTTTCTTCTCCTGAATTTAGATTAATAATTATTTCTTTATCAAATTTTCTATTATAAACTGCTAACGCAATTATACCTACCGCAATGGAAAACCATAAAGTTACTAATCTGATTAACAAAGTAGCGGCAACGGCATTTTCTTTCGATATTCCTTGTTCGACAATCATTACGGTTAAAGAACCTTCTGTTAATCCCAGACCGGCGGGTAACATCGAAATCGATCCGAGAATCATAGAAAAAGTATAAATAAAAGTCGACAAAAATATCGAAATTTCTTTACTAAAATTACTTAGAATTATGTAAAATCCAAAACATTCGATTAACCACGATACCAAACTCAGAAAAAACATTTTCACCAGCGGCACGGGTCTCAACATTATAAATGAATTTATATATGCATCAATTAGGTTCTGCACATACTTTTTTAAAAAATTTATTTTTTCCAATCCGTTTAAAATTTTAAGTGACAAATTTTTTCTGCTTATTAAAAAAATTATCCCAATAAAAAACGCACCTGTAACAAGGATTAAGATTTTATCATGATTAAAAATATAAGCCCCCACAAACGCTAAAAACACCAATGATAAAAAATCCGTTATTCTTTCCGCAAAAATTATCGGTACGGATTTCCTTACGGGGTAACCGTTCATTTTATTTACCAAAAACGATTTTATCAAATCGCCCAATTTACCGGGTGTTAAACTCAGTGCCAAAGATGACATAAATATCCCGAAGGAATCCTTTTTACTTAAGCCAATGTTTAATAACTTCACGTAATAATCCCATTTCAAAAACCGTGTGTAAAAATTAGCAAGTGAAATCAACAGCAAAAATGGAATGAGAAACCAGTTAAATTTCAAAAGTGCGTGATAAAGGGAATCGAATTCCGCATAGAATGAAAGAAGTACGTAAACCAATACGGAAAAAATTAGATAGTAGATTATATTTTTGTTAAACTTCTCCAATTCACAATATTTCCAGCAACCGTTTATATAATTTAGAAATGGGCAATCCGACTACGTTGTAATAGCAGCCGTTAATCTTTTTTATAAAAACCGCCCCGAAATCATCTTGAATTCCGTAAGCTCCGGCTTTGTCCAACGGGCTTCCCGAAAGCACATATTTTCTAATTTCTGCATTAGTTAACTCGTGAAAATAAACTGCGGTTTTTTCATAATCTACCAACTGCTTATTGTTGAAAGGATTAAAAATAGAAAATCCCGTGTAAACAAAATGTCTTTTCCCGCTTAGAAGTTTTAGAATTCGTTCGGCATCTTTCGGATTTTCCGGTTTTCCTATAATTTTTTTATCCAGAACCACAATAGTATCGGCAGTGATGATAATTCCGTCGTTAACTTTTTTTCTGGCGGCATTCATCTTTTCCAGCGCCAATCTTTTTACGGTTTTCACCGGATGTTCGCCGTCTGTAATTTGTTCTTCCAAATTAACGGAAAAGGATTTAAACCGAATTTGTAATAATTTTAGAAGTTTTCTTCTTCGGGGAGATTTCGAAGCCAAATAAAATTTATAATCGGATAAATTCATCAAAGAAAACTCGATTTAATGAAGGTAAGGTTGGAATTATATTTTGCGGTGCGGGACACTTATCTGAATAAAGCTTTAATGCTACCCCAAGTTCTTTTAACGCTGGAAACTCCGTTGTGAGTAACAAAAGCAAAAATGGGCTCGGAACGGCTGCCGTCGTTATCAACAATAATTAAAGCATAAGCGTAAAAGGATTCATCTGTTTTATATGCATTTTCATCAATATATGAATATTCCGAATTATCCCCTTTTGCTTCCACAACTGCAATTTGAGCTAAGTGGTCTCTATCGGGACCCCGGAAAATAACAAATTCTTTAACGTTTTCTTCATTTAAGGTTTGCCAAGTAAGAACAATATTATCCCCGCTGCTTACAGCGTTGAAATATTGTATAAAAGCTCCACCGAAAACAACTAACTGAGCAATTAGGAAAATTCCGATAAAAAAGATGAGACTTTTCTTTTTCATACCCATAATATATTTTTTACAGACTAGTTTGTCAAGTTTTTTATGAAAAAATCTTCAGAATATTATAATCGGATAAATAGGTAAAAATTATAGCGATATTACTTGATTTTTATATGCCAAAATGCATATTTTAGTTAAATGTAATTCACACCTAAAAAGGAGCTCACTATGAAAGGTATCTACAAATTATTACTCCTGATGGTTTTTATTTTTTCAGTCAATCTTTTATCTCAAACATTCGACGGTGAATGGCAAATCGACTATGTAACTGAAGACGACGCGGGTAATGGAACCGGTCAGCGCACACTAGCAGTTACAGCCCTCGAAGAAAATACTTTTGTGGCTTTAGTCAGTCGCGAATCAGCCAATGCTTATTATATCGTCGGATATAAAAATGCCGATTCCACATCCGGCAGACTGGGTGTATATCCTTACGGTAGCGATGCAAATGATTATCGTACAAGATGGATTGTCGGTTTCTTTCAAGTGGATTTCGAAAGGACCAGAGGGATTGCTTCGCATAACGGAATAATTTACGTTACGAACAACGATCCCGACCATTACATTTTAACTTTCGAGATGACAAATGATACGGTTATATCACACAATGCAAGATTATCAACCGGAACACAAAAAGACATTTGGGCTATCGATATTGATGACGCTGGTCGCGTTTACGTCACACAAGAAGGCGATTCCACAAACCCCGGCACAGTGTTAATATACGATAATCTGGATAATGAATCTGCTTGGGCGAATGGAAGCGTTGGAACACCTTTGCAAACAATACAATTACCTGAACCGGGTTCTGCTCGCGGAATTGCGGTAAATGAAGACGGTTCGGTCATTTACGTATCAAACCATTACTCCAAGAATGTATATTGTTATGTTGGCAATCCCACAGACGGTTATACTTTGTATAATGGTTTCAATTTTAACGTTGATACAACGTTTATTGCAAGCGACACATCAACGGTGGTTGTAGGACCTTGGGGTATGAGATACATGCGCGGCAATAATTTACTTTTTATTGCGCATGATGCCGACTTTCAACGCGGAATGGCTTACGAATACGGTAGAATTTACATAGTCGACCCGAATACCGGATCGGTTTTGGATACAATTAATGTAGCAGAATGGAATAAATCCGTAACCGGTTCCTACAACAATTACATTAACTGGAAAGCATCGGGATATGCTTCCGTTTATTCCGTGGATTTCGATAATAACAAAAATGTTTATTCCCAATCTTATTATGCATGGACGGTAGATAAGTGGAAATACACGGGCACATTACCGGTAATAGATTTAACTATTACATCGGTAGAAAAACTCGAAAACGAATTGCCACAGAAATTTGAACTGGCACAAAATTATCCGAATCCGTTTAATCCGACAACAACTATACAATTCTCACTTCCCGAAAGTTCAACCATAACTTTGAAAGTTTATAACGTAACGGGTGAACTGGTTTCCGAACTTATTAAGAACGCTTCATTTAATGCGGGAGTTTACAAAATATCATTCGATGCATCAAATTTGGCTTCGGGGACCTACATTTATAAGTTAAGTAACGGGAATTACACAATATCGAAAAAGATGATTTTGATGAAATAAATTAATTAACCTAATTTCTCAAACAATAAAGGAGGTACAATGAAATTAATTAAAATTACTGTGATTCTAGCAGTGATAACTCTTTTCACCGGGTCGCTTTTTGCTCAACAAGCAATTTTTCAAAGAGCCGGTGAAATACCTGTACCGGCAATAGAAAATGCAGGCTTCGGTAATGTTATCGCAGGCGTTGATTTAGACGGCGACGGATCACAAGAAGTATATGCAGTAAATAATATGTATGACCTTGGAGGTAACGAATTAACCCCAAGAATCTACAAATTCGAATGGAACGGTACATCATGGGATTCCGTTTGGAGCGCAGAAGCTCCTCTGCCAGGTCAAAACACATGGCCTGCATTAACATGGGGCGATTGGGATAAAGACGGGAAATACGAAGTTATCTGGGGACCTGTAAATTATTTTATATCAGGAGGAGAAAATCCGTACAGAATTTTGGTGTACGAATCTAAAGGCGACGGTTCGGATATTATGGGTGTTGATGACGGAAACGGGAATTATATGCCCAATGCAAAATGGACTATTTTACCCGATTCAAATTCAGGTGAACAATGCCGTCCTTTCCGCTGGACATTAACCGATATTGACAATGACGGTGACGAAGAAATCGTTTTCGGTAGCCGACGTGGCGACAGAAGATTCGGTGTGATTTCCGTATCCGATATCCCCGATAACGGAGACGGAAGCGAAGTATGGACTTTGGAAGAATCCGGATTATCCGACACAACCTTTACTTTTGGCGGCGGAACCATTTATGATATGGTTACCGTTGACAGCACAATTTATCTTTTCCATTCCTTAGGGGATATTACAGCTGTTACCTATGACAACGGTTCTTGGGCTACAACTGTTGTTCCTTCTGCCGTTCCGGGCGGTTCTTGGAAATCGGCTCAAGTTGTAGATATTGACGGCGACGGGACAAAAGAAATTATGGTTGCTGGTTGGTTAACTGGAAATAACAGAATTTATGTTCTGCAAGTAGACGGCGCAAATATTACAACCAACGTTATCTTTGAAGCTGCCGACTTAATTGGCGCTTCGGGTAGATTTTACGGCGGTGGTGCCGGCGATACCGACGGCGACGGAAACGTAGATTTCATAACAGGTACAAGAAATGCTATTATCAACGGAATGATTGTTCAAATTTCTTATAAAGGTGGAGATATTACGGATCCTGGAAGTTATTTTGTTTCTGTTATAGACCAAGAAGCTTTCACAAACGGACGTTGGGGTTTAATCGGTGTTGGAAACATTAACGACGATGCAAACGATGAAGTTCTCTATGCAAGCGACTGGAAAGGTAACGACGACGGTACTCCTCCTTACAGAGTTCCGTTAACCGTTCTCGATTATGTTACCACGGTTGAATCGATTGCCAATATCAAAAAAGATATGGACGGCGATTTCGTACCCGATATGAAAGGTGACACCGTAATAATTAGTGGCGTTGTAACTTCGACTAATTTTAGACCAAGCGGACTACAATATTTTATTCAAGATGCAACGGGCGGAGTTCAATTATTTAATTCTTCTGCAGGTATTGCATTAAATGTTGGAGATTTCGTTATTGCTTCTGGTGCTGTTACTCAATATAGAGGTCTAACCGAACTTGAAGTTGCTGATCCTACAAATGATATTCAAGTCTTGGGTAGTGATGTTTCGGTTCCTGCAGTTCCTTTAACGATAGACGAATTTTTGGCTAATGCCGAAATGTATGAAGGTAAGCTAATTAAATTAATGAAGGTTACTAAAGCTCCTACTTCGAATGATTGGCCAATAGCTGGTAACTGGGCAAACATTACTCTATGGCATGGTTTCGGAACAGAATTAACGATGCATATAGATAGCGATACCGATTTAGATGACAATGTTGAACCGACTTGGCCTGTAAATATTGTTGGAGTAGGTTCACAATATACAAGTAGCACTCCACCTAACGACGGATATCAAATTATGCCGAGTTTCTATGCCGATATAGAACAAGGCGTTCCGGTTCCTCCATTACCTAATTTCGCTATGTTGGAACCTGCGGACAGCAGCATATTAGAAATTTACGATTCAACAGATACTTTTACATTTGTATGGGAAAAACCTGTTGACTTGAACGGCGACGCTTTGATTTATCAATTTATCTTTATGTTACCGGATACTACGGTTGAAGATATTTTCCCCACTGACACAATGACAGTGTTCGACGGCGCTACATTGTTGGGTTATATGGGAACAGCAGATAGCGTTGTTGCTAAATGGACTGTTGTTACCAAAGGTGCCGAAGATGATTTGGTTGCATCTTCAGACACTGCAATGGTTACATTAGTAAACAAAACCGCCGTGGGTATTGAAGATGAAGTTATTCCTACTAAATTCTTCGTCAATCAAAATTATCCCAACCCGTTTAACCCGTCAACGGTTATTAAATTCGGTTTACCTTCGGATGCAAGTGTTGATTTGAGAATTTACGATATTCTGGGTCAAGAAGTGAGAGTATTGTTAAACAACAAATCATTCAAAGCCGGTGTACACAGCGTACAATTCGATGCGTCCGGACTTGCCAGCGGTAGATATATTTATCGCTTGAAAGCCGGAAACAAAATCGTTACAAAGAAAATGATGCTGTTGAAATAATACAGAATCATTTTCTGTATAATTTAGCCCGACTGAAAAGTCGGGCTTTTTTATTTTACATACTTTTATTAAAGCATTTTTTTTTATAATTTTTATGTCAAATGTTTTCTTAACAACTTGCGGTTCTGCTTGACTTACCAGGAAGAAATAAAATATCTTTTAAGATTGTACGGAATCAAGCAAAATTGGCTTGCCCATCAAATCGGTTTGAAGCCTCAAACCCTCTCTTACTTGCTAAACGAAAGTAAAAAATTTAATGAGGATTTATACAAATCGATAAAAGAAATAATAAATACTTATCAATATGATCAAGAGCTTTTTAACAGCAGGTTCGACGATAATTACGATTTGTTTGATGACGAAAAATTGCGAATAGGAATAGGCGGCAGAATAAGAATTTTTGCAAAAAGAAAATACGGTACGCTTAAGAAACTTGCCGCGGCAATGGAAATCTCGCCCCAACAACTTCAACAATATATAACGGGCAAACGTGAACCGGGTTCAAGGATTTTAATCAAACTGCTTCGTTTGGGCTGCGATATTAATTGGTTGTTAAGCGGAACCGAATCTCTCGAATCATTTAAAATCGATAAACTTGAACGCGAGTTGAGAAAGCTTCAAGAAAGCTTGAATCAAATTTCGGAGTTGGTGAAAAAGTAAATTGTAATATACAGAATATGAGTACCGCAAAGGATTTACTTCTTTAATTGACAAACAATCATCAAATTACACGCAGGCTGAAAAAAAATAAAATTATATTGACAGCGGTAGTTTATTTATTTGCAATATTAATACTTATCTTTTCTTCTTTTATTAATATAGACGAGAAATATATAACCGCTTTACTTTTGCTTATTTCTTTTCCTGTTGTTTTTAAAAAGTTTTTTACCCGCTAATTGAAAAACTAACCGCAAAAGAACCTCTATTTCAATACCAAAGCGAAACGAGTTTCTACATTCTTATACAAATCATTACTTTCGCGAATAAAGGTGAATAATAAAATAATCTGTTTATTGTAAATAAATATGATTGTTATTTATCTTTAATTTTACCAGTCTGTATAAATATTATATTATATTTAATATTTATTTTAGTTTCAACTTAACTATATTTATTTCAATTAATAATTACATTACATTTTTTGTAATTTTTATTTATAATAATTAAATTTATTCATTATTTTTTGTTTATAATATTATTTACTGAATATTTTAGACAATTTAAATGCAAACTAAAAAATTCATTTTTCTTATTTCACTATTATACTTTTTTACAAGTGACAACTCCCAAAATCATTTCTTAACAGATTCATTATTTGGCAATTTATTATGGAACTCTGGTAAAAATAAATTGATTAACAATAATCTAAAAACAACCTCAACAACTGCGTTAATTGATTCTAACCATATTTTTACTGACCAAATTTTAGGTATTAAATTTGAAACCGATATACCCAAAAATGACTATCAAAAATTTCTGGACAATATTGATACTAGTAATTGGTTAAAATATACAAATGCATCAAAAAAAATATCAATTAAATTTCCACCGTGTTTAAAATTAGAAATGTTTGATAGTTTAGAAAATCTAATAATTTGCGATTCAGCTATTGTATTTGAATATTTTGATAAGAACGATTCGGCTTATTACCCAATTATTTCTTTTTATTCTACAAAAAGTAGTTTTGAAAAGATTGCATTTAATTTTGGCTTCGATACAACCACAGCTATTTATTCAGAATATTCTAATCCTCCCCCAAAAAGCGAACAAAAACCAGTATGGGTTACTCATGGAAGACAAGGCTTAACTCTAGAAGCTGTAAAAATTGACGGCTATCCGTGGCACGGTTTATATGGTGAAAATTTCTTTGGCGCTTCTCTTAATAACGGAGGGTCTGGTTTAGCAATAAGGGCACAAATGTTGCTCTTTTATGAAGAATCAAATGGATGTAATATTGTCTTTGAATATTATGATGAAGGAGGTTATACTAATTGTGAACTATCTAAATTTGAAGTTATAAAAATGGTAGAGATTTTTTATAAATCATCTATTCTTAGGAAACAATAATTTTGGCACTTTTTTCACCATGATATTCCAAAATAAACATCATTGTCAAGAAAGTATCCAATTTTTGTAAATTGATTTTATCTTGAATTATTTCTTGAGTCGTTGAAATATCAATTTAACAAAATAATTCCACAGATAAGCCACATAAAATATTAATTTTATATCATACTTTATATTTGCTGAATTGGAAGGAATTGTTTGAATACGATTGGTAGAATATATAAATCTATTGAAAAATCTATTGAAAACGAAACTTATAAAAAAAATAGGCTTGCTGTTAAACAAACCTAAATCATTGTAAAATAATATGTTATCTCGGTGGAGCTAGGCGGGCTCGAACCGCCGACCTTTTGACTGCCAGTCAAACGCTCTCCCAACTGAGCTATAGCCCCAAAATTTCAAAATCGGTTGATAAACTTATAAAACTCAGCTTCAATTGTCAATAAATTAATCGCGTAATTCGTTTTCGTTTAACGTATAAGAAAATATTTTGTTCCCGTCTTTATCGTAAACCGTGCATGTTAAATTTCTGTTTTTTCTCGGTCCGGTAACTTCGAAAATAGCAAAGTTCCTTTTTTCAACTAAAGTTCCGTCAATTCTTAAACGGTTAGGCGCATTTTTAAATGATGTAGGACCGGAAGTAAACGGTGAAATCGTAAAGTCGTAAAGAGGATAAGTGCCTCTGCGTTCCAATTTGGAAATTTCGGTTCTGTGCACATCGCCGGTCAAAAATATCACGCCGTTTATTTTTTCTTGTTCAATTAATTTTAGCAATTTTGTTTTTTCGACGGGATAACCTGAATAGTTTTCTTCGGTGGGAGTCGGATTCAAAACCTGCCCGCCGATAGCAATAATTTTGAACGGTGCGTGACTTGTTGTAAGATTATCAATCAACCATTCAATTTGTTCATCACCCAGGATTTGTCTTTTACCGAATTTTCTTCTGTCGGGACTTCTGTAATATCTGTTATCGAGAAGGAAGAAATCCACATCTCCCCAAGTAAACATTGTGGTAGTTCCGGGTTTTCCGTTTATTCCGTAGGAGGGATTTCCCCAAAACAATTTAAATGCTTCCAAAGTTGTTTCTTTGTTCCAAAATCCCCTGTCGCTGTTATTCGGTCCGAAATCGTGATCATCCCAAATTGCATAATGATGTGTTGAACCTAAAAGCGGTTGTAATTCCGGTAAAGATCTTCCATGGGTAAACCTTTTAAGAATTCCGGTTCGTGAATTCCAATCCACTTCCCGCAAATAAAAGTTATCTCCCAACCAAAGCATAAAATCGGGGTTTTTATCATTAATACTTAAAAATATCTCGTAATCTCCGCCGTACGGTTTACCCGGTCGGTCGTATTGTTTTTGATTAATAAACGCACCGCTTCCGGTTGCAAAAGAAAAATTCGGCGGATCTTCCCTCCATTGCCAAAGTTTCTGCGTTTTAAAACGGAGCGGATAGGGTCTATCTACAACTTTATTGTTTATGAACAGTTCGTACTCATAAGTATTACCGGGTTCAACTTCATCGGCAACTAATTTTGCTGTAAAAGCATTTTTCTTTTCCGTATGAACAGTATTGGTTTCATGCCGGTTTTTCTTATCGTAAATATGCCAATAAACAATTTTAACGTCTGCGGCTTTCTTGGTTTGCACCCAGATTAACACTTCGCGCATTGTGGAATAACCGAGCATAGGCCCCGATTGTAAAAGATCGGTTTGTGCATTTACATTTATTATGGAAACAAACAAAAACAAATAGAGTACAAAGAATTGAGTTTTTTTCATGATATTTTTTCCATATTTTTGATAAAACCGCTAAATAATTATAATCAAAAAATAATTTTTCAACAACCGCTAAATAAGTTCATGAAACACATAACAACTATTCTGCTTGCTATAATTTTAATTGCCATATTTCTGGTTTACGGTTGTGATGATACAATTACAAATCAAAACATAGACGATATAGTTATTCCTTCCAAAAATGTGAGTTATAGTCAACATATTCAGCCTTTGTTTAACGTAAAGTGCGCAACAAGCGGATGCCACGACGATAACACCCGAGCGGGCGATTTAAGCCTTACTTCTTACGCAAATACTACGGCAAGCAGTTTAATTGTTTTCCCCGAAGATCCAGATAACAGTATTTTGGTTTGGGCAATAGAAGGAACCAATTTCAAACTTATGCCGCCCATTGAAGCGCCTGTTACGCCTCTGAACGAAAATCAGATTCAAGGAGTAAGAACATGGATTGCCGAAGGTGCTAAGAATAACTAATTCGGATTCCGGGATATATATCCTCGAAATCAAAATAAATAGAGATTTTACTGTCAGTACTAAAACTTTCGAAAACTTTACTTTTAAAAAGGGTTTCTATTATTACGTTGGTAGCGCACAAAAAAACTTAAAAAGCAGAATTCAAAGACATCTTAAAAAAGAAAAAATTATTCATTGGCATATCGATCACATTACAACAATCCGTGAATCGGAAATTACATCGGTTTACGTATTTAGAAGTAAAAAGAAAGATTTCGAATGCGAATTAGTTCAGACTTTAACCCGCAAAGGTATATTAAAATACTCGGCGAAAAATTTCGGGAATTCCGATTGTAATATTTGCGATTCTCATTTGCTTTATTCCAACAAAAGAATTCCTTACAACCAATTCTCGCGTTTATACCAATCGATTGTACGCTTTAATCCTTCTTCCAACGAAATTTCCTGGGAATAGCCCAAATCGCGTTTGGCTTTGCTCACATCGCAAATCCAATATTTTTGCACAAAATCCCTTGCTTTTTCCAGATTAAAAGTTGCGGGTTTATTGGAAAACATAGCGAAAAATTGTGCAAAAGCCGCAACCGTATAAACCAAAAAATGAGGCAGACGAATTTTAATTGCCCCTTTCCCCATTGCTTTTTTAATCCCTTCACTAATTCTGTCCCAATCGTAAAATTCTTCGGAACTGATAAAATAAATTTTCCCGGTCGATTTATCGCTTGTACCGGCTTGGTAAATTCCTTTGACCAAATCCGCAACGTGAATTAAACTTACAAGTTTTTTATCGAACCCGACTATTGTCATTAATCCTTGTTTATACGTTTTGAACATTAAATAAATCTCGGTATCCCTTTCGCCGTAAACTCCGGGCGCCCGCGTAATTGTGATTGGAAGTTTATCCATAAATGACATTGCAAGTTTTTCTTGTTCCAGCTTGCTTCTTCCGTAAGTTGTAATCGGGTGCGGTTCGGTTTCTTCCGTGCATGGCGTTCCGTCCAAAGAAGGACCGCATGCAGTTAAGCTGCTCATTACAACTACTTTTTTAATTGCAGGATTTACTTCGAGAACAGCTTCCAAAAGGTTTTTGGTTGTTTCAACATTTCCTTTGAAATATCCTTCTTCTGTTTTGGCTTTCACAACACCGGCAATATGATAAAGATAATCCGCATCTTTTAAAATTTCATTTAGTTTATCTTTATCAAATAAACCGGAATCGTAAATTTTAACATCTTTGTTTTTTAACCAGCGCAAATTACTTGTTTTTCTTACTATGCATCTGACTTCATAATTTTTTTCAAGTAATAAATCAACCAAATGGCTTCCTACAAAGCCAGTTCCTCCGGTCACTACGGCAATTTGTTTATCAGACATTTTTCCCTGTTATAAGTAATAAATTTGATTTTATGGAAATAAGATTATAGTTTAGAAAATTGATTTAACAAAACAAATCGAAAAATAACAAAAAAAGCAGAATTAATTATATAAAGGGAGGAATGAATTTGGATTTATTCAAAAAGTGTTATGACTTTACTCGCGCCGATGAAGTAAAATCCCAAGGTGTTTATCCTTATTTTAGAGCTATTGAAGAGAACGAAGGACCGGTCGTTTCCATAGAAGGCAGAAAAATTATAATGGCGGGCTCTAACAACTATTTGGGGTTAACTTCCGATCCGAGAGTAAAGGAGGCGGCAATAAAAGCTATAGAAAAATACGGGACCGGATGTTCGGGTTCGAGATATTTAACCGGGACTTTGGATTTACACATCGAATTCGAAGAAAAATTAGCGAAGTTTTTAGGAAAAGAAGCGGTCTTGTTATTTTCCACCGGTTTTCAAACTGCACAAGGAATTATACCCACCCTTGTTCATAGAGGTGAATATGTTATATCGGATAAAGATAACCATGCATGTATAGTTGCGGGAAATTTGATTGCCCGCGGAGCTAACGTTGAGTTGTTACGCTATCGTCATAATGACATGAACGATTTGGAAAGAGTACTGAGTAAAATTCCCAAAGAAGCTCCAAAGTTAATTGTTAGTGATGGTGTTTTCAGTACGGGCGGAGAAATTGTGGACCTACCCCGTTTGGTTGAATTGGCAAAAGCAAATAATGCAAGAATATTAATTGATGACGCTCACGCAGTTGGCGTAATAGGTAAAGGCGGCAGAGGTACGGCAAGCGAGTTTGATTTGGTTGACGAAGTCGATTTAACAATGGGAACTTTCAGTAAAACATTTGCATCGCTCGGTGGATTTGTTGCCGGAGAAGCAAAAGTAATCGATTATATAAAGCATCATGCACCGGCATTAATTTTCAGCGCTTCACCTACTCCTTCTTCCGTTGCTGCGGCAATGGCTGCATTGGAAATATTGGAAAAAGAACCGGAAAGAGTAACTCAATTAATTAACAATGCAGAAAGAGTTAGGTCCGGACTTAAAGAAGCGGGATTTGAAGTGATAGACGGAAGAACCGGAATCGTCCCGGTATTGGTTGGCGGCAGTGACGAAATTGCATTAACCATGTGGAGACGATTATACGACGAGGGTGTTTTCGTGAATGTATTCATTCCGCCGGGTGTTCCGCAAGGCAGACAAATGATGAGAACAAGCTACATGTCAACTCATAAAGAAGAACATCTGGATTACATTATTGATACATTTAAAAAAGTCGGGAAAGAACTTGGCTTAATATAAATTCCGTTGAGGTAAAAATGAGTACAATTTCCGTTCGACCAGTAAAATCAAAAAAAGATTTTAAGACTTTTCTGAAGTTCCCATGGAAAATTTATAAAGACGATCCTTACTGGGTACCGCCGCTTTTCATGGAGAAAAAAAGGATTCTCGATAAAAATAAAAACCCGTTTTTCAAAAGAGCCGATATGGAAATGTATCTTGCCGAAAAAAACGGCGAAGTTGTCGGAAGAATTGCCGCAATCCGTAACGATGTGCATAATGAAATTCACAAAGAGAATATCGGTTTTTTCGGATTTTTCGAATCGATAAACGATCAAGATGTAACTAACAAATTATTTGAAACCGCAGAAAAATGGGTAAAAGCTCAAGGTTTGGATGCTATCAGAGGTCCGGCAAATCCTTCAAGTAATGACGAATATGCTTTATTAATCGAAGGATTTGATGATTCTCCTCGATTAATGATGACGTACAATCCGAAATATTATATGGATTTAATTGAAAACTACGGATTTAAGAAAATCAAAGATTTATACGCTTGGAAAATTGAAAACGATAAGATAATGAAATCGGAGAAATTGTTACGCGTTTCGGAAATAGCGCGTAAACGTTCCGGTATAAAAATCCGCGAAGTGGATATGAAAAATTTCAAGAAGGAATTGGAAATAGTTAAGTATATTTATAACAAAGCGTGGGCTCCCAACTGGGGTTTTATTCCAATGACTGATGAAGAAATAGAAGCTTTGGCAAGCGATTTGAAACCGTTAATAGAACCTTCCATTGTATTGTTCGGCGAAATTGATAACAAACCCGTTGGCTTCGCACTTGTAATGCTCGATTATAACCAGATTTTCAAAGAAATGAACGGACATCTTTTCCCGTTTAATTTCATTAAGCTTTACACTAAAAGAAAACAAATTAAATGGGCAAGGATAATTACTCTTGGAATTATTCCCGAATATCAAAAACGCGGACTCGATGCTGTATTTTATTACGAAATTGCAAAGCGCGCCGAAAAAATTGGGATACTTCTCGGTGAAGCAAGTTGGATTTTGGAAGATAACGAAATGATGAACCGCGGTGCAAAGGTTATGAACGGTACTCTTTATAAAAAATACCGGGTTTATCAGAAAGATATTACCGTATAATATTAATAATATTTTCGGATAATTTCGTTTTCCGCTCTATTCTTCTTCCATAAACACTTTATCGTATGTGGAAATGTGGGGCGGATCAACCTTTTTGAGAATTTTAAAGATTTCTTTATCCGGATAGTCTTTCATATATTGATAAATTTCAGCATGTTTTGCGTTAAAAAACACACGCAATAAAACACTTCTGCGATTGATTTTATCCAAGTCTTCGTCCAAATGCAAAATCAGTTTGGCTATATTTTTTTGAGCCTTTTCTTTATTAGTGAAATATTCGTCAAGTCCGTTATAATGATAATCGAAAAAGTCTTCGCGGAACCGTTGTAAATCGGAATCTCGCAAATCTTCCACCAATGCCCTTCTGTTGTATGTCGAACTGTTCAATTGCCAACCGTCTGCATTCGAGCCCGAACCCAAAACCGCAATATCGTAAGCCCGTGCGAAATAATCGGAACCGCCAAGAGGTTCATACGAATCCATATCGAATCCGATGATTAAATAAGCATAAAAATCCAAAAAGCTGGTTAAAGGGTCGAACACCGTTGGATCGAAATACAAGATTTGATTCTGTTCGTAGTTGAATTTCCATTTACTGTCTTGAATTCGCAGCATCAAAGAATTTCTATTCGATTTGTAAATCGGTCTTTGACTTGTAATCACTACCTGCGCGCTGTAATTTAAGTCGGAAGTTCCGCTTGTAAAAAAGATGTTAAAACTGCAATCAATCGGATCACCTTCCCAAGCATCACCCGTAAATTTATTTTGATTTAAATAATCTTCAATTACCTTAGCGAAATCTTCCAATCTTTCTTTCGATGCGGTTTCGAGTTTTTCATAGTTAACGGTAACCCGTGCATTCAATTCTTGTGCGTTAATTGTTACCGCCAAAATAAAAAAAGTAATTACAAGAAAATATTTCTTCATAAGGCTAATTCTCTGTTGTTTTTATTATAATAAAATAAAGATTTAATGATTATTATTCAAATACGGCAAATCTTCATAAGAATCTTCGATTCTTATAATTATATCGAAAACCGGGCAAAAAGTTCCTTCTTTATTTTTATAACAAACGCGAAAATATATTTAAATTTATTGACATTTCATTCTCAACAATTTATTTTTAAATTATATGTAAATAATTAAACATAATTCAATGCTTAATTATTTCTACAAATTAATTTCTTATCATTTTTTGTTTTTGCTGTTTTTCATTCCGCAATTAATTATTTCCGGTCAAACTTTGGTTGGGGCAAAACAATCCGCACTTTCTAATTCGGCGGTCGCACAAAGTAATGATGCATTTGGTATTTACGGTAATCCGGCAGGTATTGCGCAAATGCATTGGCGGGAATTCGGGATTTATTATTCCCCTTCTCCATTCGGGTTAAAAGAACTTGCAAATGCAAATGCCGTTTACGTGGAACCGACATCTTTCGGTAATTTGGGAATCGGATTTTCGCTCTACGGTTTTGAATTATTCAAAGAAAACAAACTCGCGTTAACTTATGCCAACGAATTTTGGAATAATTATTTCATCGGCGTTACACTTATTTACCAAAACTTGAAAATTAAAAATTACGGTTCTGCGAATGCATTTAATTTAATTCTTGGCGGAATTTCTTACATAACAAACGATTTGCGAATCGGTTTCTCAATTGAAAATTTGCTCAGATCTACCTACGGAGAAGAGAAAAATCAAATTCCGGTAATTTTTCAATCCGGCTTCAGCTACGATGTTTTGGATAATGCTGTTGTTAACATCGCCGTTTTTAAAGAACTTGGTTATAACTTTTCCGTCCGGTTCGGGGCGGAGTATTTGCCGGTTGAATTCCTTGCATTAAGATTCGGGATGAATACATTTCCGGGGAAATATTCTGCTGGAGTTGGAATTAATTTTTCTTTTTTCCAAATCGATTACGCGGTTGAACACCATAATATTTTGGGCATCACCCATCAATTCGGTCTAACCTTGCAGTTCAGCGGTTTCGAAAACAGAATAAAAGCGGTAAAGCATTATTTGTTCGAACAAAAATGAAAAGATTAATTTTCATTGTATTGCTATTACTGTATCGTATTTCGTTTGCTCAAAACGATACCCTGCGTTCAATTGATGAATTGACCGATAAATTTTTGGAAAATGCCAACGAAACGGCGGAATATTCACAAATTTATTCGCTGTTTGAATACCTTCTCGAAAATCCGGTTAATTTGAAAACGGCTTCAGTTAACGATTTGCTTAAAATTCCCTTTTTGACTTATCCGGTTGCAAAAAAGATTACCGAATACCTTAAAAATCATCCGGGAGTTAATTCTGTTTCATTTCTCGATTCGCTGGATTGGTTGGATAAAGAAACTGCGGAAAATATTAAACCGTTTTTATCGTTCGGAAGAACATTACCGGAAACCGGTAGAAAACCCAATAGAAAAGCCGGATTACAATTCCGCAGCAGAATTCAAACGGATTTCCAACAACGTAAAGGATTTACGGAAAACAAATTTGCCGGCACGGGGATAAAGAATTACAACCGTTTGAAAATTAATTACGGTAATAAATACAGATTTACATTTTTAACGGAAAAAGATGCCGGTGAAAAATCTTATACGGATTTCACTTCTGCAAATTTGACAATAAACGGCAACGGACTTTTTAATAAAATCGTTTTGGGCGATTACTTAATCGAGTTCGGGCAAGGATTGGCGTTGTGGAGTCCGTATGCATTTTCTAAAAGTAGTGTTGCTGTTAAAACCGTTACGAAAAGACCAAGAGGACTTATAAGTTACACAAGTAGCGATGAAAACAGATTTTTCAGAGGCGCGGGAGCGTCAATAAATTTGGAGCCGTTAAATTTTATTCTTTTCTATTCACAAAACAAACTCGATGCTTCTCTTAACGACGATTCTTCTTCCGTTTCATCCATAAACGTAAGCGGATACCACAGAACAAATTCCGAAATTTCCAAAAAAGATATTTTAAATGAGAAAAATTTCGGTTTAATGATTTTGCTCTCTCCTTTTACTAATTTTAAAATAGGTTATCTATTTTCCCATTCTGAATTTTCACTTCCCTTTTACAACAATAGTATTTACAAATTAAACGGTAACCGTTTTAATTTCCATTCACTTTCAGTGGATTTATATTTTAATTTGCTTACCCTTTCAAGCGAAGTAGCTTACAATTCCACTTCGGTGGCAAGTTTGGTTAATGTAAATTTCAACCTTACGAAAAATTTTTATCTAGTTTTTTCTTTTCGCAATTACCCGAGGAATTATTACAATTTATATGCAAACGGTTTCGGTGAACGAAATAACACTCAAAACGAGAAAGGATTTTATGCCGGAGCAACGTGGAAAAATAATTTAGGAGAATTAAATTTTTATTACGACCAATTCTATTTCCCTTATTCTACTTACCTTAACATTTTTCCTTCTTCGGGTAATGAATTTATGATTGACTTTAAATCGAGACGCTTCCGTTCTTTTATTTTCGGTATCCGGCTGAAACACGAAGAAAAACCCAAAACTTCGGAGAACAAAGAATTAACTTCAATTACAAATACGGCAAGAACCGAATTTATTCTACGAGGAAAGAATTATTCGTCCCGCACGAGATTTGAAATAAAATTCTACGACGATAAAATTTCCCCGCAGGAAAAAGGGATTTTATTATTTCAAGAGTTAAACTGGCAGATGTTCGGCAAAGTTAAACTCTCCGGAAGAATTGTATTCTTTAGCACGGATTCTTACGAAACAAGATTATATGAATACGAGAGAAATGTAAGAGGAATTTTTTACAATCCGGCCTTATTCGGGAAAGGGATAAGATGGTATTTAGCGGGAAAATATCGAATATTCGATTTTGCCGAATTGTCTTTTAAATACTCTGAAACATATAAACCTTTCGAGAAAAATCTCGGTTCGGGATATTCGGAAATTGATAGCAATCTTGATAATTCACTTATAATCCAACTCGAAATGATATTTTAAATATTTCAAAATCTGTTTTTCCTTGCTAAAATCGATAACTCTATCTAATTTTCATAACTGATTTTAATCAACTAACCGAAAGGAAAACAATGAGAACAATTGTAACAATGCCCGGCGACGGTATAGGAAAAATTGTGTTACCGGAAGCGCTAAAAGTTTTAAAAGCCGCCGGATTCGAGGCAAATTACGTTCACGGAGATATCGGATGGGAATTTTGGCAAAAAGAAGGAAACGCTCTTCCCCAAAGGACAATCGATTTGCTGGAAGAACATAAAATCGGTTTGTTCGGAGCAATTACAAGTAAACCGAAAGATGCGGCTGCGGAAGAATTGGATCCGGCTTTGAAAGATAAAGGATATGTTTATTTTAGTCCGATCGTAGGTCTACGCCAACATTTTAATCTGGATATTTGCATTCGTCCGTGCCAATCTTTTGAAGGTAACCCGCTGAACTTCATCAGAAAAACTTTGGACGGATACGAAGAACCGCACGTAAATGCAGTAATTTTCAGACAAAACACCGAAGGCTTATATGCCGGAGTGGAATGGACAAATCCGCCCGATGTGGTTCGCGAAGCATTGGAAACACATCCGAAAATGAAAAAATTTGCCGATGTTCCGAGCGAAGATTTGGCAATTTCAACAAGAATTGTAACTCGCCCGGCTTGTCATAGAATTGCTAAAGAAGCATTTGAATATGCTAAAAAATTCGGTTATAAAAGCGTAACGGTTTGCGAAAAACCAAACGTGCTGCGGGAAACTTCCGGTATGATGGTTGAAGAAGCCAGAAAAGTGGCAAAAGAATATCCGGAAATTGCACTATGGGAAACAAACATCGATGCACAAATGATGTGGCTTACCAAAAATCCGGAAGATTACGGTGTTATCGTTGCGGAAAATATGTTCGGTGATATTGTAAGCGACGGATTTGCCGGCTTGGTCGGTGGTCTTGGTTTTGCATGCAGCGCCAATATCGGAAAGGAAGTTGCAGTATTCGAACCAACGCACGGTTCGGCTCCGAAATACGAAAAACTCGATCCGCCGATAGTTAATCCGATAGCTATGATTTTAAGTGCATGCATGATGTTGGATCATATCGGCGAAACGGAAAAAGCGACAAAAATTAGAAATGCTATTGCTGAAGTGATAAAAGAAGGAAAAGTGAGAACTTACGATATGATGAAATTGCGCGGCGGTCCCGATGCATTAAATCAAGGGGCTTGCACTACTTACGAAATGACCGAAGCGATTATTCAAAAACTTTGAGAAGTTTGGACGTGAAACGTGAAACGTAAGACGTAAAATGTTAAACGGAAGAGACGCTAGATGAAAAACACTGAAAGCAAATCCGTTCATGGATGGAGAAATTATAAAATATGTTAAAATTATCTCACAAAGAATTAGATGTTTGGAATCAAAGCATGATTTTAATTAAAAAAGTTTATGTTTTTACAAAAACTTTGCCTTCCGATGAAAAGTTTAACTTAATTTCTCAAATGAGACGTTCTGCAATTTCAGTAGCGTCCAACATAGCAGAAGGATTATCCAGAACAACAAAAAAAGAAAAACAAAGATATATAGAAATTTCCCGTTCTTCATTAATTGAATTAGATGCACAACTTGAGGCATGTTCGGAAATTGGTTATTCTTCTACCGAGGATTTATCTGAATTTGACGATTTATTAAATCACATTTTTGCAATGTTGACAAACTTAATGAAAAATATTGATTGAAAAATTAAACATTATTTCGTCTAGCGTCTAACGTTTTACGTCTAACGTTTTACGTTTTATGTCTAGCGTCTTACGTCTATCGTATTTCCTCTTACATTAATCTGGAGAAATTATGAGAGAAAAAATAAAACAAATTTGGCCCGAAATAGAACTTATTAAAAACGAAGAAATTAAAGAAAAGACTTATAAATGTTGGGAATATGCAATTGAGCATTCCCCGCTTGAACCCGAAGACTTGGAAAAAATTCCATTCTCATTGCTCATTGATAATTACGATATAAAATTTATGCAACATAAGCGGGCAGCTGTCCGTCTTTCAATAGCAATTGCCGAAGAAATGCAAAAAAGCTTTGGTAACGAACTAAAGATTAATATGGATTATCTCATTTCCGGCGCAATTTTAATCGACGTAGGAAAATTGCTTGAATATGAAATGGATGAGAACGGAAAACTTTCGACGAGCAAGAACGGTAAACTTTTACGTCATCCGTTCAGCGGGGTTTCGTTGGCGGAACGTTTCGGACTTCCGTGGGAAATTCAACATATAATTGCCACACATTCGAAAGAAGGAGATTTGGGAAAACGAACGGTCGAATCTATAATTGTGCATCATGCGGATTTTGTTTCGTTTGAACCGTTTCAGAACGAGAAGACGTTGAGATGTTGAGACGTTAAAAATATAATAAACAAATTTGAAGGATTTATATAAATGTTAAAGTTAGGGCATAAAAACTTAACAACATGGGAAAAAAGTTTAGAATTGGTTGAATCCATCTACAAGTTTTGCGATAAACTACCTGAAAAAGAAAAATATATCATAATTCCACAATTAAAAAGAGCTGCAATATCGGTTTCTTCTAATATTGCAGAAGGATATGCTAGAAAATCCAAAAAAGAAACTTTAAGATTTTTGGATATTGCCAGATCTTCTTTAGTAGAAATTGATACTCAGATTGCTATTACTGTAAAATTAAAGTATGTCGATGAAAAAAATATTAATAAATTATCGGAAACCATAAATCATACTTTCGCATTATTAACAAAATTAATAAACTCAATTATTCAGAACTAACGTCTAAACGTTTTTCGTCTAAACGTTTTTCGTCTAAACGTTTTTCGTCTGCACGTTTATTCGATTGCACGTTGATACGGAGGAACCATGGCTCAAAATTTAGTTGAAAAAATTGCACAAAAATTTGCCGTTGATATTCCGGGAGATTTTAAAATTCATAGCGGAGATTACATTTCCATTCAACCGGCTTATGTAATGACGCATGACAACACCGGAGCGGTAATTTCCAAGTTCAAAAAAATCGGCGCTAAAAAATTTGCTAATCCGCGGCAAGTTGTCCATACTCTCGATCATAATATTCAAGACAAAAGCGAAAAGAACATTGCAAAGTATATGAAAATCGAGAATTTCTCGCGGGAAATGAGTTGCGATTTTTATCCCGCCGGGCGCGGCATCGGGCACCAAATAATGGTTGAAGAAGGCTACGCATGGCCCGGTACCATGGTCGTTGCTTCCGATAGCCATTCAAACATGTACGGTGGAATTGGATGTTTGGGTACTCCAATCGTAAGAACCGACGCAGCAGCAATTTGGGCTACAGGCAGAACTTGGTGGCAAATTCCCCCTGTCGCAAAAGTAGAGCTGAAAGGAAATCTTAAACCCGGAGTTACCGGCAAAGATGTAATTATTGCTCTGTGCGGTTATTTTAATCACGACGAAGTTTTAAATCACGCAATTGAGTTTACAGGAGAAGGAATCAAAAATTTATCATTGGATCAAAGATTAACTATCGCCAATATGACAACCGAATGGGGTGCACTCGTTGGTCTCTTCCCTATCGATGAAATAACAATAGATTGGATTAAGAAAAGGATTGAATTTGTAAAGAAACGAGGACCGGCGGGAGTTCCTTCCGATGCGGATGGTAACGGTGAACATCCCCGATTAAATCAAAAACATTTGGAAGAATTGATCGAAGAACTTCCAAATTTGACACCGGACGACGACGCTTATTATTCCAAAGAATTAACAATCGACCTTAGCACAATTGAACCTTACGTATCCGGTCCGAACACCGTAAAGGTAATGACGCCCGTTTCGGAAATTAAAAAACAAAATGTGAAAATTAATAAAGCCTATCTTGTTTCATGCGTTAACAGCCGGTTGGAAGATATTGCCGAAGCCGCAAAAATCGTTAAGGGTAAAAAAGTTGCCGAGGGAGTGGAATTTTACATTGCCGCCGCTTCAAGCGAAGTTCAGAAAGAAGCTGAGAGTTTGGGTTACTGGAATGATTTATTGGAAGCCGGTGCCATTCCGCTACCACCCGGTTGCGGACCGTGCATAGGTTTGGGAGCAGGTTTGCTGGAAGACGGAGAAGTAGGAATATCCGCCACAAACAGAAATTTTAAAGGAAGAATGGGCTCGCCAAACGCTGAAGCATACCTGGCTTCTCCTGCTGTGGTTGCGGCTTCTGCGATTTCGGGCAAAATAGATTACGGGTTTGAAAACGGCGGACACCAAATTAACGGTGAGGTTAAAGTAAATCCCAAACCCGAAAGACCAAAAGGTAAAGTGGAAATAATTGACGGTTTTCCCAAACAAATTAAGGGCAATGTAATTTTCTGTCCGGCGGACAACATGAACACCGACGGTATTTATCCGGGTAAATACACGTATATCGACGATTTCACTCCGGAAGACCAAGCGAAAGTTGTAATGGAAAATTATGATATTAAATTCAAGGAAATTGCAAAAGCCGGTGATATTCTTGCCGGCGGATATAATTTCGGAACCGGAAGTTCACGCGAACAAGCGGCTACCGCATTAAAATACAAAGGCATTCAATTGGTTGTTGTCGGTTCGGCAAGCGCAACATACAAAAGAAATGCAATAAATAACGGATTTTTGGTTTTGGAAGTTCCCGAATTTATTGATTATCTAAAATCAAAATTCGGCGATGAAATGCTTACAATTAATACTGAGACCGAAGCCGATCTCGATTTTGTAAATTCCTTGTTAACTTTCGGAGATAAGAAGTTTGATATTGAACCGGTAGGTGTTGCCGCGCAGGAATTAATCGTATTAGGCGGCTTGGAAAATTGGGTTAAAAAACATCTTGTTTAAAAACTAAAGAGATAATTTTCTTTTGATAATTATCATATAATATTTATGTTGCATTATACAATTTCCTATATTTTTTGCACAATATGAAAAACAAAATATATAAAAGAACTTTAGTTAACCAAATCGTAAAATTTCTAAAACGTTCAGATATAATTGTTATCATCGGAGCAAGACAAGTTGGGAAAACCACTTTATTAAAATACCTGATAACTAATCATATAAAGAAAAACGTTTTTTATTTCGATTTGGAAAATATAAAACTCCTTCAATTATGCAATTCCGGGACCGAAAATACTTACCGGTATTTACTTGAACAAGGTGCAAACGAAAAAGAAAAGATTACGCTGGTCATTGATGAAATTCAATATCTGAACAACCCGTCTTCATTCCTTAAAATTTTTCATGATCATTATAAAAATGTGAAACTTATAGTTTCCGGTTCGTCAACATTCGATATTAAGAAGAAATTTAACGAAAGCCTTGCCGGCAGAACAGTTACTTTTGAATTGTTCCCACTTTCCTTTGAAGAGTTTTTACTTTTTAAAAATAAATCATACAAACTATCAACAAATAATTCGCAAACTACAAACGACGAACTCATTAACCTTGCCGAGGAATATATCAAATACGGCGGGTATCCTAAAGTTGTTCTGGAAAAATCCGTTGAAGTAAAACAAGTTTACTTGTCGCAAATTATCAATACATATATCAGAAAAGATATACGCGATATAGGAAACATTAGGAACATCGAGGCTTTTAATAATTTATTGGAACTTCTGGCGTCTCAGTCGGGCAGCTTACTTAATATTTTGGAACTATCCAATACTTTAAATCTAAATAGAAATACGGTTGAAACATATTTATATCTGTTGGAAAACACATTTATTATTAAAAGAATCAGACCGTTTCATAAAAATCTAAGAACGGAAATATCGAAACATCCGAAAATTTATTTTTTAGATACGGGAATGATGCACTTGCTATGGTTAAAGGATTTCCCTAAAGTGATACTCGGAAATTCTTTCGAAACATTTGTATTTCTGGAACTATTAAAATCAAAAAAAGAAGTGAAATTCTGGCGTACAACTAATAAACAAGAAGTGGATTTTATTTTTCAAGGGAAAAAATTGCATTCGATAGAAGTTAAATTGAATTTCAATCATGCAAAACTTAAATCATTAAACTTTTTCTCACATAAATATAATTCGGTAAAAACGGTTATCGGATTATACGGGAAAAAACAAGGGAAATATATTTGGGAATTTATAAAAGATAAATACTTGTAAAAATGATTGTAAATTTTGATATCCCGTTATTTTTATATTTGACAGAAAAAAAAGAATTGAAAATTTGTTTAAACTGAGATATTAAAAATTATGCTTGGACACATAAATGGAAACTTATAGAGTAAACCTATCTAATCCATACGGTAAAAAATCGAAATACCAACCGTATTTTTATATCATATTTGGAATTCTATATACAATCTTAGGAATACTAAAATATATGAGTAGTTACTCTGATTATTTGTCGAGTGGAATTTGGACGATCACTGGAATCGGTTTTATAATTGTTGGTTTCATATCTAAAAATACTTTTTCAAAAAATTTTCTTGAGTTAAACGATAAAGCTATTTTTGCTCATCCTTCATATAATAAAAATATTAAAATTGATTGGAATGACTTGGAACAAATTAAAATTAACCCGGTCTCTTTTGATTTTATCTTAAAAAACGGATCAACGGAATCTATTTCCCTTGGAAATCTTACTTACAAAGACGTAATCGAAACAAAGGAAAAGTTAAAAGAATTTGCACAACATCATAAAGTAAAAATAAATTAAAAAATGAGTTTAATTTATGGATAATTCGGTTGATCTGGATAAAAACCTAATCAGAGATTTAGCACTGATAATTGAGAAAAGCAAAAATCAATTATCTGTCCAAGTGAACAGCGCCCTCACACTAACTTTTTGGAAAATCGGAAAAACTATAAACGAACATATTCTAAAAAATAAACGAGCTGAATACGGGAAGCAAATTGTTAAAAATATTGGGATTAAATTAAGCGAACAATACGGAAGAAGTTTTAATTCTAAAAATCTGCACCGTATGATGCAATTTGCTGAAAAATTTCCCGACTTTGAAATTGTCGTTACACTGTCACGACAATTAAGTTGGTCGCATTTCATTGAAATTATTCCTATTAAAAATCCAGAAGCACGATTCTTTTATGCAAAAAAAATAGCGGAAGAAAAATGGAGCGTTCGTCAAACACGTAAACAAATTGAACGAAAAGTTTACGAACGGACAGAAATTGCAAAAATCCAAGACCCAATAATTAGACAAAATATTGATTCGAGCAACGCGGTTTTTAAAGACCCTTACTTTCTTGATTTTTTAGGGCTTAAAGATGGATATTTGGAAAAAGATTTGGAAACGGCAATAATCAAAGAGTTGGAAAATTTTATATTGGAACTTGGTAACGGCTTTACCTTTATTGAACGACAAAAGAGAATGATAATAGATGGGAAAGACTTTTATTTGGATTTGCTGTTCTTTCATAGAAAATTAAAGAGATTAGTCGCGATTGAATTAAAGCTTGGTGAATTTAAAGCTGATTACAAAGGACAAATGGAACTTTACCTTAAATGGTTGAACCGGTATGAAAAAGAAAAAGATGAAAATATGCCAATTGGTTTAATATTATGCACCGAAGCAAGTCGTGAGCAGATAGAACTACTTGAAATGCATAAAGATGGTATTATGGTTGCAGAATATTGGAAAGAGCTACCACCTAAAAAAAAGCTTGAAGAAAAACTGCGAAAGATATTAGCTGAAGCAAGAAGTAGAATTGAAACAAGAAAGATTATAGAAAATGAATAGAATTATAAGTTTAGACAAAATCAATTATTTCTTATTTATAAATAAATTTAACATATAAATTAAGGGTTTAAAATTATGCAAAAATCTATTTCCAGAACCATTGCCGAATTTGCGGTAAACTTAAAATACGAAGACTTACCCGAAAAAGTAATTTATGAAGTAAAAAGATATTTATATGATTCAATCGGTTGTGCGTACGGCGCATATAAAACAAAAGATGTTAATATCGTTAGAGATATTTACAAAGAAATTGGCGGGAAAGAAGAAGCCACATTAATCGGTTTCGGAGATAAAATGCCCGCAGTAAATGCTACCTTGGTAAACTCTCTTGCAATTAGAGCGCTTGATTTTAACGATATATATTGGAAGGAAGATCCTTCGCATCCTTCCGATTTAATTCCTGCAGCTCTTGCCACAGGAGAGCTGGTAGGCGCTTCGATGAAAGATGTAATTGTGGCAATTGTTCTTGCATACGAATTCGAACAACGTTTATGTGAATTTGCAGTTCCCGGAATCCGAGAACGCAAATGGCATCATGCAACTTTAACTCAATTTGTATCGCCGATTGTTGCCGGTAAACTACTTGGTTTAACTGTCGACCAAATGGTAAATGCAATCGGTATAAACGGTTCGCACAACCACACAATCGGTTGCCCTACCGCCGGAAAATTAACCATGATGAAAAATACGGTTGACCCAATGGCTGTTCAATCCGGTGTATTTGCGGCTCTGATGGCTCAAAAAGGTTACACGGGAACCGAAAAGGTGTTTGAAGGTAAAGAAGGCTTTATGGATACATTTTTGGGGTGGAATGCTGAAGAAGAAAAACCGGACCCTATTGAAATGAAAGGTAGACAAAGCCTTGGTAAATGGACTTGGGACGTCGACAAACTTATTGGAAATCTCGGTCAAAATTTCAAAATTCTCGAATGCAGTATGAAAGCTTTCCCAACGGAAGCTTTAACTCACACTCACATTACTGCAACCTTAAAAGTCGTTACTAAAAACGATATCGATTACAAAGATATAGAAGAAATTAAAATTACAACCATCGCGCGCGCCGTGGATATTTTATTCGATCCGCATAAATACAGACCCGAATCAAGGGAAACTGCGGATCACTCACTTCCCTATTGTATTGCTGCAGCTGTTGTTGATAGAAAAATTACCACGGAAACGTTTTCCGAAGAGAAACTTAAAGATCCGAGAATTTGGGAAGTGATAGATAAGATTAAAGGCGAAGCATCGGAAGAATTCGAAAAAATGTTCCCGGCAAAACAACCTTCGCGGGCAACAATCAAAACCAAAGACGGTAAAGTCTATTCCGAATATCTAGAATACCCAAAAGGCGATCCGCGTGAACCGATGACAATGGAAGATTTGGATAACAAATTCAAAGCGCTTGCATCGGGATTAATGAATGAAAATAAACAAAATGAAATAAAAAACGTTATTTTTAATGCTGAGAATTTTTCCGCAAAAGAGTTTATGGAAAAATTAATTGTTTAACTTAATGATGAGCGGTTCATGAACAAAAACAATTTTGTTATTGCCGGAAAAAAAGGTGATAAAATCCGGTCGGATTGTTACGTAGAATTAAAATCCAAAAAATCCGGGGGAATAAAACTCGATTTAAAAAGTAAAGTCGAAGTAATGTACGGCGACGATATTCGCAAAACAATATTTGCAATGTGCGATTATTTCGGTATCAAACACGCCGGTATTTACATTGAAGATTACGGGGCTTTGCCGTCAACAATCATGGCACGATTCGAACTTGCGGTTAAACGGCTTTTCCCGGAAATCGAAAAAGAATCTCTGCCGGAATTTAATCCCGCTAATAATTACAAAACTAAAAAAGACAGATTACGCAGAAGCAGATTATATCTTCCGGGAAACGAACCGAAATTTTTTCCTAATGCAGGTTTGCATAAACCGGACGGAATAATTCTCGATTTGGAAGATAGTGTATCTCCGATGGAAAAAGATGCCGCTCAACTGCTTGTGCGAAATTCATTGCGTGCAATTGATTTTTACGGCGCCGAACGTATGGTGCGGATAAACCAACTGCCGCGCGGTCTGGACGATTTAAAATATGTTGTTCCGCATAACGTTCACGTAATTTTAATTCCGAAATGCGAATCTGCCGGTGATGTAAAAATCGTCGAAGAAAAAGTAAACGAACTCAAAAAGAAACATTCCGTAAAAAATAAAATTTATTTTATGCCGATTATCGAAAGTGCCCTTGGCGTAATTAAAGCTTATGAAATTGCTACGGCATCGGAAAACAATTGTGCTTTGGCTATTGGTCTGGAAGATTACACTGCGGATATCGGAACACAAAGAACCAACGAAGGCAAAGAAAGCTTTTTCGCTAGATCTATGTTGGTAAACGCGGCAAAAGCAGCACGAATTCAGGCAATCGATACGGTATTTTCGGATGTGACGGACATGGAAGGTCTGCGTCAAAGCGTTTTGGAAGCTAAAGCGTTGGGCTTTGAAGGAAAGGGTTGCATTCATCCCCGTCAAATAAAAGTCGTACATGAGGCATTTGCACCAACGGAAGAAGAAATTGATAAAGCAAAAAAAATTGTTGAAGCTTTCAAAGAAGCTAAAAAGAAAGGGCTTGGCGTAGTATCGCTCGGCAGTAAAATGATTGATCCGCCGGTTGTAAAAAGGGCGGAGAATGTATTAAAGATGGCTAATCTAAAAGAAAAGGAGAACTAATTAGTTTATAGCTTAATAAATTTGTTTTATTGCTATATTGTTCAAAACAAAAAATAGTAGAACGGTAAAATATTAACAATATGAAATATTTAAAACTTAATGATATTGAAGCATATAAAATTTCGTTTAATTTGAGTAATATGGTCTGGGAAATAATATTGAATTGGAAACAATTTGAAAAAGATACTGTTGGTAAACAGTTTATTCGTTCTATTGATTCAATTTCGGCAAATATAGCCGAGGGTTTCGGAAGGTATCATAAAAAAGATAAAATTAAATTTTACAGATATAGTTATGGTTCCTTGTATGAATCGCTCGACTGGAATGAAAAAGCTAATAAAAGAAATTTAATAACCACAGAACAATACAATTACATTTTAAATCAATTACAGAAATTACCAAAGTCCTTACATCACTTAATAAATTTTACAGATAATAAACTTAAAATTTGAATTTGACATTAATTAGCAATAAAACAATACAACAATATTATAAGCAACCACTATGAAAATGATTAAGAATTCAGCTGGCAGACTTGTTCCATCAGAAGTAAACGGACAAAAACAAATACCGTTCAAAGGTGTTGGCAAATACAAACCTAAAGGCAAAAAGGCTGCTCCGCCGATAAGAAGTTGTATTGATTACCCAGCCGATGGAAATAAAGTTGTTAAAAACTTACAGGAAGCATTAAAAAGAGCCGGACTTAAAGACGGAATGACAATTTCCACTCATCATCATCTGCGAAACGGCGACGCGCTTACAAATATGCTTTTCGATACTATAAAGTCGATGGGTGTTAAAAATATCAGATGGTTCCCCAGCGCTTCCTTTCCGGTCCATCAACATCTTATCAAATATTTGGAAGACGGAACAATTCATCATATCGAAGGAAGTATGAACGGACCGCTCGGAAGATTCACTTCCGAAGGTAAGATGAAAGGAACGGGCGTTTTAAGATCGCACGGCGGCAGATGGCAAGCAATACAAGACGGCGAAGTTCACATCGATATTGCAGTTATAGCTGCACCGACAGCCGATCCCTTCGGAAATGCAACGGGTGATCGCGGTCCCACTGCATGCGGTCTGCTTGGTTTTGCATTAGCAGATTCCATTTACGCAGATAACGTAATTGTTGCCACCGACAACCTTGTTCCCTTCCCTTGTATTCCGTGGCAAATTCAAGGGAACAACGTGGATTATGTTGTTGAAGTCGATTCTCTCGGCGATCCTACGAAAATAGTTTCGGGAACTACGCAAGTAACTAAAAGTCCGGATAGATTATTAATCGCTGAATACATTGCACAATTTTTCGAGGACGCAGGCATCATGAAAGAAGGTTTTTCGTTTCAAGCCGGTGCCGGCGGAATCAATTTGGCGTTTGCTGTTTACTTGCGCGAACGGATGAAGAAAAAAGGCATCAAAGCTCGCTTTATTCGCGGCGGAAGCACAAAATATTTAGTGGAAATGCTCGAAGAAGGTTTAACGGATTTTATTTTAGACGGTCAAACATTCGATCTTGAAGGCGTTCGCTCAATGCGTGAAAACCCGAACCACGTTAATACAAGTCCGTTTACAAGTTATAATTATCACGGGAAAGGAAATTTTGCATCGATGGTTGATGCAGCAGTTCTCGGTGCCACTGAAGTGGATATCAACTTTAACGGTAATGTAGTTACTCATTCCGACGGATATCTTCTCCACGGCATCGGCGGATGGCAGAACGCTTTGTTCGCCAAAACAACAATCTTGGCAATTCCTTCCTTCCGCGATAGAATTCCCGTTATTGTAGATGAAGTTACTACGCTCGTCGGGCCCGGAGAATTAATTGATGTTATCGTAACCGAACGGGGAATTGCAATTAATCCGCGAAGAAAAGATTTGATAGAAGCGACAAAAAAATCATCTTTGCCGATCAGACCGATAAAAGAAATTTACGAGGAAGTGAATAAAATTTGCGGAGGAAAACCTGCCAAACCGAAAGTAAAGAAAGATAAAGTTGTTGCAATAATTAAATGGGTGGACGGAACAGTAATTGATTCCGTTTACCAAGTGGATAAATAAAATGGAAAAGTTAATTCAAAAACTAAAGAATACCGGAACTATTCTTTTCGTCCTTTCCCTTCTGTCGGTAACTTGGCTCTTTCTCGATTACATGGCATTGAAAGATATTTGGGCGGAAACCGGAGCGCAATATTCATATCGCTGGTTGATGATTATAATTAGCGGGGCTATTTTAATTTTATTGCATATTTGGATTTTCGCTACAGTCTATTATATTTTCCGGGTTAAAATGAAATTCAAACAAGAACAAAAAGCTTTACAGAAAAAGAAAGAACAAAACAATAAAATGTTAACCGAAAATACCAATACGGATTCCGACTCAACACCGGAAACTAAAGAATGAAAATCGGACTTACTCTCGGATCGGGCGGTGCGAGAGGACTTGCTCACATATTAATCTTGGAAGCTTTTGACGAATTGGGAGTTAAACCTTCCGTTATTTCGGGCTGCAGTATCGGGGCTATCATCGGAGGAATGTATGCCGCGGGAATTTCTGCTAAAGAACTTAAAGAATTGGTTGATGAAATAGTCTTTCAAAAAAACAGTAAGTTTTGGGAAATTCATAAAAAATCCGATTGGGGAAAAATGCTCGATTTCTTGGACCCGAGCATTCTAAAATCCGGCGGTATCATCAAAGGCGAAAAGTTCATTAATTTCATCGGCGAACAAATAAAAATCAAAACTTTCCGCGAACTTAAAATCCCGTTGAAGGTTGTTGCCACGGATTATTGGGCTAAAAAACAAGTTGTCCTGAAAAAAGGTAATTTGCTGGAATCTATCCGTGCTAGTTATTCAATACCCGGATTATTTGCTCCCGTTAAACTTAAGAAGCATTTGTTAATCGACGGGGGAATGGTTAATCCCCTACCGTTCGATCTAATTAAAAACGAAGTCGATTTTACAATTGCCATAGACGTTACAACACCGAAAGCAAAATTCGAAGAAGAAATTCCGCCGGCATACGAATTATTATTTTCTGCTTATCAAATTATGCAAATCTCTCTGATAAACGAAAAACTTAAATTATCAAGACCTAATATTTTATTGAAAACCAACATCAAAAATATACGGGTCGGGGATTTCATGAAAGCGCCCTTAATTTACGAACAAGCCAAACCGTGCAAAGAACGATTAAAAAGAAAACTCGATAAACTGCTAAATAATTAGTTACGCTCCCAATCAAATAATTTAATCAACTTTCAACTTTTTACAACTGCGGACAATTTCCCGATTTTATTCAAAAGTTTTACTATTTTGTTTGGTTATTTTTATCAAATTATTATTCGGATGAAGCACAAACCGTCGTTAACAGTAATATTCTTAACGGTCTTTATCGACTTGATGGGATTCGGTATTCTCATTCCGATTCTTCCCACATTTGCCAGTAAACTACTCGGAATTTCAGATTTTGGAATTGGAGTAATTGTAGCTTCGTTTTCCTTTATGCAATTTGTTTTCAATCCTATTCTCGGGAAACTTTCCGATAGATACGGCAGAAGACCGTTTATCGTTGGAAGTTTATTATTAACATCATCTTCATACATAATATTCAGCTACGCTGATTCTTTTTTTCTTTTACTGCTTTCCCGAATGCTTGGGGGGATTGGCGGAAGTAACATAAGCGTTGCGCAAGCATACATTGCCGATATTACATCCGCAGAAGACAGATCAAAAGGAATGGGGCTAATCGGTGCAGCTTTCGGACTCGGATTTGTATTCGGTCCGATGATTGGCGGATTTCTTTCCGAAATAAGTTATGCATTTGCCGGTTTTGCAAGTGCCGGTTTTTCTTTTCTCGCTTTTATTTTTTCAATTTTCTTTCTACCCGAATCGAATTTCAAAAGAGAATCATTTGATAAATCCGGCATCAAAATTTTTGATTTTAAAGTTGCCGTAAAAGCGCTACGTATGCCGGTTCTGGGAATTTTGATAATTTTGTATTTCATCATTGTTTTTTCAATGGCAAATATTTACGGAACTTTTGCCCTTTTGGGTTATAAAAAGTATAGCCTGACTGATAGAGAAATCGGGTATCTCTTCGGATTAATCGGGATAATCAGCGCTTTGGTTCAAGGCGTTTTAATCAAATATTCAACGGAGTATTTTTCCGAGAAAAAATTGATATTAATCGGAACAATTTTAATGATGATTGGTTTGGGAATGTTACCTTACGGAATAAATTTTAACGGTTTGGTTGTTATCTCAACAATTTTTGCTTTGGGAACGGCTACACTTCAACCGGTTATTCTTGGGTTGGTTTCTAAATACGCCCCCGAAAATGAACAAGGGGTTATTCTCGGTTTCAATCAATCCTTTTCTGCGGTAGCTAGAATTTTAGGACCTTTGTGGGGCGGATTCGCATTTCAATTTTTGGGTTACGAATTTCCGTTTTTAACCGGAGCTTTTTTTACATTTGTAACTCTGTTTATAACTTATTTTTTACTCAAAGAAAAATAGACGGAGTATTTTATGTTTTCGGTCGGTAACATTAACATTGAAAAAGCGTTGCTTCTTGCACCGATGGAAGATATTACTCACATCGGGTTCAGAAAATTATGTAAGGAATTAGGCGCCGATGTGGTTTACACGGAATTTGTAAACTCAGACGGTCTAATCCGCAATAACAAAAAAACGCAGAAGAAAATGATGATTACCGACGAAGAGCGTCCGGTTGGTATTCAAATTTACGGAGAAAAGTTGGATGCAATGGTCGAAGCCGCCAAAATTTCGGAATCCGAAGACCCGGACATCATTGACATAAACGCAGGCTGCTGGGTAAAAAAAGTGGCAAACCGTGGCGCCGGCGCCGGTTTGCTGAAAGATCCGCCGTATATGCAGAAAATGGTTGAAGAAATAGTTAAAACCGTAGACAAACCGGTTACCGTAAAAACAAGAATCGGTTGGGACGAAAATTCTATAATGATTTTGGAAGTTGCCAAAAGAATGGAAGATGCCGGAGCAAAAGCATTAACGGTTCATTGCCGCACGAGAAGTCAAGGTCATAGCGGTGAGGCCGATTGGAGCTGGATTCCTAAAATAAAAGAAGTTGTTAGCATTCCGGTAATACTTAACGGCGGTGTTTTTACACCGGAAGATGTGATACGCGCTTTCGATGAGACCGGAGCCGACGGCGTTATGATTGCACGCGGAGCAATAAACCATCCGTGGATATTTTTACAAGCAAAAGAATTATTGAAATACGGAGAGATAAAAACCGAGATTACGCCTGAAATCAGAATTAAAACCGCCTTGAAACATTTGCGCTACGAAATAACTGCAAAAGAAGACGAGCGCAGAGCTGTTATTCCTTTCCGTAAATTCTATTCCGGTTACTTGAAAGGTCTGCACAGCGCCGCTAAAATCCGTCAAGAATTAATGAAATACGAATCATACGAACCGATTGAAGATTTATTGATGAATTATCTTGAATATCTGAAAAAATTGGAACTCTCCGGAAAAAATATTCAAAATGAAAAATAACTCCGTTACCCGAAAAATTGCCCGAATTATTTCTTACGCTTTTATTCCGCCGGTTATGAATTTACTGACTTTCATTTATCTGTCAACTTTCTACACGGGAAACGCAAAGTTGTGGACAATAACTTTATCCGTAATTTTCGGTGTTTTATTACCAATTACATTTTTCATAGTGATGAGAAAAAAAGGTAAAATTGACGACGATGACGCAAAAATTAAAGAGCAACGTTCCGTTCCGTATTTATTTGGAATTTTTCTTATTATTTTAGCAATATTCCTTTCCGGACATCTAAATTTACCTAATGCCATATCGGTTGTATGGCTTGCATATTTGCTTAATTCCGTTTTGTTGTTGATTATAAATAAATTTTGGAAAATGAGCGCTCACGCTTTGGGCGCAGCAATACCGTTTGGTGTGGCAATTAATTTTTCGCTTACCACATCAATAATATTTTTTATAATTTTAGTGTTTACGTCTTTATCCCGATTGATATTGAAAGTCCATACTCCGGCTCAAGTTTTGGCGGGAGCATTTACCGGAATTTTGGTTACTTATCTTACAATTTATTTTTTAGGTTAAGATGTCGTTAAAAAAATTAGTCTCTTCACATCTGAATGATATTGCGGACTTGATGGAATTTTCCGGAGAAAACAGATTCAAGATTGCCGCATTCAGAAACGGAGCAAATATTATCCGCCGTCTGGAACGCGTTCTTGAAGAAATGATTGCCGACGGTTCGCTTCAAAAAACAAAAGGTATCGGTAAAGGAATTTATTCCGTAATACTTGAATTTAACGAAAGAGGAACGTCAACGGAATTCGAAAAATATTTCAACAATATTCCGCACGGAATTCTCGATCTGTTCAAAATAAAAGGTTTGGGCGCTGGAAAGATTAAAAAACTTTATGAAAATTTGAATATCACAAACATTGAAGAACTCGAAAAAGCGTGCTCCGCTAATAAAGTAGCCGGGTTAAAAGGTTTCGGACAAAAAACTCAAGAAAAAATCCTACAAGAATTAGAAAGAATTAAAAGTAATAAAGGTAAAGTTTTATTAAGTGAGGCTATTGAAATCGCAGCATTGATTGAGGAAAAGCTAAAGTTAATGCCTTCCGTAGTAAAATTTAACCTTACCGGAGATTTACGAAGAATTAGAGAGATAATTTCCACAATTGAATTTACAGTTCTTGTCAATTCTTCAAATTCTTTTTCAGATGATTTATCTAATTTGTTTATTTATAATAAGTTACAAACTATCGCTTCAAGCACAACTTATGAGTTATCAACCGATTTTGAGCCCAAAATTTTGTTAAATGTTACATCCGATAAAACAGAATATCCCCTTCTTCTTTTTAAAACAACAGGCTCCAAGGGCTTTTTAGACGGTCTTAATCTAGACAAGATATCCGGTAAAGAAAAAAGCGAAAAAGATGTTTTTAAGTCTCTTGGAATCAATTTTGTAATTCCGGAAATGAGAGAAAAGCAATTTCATGATGCTCCCCAAAAATTACGTAAAAACAGTAATCTGACATTGGAAAATTTTAAAGGTTTTCTCCATTTTCATACGGTTTGGTCGGATGGAACAAACACTTTGGCAGAAATGGTTAATGCCCTTGAAAAATTTGGATACGAATATTGCGCTGTATGCGATCACAGTAAGGCAGCGTATTACGCTAACGGCTTGAACGAAGAGCGATTAATCAAACAAAAAGAACAGCTTGAAAAACTTCAAAAGTCTGTGGGAATAAAATTACTTCATGGCAGTGAAGTAGATATTCTAAAAAATGGAGAATTGGATTTCCCTTCGGATATTTTAAGTAAACTGGATTTTGTTGTAGCTTCAGTTCACTCGATTTTTAATTTATCCGAAGATGAAATGACCAAACGGATAATCAAAGCAATTGAAAATGAGCATACGAATTTATTAGCGCATCCCACGGGGAGACTTTTACTCAGAAGAGATGCGTATAAATTAAACATAGAAAAAATAATTGATGCTTGCGCAAGTAACAATGTTGCGATAGAAATCAATGCAAATCCTTACCGTTTGGATTTGGATTGGAGAAAACTTTATTATGCACGGGAAAAGAACTGTTTACTTTCCATTAATCCCGATGCCCATTCAATTGATGATATTCATTATATTAATTACGGAATAATGGTAGCACGGAAAGGTGGCACGCAAGCTAAAGAAGTTATAAATACGTTTTCTCTCGACGAATTTTTAAATTTTACTCATAAATAATTTGGCAACAAAATGGACTTAAAAAACATAATCAGAGATGTTCCGGACTTTCCGGTCAAGGGAATTATCTTCAAAGACATCACAACTTTGCTAAAAAACAAAGAAGCTTTTGAATATACTTTAGATGCTCTTTATAATTTAAGTAAAAACAAAGGGATAACGAAGGTTATTGGGATAGAATCCCGGGGCTTTATTTTCGGTGGAGCACTGGCAGCAAAGCTCGGAGCAGGCTTTGTTCCTATCAGAAAACCGGGGAAATTACCCGCCGAAAAACTTTCCGAAACATACGAACTTGAATACGGAACCGATAAAATAGAAATCCACAAAGACGCACTTGATTCCTCGGATAAAGTATTACTCCACGATGATTTGCTTGCCACGGGTGGCACGATGAAAGCGGCTTGTAATCTTGTGGAAAAATTAGGCGCAAAAGTCGAATTGATTAACTTCGTTGTGGAATTATCTTTTTTAAACGGACGCGAAAAATTAAAAGACTACAACGTTGAAGCTTTAGTTTCATACGACTAATTGATGTAATTAGCCGTTTATTGAAACTATATCGACGAAATGAATTTATTGTATTCGTCATCCAAGCCGTCGAAAAATCCTTCCGGTTCAACGAGAATACTTCTGCCTTCTACAGCCACTTCCCCATTAGGCAGAATAATTTCTCCGTATGCGAATATTTTCCTACCCGTTTTATTCTTTATTAAACCTTTAATTTGTATGGGAACGCCCAGCGGAACAGGTTTCAGAAAATTTATATTTAAGTTAACGGAAACAACTTTGTAACCTGCAACCCATGCGGCAGCGCCCATTGCTTCATCCAATAATGCGGCTGAAGCTCCCCCGTGCGCAAAACTTGGTGGTCCTTGTTGCTCTTCGGTCAACGTTATCTCACCATAAATATTTTTATCGGCATCAACAAACCACTGAATACCAATACTTTTCGGGTTTTCCGTGCCGCATACGAAACAACTTCCATGTTCGGGTAAAGGCTTTAAGTTGGTTTTATCCATTGTTCACTCGTTTTTTTATTTATAAAAATAACAACATCTTTCCGAAATGCCTAACATCAACTTTTACCATTAAAAATAAATCATTAAATTGGCGTTTGTTTATAACCCATGTTTGATATGAATAAAAATATCACTTTAATTAGAAATCTAATTGCCTTTATACTGTTAATCACAAACGTATGTTTGTTTTCCCAGACTTTTAAAATCTCGAAAGTCGAACCGCCGAACTGGTGGAGCGGGATGAAGACCAGTGAAATTCAATTAATGATTTACGGCGAAAATCTTTCGAATGTTTCCGTTTCAAGCGAATCGGATAACTTGAAAGTTCTTAATTCGGTTCATACTCAAAATAACAATTACCTTTTTGTCAACATAAAAATTTTATCCGGTATTGACTCGACAAACTCCTTTTCCGCCCGTTTACGTTTTACCGATGAGATTCACGATACTGTAATTAATTTTCCGGTATTGGCAAGAGTCCACAGAACTTCGCATTCCGGGTTCTCAACTGATGATGTAATTTACCTGATATTCACCGATAGATTTGTAGACGGAGACTCTTCTAACGACAAAATAAATAATCCATACGAAAAATTTCCATTCGGAGATTTGAACGGAAGACACGGCGGCGATTTAAAAGGAATAATCGATTATTTGGATTATCTGAAATACCTTGGCGTAACTGCCCTTTGGATTACTCCGGTTCTAGAAAATAATATGTGGATGAGTTACCACGGATATGCTGCGACCGATTTATACAAAATAGATCCGCGGTTCGGAACAAAAGAACTTTACAAAAATCTGGTTGATTTGGCGCATCAAAAAGGTTTGAAAATTATAATGGATCAGGTAACAAACCATATCGGAATAAATCATGAATGGGTGCACAATCCGCCTACTCCCACTTGGTTCAACGGAACACAGGAAAATCATCTTCCCGCTCATCACGATAAGCTGGCGTTTATTGATATGCATGGCGATTCTGTTACTTACCTAAAAACCGAGCGGGGTTGGTTTACGGATTACATGCCCGATTTGAACCAACGCGATTCCCTTTTGGCAAAATACTTAATTCAAAATACTCTGTGGTGGATTGAATATTTGGGAATTGACGGAATTCGCGAAGATACATATTCTTATGTAAATCAAAAGTTTCTTGGTAAGTGGGCAAAAGTTATTTTGGATGAATATCCGGAATTCAATATCGTGGGCGAAATTTGGAAAGGCGAACCGGCGTTTCTGGCAAAGTATCAGCATAATTCCATTTATTCCAGAGATTTTGATTCCAATTTACCGGCGGTTTTCGATTTTGCGCTAGCCGATGCAATCAGAGATTTTCTTTCCGGGAAAAACGGTTTCCGGGGAATTTACGAAACAATTGCAGAAGATTTTGTTTATTCCAATCCGGAAAATCTGGTTACCTTCATCGATACTCATGACATCGACCGTGCACTCTTTGTTGCAAACGGAAATACGGATAAATTCAAAATAGCATTGGCTCTAATTTTAACCACACGCGGCATTCCGCAGATTTTATACGGCACCGAAATCGGGATGAACGGCGGCGGACACCACGGAAAAATAAGGGCTTCCTTCCCCCTTGAATTTAACGGCGATACGTTATCGGTCGTAGATAATATTCCTTCCGAAAAAGGTAAAGAAATTTTCGGATTCACGAAAAAATTACTTAAGCTCAGGAAAAATTACCGTGCTTTTCGTAAAGGTAAATTAATTCATTATCCTCCGGGGGAAAACTTTTACGTTTATAAAAGAGTTTTGGAAGACCAAAAAATAATAATCATGTTAAACAATTCGGATTCGTTAAAAATTAAATTGACCGATTTTTATTCTTCCGAAAACATACCGCGCGGTTTAAGAAATTTGTTATCCGGTGAATATGTTGATACTTCAAGCGGGGAAATTGAAATTAACAATCCCGTTAATATTTTTTTAGAAAACTAGGAAAAAATTATGCTTACGATTCAGAAAAAACTTTCCAATACATTTTATGCTCTCTTAAGTTTGCCGGCAACGGCTATGGGATTTGCCCTTTCCATTCAAATTTCTGCGTTAAGTTGGATTTTGGTAACGAAATTCAATCTCAATCTGGAAGAAATGGGTTTTGTTTGGGCTGCCGGTCCGGTTGCCGGATTAATCGCTCAACCTATCGTTGGATTAATAAGCGATAACGTTTGGTTTTGGGGCGGAAGACGCAGACCGTTTATCATAATCGGCGGAACCCTTGCGGCTCTTATGCTTTTGGCTCTTCCGAATATCGATGTAATAAACGAAGCTACCGGAATAGGAAAACTTATTGCAGTCGCCTTGGTTGTTGCCCTTACTCTCGATTTATCGATTAACGTCAGCTTTAATCCAACCAGATCGTTAATTGCCGATGTTACGCCTGACGGTATTCCGCGCACAAAAGGTTACACTTGGATGCAAACAATTTCCGGAAGTTTCGGTGTATTGGCTTACGCAATCGGCGCAATTTTCGGAAACTATTTTTTAATTTATTTCGGTGTGGGTTTGGTTTTACTCTTTACGTTAATCCCTTCTCTGCTCATCGAAGAACCGCGCGAATTAAAAAAAGATACGGAAGATACGACAATTGAAAACAATGGAAATAAAACAAATGTAATTGAGTTCCTTAAAATTTGTTTTGCAAATGCTTTTTCGTGGTTGGGCGTTCAAACGATGTTTGTATTTATAATTGCGTTCATCGGACAAAAAATTAATCCAACGCCGGACGGTTCCACCAAAGAAATGATCGACGCAATCGATTTGAAAACTGGTCAGATAATTTCTATTTCGTTCTTGGTTTTGAACGCCGTCGGTGCGATTCTACCGGTGCTTGTTTTGGAACCGGTATCGGAAAAATTGGGAAGAGTGAGAACGCATTTATTAAGCGTGGGCATAATGTCAATAGCTTACTTCGGAATATTATTTTTTGGAAAATCTGAATATGTCCTTTATTTTCTAATGGCAATTGCGGGAATCGGTTGGGCGGCAATTGTAAGCCTGCCGTTCGCAATTATGTCGGAAACGGTAAACAAAAGCAAAATGGGATTTTTTATGGGGATGTTTAATCTGTCGATTGTAATTCCCCAATTAATCGTGAGCATGTTTTTCGGAAGTCTGATTCAAAACGCACAAGATAAAGGAATCGTATTTATCATTGCGGGCGTCTCGCTTGCGGTTTCTTCCATTGTTTGGTTGATTGTTAAAGAGCAAACAAAATCGGTTGTGGGGCAAGAATAAAATGAGAGTTTTATTAATACTTTTACTTTGCGTAATTAATATTTCCGCACAATATTATCACAATAATAATTTTGACTTCAGTGCAATCCCGGTATTTTGGCACATCGTAGACATTCTTTCTGCGAATGAAGAACCTTCGGTAAAAGACTGGGATGATCTTTTTAATACACCGGGCTATTCCGTGCTTACTCGCAGAGAATTTTCCAAAGATTTTTTCAAAAAGAATTTCCGGTTGGCTTTCAAACCTTCATTGAAAGACGAGTTGAACCAAAAGCTTCAACAAAACAACAAGGAAAGTTATTATTTGCACTATTATGTTAAAGTTAAAAACAACAGGGAAAAACTTGGATATCAACTTAATAAACTCAAAAGCAGATCCTTAAACAAAGAAGCTCTTGATTTAACCTTAAGATATTTGCCGGTAAATTCCGTCTCCAGTTTTCCCCCGGTTGCGTTTGTAATTTTCGAAAATAACGGCAGGGGAAGTTCGCCGATTGTTGTTGATCTTCAGGCAACGCTTGAGTGGGATTTTATTTCATTTTTGGCGCACGAATTTCATCATTTCTACCGGAATAAACTTACCAAACTGGATTTCAATTCCATGAAAAAAGAAGACAAACCGCTTGTTGAAGCAATGATTAAAATTGAAGCCGAAGGAATAGCCGACCGCGTGGATAAGAAAAAATGGTTTAATTCTTCATATCGCCAATCTTCCCCTTACGCTTATGATTTTAAAAACGAAGTGCGAAAAACTCCGCAACTTTTAACAAAAATAAACAACCTTTTGGAAATGTATTCGCTTCAAGAAAGTTCGCGGGAAACACTGGGAAAACAAATCCGGGAAATAATTCCGCAAAAAGGTCATCCGACTGGATATTTTATGGCTTCGCTTATAGAAGAAAAACTGGGCAGAAACGAATTGGTAAAATGTGTCGGAAATCCGTTCAGATTTTTCATTGCATACCATAATGCTGCAAAACTTAGCGGGAACCAATACCCGAAATTTTCACCTAAAGTATTACGATTGCTCACTAACATGGAAAACCATTATATTTCTGATTAATAAGCAACCACTTCCCACAAATGACTATTGACAAATGACGAATGACCAATTCACTAAACCACAAAAAACAAATAACAAATTCCAAAAGTCCAAATAACAAATCCCAACATTTTTTCACCAAACAATACAACAATTTAGCAATAAAGAAACACAACTATTCATCAACTCCATTTCCCACCAACCTGCTACCATTGACAAATGACCAATGACCAGTGACCAATGACCATTAACCATTGACAAATGACCATTATCCAACCTTTTCCCAACATCAAAAATCAATCTCTCCGTGAACCGACTTCCTTTTTTAATCGGAATTTTTATTCTTTTTATTTATATTTAATCCAAATAAAAATGAGTTTTATTAACAATTTGGAATTAGCGAGAGAAAATGGAAAAAGAAAAAAACAATTTGGTAACGTTGGACGTTCGACCGACAATACAAAGCGGAAGAGATCCGTTCGACGAAATTATGTCAACGGTCAAAGAACTTAAAGACGATCAAACATTGGAAATAATAAATGTATTTGAACCGATTCCGTTGATTAACAAATTGAAAAGTATGGGATTTGATTCCGAGGTCGTAAGGAAAGACGGTGCCGTTCATACTTATTTCAAAAAAACAGAAGTTGACGAAAACGAAAAAAAGAAATCCCATGTGTATAAACCCGATCCGGAAGAATTTGATAAAACCCTTGCCGGCTTTGGCGATAAAGTTAGAACAATCGATGTTCGACCTTTGGAAATGCCGGAACCAATGGTGACTATTTTAAAAGAAATTGAAACTTTGGAACCGGATTGGGTATTGTTCGTGGAACACAAAAAAATTCCGCAATATTTACTTCCGGAATTGGAAGAAAGAAATTTTAACGTAGTAATAAAAGAATTGGAAGATAATCACGTTCAGCTTTTAATATTTAAGTCTTAGTAAACTATGAACAATCTACAGACCGATAACGCACCTTCCATAACGGTGGTGAAACCGCATTTTATTTTTGCAGGTATTGCTTTTTTCGTTTCCACCGTATTAATTGTTTTTGCCGGAGAAAGTTTGCTCGGACCTTATTTCGGAGTAAAGATTGTTGCAATCACACACATAGCCGTTCTCGGTTGGGCAACAATGATAATCTTCGGCGCATTGTATCAACTTATTCCTATCGTTTTCGAAACGTCTTTGTTCAGTGAAAAATTAGCTAAAATTAATTTCTGGATTTTTGCAATAAGCATAACGCTTCTCGGTTATTCTTTTTGGGTTAATTCATTATCCGACCTTTTAATCTATGCATCATTTCTACTGTTAATCTCACTGTTGATGTTCATTACCAACGTTTTGTTAACCCATAAGAATTCCAAAAAGAAAAATATTCAATCGAGATTTATAATTACATCTATTTACTGGTTGCTGGTAACCGTTATTTTGGGCACGTTGATTGCCTTTAATTTCAGATTCGGTTTTTTCGAAAAAACATATCTTCATTATTTGAAAATTCACGCCCACGCAGGTTTGGTAGGTTGGTTTTTATTGTTAATAATCGGAGTAGCGTCAACTCTTGTTCCGATGTTTTTCGTTTCGCATAATACCGATGAGAAAAAAATTAAATATTCGTATTACCTTATTAATGCCGGATTATTGCTAATGTTGTTTGAGTGGCTGGTTTTAGGAACCGGTAAATTGATTTACCTGGATTGGTTATTAATTTCGAGCGGAGTGTTATTCTTTTTGGCTTTTGCTTGGGAATCTTACAAACAACGTTTGAGAAAAACGCTCGATACGGGAATGAAACACACGGTAATTTCCCTTTTGTTATTGTTTGCTCCCGTAATTATTTCCATAATTTTAATTATGCTACATAACAATAATTCGTCTTTGCTTCTTCGCATAACCACTTTATACGGTTTTTCAATCATATTCGGCTTTATCACTTCTTTGATTTTAGGACAAACATACAAAACCCTTCCCTTCATAATTTGGCTCGATAAATACAAAAAGCACGTAGGGAAAGCCAAAACTCCGATGCCGAAAGATTTATATTCGGAAACTTTGGCAGGATATCAATTGTATCTCTATCTTGCTTCGATATTGGTTTTAGGCATTGCTTTGATTTTTAATATTTTACTTTTAATTAAAATTGGAAGCTATCTGATTTTAGCTACCGCTTTGGTTTACAACATAAATTTATTCAAAATAGTTTTACACAAAACAAAAATAGAGAAACTATGATGGACAAAATAGAAGAAACAAAAAAACATATTTACGAAATATTGAAATCCGTAATGGATCCGGAAATCGAACTAAACATTGTTGATTTGGGACTCATTTACAATTTGGAATACGACGGCGACAAGCGTGTAGATATTGAGATGACTCTGTCAACACCAGCTTGCCCGCTCGGCGATGCGATAATAATAAACGTAAAGGAAAGCATAAAAAAACATTATCCCGATTTCGACGTGAACGTAAAATTGGTTTACGATCCGCCATGGAATCCTTCATTAATCAGCGAAGAAGGAAAAGCAAAGTTGGGGATGTAAAACCTTTTGTTTTGGTTCGCGGATGTTAATTTTTTATGCAGTCAATTAAAGAAAATATGAAAAATAATTTATTGGAAATATTACCCGAAACAAAGGTCGGGGAACTTCTCGATCATTACCCCGAACTCGAAGCGAAATTAATCGAGATAGCGCCGCCGTTTAAAAAATTAAGAAACAAAGTGCTTCGTAAAACGATTGCCAAAGTAACTACGCTTAAACAAGCGGCTAAGGTCGGGAATGTTCCCCTTTCCGAACTTGTGAACAAACTGCGGAACGAAATCGGACAAATGGAAATAGAAATAGACAATGAAAAAGCCGTTGTAGTGCAAAAACCGGATTGGGTAAAAGAAGAAAACATTGTAAAAACATTTAATGCTATAGCCGATTTGGAAAAAGGCATTCAACCTGTAACAAGAGTATCGCAAGAATTGGCAACCTTAAAAGAGAACGAAATTTATTTATTAATTACGCCATTTGTTCCCGCCCCTCTTATAAACATTTTTGAAAATAAAGGTTATGTGATTTATTCGGCAATCATCAGAAAAGATTACGTTCAAACCTTTATAAAAAAGAAATAAGGTGATTTCCGGTTAATTCCACGCATAGTTTGATACCTTTATTATTAAAGTATATTTTTTTTAATATTCATTGTATCTCTCTATCTCATTTAAAACATTATATGTTACAAAAAAGCCGGCATGAAAACAAATTCATTCCGGCTTAATCGATGGAGACAGATATGCTAAAGTTCTTTACAAAGAAGTCCCAACTTTCAAACGCATGTTAAAGAATATGGAAATGACGCCGAAATTTCCGCTGGACGTTTTGGAGAAAATTGCGCTTGGTCCCAACGCAAACGCGCTGAATCCCCAAGATTCCAAAATTTTCTGCACAACTATGTCTAAGACATATTGCGGATTTCTATCCGGCGACGATGGCATTGCATCGATACGAAGATCGAATGTACTTCCGGCTAACGACAACTCCCTACCCGTAAACCCGAAATGCCATTCATTCATATACTTTGCAAGGTAGAACTTACCTCTTGTTGCACCGAAGACTTTCACGGGATATCTGAATTCCCAGTTCAAATACGAACCTTGAGTAAATTTCGGATAATATTCCATTCCGGATAGTCCGTATTTGTCACGCAGCGTTTGAATTTCGTCATCGGTGAACTCCCTTGAAATTTTCTGATAGCTGATTTCAAAAAAGTTACCGAATGGGATAACATAAGCAAACTGCATCCCTTGAGTAGTATAAAGATTGTTAAAATTATTGTTGTTTCTCACCAAGGTAAATGCTTGAATATTGCTGAACATTCCCACGCGGAATCCGAGAATGTGAAAATTGGCTTCGATAAATCCGGTTTCCAGCGGTCCGGAATAAGGCGTACCGAGTCCAAATGAAATCCCGATATCTTTTTTAATCGGTATTCCGAATCTTTCGCCGCCGAACAATTGCAAATAAGGATTGATGTAAGATGTTGTGGAACTTATCTGAGTCTTGGTGGGCGGTTCAATGATTTTTTTGAATTTCATTTTTTCGAAAACGCTTGTAAAAACCGACGTGAACGTAACGTCATTCATCAAATCGATTTTAAAGGGATACGTTACAATCTTAGCCCTTGTTTCCGGCGAAAACGCAAGCAACGGATAGAGCGAGCCTTTAATCATTAAAGTTTGATTATTCGGATCCCTTAAATCAACAATAATTTCCGCTTTCGGATCCGGCGGATCGATAAACATTTCTTCTTGAATTTTAATGAATAAGCTATCGTCCAACGGTTCCATTTGATAGTAAACTATCTTCTCTTCGTCCTGAGCTAAAAGGTTCAGTCCCAAATTAAAGAAGAGAAAAGTAAAGAGTAAAGCGAGTAATTTGAGTTTCATGATATATCCTGTTTATTTTGCAAAATCCGTAAAGTAAAAAGAATCCCCTACCTGAACCTTTTGTTTAGATTTTGTATCGTAAGCAACAAAAAAGAAATTAACTTTGTACCTTCCGTCCGGCTCTTCCAAATTTTCGTTTTTATCAATCCAATCGTCAAATCTCCTTTCGGTGCTTGCCAGTTTGAGCGATACATTGTAAACCAAATTTCCCTTTTTGTCTTTATAAGGTTTCGATACGCTTATCGGTCCGGAATATTTAACTTTAATCTGTTCCGGTCTTTCATCCGAAATTGTTACCGTAAAGCAAGTAGTTCTCTGCAAATCTTTTACGTAAATATCTTGCTTATCCATTTTCGTTGTTACTTTAGTAATCTTAATTTCCGGTGGCAGATTTTCTTTAACCGGTATTTTTGTTTCTTGACTACCGTATTTCACAATCAGTTCGTCTTCGCCTCCGACCTCAAATTCCTTTACCGATTTGGGCGGAACAACAACCAAAGGTTTATCCGGGTTTTCGGGCGAATAAATTTCAACTTCAAAATCGCCCTTGTTTTCCGCTTTGTTTGTTGCATATTTAAGAAACGAAAGACTTTTTACAAACGGGAAGCGCAATGATTTTTCTTCAACCGGTTTTTCGTCTTCCGGCTTTTCTAAAATTGGCTCTCTTTCAATTTTACTGCTTAGACTTGCTATCTTTTTATTTAACGAAGATAATTTCTTTTTCAATTCCAAGTTTTCCGTCACCACATTGGTATCTATTTCTATATTGAATTTCAGACCTTGGCCGGAAAGAGAATCGACAATTGCAATCAGCGAATCACGGATGCTTTTATCGACCACTTTGTCTTTTCGTACTACTTCGCCTAAATTCAGTTCGGCGCCTTTCAATGCCAATACCGTAATTACGAAGATGTAGAGCACTTGATAAATAACGAATTTGGAGTCGCGGCTTCTTCTAACCATTTCAGCTTTCCTTTTTGTTAACTATTGAGTTTAAATTGTCGAGTGATTTGCTTACATGCTCGTGATTAAGATGCATTGCCATTGAATCAATCGACTTACTCAATTCGTCCAAATCCTTCATGTGCTCTTGATTATTCTGCAGAAGAAGTTTTGTTCGTTCCAAAACTTGATTGATTGCTTTAAAGTTCTGATAAGTATCGAAACTGATTTTTTGTACTTCGAGTAAATTCTCTTTATAAGATTTAAGCTCATCGGCAGATAATTTATGGTTAACGGCAAATGAATATTTTTCACGGTTTTCTAAAAGCGAAACTAATTTTTTGATTTCTTCCAACTGTTGCTTCGGATAATACGAATCACGTATATTTGCAGCCTTGTTCAAAATCTTCTGGAAGTTTTCGCCCATCGTATCCAAAACCGGTTCGAAGAGTTTTGCCAGCGCTAAAACAATAAGAGCTTTTATTTCGAATGGTACGGAAATTCCGAGAAATATTTCGGGACCGAGTTTTATGCTTACCAACAAAATGGCGGCTCCAATCAACGGTAAAGCGGTTGCAATACCATCCACCAAACTCATCGCCGACGAAATTATCCGTTCGGTATTTTCGTGTGGTGTATCATCGGCTACCAATTTTCTCAAATCGGAATATGTTTTATATGCAATCAACATAAACAAAGCATAAGCCGCAAACGGTAACCACCAAAATTGCAGCGGCTCAATTGCCCTGTTGGCAGGATTCCATTCGGGATATACGCTTTTTGCCAAATTGATTGAAATTTCACCTAAGAACGGTACTTTCGATATATCAAGAAAGAATGTTACGATTAATGCAAAGAAAGAAATCAACGCGGGTTTTATAAATATCGCGGGTGTTATTTTCTTTAATCCCGCAGCTTTAATTTGTTTTACTTGTTCCTCAATATCGCTTTGGGTTGAAATATTCTTATTATCGTTAAAATCACTGATATTGTTTTCTCTCATTCCGGTACCCGAAATTTGTTCTAAAAAGTGTGATTTAAATCACATAAATTGTGCCAAATTGTGTATTCTTGATACTTTTATCTCAGGGCATGGAATTTAGGAGAATTAGATTGTTGGGTAATTATCGTTTATTTTTCACGAAGTTTTAGAAAATTATTGTATTTTTAATAAATAATGTTAAACCGCAGAATACAAATATCTTTTTGTTTAAGGCGCGGTCTTAACCGGATTGGTGTTTTTTTCTCATTTTAAAATGTTTTAATCTCGATTCAAGACACATTAAAATTTATTTTTAAGATAAGTATGATGTTATTAGATTACATTTTAAAACAAAAAGGTAAATTTTACGTGTAATAAAGTATTTTTTTCAGTAATTCTTGATATCTTCTTAATTTTTCTTCTATTTTGACGAAGATAATATAATATAAAGGAAAAGATAATTATGCTTCACGGCTTAAAGTTAGATATTTTAAATAAGCATCTTTCGTTATTAAAAAAAGCTCAGTCCGGAAAGGATGGCTTTCCAAGTGATTTGTGCAATTTTCTTGTAATTGAATTTGATTTCAAGGAATCTCTGATTTTCGACATCCAAGGGGAAAATAAATTATATCTGCTCGGTAAATCGTCTTATGCCGGCGCCGAATTCGTTCCGGGAAACTATTACGATTGCAACGTATGCAAAGATGCCGCAAATAACAACATAATAAATATTAATGCTAATTATAATTGCAACATAGGATTCTCGAACTCGCCGACAGATGTAAGTTGTGTTGCCTTTAAAACCGAAAACGAAAAAAACATACTTGTAAAATTTACCCGTAAAGTTCATTTTACCGAAGCGGACGAATCTGCCTTAAAAAATATTGCGGAAATAGTTGAAAATTATTTAACACTTTGGTTTACTGCCCGGGATAATGTTTCATTTATTCAGAGTCCGCGCTATCCGGAGATAATAGGAAAATCTCTGAGTGAATTAATCAATTCTTTGAACAAGGTCTTGGGTAATTCGTCTTTGGTTTTGGGAACAGAGCTGCAATCAAACCAGCAGAAATATTTAACCGAAATAAAAAATTCCACCAGAAATATTTTATCGGAAATAGAATATCTTAAAACATTAAACGAAATTGAATCAAAAGGACCGGAGAAAAACGAAATAAAAGAAATAAACTTATTGCAACTTTTGGATGAAATTAAAAGTAATTCCGGCTTACGATTTAATATAAAATCCACCGCCGGCAATCCGGTTTTAAGAAACGATCCTAAAAAAATAAAGCACATTTTAAAAGCAATCTTAACTAATCTTTCGGAAACTAAAACCCATGAAAATGCGGAATTAGTACTTTCCGGAACATCAAAAGGCATTTCGTTAAAAATTGAATACGGGCAGACGGAAAGTGAAAAAGTTATCAATAATTTGATTTCATATTTTTCTCCGGTAAACGTAATTAACGGGGATTCGCCAACGAATTCAGCAATGTTGTTTCTAGCTGCAAAATATGCGGAAGACACCCAAACCTCCGTTGTTAAAGAACAAAACGCTAAAGACGGAAGCGTATTTTCGATTTACTTCGCTAATTTAACTACCGCTAAAGATGAATGTCCGGAAAGTTCAACCGAAACAAAAACCGAAAAGAGAAAAGTTTTAGTCGTTGGAAACGATTATGCAACCTCGAAATTATTGAATAAATATTTGGATAAATGGAATTACAATCCCGTAACCGTAAATAATGTTTCCGAAATTTTTACTAAGCTCGATTCAGAAGATTTTCTCGCCGTTATTCTGGATATTGAACAAAAAGACGAAAACAGCGTGGAACTTATCCGGAAAATTAAAAATCACGAAAAAGCAAAAGGTCTTCCCGTAATTGTTTGTTCAGTTGAACCGGAAAACGAAGAAGCCTTTGTAATCGGCGCAATAGAATATTTAACCAAACCGATAAACTACAATAATCTTGTTGAAATTTTAACAAGCTACAAATTTACTAAAGACTCGAATGTCCTCTGCGTTGATGATGATATTCCTACATTAAACTTGGTAAAACAAGCCATAGAAACCGCCGGATTTAACGCTATTGCCGAATTCCGCTCGGACAAAGTAATGGAATTAATCTCAGGTATGTCTTTGGATTTGGCAATCATCGATTTGGATATGCCCCGCTTGAACGGATATGAGCTCATTAAACTCATCAAATCCAATCCCAAATTCACTGAACTCCCGATAATAATTTACACTGGCAAAGAAGATTTCGACGATGAATTAAAAAGCGTGGAAGGACTTTTCAGTTATCTGCTTAGCAAAAATTCCGTTGGAATGAAAGATTTGGAAAATGCAATCCGGAATATGATTGAAGGAACGGTGTCCGTTCCGGAACAAAAGAAGTACGAAAGCGGAATTAAAATTTTACTTGCCGAAGATTACAAACATTCGCAAATAATTGTAACAAGACTGCTGAAACGCAATAATTTCAGTAACGTTGTTGTTGTGGAAAACGGGCAAGAAGCGCTCGACTATGTAAGAAAAGAAAAAGTGGACTTGATTTTAATGGATATGCAAATGCCTGTAATGAACGGCTTCGAAGCGATAGAACGGATAAGGGAAATTCCCGAATACCGCGAAACCCCGATTATTTCCATTACCGCTTTTGCAATGAAAGGCGACCGCGAAAAATGTTTGGAAGCCGGTGCAACCGATTACTTGCCAAAACCGCTTGACAGTAAAGAGTTTATCGAAAAAATAAAATATTATTCCGGAAGCTTGGTTAAATAAGTTTTCCCGGATTTAACAGTCTCCCACATTTACCCGACGAATCATTTACTTGAAATTCCGGAATTCACTAGGAAATCCGTAATAATCCCATCTCTAAACAAAAGATTTAGTAGTTTGTTATCTTGATTTTATTTACTATTAAAAATAACTTTGTGGTTTATTTAATTTACGATGAGTGAACAAACCAGAAATATAACCGTTAACCGCAAGGCAAGGCACGAATATCATATTCTGCAAACCTACGAAGCGGGAATTGCACTTGTAGGGACCGAAGTAAAGGCGTGCAGACAAAACAAAGCAAATTTAACGGACAGCTACGCGCGCGTAAAAAACGGTGAAGTTTGGCTTATCGGAGCATATATCGGTCATTACGAGCAAGGAAACAGATTTAATCATGATCCGCACCGCGACCGGAAGCTTCTGTTAAACAAACGCGAAATTCGTAAATTAGATAAAATAGTAAAAGAAAAAGGGGTAACTTTGATTCCGTTGCGTATGTATTTTACACGTGGGAAAGTAAAAGTGGAGCTTGCGGTTGCAAAAGGTAAAAAAGTTTACGATAAACGCGAAACCATTGCCAAACGGGATCAACAAAGGGAAATGGAAAGAAAATTCAAATATTAATTCACTATAAAAAGAAGGTCGTAAAATATTGAAAAACAACATGTTTCCTCCGGTTAACGAACAAATGGATTTAATCAAACGGGGCGCTTCGGAAATCATTCCCGAAGAAGAACTCGTTCAAAAACTTGAAAAATCGATTAAAGAACAAAAACCTCTGAATATTAAACTGGGATGTGATCCCACAAGACCCGATCTTCACATCGGGCATTCGGTAGTGTTGCGAAAGCTAGCACAATTTCAACAATTGGGTCACCAGGCAATACTCATCGTGGGAGATTTTACCGCGATGATCGGCGATCCATCCGGCAGGAATTCAACCCGCCCTCCTTTAACTTTTGAAGAAGCACAGCAAAATGCTAAAAGTTATTGGGAGCAAGCTTCTAAAATTCTGGATAAAAACAAAACCAAAATAGTTAACAATTCCGAATGGTTAAGCAAAATGTCTTTTGCCGATGTAATTCATCTTGCCTCCAAATTTACGGTGGCAAGAATGTTGGAAAGGGACGACTTTTCAAAAAGATATAAAAGCGGCATTCCGATTAGTATTCATGAATTTCTTTACCCGCTTGCGCAGGCGATGGACAGCGTGGAAATTCAAAGCGACGTGGAGTTGGGCGGAACGGATCAAACTTTTAATTTGCTCGTCGGGCGGGATATCCAACGTGAATACGGTCAGGAGCCTCAAGTAATTTTAACCATGCCGTTGCTTGTTGGTACGGACGGTGTGGAAAAAATGAGTAAATCATATAATAATTACATTGGTATAGCTGATCCGCCGAACGAAATTTACGGAAAAACCCTTTCCATACCCGATGATTTAATTTACACGTATTTTGAGCTTGCCACCGATGTTTCACAAGCGGAATTAAATGAAATAAAACGGAAATTGGAAGACGGGAAAACCAATCCGCGCGACTTAAAACGAATGCTCGCAAGGAAATTGGTTGCGATGTATTATTCCGAAGAAGACGCAAAACGCGCTGAAGAAGAATTCGATAAGATTTTTATCAATAAAGGAATTCCCGACGATTTACCGGAAATTACATTAAGCGAAACCGAAATAGGTATTTTGGATTTGATTCTAAAAGCCGGCTTTGCTCCTTCCCGCAGCGAAGCAAGAAGATTGGTAATTCAAGGCGGGGTATCAATTGACGGTGAAAAGATAACCGATTTCAAACAAAACGTTCCGGTAAAAAACGGAATGATATTAAAAGTAGGTAAACGGAAATTTGCAAAAATAACCGGTTAAGGAGATAGAACATGTACGTTCCAACAAAAATATTTTTTACGAAAGGTGTAGGCATTCACAAAGAATATTTGGCATCGTTCGAGCTGGCTTTAAGAAATGCGAAAATAGAAAAGTACAATCTGGTGACAGTTAGCAGTATTTATCCTGTAGGATGTAAAAAGATTTCTGTTGATCAAGGAATCAAGTTATTGAAACCCGGACAAATAGTTCACGCCGTAATGGCACGTAATGCAACCAACGAACCGAACAGATTAATCGCTGCATCGATCGGAATCGCACTTCCGAAAGATAAAAGCATGTACGGATATTTATCGGAACACCACCCCTTTGGTGAAACCGCGCGTGTTTCCGGTGATTACGCGGAAGATTTGGCGGCTTCCATGCTTGCCACTACACTCGGCATCGATTTCGACCCGGATAAAGCATGGAACGAAAAAGAACAAGTGTTTAAAATGTCAGGTAAAATTGTTAACACAACAAACATTACACAATCCGCAAGGGGAAACAAAGACGGATTGTGGACAACTGTGATTGCCGCGGCAATACTTTTAAGTTAGATTATTAAGTATTTACTAATTGAATTTTATTAAAAAAATTTTTATATACAATAATAAATTTAGTCTTTTACCTTTATAAAGGTACAAACAAAAATTAAGAGCATTAAATGGTTACCACATCCACTATCGAGCAAATCAAAGAAAAGGTTGCAAAGAAGAATATTATTTTTCAAAGAAAACTTGAAAAACGACTAATTAATATTACGGAAATAAGTAATGATTTCGGAGAAACATTAACACGTGTTGATGGCGAAATCCCAGTTGATTTAAAGGTAAATAAAGGAGACAGATTTTTATTCATTAGTTATGAACAAACCCGTTACACACACGGGATTCATAAATATCCCGCAAAATTTTTTCCTGAACTACCCCGTTGGTTGATAAAAAAATATACTAACGAATATGATATTGTATTAGACCCTTTCGGTGGAAGCGCTACTACAAGTATTGAAGCCTTGCTGAACAGAAGAAATTCAATAAGTGTTGATATAGATCCTTTTGCACAATTTTTAGCTAAAGTAAAAACTACAAAACTTAATAATGAAGAACTGGAAATTTTCACTAATATTTTGATTAAAAAAATTACAGAATTTAGAATTTCAAAAGACCTTGAAAATTTCATTCCTGAATTTCCTTATAGGGACAATTGGTTCAATAAAGATATTATTTATGAGCTTGCTTATATTAAAAAAAGTATTTACGAATTGAACATTAGCAAGGAATTACAAAATTTCTTTCTTGCCACTTTTTCCTCAATAATACGTGCGGTTTCCAATGCGGATAATAATTGCACCAGAACTGTAATAAGAAAAAGGTTGAATAAACAAATCTATCCCACTTTGGCATTAACCAAATTTGTTGAAAATTTACTATTATACAAATCGAGAATAGAAGAATTTAATAAATATGTTCCGGAGAATGTTTTCGTTGAAATACCAACTGATTGCGATGCAAGGGAATTAAAATACTCTGAGAATTTTTTCGATTTCGCTATAACCTCACCCCCTTATGTAAATGCTGTAGACTATCCACGCACACATCAACTTGAAATATACTGGTTGGAATTGGAAAAAGGTAGTTTAACCCCGCTAAAGAAAAAACATGTCGGAACTGAAAGTGTTAGTATTAACCAATATAAAAAATTACACTATATCGGAATTGATGAGGTTGACCGAGTAATAGAAAATATTTACAATGTTGATAAAAGAAGAGCATATATTGCTTATAAATTTTTAATTGATATGGAGAAAAACCTTAAAGAAGTTTACAGGACATTAAAAAATGGAAGTAGATATGTTATTGTAATTGGAAATAATAAAATCAGAGGTTTTACATTTGAAAGCTGGAAATATCTAATTTATCTTGCAGAAAAAAATAATTTTAAGCTTGAAACTTATTTTGGATCTGAAATTATTAAACACTTCATAAAAATAAAACGTGATGAACGAATCAATACAGATTGGGTAATAATTTTAAGGAAACCATAATATGGTTGATGAGCTGGATAAATCCACCCGGGGAAAGCAAGCATCAATTGACGGATTTGCACACGAACATATTGTAGTCGGTATATTGATGAAAAAATTTCAGAATGTTTCATTGGTCGATCTTCCGCTTTCTTCTTATGATATAATTATAGCTAGAAAAAGTAAAAACAGCAAAAAGGAAGATATTATCAGAGTTCAAGTTAAAACTGCGAAAAAAAGCATTTCCTTTATCGGCGGAAGCCGCGGAGGCATTGATAGAACTTATAAATCAAATGTAAAAACTTATACCCAATCTACAAAAATTTCCGATGTTATCGTTGGTATTCAACCTACGGCTAAACATGACAGTTTTAATTTGTTTTTTGTACCGACAATTTTGGTTGAAAAATGGGGGCAAAAAAGCATTTCTCTAAATAAAATTCAAGCGTTAAAAAACAATTACGAAATGCTGGAAAATTGCAAGAATCACAAATTCATCTTGAAGAAAGCAAAAGAACTTAACCTAATTTAACAATAATTGATTTAATTATTATTTTTTTTTATTATATACTAATCACCGGAATTCCAAAAACCAAAATAAGTAGTAATGCGCTTCTCATAGCGGAATAAGTCGTGTTTTTAGATTGAACCGAATTTGCAACAACCAACAAAACGAAACTCCAGAGAAACATAACGACCTCGATAAAGAACAGAATATTTGCCGTTGCACCGTTTAATTCAAATGCCAAGGGAATTTGCAGAAACCAGTATTCCCCGAATAAAGCATATTCCACACCGGTTAAGATAAAAAGAGAGATTATCAGCGGAATGAAAGCATACGTGAAGATTGACAAATTGTCTTTGAACCTTGTTTCTAATCCCAAATTTTTATTTACCACAGTAATTATATAACTGAAAACTATCAACAAAATTACGGAAAGAATTGCCGCCGAAATAGAAAAAACCAGCCAGTCAACATTAGGCTTGCCCATAATACTTTTAATCTGCAATTCCATCAAAGCCGCCTTAATACCGAATAAAACCAGCAACGGTGCGACCATATTTTTATTTTTAGCAAAGATTATATTAAGAAAAGCTTTATTGGGAGAATGAAAAAGCGCCCAAAAAGTTTTCCAAAACTCGATGTTATTAACCCTTCCCCGCAAAAAAGAATTGCACTCAACACATGTTAGTCTGTAAACCGGATTTTCTGCATTGCACTTTTCACAAATAACTATATTCTTCAACGTGTCCCCAATCTATTGAAATAAAATTTAAAGTTTAATTCCGGAGCACGTGTAAATTGATTTTCCGAAATGTCAAAATCGAACAGATGAGCATCAACGTAAGCATCGACCAGATTAACAAAATAAGCCAATCCGATAAAAACGGCAAACAAATCGCGTTGGTCTTTATAAAATTCCCGTAACCTTTTATAATCATTATCCGGAGCGCCTTTTACAACCGTTTGATAATATAAATCGCGGTATTGTTGCGTCAATTTATTTCTGTCGATCCAACCAAGAACAAGTGCGGTTGTTCCGCCCCAAATTACCGGAATTTTCCAATAAGATTCGTTGTAAAACTGCCCCCAACCCGGAAGAATTGCACTGCGGAGCACGGCTCCCCACGGTGATTTTTTCATGACAAATACAGTATCGTTTTCCGTTTGCTGATCTCCGGCGGAAATGGTTTGCGCGTTTGTTACCGAAATGACGATGAAAGATATTACAAAAAACAATATTTTAATTTTATTAGCGCCCAATTGAGTTAATCAAATCCAATAGCCTTTCCAGTTCATCGTTTGAATAAAATTCTATAACGATTTCCCCTGCTCCGTCTTTTTTTTGCTTGCAAATTACTTTAGTTCCGAATACGTTTCTAAGTTTATCTTCCAAATCGTTGATGTGAATTGCATCCGAATCGCTGTGTGCGTTAACTGTTCTCTTTACAGTTGATGTTCTTCCCGAAGTGAGAGCTTTTTTAACCAATTCTTCAACATTTCTAACCGACAAATTTTTCTTAATAATTTGATTCTTTATCGAAATCTGGAGTTGTTCGTCGGGAATATTAATCAACGCACGGGCATGACCGGCGGAAATTTTATTTTCAATGATACTTTGTTGTATTTCCTGCGGAAGCTTCAGCAACCGGATTGTATTTGTTACGGTAGATCTGTTTTTCCCCACTTGTTTGGCTATTTCGTCTTGCGACATATTACATTCGGTCATTAACCTTTGATAAGCATGCGCAACTTCAATCGGGTTGAGCTGTTCCCTTTGAATATTTTCAATAAGGGAAAGCGCAAGCATTGCTTCTTTGGTTTCAACTTTAATGATGTAGGAAGGAATTTCTTTATAACCTATTTCTTTGCAAGCCCGTAATCTCCTTTCCCCGGAAATCAGTTCGTATTGATTGTTCCCCGTTCTTCTTACAGTTACGGGTTGGATTAGTCCGTTCTCTAGGATTGACATTTTAAGTTCGTGCAGAGCCTCTTCATCAAACTCGCTTCTCGGTTGATAAGGATTGGGTTTAATGTTATCAATCGGTATTTTAACGAGAATGTTATACGAATGACCGTCGTCCTTGGATATTTTATCTAATGATACCGGTAATTTTGCTTCGTTTTCTTCGTTAAGTTGGGGTTTTATCAGGGCATCCAATCCCCTTCCCAATCCCGGTTTAATTTTTGTCATATCAAACCACTTCGCTTTGTTCTTTGTTTTTTGTCCTGTTGATAACCTCGGCGGCTAACGAAATGTAATCCCTTGCGCCTTTGGAAACCGCATCGTATAAAATAACGGGTTTAGCATGACTCGGCGCTTCGGATATTCGCACATTTCTGTTTATTATAGTGTTGAAAACTTTCTCACCGAAATATTTCCGAACTTCTTCGACTACTTGATGCGATAAATTAAGCCGTGTATCGAACATTGTAAGTAACACACCGCCGATTTTCAAATCGGGATTCAAATGTTTTTTTACGATATTAATTGTATTGAGAAGCTGTCCCAATCCTTCCAAAGCAAAATACTCGCATTGAACGGGAATAATTACCTGATCGGCGGCCGTTAAAGCGTTAAGCGTTAGAAGTCCCAAAGACGGCGGACAATCGATAATTATGTAATCGTAATCGTTTTTAATTTCTTTTATTGCATCCTTTAACAAACCTTCCCTGTTGGGAACCGAAACAAGTTCGATTTCCGCGCCCACCAAGTTAATATTTGCGGGCAAAACATCCAGATAAGGCATATACGAGTTAACGATACAATCATTAATATTTTCTTCCCCGATCAATACTTGATAGACAGACTTTTCGTCTCCCGTGCTCCCGATCCCCGAAGAAGAATTTGCCTGCGGATCAATATCGATTAACAAAGTTTTATATTCAGCCGCGGAAATCGAAGCCGATAAATTAATTGAAGTGGATGTTTTACCGACTCCGCCTTTCTGATTCGCAATTGCAATAATGTTAGCCATTAATAATTTTTCTTTTCCCTTATATTGATACTAAAATTATAATTTATATATAAAGTTATAAAATTCCAATCCCAAAATTTAACTTTGGGTTATGCGTATTAATCGATTCTGATGTAGTGGATTTAATTACAAATCAATTTCCTGATCGTAATCCATTACAATACACTTTTTCCCCATTCCTTCCACTTTCGACTTAAATTCTTGGGGATCTGCTTCGATTACGGGGAAAGTATTGTAATGCATCGGAATCGCAACGCCGGGGTTAACAAATTCAACCGCTTTAACGGCGTCGTCTATTCCCATCGTGAAATTATCGCCTATCGGCACAAGCATATAGTCGACTTTATTCAATTCACCGATCAGCTTCATATCCAAAAACAACCCCGTATCGCCGGTATGATAAATTGTTTTGCCGTCTACAGTTAATAATACTCCGCTCGGTTCGCCGGTATAATTTCCTTCCGGTGAAATAGAACCGTGATGAGCAATGGTGAATTTAACTCGACCAAAATCAAAATTATACGCCCCTCCGATGTGCATGTTATGAGCTTTAAAACCTTTTGAAGCAACATAGTCGGCTAATTCGTTTACGCAAATAAACAACGGGTCTGTTCGCTTGGCAATTTTGAAAGAATCTCCGATGTGATCGCCGTGACCGTGAGTTAAAACTATAAAATCGGCAGTAACCTGATCCGATTTAACGGGCGAAGTCGGGTTTCCGTCCAAGAACGGATCGATAAGAATTATTTTTCCGTCGCCGGTTGTAATTTGAAATGCCGAATGCGAAAAATATTTCAGTTTCATTTTGTCACCTCTTCTTTTTTGTGAGGAACTTGTTCACATATTTATCGTTCATAAATTTAATTAATTCCTCTTTTATAATCTCGGTAACTTTAGATTTTTCCTCCTCGATTTGGTTATAAAACCTTTCGGGAATTGAAATTTCGTTTTCCTCGGCAACCGAAGTTATTTTTTCTTTCAGAACATCCAAATCCCTTCCCTCGCCAACCAAATCTTGCAAATGTTTTACCTTATTATAAACATAATTAAATATTTTAGGCTTATAGCATGGAGCAAAGACTTCCATTCCGTAGCGGAACCGTCTTATTGCAATACGCATCTTATGAAGATTCCGGACAGTATCGTCTTCCAAATATTTGTCAATAAGTTTGCGTAAAGAGTTTAATTTTTCGCTAAGAATCAATCTGGCCGCTTTACAGAATTTCATATCTCTTTCTATATCTTCGCTGCGGTATTTACCGTGAAATTTCATTTGTTAACTCAGTAATATTTTAATAAATCCCTTGATAGCTTTAACCGATTCCATTTTGGATTCGTCGTTACCGTAAATCGTCGGAATGTTAACAAAACCGATTTTCAAATTTTTTCTTGCGGCTTTAATTATCATTTCGCTCTCTGCTTCGAAACCGTTATTTTCGGGGAGAATTTTTTCCAAAACTTCCGTTCTGAAAGCACGGAATCCCGACTGGCTATCGAAGATTTTTAAACCTGTTTTTGCGCTTAAAAGTTTCGATGTAAGTTTATTGCTTAAACGCCTTGGCAACGGCATTGTTTTCATATCATGCAAACGGTTTCCGATAACGATATCGTAATCTTTAAGTCTTTCCAGAAATTTAGGAATTAAACCGGGTTCGTGCTGACCGTCCGCATCCAAAGTCAACGTAAATTCCGAACCGAGTTCCATACTTTTGATAAACCCGGTTCTGAGTGCGGCGCCTTTACCGGTGTTTTTATCATGGTTAATTAAAATCACATTTTCGAGATGCGAAATTTTCTCGGCGGAATTGTCTGTTGAACCGTCGTTTACGGCAATAATTAAATCCACAAAGTTTAATGTTTGTTCTGTTACTTTTTCTATATTCTTTTCTTCGTTGTAGAACGGAAGAACGGCGCAAATTTTATTTTTCTTTATTGAATAGTTCAAATATATTTTTGAATCCTTTTTCTTTTGAACCTTTGGCTTGTTCGGTCAGTAAATTGCGCAAAGCGTCTTTAGACAAACCCCTTTGCAGTTTTCCGTTTTGTGCAACTGAAATACTTCCGGTTTCTTCGGAAACAATTATACTTAAAACATCCGCTTGTTCCGAAATTCCCAATCCCGCTCTGTGACGCATACCGAGTGGGATTCCGTCAATCGAAGTCTGTGAAGAAAGCGGAAGCGTGCAGCGTGCGGCTTCCAAAATATCGTTGTTAATTATAACGGCGCCGTCGTGCAAAGGGCTGCGTGGGAAAAAAATCGAAAGCAATAAATTTTTGCTCAGTTTTGCGTTTAAGATTTCACCTGTTTCCACAATTCCTTTAATCCCGACTTCCTTCACAAAAACCATCAGAGCTCCGTGCTGCACTTGGGCTAACTCGAATGCGGCATCGGTAATTATATTTGCGACGGTATTTTCATCGCTCTTTACAAATTTTTTGAAATAAGGATATCTTCCCAAAAGCGTAAGTAATCTTCTCAGTTCCGGTTGAAAAAGAACTATAAAAGCTATAACCCAAATATCCGTAACTAATTTCAGCATCCAGCTTACTGTCCGGAAGTTTGCCGCTTGCGCTAAAAACGAAAGCAATAAAATAATTATCAACCCAACGAATATATTCGCCGCAAGGGTTCCGCGCAATACTTGATACAATTTGTAAATGATAAACGAAACAAGAAGAATATCAATTAAATCGATAAACGTAAAAGGCAAAAATCCTATTTTAAATATTTCAAACATTAGCTACTTCTGCACTGTTTGGATTTTTAACAAACGAATTAATTTTTTTCGCTTCCAATAATTTTTTGTAATTGTGCGTTCTTACTATTACGGCGCCTTTGCTTACCGCAATTTGCTCTGAAACGAGAGTTGCGAAATCCCTGTTCTCCACCGGAATATCCAAAGCTTTACCGATAAACGATTTCCTTGAAAGCCCTATTAATATTGGCATTCCCAAACCTTTGAATTCATCGAGCCTTGCTAAGATTTCATAGTTATCTTTAATTCTTTTACCAAAACCGATTCCGGGATCAACCATAATATTATTTATCCCGTAACTTTTTGCGTAATTTATTTGCCGCTCTATAAATTCATAAATTTCGCCGATTGCATCATCGTAATACGGATTTAATTGCATGGTTTGCGGAGTTCCTTTAATATGCATCAAAACTACGGATGCATCGTGTTTTGCCGCAACTTCCGCCATTCTTCCATCGAACGACAAACCGCTTATATCGTTTACAATTTTAGCTCCGACATCCAAAGCCAAATCCGCTACTTTCGCTTTGGTTGTATCAATGGAAATAACAGCTTCGGGGCGTGAAGATAAAATTCCTTCAATAACCGGAATTACTCGGCGGATTTCTTCTCCCGTTTCAACCTTTTCCGCTCCGGGTCTGGTCGATTCACCCCCAACATCAATAAAATCAACTCCCGCATCATACATTTCAATTCCATGCCGAACGGCATCTCCGGTATTATAAAACATTCCACCGTCCGAAAAAGAATCGGGTGTTACATTCAATATTCCCATAACGTAAAAAGTGTTCATCGGGTAAACTTTGCCGGCAACGGTAAAGCTTTTGCTTTCATATTCAACATAATTGCGATATGCGTTTTCCAATTTTCCAAGAAATCCGGAATCGGCTTGGTTCTTACCGGTCAACAATTTCGGAAGTTCGTTCTTCCGAATAAAAATATTTACGGAATTTTGATTTTCGGCGGGAATGACTAAAACATTATTAAAAGTAGTCTTTACTTCGTTCAAGGTTTCCAAATTTCCGTTGATGTTAAAACCGGAAACATCACACGGATTAACCCCTTTTCCGAAATAGGAGAAAATATCATTAATAAAACGTTCGTTGTTGAATAAATACTCGATATTTAACGGGCGTATCTGCAATTCGGTTTCGTATCAACTTTTATTTATAAGATTTATAAAGTTATAAAATTTGTTTGAAATAAGTTTTGAAAACTATGTAAAACTTCCCAAAGTTTTCCCCGGTAAAATTGCGGATTTATTTGTTCCGCAAATATTATTTTAACCGGCGTAATTTTTCAAATTATTCCAAAGTATTTTTTAGTTACTGCGATTTCTTATATTTGTGTTTTATTTTAATAAACTTTGAGAGAAATGATTAATCCAAAACCAAGAGTAAGATTTGCACCAAGTCCAACCGGATATTTACACGTCGGTGGTTTGAGAACCGCACTGTATAATTATTTATTCGCAAAAAATAAAGGCGGAGAAATTATTTTAAGGATTGAAGACACGGACAGAAGCAGATATGTTGAAGGCGCCGTAGAAAATTTGATTGAAACTCTGAACTGGTCCGGAATAAAATTCGACGAAGGACCTGAAACCGGAGGCGATTACGGTCCTTATTTTCAATCCGAGAGATTGGATTTTTATCATAAATATGCCGATGAATTAATTTCCAAAGGAAAAGCTTACCGTTGTTTTTGTAGTCCGGAAAGGTTGCAAAAATTAAGGGAAGAACAACAGAAGCTGAAACTGCCGCAGATAAAATATGACAAACATTGCTTAAACCTTACGGAAGAAGAAGTGGAAGCCAAACTCTCAGCCGGTGAAAAATATGTAGTAAGACTGAATGTTCAACCCGGACAAATTGTTAAGATAGATGATGTGATTAGAGGAACGGTGGAATTTAATACGGACAATATCGACGATCAAATTTTGATAAAGAGCGACGGATTCCCTACGTATCATTTGGCGAATGTCGTTGATGATCATTTAATGAAAATCACGCACGTAATTCGCGGTGAAGAGTGGTTGTCTTCAACGCCCAAACACATTTTGCTCTATGAGTTTCTCGGTTGGGAAAAACCTGTTTTTGCACATTTGCCGCTTTTGCTTAATCCCGATAAATCCAAATTGAGCAAAAGGCAAGGCGATGTTGCTGTTGAAGACTACAGAAAAAAAGGTTACCTGAAAGAAGCGCTTATTAACTTTGTAGCTTTGTTAGGATGGAATGCCGGCGACGATCAAGAATTTTATCAAATGGATGAACTGATTGAAAAATTTTCACTTGAACGCGTAAACAAAGCGGGCGCTGTTTTTAATATAGAAAAATTAAATTGGTTAAACGGCGAACATATAAGACACAAAAGCGTTGACGAACTTTTGCCAATGTTAAAAGAGGAATTGAAAAATTCTAAATATGCTGAAAATCAATACTCCGACGATTATCTTAAATCAGTTATCGAAGCAATGCATGAACGAATTACTTTCGTTAGAGACATCATTGAAAAAAGCTTTTACTTCTTCGAGCGTCCGCAAAACTACGATGAAAAAATTGTTAAAAAAAGATGGAAAGAAGATACCCCGGGACTTCTGGAAAAATTAATGGAAGAATTCGGTAAATTGGAAAATCCGTCTAAAGAGGATTTTGAAAAAGCAATGCGTGGGTTAGCCGAATCGCTTGGAATAGGAGTAGGAAAATTAATTCATCCGGTAAGACTGGCATTATCGGGCGTTGGTCAAGGTCCGGGTATTTTCGATTTAATTCACATACTCGGCAAAGAAGAGACTATCGAACGCATAAAAATTGCACTTAGCAAAATCAAACATTCACAAGAAGAAAATTAATCATGGAAAACACCGAAAAAAAATATTCGAATTTTATTACGGAAATAATCGACGAAGATTTAAAGACGGGAAAATATAAGAAAGTGCATACCCGCTTTCCGCCTGAGCCGAACGGTTTTCTACACATCGGTCATGCCAAATCGATTTGTTTGAACTTCGGACTTGCCGAAGATTACGGCGGTTTGTGCAATTTAAGATTCGATGATACCAATCCCGAAAAAGAAGAAGACATCTATGTAAAATCAATAATCGAAGATATAAAATGGTTGGGATTCGATTGGGGCGACCGTTTATATTACGCTTCCGATTACTTTGAACAACTTTACGAATATGCAATCAAGTTAATCAAGAAAGGGAAAGCGTACGTTGACAGTTTAAGTCCTGAAGAAATTAGCGAATACCGCGGAACCCCAACTACACCGGGGAAAGAAAGTCCCTATCGGAACCGGAGCGTGGAAGAAAATCTCGACCTTTTCGAAAGAATGCGGGCCGGGGAATTTAAAGACGGTGAACATGTTCTCCGGGCAAAAATTGATATGTCTTCACCGAATATGAATTTGCGCGATCCTATTATGTATAGAATTAAACACGCACATCACCATCGTACCGGGGATAAATGGTGCATTTATCCTATGTACGATTGGGCGCACGGTCAATCGGATTCAATTGAGGGAATTACACATTCAATTTGTACGTTGGAGTTTGAAAACCACAGACCGCTCTACAATTGGTTTCTTGACGAACTCGGGATTCACCATCCGCGTCAAATCGAATTCGCCCGTTTAAACTTGAACTATACGGTAATGAGCAAACGTAAATTACTCGAATTGGTGGAAAATAATTACGTTGACGGTTGGGATGATCCGCGCATGCCTACTCTTTCCGGTATGAGAAGAAGGGGTTACACACCGGAATCAATCCGTAATTTTGCTGACAGAATCGGTGTGGCAAAGCGCGACGGCATTATCGATATTGCCCTTCTCGAACACAGCGTTCGCGATGATTTAAACAAACGCGCTTGGAGGGTTATGGCGGTTCTGCGTCCCCTTAAAATTACAATTACAAACTTCCCCGCCGATAAAACGGAATGGCTTGATGCCGTAAATAACCCCGAAGACGAATCTTACGGAAAAAGGCAAATTCCCTTTTCCAACGAAATTTATATCGAACAAGGTGATTTCCAAGAAGAACCGCATAAAAAGTTTTACCGGCTGGCGCCCGGCAGAGAAGTCCGTTTGCGATATGCATACATTATCAAATGTGAAGAAGTGATAAAAGATGAAAACGGAAATGTTATTGAGCTAAAATGCACTTACGATCCCGATACGAAAAGCGGTAGCGGAAAAAGCAACAAAAAAGTTAAAGGCACAATTCACTGGGTTTCCGCCAAACATGCCATTGATGCTGAAATACGGCTTTACGACAGATTATTCAGTGTGGAAAATCCAACAGGCGACAAAGAAAAAGATTTTAAAGAATTCATTAATCCGGATTCCTTAGAGATTCTGCATAGCTGCAAAGTTGAACCGAGTCTTGCCGATGCTACGTTGGAAAAACATTACCAATTCGAACGAACCGGTTATTTCTATTTGGATTCCAAATACTCAACGAAAGAACATCTTGTTTTGAACAGGACAGTTTCATTAAGAGATACATGGGCAAAGATAGCTAAAAAACAATAGTTTCCATGAATTCTGCCGGAATGAGAATTTTAAGATATTCTCCAGAAACTTATGAACTGATGTCGAGGCCCCACGCCTCGACATTTCTGATTGAAAAAATTTTGCCGGTATACACTCATGTATGGAAATCGGCATTAATGAATTTTTAATATATTCTCCAGAAACTTATTTTATACGGAGTGGTAAAAAAAATACAAACAAGTGTATTAACTCTTGAATGTAATCAAAATTAAATATAATTTTACACACCCGATTTATTAAGAGATGTTCTCACATTTTTGGATGCCGAAGTGGCGGAACTGGTAGACGCGCATGACTCAAAATCATGTGTCTGCAAAGACGTGCCGGTTCGAGTCCGGCCTTCGGTACAAAACCCGGTTACTTAGCCGGGTTTTTTATTTCCCCGGTTTTTATTATCTATCAAACCGAAAACATGAACGACAATTCCCACGAAAAGACCAAGGAGCATCGGTTCGATTACGTAAAACATATTGTCCGGTGAAAGTTGTTCACGGATAAAAAACCATGCTCCGCTCCCAAATACAGCCAAAATAATTTCCCAAACCGCAAATTTGGATGATATTCTGAATTTTTCGTAGTATGCTCCGATTATTAGCAAAATAATGCCGGGGATTAATATGCTCCCAATCAAATACCAAAGTTGAATTATCGATTGCACAAAATAAGCTAACGGTATTGATATAAGAATAGTTACCACCAAACCGGTTTTTGTATATTTTACAATTGATTTTTCACCGGAATCCGGCTTTAATTTATAGATAAAATCCCTTCCGAACGTTGTAGCGCTTAAAAACAAAAAACTGTTGAGGGTTGACAAGATTGTTGCAAACAACGCAGCATAAAACAATCCTTTAATTCCCGGAGATAATAGTTTCTCGGCTAAAAGCGGAAAAGCATAAATGGGATTTTTCAATTCCGGTAATGCAGCCCTGCTGTAAAGACCTACGGTTGTAGTAAGAAAATCGAACGCGGCCCAGAAAAAAATTGAAATAATCAATCCGTACATAGCCGTTTTACCGTTTTTTGCCGCATAACACCGTTGATGAAAACCTGGATCGGTGAACGTCCACAACGCAATCAAAAACCAAACGATAATGAACGTTACAGAAGTATTACCGGTTAATTTTAAATGATTTTCCGGCACGTGGGCTTTTATAAATTCAAGTCCACCCAAATTAGTTTGCGCAATAGCGAAAATAACAATGAACCCGCCGAACATCACAAAAAATTCAAGTGTGTCGGTGTAAACGTCGGACTTGTAACCGCCTTTGAAAAGGTACAACGCCGATAAAATTACCCCCATTATTATGGAAAGCAGTAAAGGGATATCGAAGATTAAAGTTAACAGATTTGCAATCATTAAAATATAAGGCGCCGGCGAGACCAAAAGAAAAACTATTACAGCGGAAAGGAGTCCGGTTTTTCTACCGTAAACGGCTTCTAATTTGTCCGGAATGGTATATAAAGCGGATTCACGTATTTTTCTGGCAAAAAATATTGCAAACAAAAAAGCAAACACGTAGTAAGGGAATCCTTGAGTAAACCAGCTTACAATTCCGTATTTATAAGTGAATTCCCCTACTCCCAAAATACCGCCGTACCATGTGGAAACATTGGTAAGAACAAATAAGAATAAACCGAGTTTCCTGCCGGAAAGCAAATAATCAGCGGCTGATTCCGGATCTTCCCGTTTTGCTAAAAATCCGGTTAAAAGAACGGCTCCGAAAAAAATCAAAAGAACGGCAATATCTAAAACATCAAATGTTATCATTTGCTTTCACGGCATCGATACTGCGAATAACAAATACTTTCCCGCCGGTAATTTTTAATTCTACCGTATTGCCTAATGCAACATTACTGGTACTTTCCTTTTTCCCAAAAGGTAACGCAACATTACGCAATTGATATTTCAAACCTTTCGACGTTATTTTTGTTTTTTCATCAAACCCGTAAACGGAAATTATTTCACCCGGAGTTGTTATCAGTTTTACTTTGCCTGAATATGCAGCGAGATAAGACCTTTCGTGAATAACCGCAACATGAATTTTATCATCATATTTTAATACGATTCCCAAATTGCAAAAAGAATGATCGAGCCGATTACCTGTTGCACCCAGTAAAACCGCATGAGTAAATTTTTTCTTGATTGCGAATTTAAGGCATTTTTCCACATCGGTATCGGTTTGACGTTTAATATGAATAACTTTTGAAACATTCTTGAATTTTGCAAGCGCTTCATCACTAATGGAGTCCATATCGCCTATAATGAAATCGGGCACAATATTCATATCGTAAAGTGAATTTGCACCACCGTCCGCTGCTATCAAGGTCTTGTAGTATCTTATTTTAAGATATGCTATATCCGACCTTCTTGGCGGAGAGCCGTTTGCTACAATTATACATTTTTTCATTTTTTACTCTTGTTTATTCGAGGGAACTAAAATCCTAATCTTATGCCGGCTAAGAAATTCCTTTCCGCTGCGGGGAAAAACTCTCCGCCAATTGCGTAAGCCGCATACAAATTATCAAAAATATTATTCACTTGTAAATACACTTTTATTTTTTTCAAAAATGAATTTAGCTCATGCTCATAAGAAACATTCATATTTGCTACGAAATATGCATCAACTTTATTATCGGTGTATGAAACAAACGATGGATATTTTGCCAAATATTCATTTAGCTTGGTGTCGTAATTATCCGAGAAAAATTCCCCGACGTATTTTGCGGAAAATTGAGTCTTGAATCCTTTGTATTTGAATTTTAAAATTGCGTTGAAAGTTAAATCCGGAAACCCGCTGATTCTGTTACCCGATAAATCTACGCCGGTCACCTTTTTTTCGCCGTTTTGGTCTTTATATTTTATGAATCTTTCCCCTTCCTTTATGAAATTCTTACTGTACGAGCCATTTACAATTATTTCAAAGTGAGGAGAATATTTATAATTTGCCGTCAGTTCCAAACCGGAATGAATTGTTTGATCGATATTTCCGGTAACAGGTTGGCCAAACCTATCGACTTGTCCTTTTTTAACGATTTCGTTATCGAATAACATATAAAAAGCATTCAGCCCAAAATTCAGGTTGCCATTTGAATAATTTATTCCCGCTTCTAGGTCATTCATTGTTTCGGGTTTGACCAAAGGCTTATCGAAATTATAAGAACCGTCCGGATTAACTTCAAACTGCGGAACTTCGCCCGCGCTCGATTCGGCGGCTACGTAGTAGTTTTTTAATCTGGGTTCGCGTGTTACGCGTGCAAACGAAAGATACGAGCTTAAGTTGTTTTCAAACTTATAATTCAATCCGATTCTCGGATTTAAATACAACCCGGTTATTTCAAATTCGTTTCCAACATATTTTTCATTGAATAATTTATATTTATGATATGCGATTTGTACTTCGCCCAATAAATTCAAGTGTTCCGTTAGATTGTAATTTTCGTTTACAAAGAAATTTGCAATATCTTTACCGCCTTGGTAATAATAATATTTGTAATCAGCCGGTACATTAGCCGGAATGTTTTCGGCAAATTTTATGCTTCCCCAATGAATTGATTCATGTTTGCGGAATTCACCGCCTAAAATCAAGTTTCCGTTTTTGTGATTTATACTTAAACGCGGAATCCAACCCCATTGTGTGTTTTCCACCATCGCGCGTATTAAAGCGTTTGTCGGGTTTGCGGTTGAATCGTAACCGTTTGCTTTCAAGCGGAAATAATCGTCATAGTAAATCGACCAAGAACCGTCATAGTCGAAAAATCCTTTCCCGATTACCAAAAAAAGTGCAGAGTTAAGTGTAATGTTTTTATTAATCTTCAAATCATTTAATATCTCAAAATGCGGTTGGGAAAAATTCTCAATTTCCACAGGTCTGCGGTAAACCTTATACAAGTATTGCAAATCATCAGCTTCCCAATAAGAGAGATTTTCCCTTCTAAGCTTTTTATCTTTAATTGTAAACTTGGGTAAACCGGTGTATGCAAGTCCGTCGGCAATCGGACCGCCGTAAAAATTAACTTGAGTGGTTAAATTATCGTCGTATCTAACCGCTGAGATGTGGTAACTGTTAAAATTCACCCAACTTAAGTTCCTGTAGCCGCTGCTTAAGATTTTAGAAAGTTTCGCATAAACGGAATATTTTCTATTCACCAAACCGCTCGAAAAAACGGCGCTGTATTTTCTTGTATTGTAACTTCCGAGTGTAGCGGAAAGATCGTACATCGGGCGGTAAGAAAATGCGGATGTAATAATATTTATTGAACCGCCGATAGCAGGATAACCGATAACTCCCCCGCCGGCGCCGCGTTGCACTTGAACGAGTTCGGTGCTTTCCAACAAATCGGGCATATCCAACCAATAAACATTATGGTCTTCCGGATCGTTTTGTGGAATACCGTTAACCGAAACGGAAATTCGGCGTTGATCGAATCCCCGTATACTTAAATAATTATAACCTATACCGTTTCCGTTTTCAGAATAGAAAGTTGTTGAAGGTAAATAGGATAAAAACTCGGGCAAATCCTGGTTTACATAACTTTCGTCAATATCTTTCCGGTTAATTTTGGAAAAAGCAATTGGCGTGGAACCTTTTCTTCCAATCGTTCCTTTTACCAAAACCGTTTGACTTTTCAATAACGTTCGTTTGAGCCGGAATATTTTTGTTTTTCCGGATTCGAATGCTGAAACGGGAACCCGTAAAGAATTGTATCCCAAATAACTGATTACGAAATAAGTGTCTTTAAATTTTTCAGGATTTACTTCTAAGGCAAAATTTCCTTCGCTATCGGTTGTTGTACCGATGAGTGTATTTTCCAAATATACATTTGCCAAATAAAGCGGCTCGCCTGTTAAATCATCAACTACCTTTCCGGTAATTTTTATGGTTTGAGCCGAAAGTTGAAGAACAAACACAAACATAAAAAAGATTAAGCGTTTCATGACATTTCCCTTTCATCGTATTTAAAACTAAAAACCGTTTCGTAAGGAAACGGCTGAAACACTTAATCTTATTTCTCCACCGTTTCCCTACGCTGGTATTATCCAGATCAGGTTTCAAGGGTATTCTCTCAGTCCCGATTTCTCTCGGAACACCCCTAACGGTTAAACTTACAATGTAAAAGTAACTAATGTATTTTATTAATTCAATATAACCAGTTTCTGACCGGCTTTTATTTTATTACTTACCAGATTATTCCAATTTTTAATATCGGAAACATGAACGCCGTAAAGATTGGCGATAGTCCAAAGAGCTTCACCTTTTTTAACCAAATGTATTTTCCGTTTACTTTTACTTTTCTTCGATGCAATTTGTTTCTTTTGTGATTTATAAATTTTCAATTTTTGTCCGGTAACAATTTTGTTCCCTTTGATATGGTTCCACTTTCTCAAGTCAGAAATCCTGACTCCGTATTTTCGTGCGATCTTACCGAGCGTATCATTTCTTTTTACTTTATAAGAGATTACTTTTTTACCCGAACCGGTTGTTGTTTTACTTTTATTAACTTTTTCAACATTATTAGATAATTTTAATTCTGTTCCGGCTATTATTTTATTCGATTTCAGGTTATTCCATTTTTTTAAATCCCTAACTTTCACTTTAAACTTTCTTGCTATCTTGCCGAGTGTGTCGCCTCTTTTAACAACATAAGTTTTCTTAGAATCAGTACTTGATGCTAATTTACCGGAACCGTTTGTATAAATTTTAAGTAGTTTTCCCGCATAAATTCTATTCGAACGCAATCTGTTCCAACGCCTTAACTGTGCTGTTGTTACTCTGTATCTTTCGGCAATCTCAGAAAGCGAATCACCTTTCTTAATTCTGTATTTAATTAAATTTTTCTTTCTTTTAGGCGAAGACGAATTTTGAGCGTAAAAATAATCCGTACCAGCTTTGCCGGTATAAATTCTGAGCTTTTTCCCTTTATAAATTCTGCTTGTTCTTAATCCGTTCCAACGTTTAAGTTGTCTTACGCTTACACCGTATTTCCTTGCAATAGTTGAAAGTGTTTCTCCTCTTCTAATTCTGTGTTCAATCCAGGTATCGCCCAAAGTTTCATATAGTTTACGCATTTTTTGGTTTCTGTTCATTTTGTCGATAGCAGCGTAAACTTCTTTTTTACCTTGGGGAACGTAAATTTTCAGTTTTTGACCGGTATGAATGGAAGTAGTATACGGAAGGTTATTCCAGTTTCTAATATCAAAAACTCTTACATTGAAAAGTGTAGCAATATCTACAAGGTTGTCTCCACGCTTAACAGTATACTCAACCAAATCCTTATCTTTCGGAATAATTACCCGGGAATTAGCCTCGAGTTCTTGCTGGTATATTTTCATATAATCGTTGTCACTTTTGGATTCATCTATCACCAGCTTGTACGGAGCTTCATTCGGATCGTAATTATTATCTTCGTCAGTTGGTTCAACCTTTGCACTGAGAACCAAAGAATTTGCCGAAAAATTTGAGATAGGAATTTTCAGGTTTACGCCGGGATAAATTCTTGAACGCGTTGAAATATTATTTATCCTTGCCAAATGTCTTAAGCTGACTTTATATTTATGAGCAATCCCGGAAAGTGTTTCGCCCCTTTTAACTTTATGCAAAACATATTGCAGCTTTGCCTCGTCGGGAATGTTTTTGAGATTTTCAACAAAGGCATCGTACGAATTCACAGGTATTTTTAATTGATACCCGCCGGGAAGATTTGGCGGCGTACAATATTGAATCAAATCCGGATTTAATTCTTTTAATTGTTTCAATGATATGCCGGCACATTTCGCCAGCACATTCAAATCAATTGCTTCGTTGATGGTGTAGGTTGCATATTCAATCGGCTTATGGTAAACAATATTTTTGAAGCCGAAGTTTTCCGGTTGGCTTGCAATTAATGTAACAGCGATATATTGCGGAACGTAGTTTCTTGTTTCTCTAGGTAAGAATCTTCTTATTTTCCAAAAATTACTAGAACCGGCACGGCGAATAGCCCTTTTAATTCTCCCTTCGCCCGTATTATAAGCGGCAATAGCCAAATACCAATCGCCAAGCGACATGTACAAATCGCGTAAATGTCTTGCTGCCGCTCTGGTCGATTTTTCCGGATCCCTCCTCTCGTCCACATAAAAATTGATGTGCAAATCGTATAATCGTGCAGTACTTTTTACGAACTGCCAAAGTCCAACTGCACGCGCCCAAGAACGGGCATGAGGCTTTAAGCCGCTTTCCATTAAACTTAAAAATATTAACTGTTGAGGAACTTTTTCTTCAGCAAATATTTTTGCCATAAGAGGGAAATACTTTCCGGTTCTCTCGAGCCATATTTCCATGTGTCTTCTACCCCGACCGGTAAAGTATTCAATATATTGTTCAACAAATCTGTTTACCTCGAGAGGAAAATCCCCGATAACAATAACATCCTTCGTATTCTCGGCTTCCTCTTCGGCTTTTTCCTCATCCTCGGGTTTCATTTCCGGGATGTTGTTGTTTAGCCATTCTTCCAAGGCAAAAGTCGGAACATTTGCCGGAAGTTCTTTAAGTGATTTGATGTATTGTTGATAATCTTCTACAATGGAATTTTCAAGTTCGTTATATTCATCGCTGTTTTCAATATCCGGGAAATAACTTAAACTATTAATAATTGTGAGCGCGGAATCAAAAGCGAATATCGTTTTTTCGGTATTGCCCAAATCTTTGTTGGTCAATGCCGTTAAATACATTTGTCTTGCTTCTTCTAACTTTTCGTTAATTATCGCGGAGGTTTCCGAAACATTCTCGACGGAATCTTGGACAGCGAGTTTTTCTTCGTTGTAGCGGGTTGTTTTTTGAACCGTTCCGCATGAAACAAGCATTAATGAGATTAATACAAAAATCGTAAATATCCGCTTTTCCAATTTTACTCCAAAATTTTATAATTTCCTTGCAACTTAATGACTTACAAGAATATTTTCAAGTGAAGTATTAGAATAATTTAGTAATCTATGAAATTATCAATAGTTAAAATTCTAATTTTTACCGTGAAAATCACGCTATATTATCGAAAAATAAATGAATAAGTATAAATTTGTCAATCAGTTAACTTAGAACCATGTTATTTTTTTATTGACTTTTTGCCAAAACAATATTTAATTAGAAACAGATTATAACCGATTCGTTTTTCTGCTGAAACTTTTTGGAAAAGTAAACAATACAAGTAATAGATAAATCGTTCTTATTCCTCCGCAAAATAATAAATATGGAGGTTACAATGAGTGTTGCAGAAAAAATAGTCGGTCCGCGTTCAAAATACGACAAATCTTTACCTTACACCTATCATGCAAAAGTATTTCCGATAGCAGGCGATCGAGAGATTTGTAATCATTATTACAGCGATACAATATGCGGTTTGGTTTTGTTTTTAGATAAGAACCAAATCAAACCTGAAGAAGTTGAGCTTTACGGTGTTTATTTGGATGATGAATTGGAGTTAGATAAAAAGTATTGCTTAGACGAAAAAGGCAGATGGTTGAGAATTCCCAAACTCTGCCGGTCGCTTGAAACACATTACAAGGAAACTTTAGACAAAAAATATAAAGGTCACGTTGAAAAGGGCGAATGCGAATTTGAGGACAGAGATCAATCTGTAACCTAATTCTTTATTCGCCGAAATTATCGTGGTAATCTTCTATAGATGCTTCAACTACTTTGGTTGCGTGCGCTTTGTTGTATACAAGTTCGATAGACGTCAGATTTTCTTCACCGTGTACAAGCTTGTAAGTAAGGAAGTAATGTTGTAACCGTTCGACCAAAACATCCGGCAAATCCTTTAAGTCTTGCGCATTTCCCCAAATATTATCATTCTCCAAAACAGCAATTATTTTGTCGTCCGCTTCGTAGTGGTCAACCATTTGAAATCCACCGATAACCTTGGCGTGTAGAATCACTTCCGATTTGGTGATGGGTCTTTCGCTGATTACACAAATGTCAAGAGGATCGCCGTCGCCTTTTTTTGCTTTTGGAGACAAAGCCCCCACACGCTCCCCGCAGAAGGTGCGCGGAATAAAACCGTACAGCGATGGCGGTTGTGAAGATGTCCTTTGCGGCCTGTCTACTCTAAGGTAACCGGTTGTTTTATCCACTTCGTATTTAACAAGGTCGAAAGGAGTAATTTCAATATAAGCATTAACGAATATGGGCGGATTTTTTCCAACTTCAAGTCCGTGCCAAGGATGAGGTCGCCATTTGTAAAAAGGTTTCGGGAAATTCATATTAATTCCTTAAAAATTTTTTAGTCGATAAATAAATTTATAAAATTCAAAATTATTTTCCGTGTTTTATTGCGGAACTGCCGTAGTAATATTTCTATTATTCCAAACCTTATTTCTATCTGCGGCATCCACAACACCGCTCAAATCGATATCCGGGTTTTCGTATCCCGTTTTATTTCTGTTGTTCCACGTCGAATTTCTATCAGCTGCATCAATAACGCCCGAACCGTCTGCATCTCCGCCCCACATTCCCCAAACACCGCTTTCCAATTGTACGGCTCCCCCGCTTCCGTAAAACTTGGATTCAGCGGTTGTAAAGTCATAAACATAGGTGACACCGTTTGAAAGCGAGATTAAATTGGAAGTCATTACGCTCAAATGATTTCTATGATGAACTACCAAATGATAATTTCCATCATTTAATCCGTCAAAAGTTACGGGAGAGTTTCCGTCCAGGTCAACAATTTTTCCATCGGATTTAAGAAAAGCCGCACGCATTTTTGCCGTGGAAGTTCCCGTTAACCCGCTTCTCAATTCCACAAGAACCCAATCGACAATTTGATTATCCGGAATTGCATCAACTCTTTCGGCGCCATCGTAACTAAAGGGTGATTGTGAATAAGGTTGAAAAAGTGGAAGCAAACCGCTCGAATTCAATTCCGTAGTCATTGAACCGTTTGAATAATTCCCTTCCAAAAAGATTTTTACGTCCACATAAAATTTATTTCCCGAACACACTCTTTCGCCTTTTAATCCCAAATTATAATGCTCCGTTACTTCCGTATCTTTCAATTCGCGATCGTAAATTCTTACTTCATCAATTTTCCCCGAGTAAAAATAATTATCAACGAAACTGCCTATCGTTAAAGAATTAGCTCCCGAGAAATTACCGTTAAAAGTTGAGGATACGGAATTTTCAAGAACACCATCAACATATATTTTAATATTTGAATTATCAAAACTTTTAACACCGACGATATAATGCCACTTACCGTCATTAATACTTGAAACTCCCGTAACTTCTGCATAGTCGTCGCCCGTAGAAGAACGGAAGCTAAATTTTGCAAACCCCGTGTTCGAATCGAACCCGAGCCACCATGCGGGATTTCCATCGTGTTTGCCGATAATTACTTTATTCCCCGATCCGCTTTGAGTTGTTTTCACCCAAACTTCCGCCGAGAAATTCAGTGCATTGCTCCAATTGATTGTGGGATGTGAAGCTACGGTAATTTGGTCGTTAATTCCATCAAAACTCAATGCTCCGAAATTCATTCCGTCAACCGGTTGAGGACATTCGCCGCTTTTACACGAACCGTTATTAATATTCATTTTATCTTTAACAGTTGCATAAACCCCTTTCTCATTCATTTCCCAATAAGAGATTAAATTTTCCGGACATTGTTGCAAATACGAATGGAGAGGCACAAACCATTGATAAGCCATCTTTTCGTAACCGTTATCATTGGGATGGATTCCGTCATCCAAATCCGTCGGATATTGCAATGCCGCTTCTTGATTTAGCATTATAATTTTATCGCCGGAAGAAATTCTATTTTCCGCCATTTGCTGAAGCTGCAAATTAAATGCAGTTGTAGTATCTGTTTCGTTAACCGTAGAAGTTGATCCGTTATCAGTTCTGTTGATTATGCGCGCAAGAAACACAGGTATTTCAACAGCATAATCCGATTCATATTTATCAATTGAATCGAGAATTGCGCTGACATCGTTAACTTGCTGAAGACTTGTTTGATTAAAAATTTCCAGTTCACCCAAATCATTTGTTCCTATATGAAGCAACACGTAATCCGCCGGATTTTTAACAAGCCAAGTGTAAACGCTATCTACAATAGATAAACTGCTGTAATTCGGATGATCGGCATGCCAACCGCCGTGTCCTTCGTGGTCTTTATCAAAATCGTTTGGAATACCGGTATTTTGTGAACCCACGAAATCGAATGAATACGAATGAAAATTAAGTAATGAATCGAGTGTACGTCTGTAGCCCGTTTCGTTCGAACTACCAACCACACCTTCGGTAATTGAGTTACCAAGCAGCATTATTCTTATTGCCGAACCCGTGCTTTCAGTTTTATTTGTTGAAGTATTAACTTTTCCCAACTGTTTTGAACTTAATTTGAATTTCCTTACTGAAAATACCGAAGGATTATTATGATCGGATATTTTTATAAAAAATTCTTTTTTATTAGAAGAAGGAACTCTAAATTGATAACTGCCAGGCAACGAAGGCAAATTTTCAGCTAAAGTTTCCCATCTAGTATTATCTTGCCCAAAAGAATATTTAATATCCACCACGGTTATGTTCAACGATGACCATGTTAAAAAATATTCTTTATTGATCTCTAACGTTTTCTTTTTAGCAGGCGATGTTATTTCAATTACTTTTTTTTGTGCCGTTACCGAAGATGTTAACAAAAAGAATATTACCGCAAAAGTTCCGTATCTTAAAATATTGATAATCATTTTTCCAAATCCAATTAAATAAAATACCAATATGAAGAATAAACAAGCGTTAGACAACAAAAACAAGCAAATAATTTTTATTGTGTGATTTGGAATACAAATTAATTATTCTGATATGTTCACGGCAACGAAGAACTTTTATTTCTATTGTTCCAAGTTTTATTTCTATCTGCGGCATCTACAACTCCGCTTAAGTCAACATCGCTATTTTCATACCCGTATTTGTTTCTGTCGTTCCATGTCGAGTTTCTGTCGCCGGCGTCAACTACCCCCGAACCATCAGTATCGCCGCTCCACATTCCCCAAACGCCGCTTTCCAATTGTACAGCCCCGCTGCTACCGTAAAACCGCGATTCGCTTGTCGTAAAATCATAAAGCGTTGAAGTTGTACTGTTAAGAACTACAGTATTTGCGCTCATAACTGCCAAATGATTACGATGTTTAATTACGATATAATAATTACCTTCCGGTGCAACCAATTCAATTTCCGTATTTGAACCGTCATCGGCAACAATTCTTCCATCTTTACGCAAGAAAGCGCTTTTGGACGTTGTCGCATTTCCCGTTTCTGTTTCTCTAAGTTGAACTAAAATCCAATCAACAACATCTGCCGGTATTGCATCGACTGTTCTAGCGTCTTCGGAATATGGCGATGTTAAAGGTATGTTGGAATTTAATGTGGTATTCATTTGATCGGTATTTATATTATATGCGCCTTCTAAAAATATTTTTGTTTGCAACAAAACGAATATCCTCTCTTTAATTGCAACAATTCTATCAACATATAAATTATTTATTGTTTCCTCTTCCGGACTTAACCAAATATCTTTGCCGGTTTGATAAACTACCGGCATTTCAGGGAATTCAAAAACGTGATATTGCCCGTCTTGAACTTCTGCGACTGTCGGGGAAATCCAACTACCAGGGTCAACCCCCATATTAAAAGCTATTGCATTAGGATCCGCGCCGGGTTTAACATCAGCTTTCACATATGCATAAAATGTCCATTCACCATCGGGCGGCAATAAATCTAATTTTAACTGTATTGCCCATTCGGGTCCAATATATTTAACAGCTCCATGATCCGAAGCAAGTTGATCTTCAGTATATGTTACGCCACAGCAAATCCAGAAATCAAGGTCTTGAAAATCAATCCACTCATCATTTTCCGATACGATATCCGGATCGGGAGGAACAACGCGTTCAATATCCATAGCGTCATATAAAACTTGAATCGGTGAATCTTCATTATAATTTTCAATATTAGCATCTGCCGAATACTGATCGAATCTTGCACGTCTATTGGGATCTTCTGTCCACGTTTCGCCTCTGGCTTCGGCATCTGCTTTATATAAATGTTCTCTAAGTAATATTGTCATGTCAACACCAAGTCTAACATCATGAACATGTGATAAATACTCACCTGTAGCAGCGGCTTCGGCATTTGCCATTAAATCATCTGCTTGCCTTATAAAATCCAAATTCAAATAGTCGGATGTAATCCTTTGTTTAGCCGCAATTCTATCGTCTGTATCTATAACAGATTGATGCATTAAATCGATGTATTGCTTAATATAAGTTGATGCCGGTCCGTAATAACCGTCGCAAAATTCATCAATCAATGTTTGATAATCTTGATACGGGTCCCATAACAACCGTGCGGCAACCCATGCTCTTAATTCGGCAAACTCCGCTCCTTGTGTATTATAAGAACCTTCTCCAAAATATGATTTAACGCTGTTAAAATCGGCTAAATATTGTATGTTTTCACACATGGGTTTAATATTCGGCAGTGGTTGTAAGTAGTTTTGAAAATTAGCATTATAATCCCAAATAGCTAAAGATGACGATATCTGATTCCATTCGGTAAAAGCATTGTTTGCTTGTTCGTTTTTAGTTTCATCGCTATATGGATAACCGAAATTTGCTTCAATTGGAGATATTTCAATCATTACATATTCCGGTACCGTCATTCCGCTTGGCGCATCAAAACTCCATTGATATGCTGAAGTTGCGAGATGAGCATCGGGATGAGTTTGACGCACACGATTGGTAACATCAATCAACATATCGGCAATAGGCGCAGAAAGCTTGCCGCCATGGGCATCGGCAAAGGATTGGCTGGATCCGTCCGGTTCCCAGCCGTTATCTTCCTGAGCAAACATATACCAAGTACTATCGCCTTCATTAGTAATTTTATTGGTGAAATAATCTGCAGCTTCCGAACGCGTTCCTTCTTCCATAGTTAAAATTTGTCCGCCGTACCAATATGTCTCACTAATAATATCATGGAAATTATGCCCACCGGAAGGTCCGTCTTTCGACCATGTATTAATTTCGGAAGGATAATCCATGTTAGAACGATGAGTTTCTCCCCTGCTGCCATTCAACCTGTTGTGCTGTCTAAAGTACGGATCATCTGTATCACCATTAAAAATTTCACGGTACTGAAAACGCGGATTTTGCAAATCGTTTGTATCATCCGATATTGTTAAAGTACTTTGGTGAGGGACATAATCGAATTCCGGCGAAAACCAACGCACTCCATAATAAGCATCAAGTAGATAATATACGCCATAAAGGACGCCTCTGTCATTATTACCAACAATATACACATCACCATTATATGTATATATTCTAAATCCGTCATCATGAATCGAATTAAAATCCAATTGATCCGATATAGTTTGTGCAAACGGGTTGTTTTTACCTACAATTATTTTGTCTTGTATATTGTTATCATCGGTAGTTGTTTGAAAATTGGCGCCGCTAATTTCATCGAGCCATTGCCCTAATTCCAAAGCCGCATGTTCTACAATTTCACTTTCTGAACTTGAATAGTAAATAACATAATGAGCTACTCCGTTGCTGGCAAGAACTAATTCCTCTGCCAATTCATCATAATTGTTTTGTGAATAACTTATCGATTGCAAAAATAGAAGACAAAATAACAATATAAAAAAGGAATTAAATTTTTCATTAAAGAACATATTAAAAAACCTCGATTAAATTAATTGTTTTATAGTATAAAGCAATATAATTATTTTTTAATAACATGACAAACAGTCCTTTTTACAGTTTGTTCAATATTATCAAAAAAACATTACTTCTATTGTATAATTATTGAAAGTAGGTGTAATATAACATTCGGAAAAATACTTTTAGGCTTATGAATCGCTTGATGCTTACCATATCTAAATGCTAAACAATATGTAATCCGTTACAAGTAATTCAGTTTCAGAAGTTGAACCATGACGGGACACAATATAACTTTTTTTAGGAAATTGCTTTCAGAAACGCCAGCATTTGCGTTTGGTAATTTTATCAATTCAACAAAAACCCCTTTGACAATATCCGTCGGAATATTGGCTATTTGGCGTTTATTTCCGGAATGAAGTGATTGCAAAAGAATTGATGAGTTGATATCGCTTTCCATAACAATGGTGTTGACATCATACAAACCTTGTAATGGATTTTTACCCGTAACTTAATTTTTTACGGTAATGTTGAACTTTTATTTCTATTGTTCCAAGTTGTATTTCTATCCGCTGCGTCAACAACTCCGCTTAAATCAACATCGCTATTTTCATAACCGGATTTGTTTCTGTCGTTCCAAGTAGAATTTCTGTCGCCTGCATCAACAACGCCCGAACCGTCCGCATCTCCGCTCCACATTCCCCAAACTCCGCTTTCCAATTGTACCGCTCCGCCGCTGCCGTAGAACTGCGACTCGCTTGCCGTAAAATCATATAGCGTTGAAGTTGTGCTATTTAACGGAATTGCATTCATACTCATCACTGCAAGATGATTTCGATGCTTTATCACTATAAAATAATTTCCTTCCGGCACCGATAGTTCAATTTCTTCCGTTGTTCCGTCATCGGCAACAATCCTTCCGTCCTTACGTAAAAATGCACTTCTCGAAGTTATCGCGCTTCCGGTTGCCGTTTCTCTAAGCTGTACAAGAACCCAATCAACAATATTAGCCGGGATTGAATTTACCGCGCGTGCATCTTCGCTGTACGGAGAAGTTAAAGGAAGTTGTCCGTTTATATCTGTTGTCATTTCACCGGTATTTGAATTATATGCTCCTTCAAGAAATATTTTTACTTGCAGTAAAATTTTTCCTAAATATTCGTAAGCTCCAATATCCCAGCCGTTTCCTATGGGTCTGGTATTTCCGTCAAAATCAGTAAGGGGCGCACCTTCGGAAGTTCCCGCATCAATACAAGGGGACGTTTCCGTTAAATGATAATCGAAATTGGGTAAATCAACAAAAGCCGGATTAAATGTGAACACATTATTACCTGTTGGCGCGTCAAACCCGTTATTCCAAAAATCCGAATATTCAAATTCAAAATTCAAAGGGTATTCTATAGGTTGGTCGTATGCAGTCGTATAGTAATTTTGTACGTTTGTTACAATACAATTTATCATTTTATTCGCATTGTTTTCACGATCGCAAACGAACAAATAATTTCCACCGTCAAAAACGCAATTAACGAATGTGTTGGAATCAGCTATTGAAGGTAGTTCATAAAATGTGAAGTTTATTACATTTCCTTGTGTGTTTTGAAAAATGCAGTTTTCAAATCTATTATGCCTGCCGGTATATTGTACGCTACTGTCTTCGTCCGTATAATAAAAAAGAATTGCAGAGTATGATGCATCGATTGTTTTACAATTTTTTATAGTGTTGTAACTTGCTCCATCTCGAATAGTATATCCACAATTAATTGCAGTGCAACTGTCTAAAGTATTATATTTTACTCCACTGTGACGCAACTCGTAACCTTCATATTTCATACCTTTGGAAACACAATTAAGAATCAAATTGTTTTCGCAGTTTCCTTTCAAATCAATGCCATGACCTCCATGCTCCAAATCACCGATACGTTCGACATAACAGTCTTCTAATGTATTATTATTACCGCCAACGTGAATATAGTAATCTGCAGCGCTTTTATCACCGGTTGAATTATCATCTGCATAAACGCGGCAATTTTTCAAATAGTTGTTATCACCATATATTGAAATACCTTCAGCAGCTGCATTTAAAACCGAACAATTTTCTATTGTATTGTTACTTGACAAAGAATCGAAAACAATACCGAAACCATTATAACGATCATTAATATCACCAAAATTCATTGTGATAATATTGTCAATTCCAATGTTATCTGCATCTTCAGCTTTAAGACCAAACTCATAATTCTTTATCTGAATATTTTTTATAATAATATATTTCCGGTTCGATAATAAAAGACATTTTCCGGTGGTTCTGTCACTGCCATCTAACAGAGGCATTACGCTCGCATCAAGAGGATCTCCGTATTCCCAGTCAAGATCAGGATTATCGCCAGGTACGAATTGGTATCCTTCAAAAGTAATCCGGTTTGTAGCTGTGCCGTCCTTTTCAAAAATTACGTACTCATTTCCGTAATCCCCTGCTTTGATAAACACCGTATCCCCCGGTGATACGGGACTTGCCGATGAAGCGGCAAAGGCAATTGTTCTCCAAGCATTTGTTTCGCTTAATCCGGAATTGCCGTCATCTCCAGTCGTGGAAACATAGTAAACATTTTGAGCTACGCCAATGGTTGAGATAGTAAACAATAAAATAATTGTTATTACTTTTTTCATTTTTTATTTGTTGTTTATGTTATTGGATGCCAAAATTACGGTTAACATATTAATAGCTTTAAAAGCTGATTTGATAAACCTCTACTTTTCACGTAAAAACTAACTTTTAAAAATAAAAAATATTGCTTTGAGATTTGACGATAGACTCATTTTTAAACTTAATCTTAGTCACCGCTTCCATTGCTGCGAAAACAACAAAAGTACTTTCGTAAATTTTATATTGGGAACATAACCTTGAGTTAACGGTTATGCGTTAAAACTTATACCGTTCGTGCTTCTATAAATACCTTCATCCGTTCCAGGTAAAATTCAAACCGGCATTGCCCCAACCAGAACCTATCGTAATTACATTGGGAGTATTCAAGCCTTTCTTTTACTGACCGGTTGCAATATCTATCTTGGATATATAATACGATAAGATCATTGGAAACCAATTTAATCCAGACAGCATTTGTATTAGTATAATTAACCATCAAATTTAGTTTGCATCCGGTTACAAATCTTTATTACATTTAATAATATTTATATTTCGTGAGTTTAATATTTTTTTTAATCTTATTACCTCACGGTAATGCCGAACTTTTATTTCTATTGTTCCAAGTTTTATTTCTATCTGCGGCATCTACAACTCCGCTTAAGTCAACATCGCTATTTTCATACCCGTATTTGTTTCTGTCGTTCCACGTTGAATTTCTGTCGCCTGCATCAACAACGCCCGAACCATTCGCATCGCCGCTCCACATTCCCCAAACGCCGCTTTCCAATTGTACCGCTCCGCCGCTACCGTAAAACCGGGATTCGCTTGCCGTAAAATCATATAGCGTTGAAGTTGTACTGTTTAGAGCGACAGTGTTTGCGCTCATCACTGCCAAATGATTACGGTGTTTAATTACGATATAGTAATTCCCTTCAGGCGCAATCAATTCAATTTCCGTGGTTGAACCGTCATCGGCAACAATATTACCATTTTTATGAAGGAAAACACTTTTTGAAACAGTAGCATTTGAATTGGGTGACTTTCTCAATTCAACTAAAACCCAATCTACAACATTTGCCGGAATATTGTCTACGGTACGTTTATTTTCGGAGTAAGGCGATTCCAAAGGAATTGAAGAGTTTATATCTGTTTTCATTGCATGTGTGTTAACGTCATAAGGACCTTCCAAAAATATTTTTACTTGTAATTTAACCGATGGAACTTTTGCTTTTTGAAATCCGGTACCGGGCGAACCGACAAAAACCCAAGATTCGGCTTTGGTACTTACCGCAACGGGGATTGCGAATTCCCACGTCATATCCCCGCTAATTTTTTCCCAATTAGTTCCACCATCGGTTGAATAAAATATTCCGTCATCGGCAGAGGGATCATAATTGCCATCGACGTAAACACTTGAAGAAGTTAAATATAAAACGTTATTATTGGCTTTCGAAACCGCTACACTTCGTAAATATCTTCCGGTTTTAATTTTAGTCCAATTTGTTCCTTTATTATCGCTTTTATAAATTCCTTTGCTATCACCGTTCCCGTAAGCAACCACATAAACTCTTTCCGGTGTGACCGGATCGGTTTCAATATCCCAAATACCTTTGTAATCTTCGTCCCATCTGTCTACACCTTTTACGCCTTTCATTTCGGTCAAACTTATATCCGACCACGTGTTTCCCCCATCGGTAGACCTGAACACACCGTTTTCCCCTCCGGCGTAAACTAGGGAACCGTCAAATCTATCAACTGCTGTTATTCTCATTCCGCCGTTTGTAAGAATTTTTGACCAATTATTTCCGTGATTAGTGCTTCTGTAAACATCTCCGTCAACGCAAACAAAAAGCGTTCTGTTATTTTTATCGCTTTGTTTACTAACGGATAGCCCGGAAAATTCCGCCGATGAATTTAACGGCAAGCCCGTATGCACCATTTGCCAGGAACCCGGATTTCCGTAAGAAGTACTTCTTAACATAAACGTTGTATCGGAAAAATCCCCTTGCATTGCCGCCCAAACCATACCATCTACATCCGGGTCGGCAACGAACGCATAAGTGTTTCCGCCGAATCCTTCCCAACTTCCGGTGTATTTTCTCTCGTTGCACGATTGCCAACTTGCTCCATTGTCGTTGCTTCTCCACAGACCAATGTCAAAATAACCGAGATAAATCACATCGGGATTTGCTTCGCTAATTGAAATATCGTACATCGTTATGTTGTCTATTCCCCTCGATTGCCAATGACCGGAGCTAACTTCATTCGTATATAAATTATTAAAATTTATACCACCGTCAACCGTTGAATAGACAAATTGACTCGTTATCCAATAAAGCTTATCGGGATCCGACATATCTTTACCCAATGTTTTCACAATACCTTCGAATGCACTCCCGTAAGACCAATAAATTGATTCGTCCGTGCAATTCCCGTTAACCTTTTGATAACCGCAATCCCAATTTTCAACAAATCCTATTTTTGTCCATGTATTTCCATAATCGGTGGATTCGAAAGTTCCGGAACTTTTATAATCAGTCCACGGATACGGTTCCCGTACATCAATAATTCTGATAATCGAAGAGTTACTGTGATTAATCCATATTAATCCGGTTAGCGTGTCATTCAGTGTCGTCCAAGTATTTCCGTAATTATTACTTTTGTAAAGCTTCCCGTTCAAATCTGTCCAGTAATAAGGTGCGCTGCAACTTGCATTCATTGTGGAAAGATAAGTTATTTGCGGATCGATGGGATCAACTTCAAAATCCATAATTTCGCCTAAACTTCCGGAAATATTTGTAAACGTTGCCCCACCGTTTGTGCTTTTGTACACTTCTGCCGGACCGCAAACATATCTTCCCATTCCCGTTAAAAAATACACGATATTTTCGTTACTTGGGTCTACAACAATCTTTAAGATATGTCTGTTACTAAAATCACTGCTTATTTTTGTCCACGTATCTCCATGATCCGTGCTTTTATAAATTGACGCCACTGCTACATTATGAGCAGGATGATAAGATGCATAAACAATAGCGGAATTACTTTTAGCAAATTTTATATCGGTAATATAGCCGGAGCTTAACGGCTGAGAGGAGAAACTTAAACCCCCATCGGAACTTTTATAAATACCTTCATCCGTTCCCGCTAAAACCAAATTAGAATTATTCGGATCGAAGCCAATCGAAATAGCGTGTGTGGTATTCAATCCTTCTTTTTTACCGATTGGTTGCCAAGTTTGTTCGTTATCCGTACTGCGATAATATCCACTGAGATCGCTTCCGACCATTATAATCCCCGTAGGACCTGCGGCTACACAGTTAAATGCCCCACCGGCGCCGGGGTTAGTTCTTATCCAATTATGCGTAGTTTGAGAGAACAAGTTAAAATAAAAGAGAGTGAGTAAAATAAAAGTATATTTTATCATTTTAATTTCCCTTTTATTTTTAAGGTAATGTTGAACTTTTATTTCTGTTGTTCCATGTTTTATTTCTGTCTGCGGCATCTACTACTCCGCTTAAATCAACATCGCTATTTTCATAACCGGATTTGTTTCTGTCGTTCCATGCCGAGTTTCTGTCGCCGGCGTCAACAACCCCCGAACCATCCGCATCGCCGCTCCACATTCCCCAAACACCGCTTTCCAATTGTAACGCACCGCCGCTACCATAAAATTGAGATTCACTTGTAGTAAAATCATAAAGGGTTGAAGTTGTGCTGTCCAGCGCTACAGAATTTGCGCTCATAACCGCAAGATGATTACGATGCTTTATTACTATAAAATAATTTCCTTCCTGTGCCGAAAGTTCAATTTCTTCCGTTATTCCGTCATCGGCAACAATCCTTCCGTCTTTACGCAAGAAAGCGCTTTTGGAAGTTATTGTATTACCAGTTGCTGTTTGTTTTAATTGTACAAGAACCCAATCGACAATATTAGCCGGAATTGAACTTACCGTTCTTGCATTTTCAGTATACGGCGATGTTAAAGGAAGTTGTCCGTTTATATCTGTGTTCATTTCATTTGTAGTGGAATTATATGGGCCTTCAAGGAATATTTTTGTTTGAAGCAAAACTTTACTATTGGATAATTCAGTAACATTCCCCACTTTTAATCCGTTTCCAAAACTTGTAACCCAAACTTTATCGGAATGATAAGGATCATAAAAAACTCTTATCGGATGTTTAAACGGATATGACTCCACTTGATTAAACGTTGGAGTTGCGGCATGAAGATTTTCAGTAGACCAGAGTCCGCTTCCGTAAGATGTAACGGTCATTTCTTCTGTATTGTTGGGATTAATTGTACACGATTCGACTCTTGGTAAATCCAATATTTTATTCCACGTTAAACCTTTATCTGTTGTTTTGAAAAGACCGCTGAGCCCATAAGCAACTCCCCAGCCGCTATTTACACAAACATACCAAGTACTTTGTGTGTTGTCCGTCGGGTCTATGATTATATCTTTTGTCCAATATTTCATATCATCATGTGACCTGTCTTGCCAAGTCTGTCCGTCATCTGTACTAACAAACACGCCGGAACTTTGTGTAAAATTATCATTATTATCAATTCTACCGGAATAAGTAACCACAAGTGTCCCATCGTTTAATATTTTTATGTTGTAAGGATGCCCTTCGGTTCTCGGCGGATTTGTTAATTTTGACCAGGTTGTCGGATTTGCCTCGATATTATCGCAACGATAAATTCCACCCGAAGAACTGTTTACAACACTTGCATACATTTTATTCGGATTATTCGGATCAAAAGCAATCCAAACAACGGGATGACCGAAATTATAAAGAATATTCCAGTTCTCACCGTTATCCGAAGAAACTCTGATATCACCAGAACCGTTGTCAATAGGATAATCTCCCAGTCTTGTTTCCTGATACATATCGTGAACATCTGAAGTAGCTGCATAAAGCTTGTTATTCACCGGATGCTTTATCGTCATATAAACGGAATTGATTGACAAGTTATTATATTTTTTTGACCAAGATTCCCCAGCGTCGGTACTTCGTATTGCCGTAATATCGGTAAAACTTGCAAAAATATTATTCGCATCCAACCAGGTAAGCCACCACACGCTTGTATTTTCAATACCGATACCGTGATAGTTTTTCCCTTTCGGTGTCGGTTGATTCATGGGATTTTGATCTGTCGGATCAACATAGTTTTGCGTCCATGTATTCCCGCCGTTATCGGTAGAATGAATAAAGCCCAAATCTGTCATTATTGCTATATCGGAATTATTTCTTGCAACTGTTAAACCCAAAGCATATTCTCCGTACCACCAATTAAAGTCTCCTTGATATCCGCTCCATCCCGTATAAATATTTTCATTGTTATAGGTTTTAAAAACATCCGACCAAGTATTACCGGCATCGCTTGTTTTAAAAACTATCGGGAAAGAAGTATTTACATTACCGCCGGCAATATAGACAACATCGATATTATTTTTGGCGTTTGCAATAAACATAAAGCGGTAATCCGTGCTTAAAGCCGGGGAAATTTTAGTCCAATTATTTCCGCTGCCATAATCCGTTTTGTAAACATTCTTGTAATCGTAAAAATCGCTGTTGTTAATAAGGCCGGCATAAATTGAATTTGTATCCAAAGTAACACAATACATCCTTGTTATTCCATTTTGTTTTGATGCCGTAAATGAAGACATTCCTTCATCCGCAGGTAAAGTTAAATATGGTATAACTGCAAATGTATTTCCTCCGTCGGTCGATTCTAAGACACCGAAATTAGTACCTAATAGAATTACGTTCCCATCCCAAAACGCTCCGCTTACAAGAATACCACTTCCCGAAGTTGTTGAGTAAATTTGAGTAAAGGTATTACCGCCGTCATTACTGAAGTAGATATGGGAAAAATCGGATACGATTAACCGGTCGGTTCTTGTATCGTCGGCAAAAATATAAATCGCCTCACTATTTGTCGGATCCGAAACGGTTGGCTGCCAAGTGATTCCACCATCGGTACTTTTAACGGGAATCGGATAATCCCAATCGCGAATACCATATAAAATATTGGGATCGGAAGTAAACTGTACGGCCGCTTTAATTGACGGAATCATTTCCTTAAAGTGAATTTCATTCCACGAAGTACCTTTCGTTGTTGAGTGAAACATTACACCCATATCGGTAGGGACAAAAAACTCGTTGTTATCATGAATGCTTATGGAAGGAACAAACAATCCTCCGCCTGCACCGATACCTTTCGAAATCCAATCGGATGTTTGAGCCGTTAAAAAACGACCTAAAAATAAAGACAAAAAAATTATAATATATCTTTGGAGAATTAAATTCTTCATTGAATATCCAAATTTAGTTTCCTACGAAATTAAAACAATTACTTAATCAATGGTTTAGGCTTCTTAACTATCGTAGATAACAAAATCTGATAATACGGAATTATTGATTTACTATTTTGCTTAAGGTAAAGCCGAGCTTTTATTTCTGTTGTTCCACGTTTTATTTCTGTCCGCTGCGTCTACAACTCCGCTTAAATCAACATCGCTGGTTTCGTATCCGGATTTGTTTCTGTCATTCCATGTTGAGTTTCTGTCGCCCGCATCAACAACACCTGAACCGTCTGCATCCCCGCTCCACATTCCCCAAACACCGTTTTCCAATTGCACCGCTCCTCCGGTGCCGTAAAATTTTGATTCGCTTGTCGTAAAATCGTAAAGTTCCGAAGATGTTTTGTGCAATGTAATTTTATTTTTACTCATAACCGGCAAATGATTTCTATGTTTAATAACAACATAATAATCATTCTCTAATGCATTTAATTTTATTATTCCCGACGTTGCATCATCATTTACAATTCTACCGTCTTTATGTAAAAAGACACTTTTCGAAACTACAGCAGCGCCGTCCGGAGTTTCCCTTAACTCGACCAAAACCCAATCAACAACATCGGAAGGAACAGATGAAACAGTATGTGAATCTTCAGGATATGGGGATTCAAGAGGTATGTTAGAATTTATATTATTAAACATTTCATTATTTCCGGAATTATAAGCCCCTTCCAAAAAAACTTTTACTTGGAGTTGAACAAATTCCTTTCTAAAAACACGAACATAATCAATCAAAAAATAATCCGGCAAATCATCCGCATAATCCAAAATATTTTCATTCAATCCCCAAGCATCATCAGGCGGAGCGTCATATTCAATCGAAAGTATAATCGCTTGCGTAACATTTTGAGCAACACCTTGAGTGGTTGAAAAAACCGAATCGCCATCCAAATAATAAATGGCTTTATCTTTATACCATTCTACTCCGAATTTATGATAATTTCCGTCTCTTAAATTTTTACCGTAGTCTGCGGCATAAACATATTTACCGACACTTGGGTCGTCATTCGGGTTCCAATGATTTGCAACATTAAAATAATTAAGTGTATTACCGCCGTTAAGCAAAGCCGTCCAAGAGCCCGGAGCACCGTAACCAAGCGGATATTCCATAATATCCATTTCCGTTCCTGTTGCTGGATTACCGTCATAAGTGTTTGAAGGCGAGTATAACCAAAAAGCACACCATAAACCTCCCGCTACAAGTTCGGTAAATTTTATACTTGCTTCCATATAAGTTCCTTCTTCCGGTCCGAATAAAGTCCATTGCGATTGATCGACAGACCAATTATAAGTTTGAAGGTAGGATGTTTTTAAAGTATCGTTTTCCAATCTTGCGCGAATAACCAACTTTCCGTTTCCGTCCAAATAAGCATCGTTGTTGGTATAAACCGCATCACGCCATAAATGATTTTCATCTCCCCACGCATCAAAAAAAAACCAATGCGATGCAGGTTGCGAATTTGCCGGTCCGTCAAACTCATCACTCCAATCCAGTTTCCAATTACCTTCTGGCAAATAACTTTGAGAAAGTAAATTTATTCCGGTAAGAAAATATACAAAACAAAAGAAATGTTTTATCCGCATAGTTTTACAATAAAAATTTGTTTGCTTTACAATTATGATAAAAGTTACCACTATATTTTTCAAAAAGAAAGGTTCATTTGCTGACAAATGATTCCTATGTTTTTATTACTATAAAATATTTATTTGGATGTACGTTTAATTCAATATCTTTGTTCGTCCCCTCCTCTGTTGAAGTTTCGTATTCACCTTCGGTATAAAATTTTGAAGTATTTGGGTATAATTCGTTGTTTTTCCCCATGGAATTTTCAAGTGTAGTTTTCAAATTCTCATCAACTTTCATGTTCGTCCGTTATCAGTACTTCGATAATATACGCTCACATCACTACCGACCATTATAATTCCGCTAGATCTTGCACCAGTAAATTTAAATACCAGATTCAAGTTGCATCCGATTATGAGTGAATTAAAGTAATCAAGCAGAAATAAAACAAAAATATATTTCATGATTTTAATATTTTTTCTTATTTTTTTGCCTCACGGTAATGTTGAACTTTTATTTCTGTTATTCCAAGTTTTATTTCTGTCCGCTGCGTCTACAACTCCGCTTAAATCAACGTCACTATTTTCATAACCGGATTTGTTTCTGTCGTTCCATGTCGAGTTTCTGTCGCCCGCATCAACAACACCTGAACCATCTGCGTCTCCGCTCCACATTCCCCAAACTCCGTTTTCAAGCTGAACAGTTCCCCCGTTGCCGTAGAACTGGGATTCGCTTGTTGTAAAATCATAAAGCGTTGAAGTTGTACTGTTAAGAGCAACTGTATTTGCGCTCATAACCGCCAAATGATTCCGGTGTTTAATTACAACATAATAATTTCCTTCGGGAACGTTTAACTCAATATCTTCGGTAGTTCCGTCATCATTGATTAATTTGCCGTTTTCATTTATGAAAACACTTTTGGAGATGATTGTACTTCCGCTTGGTGTCGTTCTTAATTGAAGCAAAACCCAATCCACCGCTTCAACCGGTACGGTGTTTACCTGTCGCGGGTCTTCGCTGTAAGGCGATGTTGTTGGTATTTGAGAATTTAAAGTCAAGTTCATCTTATGCGAACTAACATCGTAAGCACCTTCGAGGAATATTTTCACTTGAAGTAATACATTACCGCTTGCTGTGCTAATAAACTTTGAAAGCAGTCTTGCAAAAGCACTCTCGTAATAAATTGCATTTTCGGTTACTTCCCACGAGTTTTCGGGATAACTTGTATTCCAATCTTTATAAGACTTTTGCGGAGGTTGATTTTGCGGAGGTGCAATCGGTGGACCAGTATAATCCGCATCAGGTTGATAATTCTTATTCGGTCCTCCCGTTAATATTGCCGGAGCCGGTGATGTATCCCACACCGTTCCATCTCCGAACCATTCGTGATAAACTTCACTAACCGAGTTTTCGAATCCGTAATTACTTAAATTAGATAAATAAGCATAAGCCGTGGGATTAACACCAAACATGTAATGAATTATACTTACTGCCGCATCATTATAATTATCTTGATTCGAGGGATCAATCCCATAATAATTTGCGGAAGTATAAAGACTGGCTTGATCGCTTTTAATATGATTACTTCCCCAATCGTAATCGTCAGTAGGCAAATAAGCTCTGTATGCATCAACATTTTGTAAATGGTAATCGAGCCATTCTTTTACTTGCCTTTCGTAAGTAATAAGAACGTTATTAACCACGCTGCTTGTTGCATTCGGAGTTTTGGTATAATATAATAAAGCATCTTGATAAGGAACATCATAAGGATTAAGGTAATCTTCGGTAAACATTCTCAATTCGGTATAATGCGCATCAACATAATCTCTATATTTGGTTTCTCCGGTTTTATAAAAAAGATAAACGGCAGAAAGCAACCTGTTAGCATATTGATCGTAAGATTCGTCTTCTGTTGCGGGATTTAGAAATCCTTGGTTATTATAATTGGAAGGGATTTTATCGGGATTTGCTTCTAACCATTCCCAAGCTTTTACAGCTCTACTTAATAACGTATCGGCATAAATTTGCATCGTAGAATTGTTAAGTGTAGAAAAAATAATCGATGCATGAGCAAAAGCACCGCACGTGGAAACAGTAGCCGAGGAAGTTGCTTCGGCGTAGCGTCTGGCTTCTACATCGTTGCTTGGCGGACTTGCAGTTGCCCAAGTAGTTACGGAAACTTTATGCAAAACCGAACCATCGCCAAGTTGCATTTTTAACAACCAATCGAGTTCCCATTTAACCTCGTCTATTATATCGGGAATCCCGTTATTCGATTCCGGAATACCATAATCATCCGTCCATACTTGCGGTGCTTCTTCATAAGCCGAAAGTAAATCGTGAATTGCATTGTCTGCAGTGTTTGTGTATTTATTATAATCGCCGGCATCGTGCCAACCGCCCGATAAATCTTTAGATGTTGAAGGTGAAGTATCCAGAACCCAACGACAATCTGCATCTTGTTCGGCACCAACATGGCAAGCTGTTGGGTCTTCCCATTCCGTTTCCGCATAAGGTACCGCTTTTGCAATTCCGCATCGTTGATAATAAAATGTTCGCATTACTTGTCTCAAAATTTCCGTATAAACATTAACGGAGATTTTAAATGTGTACGAAGAAACATAATTGGCGACATCGTAAATGTAGTATTCGCCTTCCGCTGTTAAGTTGGAAAAATCGAACCACCATACTTGATCGCCCGATTGCGTATGGGTGGAACCGTTATTCCACGCTGTCAGGCTTCCAGTGAATACAACGCTGTTATCAGAAGCTTTTCTGACTTCGTAAGTGTTGCCGGGATTAAAATTTTCTCCGGAATTATAACCTGTTTTTGGATTTGAAATAATGGCTATCTTTTTTGAACTTGCAAGATACCCTAATTGATTAACTTTAATGTGATTATCAATTGAGCCAGTTTGAGGGTAAATTCTTCCTAAACCGAGTGTTGAGAAGAAGAATAGAAATAGGATGATTCTTCGCATAAATCAAAACTTTTCTCTAAAAATACAAAATTTAAATAAATAAAGAAAATGTAAAAAATATTATCCGGTTATATTGTTTTGATTGCTTTAATTTACATTGTCGAACACACTTTTATAAATTATACTATGAATTAGAGAACGGAACGGATAAATTTTTCTATTTTTTCTAGTTGGATAGACTCTGTTCGATAAAAGAATCACAAAAAATTTCTTGTCTTTATCGACCCATATCGACGTTCCCGTATATCCCGTATGTCCAAAAGAATGGTTCGAAAAATATTTTCCACAGGGAGCGATACTGTCAATTTTGGTGTCCCATCCTAAACCTCTGCTGCTTTGACTTGTTTGCCTGTCTGTCCATTCTTCAATTATCTTTGCATCGATAATATGTTTGCCGTTATATTTCCCATCGTTTATCAACATACGAACAAAATGGGAAAGGTCTTCTACTGTTGAAAAAAGTCCGGCATGACCGGCAACACCGTGTAACATATAAGCCCGTTCATCATGAACCTCTCCTTGCAAAGGTCTCATTCTGAAAAACGTATCGATTTCAGTCGGCGCACATTCATTTTTCAAGCTATCCGGAGGGTTATACATTGTACGCGTCATATCCAAAGGTTCAAATAAATTCTTTTTTAAGAATTTATCCAATCTCATTCCGGTAATTTTTTCAATTACTTTTTGCAGAGTTATTATTCCCAAATCACTATAAACGTATTTGGTGCCCGGTTCATAAACCAAATCCGTATTCATTATATCGTTAATAACTTCTTCCGATGTATTATATACGTCGTAATACTTTTTGAAAGCTGCCAAACCGGAATTATGAAGTAACAAATTTCTTACAGTGATTTTATCTTTACCGTGATTATTAAATTCCGGCAAATATTTTATCACTTTATCGTCCAGATTCAGTTTTCCTCTTTCTACCAGTATCATTGCAGCGGATGTTGTTCCGACAACTTTGGAAACCGAAGCCAAATCGAATATTGTGTTGAGCTTCATTTGTGGGGAAGATTTATCATATGTGTAATTACCGTAAGCTTTTTCGTATATGAATTTATTATCGATACCGAATAGCAAAACTGCTCCCGGGAAAATTGAATCGGCAATCGCTTTTTCCATCGTTTTATCCACTAAAGAAAAATCCGATTTAATTTTCATTGGAACAGAAGAAGTGAATAGAAATAATGCAATGATGATTATTCCCCAATATTTATAGTTATTTCGGGATTCTGTTAAATTATTTTTCTTCATTTGAATAAATTCACTTTAATGATTAATAAAATATTTCCCTTATTAATTTATTTTATGAATATATAAAAATGGCACAACCATTTCTGATTGTGCCATAACCCCATTATAGGATACAGGAGGCTCACTACTTAAGCAGTAACATTTTCTTTGTTTGTACAAAATTATCGCTTGTTAAAGTATAGAAATAAATTCCGGAGGTTAAATCCTTAGCGTTAAATTGTACATTGTAAGTTCCGGGTTTCATTGTCTTATTAACAAGAGTAGTAACTTCTTCACCCAAAACATTAAATACTTTTAACGTAACATCTGCTTCGCGAGGAACAGAAAATTTGATATTTGTAGAAGGATTGAACGGGTTCGGATAGTTTTGATAAATTCTGAACTCGTTAACGATCTTATTGTCTTCCTGTTTCACATCGGTTAACCATTGTGCTTTTTCATCCGGATACCAGTTTAAGTCTCCCAAATGTAATCCTTCCGTACTGGCAGTCGCTAAATTTGCATTACTATAAGTAAGCGGTGTTTCAGGTAAAGGCCATGGTAAATCAAATATATCACTGGTGAAATCATATTGACGAATATGACCCTCTGGAGCCCCGAATTCCAAACCGGTACCTCTCCACCAAGAAACCCATGCAACAACACTATCAACCATTATTTGTGTCATTGTCGGATCAAATTGAGGATCTTCATACATAGTATTTTCGTCAATTAAATTTGGGTAAGTTGCATCGTCATCAAACATTGCTTGGGTAAAAGTGTTCATCCAAGTTGTTGGCTCTAATGGTCTTTCTTCGTAACCGGTTGTATCTCCGTTTTCATCAACAACCGCAGCTGTATCTGTAAAACTATTCCAATAATCAACAAACTTTTGCGGGTTAAACCAAACATTGTTTTTTTGAACAATTCTACGATCCGCTCTATCAATGCCGAATTCCGTTAATAAATCCCCACTTAAAGTATCGTAATCCATAATTCCTATCGGTAAACCCTCAAATCCAAACCAACCACTTTGGTATTCTTTTTGTCTTTGACCTAAAGCTAATATTCCGTAGAAAACATTATTTGTAAATTCCGCATTGGTAATTACCCGAACATAGAATGGATTAACTATCGTAGTAAAAACGGTATTGTGATCGAATTTTAAATAAGTTGTTTTTTGGTTTGGATTTGTCAGAATAATATAAGAGTTAGTATTAAAGAAAGTATTGTTTGTATAAACTAAAGTATCTTCATTACTGTAAGTAGTAACACTTTGTCCGTTAAACGGATGAGTCGGATTTACAAGGTTTCTGAAATAACTGTTAGTTACAAATAACCTAATATGACTAATGCGAAAACGGATAGCTCCACGGGTCCAACCGTTAAATACACAATTATCAACAACTATTCTAGCGCCCGTGCCTGTACCACCAATACCGATTGAGTGTTTTTTGGTGTAATTACCATCGATTGGAACACCTTGGAATAAAAGATTTCTAAATACAGCATTGACACTATCGCCGTTGATATTAATTAATTGATCTACAGTTGAACCATCGCTGTGAAAACCTCTAACAAGCATCGGTGGTCTTGTTGGGTTATTGGGATCATCATCGTCGGCAACAAGATAAAAATCGAAATCGACTTCCAAAGTTTCGGTAAAAATATAAACTTTCCCTCTTTCCAGTTTGTAAATTCTACCTGGCACATTCCTTTCACCGGTGGCGGTAGTGTCGCCAGTAATAAAATCAAAAATTGCTGTTCCATCCGGAACAACCACTTCGTCTGCTAAAACGGGTTTAACTAAATAAAGCAGACTGAAAAGGGTTAATGAAAAAATAATGAATAGTTTGTTTCTCATATGTTCCTCCTTTGAAATTGAGTTAGTATGTTTTAAATTTTATTATAAATGTTATTCATATTTTGCCCCATTAAAGTTATTATATTTGCTTTAATGTACATTCCAGCGAAGGCCGAGGTCCATCGTCATTCCGTAATGTTCGATAGATGTTGGCAACTTCCTTGCGTCGTTAAGAACTACGTCGGTAGAACTTGTGATATTATTCGCATTGAAAAATAATTGTAACCCCTCGATTGGTAATTTTTGTTTTACCGAAATATCCCAACGCAAATAATCGTCGGTACTTGCTCTTAATTCCGGGTAAAAATTTGGTTTTTTGAAAATATTGGCTTGATATAACATAGATATTCTGAAAGAAAATCCTTTATAATCATAACCGAGCGACATGTGTAAAATATTATCCGGTTGATCAATTAGTCTTTGAGTATAAGTAGTATCTTTATTGGTCATTTTAACGCCGTAAGGTGGTTCCAAAATATATTCTGTTTCAATGACGGTTCGCGGATATTTTGCTTGTGAGAATATATGCGTATAGTTAATATTAAACACCAATCCTTTTAAAAACGAAGGTAGATACCAAAAGTTCGTTTGCCAATCTAATTCAATACCTCTAACTTTTGCAATTTTGTCCATATTTTGTTGGGTTATTATGAATTTGCCTTTTTCTTTATCGCTAAAATTATATTCTTCAGGGTTTAACAGTACTCTTCTGTCCAACCAGAAAATCATATCTTTTATATTTTTTTGAAATAGTCCTACTGTGAATAAACCTAAATGGTTTTCAAGTAGTGCCAGATACAAATCTATATTTTCAGCTTGTTCCGGTTTTAGTAAATAATTATTATAGATTATATTTTCAGATCCAACATCGATGCGTGGAACTATTAAATTAAAATTAGGTCTTGCAAGAGTTTTTGTATAAGCCATTCGCAATTGCAACCATTCAAACGGTTGAACTTGCAAGTGAATCATCGGTAAAATGTACTGGTTTGTTCTTTGGGTAGTTGTATCCGTATGCGGGTAATTTTGTTCGGGGAAAGCGGATTCGGAGCGTCCTCTAATTCCGTTATATTCTGTAATGTTATGTTCGTAACGAACGCCGGGAATAAACTTTATAAATGAAAACATATCCAAGTTTGCCATAATGTATGCAGCGCTTAGATATTCATTTCCTGTGTAGTCTTTTGTAACGGAAGTCATCTTTAGCTTACTATACGTATCAATAGCATTTGTTTTAACTCCACGCATAACTTTAATAACCTCACGCATTAAATCTATATCGACAACCGGACCTAATGAATATTCCCCTTTTAAAAATTCTCTGTGGTCAAAATTTTTATCAATAAATAGTTTATAGGGTAAGTAAGAGGTTCCAATCGGAGCAGTATCTTGCATCCACGGGAAAGCCCGTAAAATTGCATTTTTAACATCTCTACCGCTTGCTAAAGCCATTGTTCCACCTGTAGCTTCTAAATTATGGCTTCGGTCTTTTACTCTGTATTTGCCTCCGAATTTTAATATACCATGAATTTGCTTTGAAAAATCAAGATCCATTTCCACATCGGCTTTGGCTGTGAATTGTCTTTCCTTTGTTATTGACCAATTGTCTTCCACACTACTCCAATAAGCCCCGTCAATATTATTAAAAGCAACATGCGGAATGGAATCCGGTGGTAAATCCGTAACTCCTTGCGGTAAAGCCGGGGTTGGCTCTATAAATCCGAATGTTATGTCTTCCGGTGTTTCATTTTGTGAAAATGCATGCGACAAAGAAGCTTCTACTTTTATAGTTCCGAATGTTTGTTCATAATTAAGAATATTACTTAAAACCATTAAGTCGTTTTTGCTTGTGGTAGTATAATAATTATGCCCTCTGTTACGAACGTCATATCTTTCTTCATACTTATTAATATTTGTTTTACCAACACTTAAAAAGTTTTTAAAGAAAATATTTCCATCCGGAATATCGTAATCGAGAGTTAAAGTACCTCCATATCTTTTTCTTATTCTGAAAGCATTAGTCAAATATAAATTTTCAAGTTTGGTAGGGTTGACTTTATTAATATCGTGAGTAAGCAAGTAATAATTAGCACCAAGTTGGTTCGAGCCGCGGTCTTTTTGCTCAATATTACCTTGAACGAAAACACCTAATTTATCATCAAAAAACCTGTCCCCCGCAGAAGCTACAAAAGTATAACTTGAAAAGTCCTTTCTTAAATTATTATAAGTATTGAACGCAATTATATCATAATTGAAACCTTTGTCGGCTTTTTTTATTTTGAAATTAACAGAACCTCCGACATAATCTGCATCATGATCGGCTGTAGCAGCTTTAATTACTTCAATTCCTTCCAAAGAATACGGGGAAATCATACTTATATCCGTACTGCGGTCATTGTTATCCGTAGAGGCCATATCGATTCCGTCGACCATGATCTTATTGTATTTCGGTGAAAGACCTCTTATAACTATTTTATTTCCCTCGCCGCCGTCTCTTAAAACCGAAACTCCCGAAAGCCTGCCAACAGCTTCGGCTGCATTCGCATCCGGTAATTCCTGAATTCGGTCTTTCGATACCACATTTTTTAATTCTTGAGAGGAGAGCTGTTCGTTAATCGCGGATATTTGTCCTTTTGCCTGAGCTGTTACTTCAACTTCTTCCAAACCAATTGAACCGCTGTATTGTAACTTAATTTCCAGATTAATCGTTTTATTGTTTTGGACTTCTACGGGTATATCCTTTTTTTCATAACCTATGTAAGATATGCGTAAAGTGTATTTACCGGAGGGGACATTGGTAATCGAAAAATGGCCTTCCCCGTTGGTTGCCGCTCCGTACGATGTATTCAAAATAAAAACATTTGCACCAATGAGGGGATCGTTGTTTTGAGCATCAAGTACAACCCCGGTTATGTTGCCTTTTCCCTTTTTTTGTTTCTTGTTTTTCCTTACAACAATTTGAGAGTTTATTACTTTGAAACTTAAGTTATGTTTTGTTGCAATGTTTTTTAGTACTTTTGAAAGAGGAGCGTTATTAACATTTATGGATACATTGGCATTCAGAGGAATTTCATTTTTAATGTAAAAGAATTTGTACTTTGTTTGATTTTCTATTTCGTTAAAGAATTTTTCCAGATTGGAATTTTCTAATTTCAGACTTACAAAAACATTTTTTAAACTTTGCCCATTTAACGGAGATGTAGCAAAAATAAAATTAACGATAAAAATTTGAAGAAAAAGACCTATGGTTGTGTAGGTTACAGCTTTTTTTATAAAATTTTTAAGTAGATTCGTTTTCATCTTTGTGATACCTCCTCCGACTACCGATAAATTTTATTTTAGTAGTGAATAACTAATGAATAATATGGGGTTATTTATTTAGCTCTACTAAATATTACTTTCTCAATTTTATTGTCTTTCGAAACAATTTTATAATTCAACTTGGTAGCATATTTTATTGCTTCAATTATTGTCCAAAACGATTCATTATTAAAGTTGGCTTTGATTTTATATTGACGGTTGTCCGGTATTTTCAATTCGAATTTAACACCGAACGCCCTGCCGAGCTTCATTAAAGCGCTGCTTAACGATTCGTTATCAAAAATATATCTGTTGTCTTTCCAGCCAATTTCTTTTATCAGATTAAATCGCCTTACTTTCCCCTTTTTTGATTTTACGTTATAAACAAATTGCTGATTGGGAGAAAGTTGAACTTCGCGGGAGTTATCAAAAAATTTTTCTCCGGAAACAACCACTTTGCCTTCAACCAATGATACTTTTATGTTGTTGTCAAGCGGAAATGCCGAAACATTAAACTTTGTTCCTAATACCTTAGTTGATAATTCTCCGGAATGCACTACAAACGGTTTTTGCGGATTATGTTTTACCTCAAAATAAGCTTCACCTTCTAAAAAGACTTGACGAAGAGAATCATTAAATCTGGAAGGATATTTTAATTTGCTATCGGCATTCAATATAACCTTGGTTCCGTCAAAAAGAGTAATAATACTTTTTTGACCCGGCAGTGTTTTTTTTACATTAAAAGTGATTTGTTTGTTTTCTTGTATATTCCGGTTGGAATGATAAAGTCCGAAAATTCCGATAAAAATAAATATCGCAACAATTGCCGCTACTTTCAAAAAGGAATTTCTTCTGTGTAATCCGACATACTTTTGATCTTCCCAAACAAAATCCGGCTCAAATAGAGTAATTTTTTTGGTTAACTTGTGTAAACCCCTTTCAATATTAAAATCATGTGTGGATTTTTTAAGACTGAAATTTTGCCAATTTTCGGAAAGCCAAATAAACATCTCGTTGTATTTCTCATCCTTCAAAAATTCACTAAGTTGTTCTTTTTCTTCGAAAGTGGCTTCGTTTGATAAGTATTTGGTAGCAAGTTCTATAAATTTGTCTTTATCCATTAGTATCCGCTAAAAATGGTCATTTATTTATTAAGACAAGTTGTAAGATTAAAATCTACTACTCAAAAAAAATTTTTTTATTGGAGTAATAAAAAGAGCAGTAAAAAATGGAAGGATTTAATTTTCGGATAATGCTTCATCATAAATTCAATTGCCTTAACCATGTGGTTTTGAACTGTATTGACAGAAATCGAAAGCAGTTCCGCTATTTCTTTGTATTTCAGTCCATAGATTCTATTTAGTCTGAAAATAAGTTGGCGCTTTGGTGGTAATTGTTGAATAAGCGATTCAATTGCGTTTTCAAGTTCCATTAAAGAAAGTTCGACGTGAGGGGAATTTTCCGAGATAATGTTCGATTCTTTTGGTAATTCGAAAAATGTTTCGTTTTTTCTTTGTTCGCGGATAAAATAATTTATTGAACGGTTGCGAACGGAAGTATAAAGATATGCTTTAAGATTTGTTTTTATAACGATTTTTTTTCTGTTTACCCAAATATTTACAAATACATCCGAAACCACTTCTTCTGCCAAAGCGGTATTGCTGACATAAAACATAGAAAATTCACATAACCTAAGGAAATACCGTTCAAACAGCGATTTCAATGCCCTGTTATTACCATCCTTAATCAATTCGAACAATTTGTCGTCGGTATATTTCGAAAAATCCCTTTTGAGCATCATTACAAATTAGTTTTTAAATATACGAATTATGATATACTTTAATTAAATTATAAAAAATCAAAGCATTCTGCATGATTTTTATGTGGATTATCGTGCATGAATTTTTATAAATTTAGTAATAATATTCAGTTAATGCAAATTTGAGCGCTAGTAAGAGATACATTCAAATTTGCATTTTGGGAAAAATAGGGATTACGAGTGTTTTCCGACAAAGTGGAAATATGCTTGCAACCATATAAAAACCGATAAAGATAATTTTACCGGTTTTTATATGGAAAAAATTAATTCTCTACTGACGGGTTTTTATTGAACCGAGGAACTTTTATTTCTGTTGTTCCATGTTTTGTTTCTATCCGCAGCATCTACCACACCGCTTAAATCAACATCGCTGTTTAGATAACCCGAATTGTTTCTGTCGTTCCATGTGGAATTTCTGTCGGCAGCATCAATTACACCCGAACCGTCTGCATCGCCTCCCCACATTCCCCAAACGCCGCTTTCCAATTGAACAGCCGACCCGGTTCCGTAGTATTTTGATTCCGAAGTTGTAAAATCGTATGTAACGGCAGTTGAAGTATTCAGAGTTACCGGTGTGTTGCTCATAACCGCCAAATGATTACGATGCTTAATAACGATATAATAATTTCCTTCCGGCGCTCCCAATTCTATTGTATTGCTTAGTCCATCGTCGGTGACAAGGTAACCGTCGTTTCTTAAAAATACGCTTCGCGATACTTTTGCTGTGCTATCCGGATGTTCTTTTAATTGTACCAATACCCAATCAACAATATTTGCAGGAACAGAAACAATTCTACGAGGATTTTCAGAATAAGGCGAGGTTGTTGGGACTAACGAGTTTATATCCATTTTCATATTGTGGTTAGTTTGATCGTATGGTCCTTCCAAAAATATTTTTGCGGTAAGTTGCAACATAGGAATTTGATTCATCGCATCGAGCGCATTTATAACGCCCCATCCGTAAAGTCTATCGGGATTGGAGGAATGATCCGATGTTGCTCTTAAAATATCTCTTATTTGCATCGGAGTAATGTAATAATTTTTTTCGAGCATCAAAGCGCCAACACCGGCTGCTAACGGACATGCGGCGGATGTACCGCTAAAACTTCTGTAATATGTATCGGAACTATTCCCCGCCGCGTACGTACCCGAGCCCATTGCCATAAAATCGGGTTTGGTTCTTCCATCCACCGTGTTACCGACACTACTGAAACTTGCCCTAACTTTATTAGCGTCAACCGCACCAATAGCAAAAACACTGTCGCCATCAGCCGGAGCCATTAAAGTATTGTGCGTTGAATTATATCCTTCGTTACCGGCAGAATTAAATACAACAATTCCTTTTTTAACAGCGAGATCCGCGGCTACCGTAATCTTAGCAGTATTACCGTCCATATCCGTCCAATCATAGCCCGTACCGTCATCGAAACCAAGATAACCAAGTGATGTGGAAAACAGATCGGCTCCGATGCTGTCTGCCCATTCGGATGCGGCAATCCAGTTATCTTCCTCTACCGTGGTTTCCGATTCAGTATTTTCTGTTTTGGCTAAAAGATAACTCGCACCGAATGACGTTCCTATAAGTTCCCCTTCTTTAAATCCTCCTATTAACGAAAGTGTCCCGGTTCCATGGGAACCGTTACCTGCATCCGAACCGTTTTCAACGTCCACATCGTTGTTTACAAAATCCCACGTTGCAATTACATTCATACTTTGAAATACTTCGTGAGTGGAAAGTCTATCAAAACCAGCATCCATTAAACAGATTAGAATTCCATGTCCGGTATATCCTTGATCGTGAACTTCGGGAACATTCATAATTTGCAATTGAGTTAAAGATTGCCCGTAATTATATATCGCAGTTGTATTCTGTATGTTATCGATATTCTGTTGCTTTTGCACGGGAATATTATAATCTTTTTCTTTTCTTTTGTATGTGCGAACAAGATCAATCTCTTTAACAAAATCTAGTTTAGTAATTTTAGATAACAGCAACTTATCTATATAACAACTGACTCCGTTAAGCCATTTGGACTTTTGTTTAATTTTTATTCCGAATCTTTCTAATTTATTAATATAATCCGAATTTAACGGAATATCGATAAAATCTATTAATGCGGATTCGGGTAAAACTTTTTTTCTTCTTTTTAAAGATCTTTCAGAAACAACCGAAACAGGGTTAGCAAAATATTTTTCAAGATTACTTCCTTTATCGGTGAAGTAAACCCAAACTAAAAGTTTCGATTGTTCAGGTTTTGCCTGCAAATAAGTTGTTAAACTTTTTGATAATTTGCTTTGAGCATTTATGCTAATAGAAAAAGCAATAAGAATGAAAACAGCTTTTATAATTTTCATTTTCACACCCAATTGTTTAAGGTTTTTCGGAAAATTTATTTCTGTTGTTCCAGGTTTTATTTCTGTCTGCAGCATCCACCACTCCGCTTAAATCGACGTCAGTGTTTTCGTATCCGGTTTTATTTCTGTTATTCCATGTCGAATTTCTGTCCGCTGCATCAATTACTCCGGAGCCATCGGAATCGCCGCACCACATTCCCCAAATCCCGGGTTCTAATTCCACAGCTCCGTTATTCCCGTAAAATTTATTTTTATTCGCGGTAAAATCATAAATGTTATTGTTCGGAATTGAAATACTGTCAGCCGATAGCACGTCGAGATGAGTTCTATGAACAATTCCGATATAATAATTTCCATTTTGAACGTTAAATCTAACACCACTTAAACTATCCAAATCTATTACCACTCCGTCGATATTAACGAAAGCAGCTCTTGTAGCAATTTTTGACGAATTATCCGGCGAAGAAAAGAGTTCTACCAATACCCAGTCAACTATATCCGGATGAAGCTCGCTTGCAAATTCACCTCCATTATAATTCCAAGGAGAATTATTATACGGTTGGCTTTTCGGTATAACACCCGCATTAAGCAAAGAAGAGTTCATAGCAGGAGAATTGTAAGGTCCTTCCAAAAATATTTTTGCTTTTACAATAACAGGGAGTGAAGTAATTTGTGTTACCTGTTGATTGGCAGCAATCTGCAACGCAGCATGAACTATATTCCAACTGTCAAGATTAATTTCATCGAAAGTCTGGTTTCCTGTATCCCAAGAAATATCATTTTCGTTAAAAAACTCAGAAAGATATAAATTATCCACATCCGAATTAATTAATACCTCCGGATGATAAGAAAACAAAATTACCGTACCATTACCGTAATTATACTTAATGATTGTGGGCTCTCCCTCTCCGGTTGTAGCGTCGGCGGGAATACCGGAAGGAGCAATAGCATTTGCCCAAACTTCATATCCGGGTAATTGTGATTTAATATTAGTGAAAACCGGACCGCCATAATAAAAAAACCTTGTTGTATCTGGCAAACCGATTGACTGCATTGTGGAATTGTTCAAATTTATATTAACCATTTGTAAACTAGGGTTTGTACCGTTTTGCCATGGTTCCCAACCGAATGGGCCTTTTGCTACGCCATCGAATAAATTCAAATTGTAATCGGTATCGGAATAATCCGACGGTTGATTGTATTCTCCCCCGTTACCGGTTGCAAACTCCGCCCAACTCAAAGTATCGGCAGCCCAATATGCACCGGCGCAAAATCCTATATAATTTCCTCCGCTGTTAACAAAGTTTCTAATATTATCTTCGCCCGTTGGTGTAACGGCTAATTCCCTATATAAAGCATATCCACCCGGAGCAATCAAAGCTTTATATTTTCTGTTTGTTCCGCTCCCAAGGATTCCTGTGTTAATATCAATATGATCTATGACTTCATAAGTCCAATTATATGTAACGAATAATGCTTTTAATGCTTTTACTTCTTCTTCCCATACGCCGTCATTTTCGTATGAAGGATCGTACAGAGCGAAATCCGCATTATAATTTTGAGAGAATGAAATCCCGCTGATCAATATCCAAAATATGTATGTTATTTTTTTCATTAACAAAATTCTACAGTGAAATTCAATGATAAAAAAAAGCCTGACGAAGTGTCAGGCTAAAATTGAATATTTATTACGGTACTTGAGTCGATTTATTCCGGTTATTCCACGTAAAGTTTCTATCTGCCGCATCAACAATGCCGTTAAGGTCAACATCACTCACATTGTAACCGGAAATATTTCTGTCGTTCCAAGTAGAATTTCTGTCGTTTGCATCAATTGTTCCCGATGCATCGGCATCTCCGGCAATCATCCCCCAAACACCGCCGCCCAAATCTGCCGCACCGTTCGAGCCGTAAAATTGACCGCTTCCGGTTGTGAAATCGTAAGATGCCAAACTTGTTATGGAAAGTGAAACCGTCGTGGAACTCATAACCGATAAATGATTCCGGTGATGAACAACAACATAATAATTACCGGGCTCAACTCCGAATCTTAGAGGGCTGGTTCCATCCAAGCCAACGATTGTACCATTACTGGTAATAAACGCAGCACGTTTTGCTACAGAAGTGGAAGCAGCCGTACCTGTTCTCAATTCCACCAGTACCCAATCCACAATGTCGGGATGATTTTCAAAAAAGTCGGCTATGCCGTTAGCGGGACTAACATCCACGGAATAAACCCTTTCGGCACCGTTGTAATTCCATGGAGCGGAAGTAAACGGTTGTGTTTCCGGAAGATAACCGTTACTGTTCAGCGTAGTGCTCATTGTTCCGGCGTTGTAGTTTCCTTCCAAAAATACTTTAATATTTAAATCGGAACCGAAAGTAAACGAACCGATTCTGGTTTTCCAAGGAGCGCTGCCTGTACTTTGAATATACTCGGTAGTATACCAAAATGTAGCATCGTCTATCGGATCGACCGACATCATGCTATAATCTCCCCATCTACCGGAAGAATGTGTTTGAGAACCTCCTCCGGCTATAATTTCACCTTCGGTGATAGTCATTTGTCCAACCGGATCATTTTTATAACGTCCGGTGTATCTTATAGAAGGATAGGTGGAACTGCTGGAAACCGAATAACCCAAAGCAATATTTCCGTACGCATCTAACGCTACGCTTCCCATCCACCGGTTTTCACCGTCGGTGGGAGCATAAGTTCCTTGTTGATAAATCGACCAGCCAGAACCTGTGTTTCTCAGTTCGTACCATCTCATTCCCGCTCTGTTACTACCGGCATCAACACTATGGGAAACAACCATTGCTTGATAATCATTGAAATTTCTATATTGCAAACGGAACATTAAGCGGTCCGAAAGACCGTCTAAACCTTGAGATGTACCCGGCTGCGGCACGGTTCCAAAATCCGGATCGAATGTTGCTGTATTCAACGAAAAAGCTTCGGCAAATGTTGAATTGGAAGTATTATTCCAATCTACATGGAACTCCCAAAATCTCAACCGGTCAGGAGATTGATCATAAAACGTAAAGTAGTTCGGTGCTCCGGTCGGAGGATCAATGTTACCGTCCCAATCCGAAGGAAGCATACTTCCAGCATTTGACTCGCTAAAAAATACCATTCTTGCATTTCCGCCAACTAACATGGAATCCCTTTCTAATGCAGCTGCGCCTGCGCCGGCAAAGAAAGCTCCGTTGACAAATTGATTGACGGATAAATAATAACCGTCGGGCCAAATTCCGAATTTCGGATAATCGGGCATATTGGAAAATTCAAATGCATACCGATACCAAGCACCTGTCGGATCTCCCGTTTGAGAGATTGCCACCAATTCATAATATGGGCCAAAAGGATAGTTGGGTAAAGAAAACTGGCTGATTAACCAACGATCTACTGTGTGGTCATATAATACAACCGGATCACCGTCGTTGGTACCTTCCCAAGGTCCTGTAAAACCATCCCAGATTGTACTCAGGTCGGCCGGACCGTATAACGAATTACCGTTTTTGTCCCAGATTTGAAATGATAAATTTACTGTTTGTACATAATGTTCGGGTCCAACATCGCCTTGAGTATCGGGAGGAAGAACACCGTTAATGTTTTCCACTCCATCCCAATCAACTATTTTTTTTGACTCTTGGGTTGCAAGCGGAATGCTTTGTGTGACAGGGTCCTTATATCCTTTTTGAACCCTCGGTTTTGGTTTTCTAAAACCAAACTTATTCGGAATTGATTTCCAAGAACGTTTAACCGAACCGGGCGGAATTAACCGCATATTTCTCAATTCGATTGTTTTATCGTGTTTTACAGCATATTTTACAATTGGTCTATTACTTATATTTTGTGCAAATAAGAAATTAACCGAAAGTAAAAGTATTCCAATAAGTCTCAACATTTTTACTCCTATAATTTGATCTAATTAGGAACAGTAGTCGATTTGTTTCTATTGTTCCACGTTAAATTTCTATCAGCTGCATCAACAACACCGCTTAAATCGACATCGCTTGTTTGATATCCGCTGTTGTTTCTATCGTTCCATGTTGAATTTCTATCGCCCGCATCAACAACTCCGGAAACATCGGCGTCACCTGCAATCATCCCCCAAACACCGCCGCCTAAATCTGCCGCGCCACCCGAACCGTAAAACTGAGAAGATCCGGTGGTAAAATCGTAAGAAGCAACGGTCGAATTTGAAAGGGATACCATAGATGAACTCATTACCGAAATATGATTTCGGTGATGAACTACAACATAATAGCTACCAGGCATAACACCTAAACGTAAAGGACTTGTTCCATCCAAACCAACAATTGTACCGTCACTTTTAACAAAACCCGCTCTTTTTGCAACAACCGAACTTGCTGCAGTTCCGGATCGTAATTCTATGAGAACCCAATCAACGATATTGGGATTATTGTCAAAGAAATCAGCCTTACCGTTTGCATCGGCATCAACTAATGATACTTTCTCGGATCCGTTATAATTCCAAGGAGCAACATTGTACGGTTGGCTTGTCGGTAAATCACCATTACTATTTAAAGTTGTAGACATCGACCCCGAATTATAATTTCCTTCTAAAAATACTTTTAAGTTTAAGTCGCTGCCAAATGTAAAAGATGCAATACGAGTTTGCCAGTTAGCATCGCCTGTTGTCTGAACATATTCGGTGGTATACCAGAAAGTTGCTCCGTCAATAGGATCAACAGACATTGCGCTGTAATCCCCCCATCGTGAGAAGAAAGATGTTTGCGAACCGCTACCATCAATAATTGTTTGTTCGGCAACTGATATGGTGCCGAGCGGATCATCTTTCATTCTTCCGGCATAACGAATCGAGGGATATACAGATTTACTCGATACCGAATATCCCAATGCTATATTACCATATTCATCCATCGCCACACTTGCCATCCATCTGTTTTCGGCATCGGGTGCGTAAGTACCTTGTTGATAAATACTCCAACCCGAGCCTGAATTTCTTAATTCGTACCATCTTACACCGGCATGATCGGTGCCATCTACATCAACAGTATGATTTGTAACAAGAGTTTGGTAATCACCGAAATTACGATACTGCAATCTGAACATCACCCTGTTAGATAATGCATCTAAACCTATATTGGTATTGGGTTGATCAATATGGCTTCTTCCCGAAATATTACTCGAAGTAAATTGATAATCGAACGGTGCGGTTGTTAAGTCGGTTACATGTGAAAATGTTGAGTTGGACGGATTATTCCAGTCGGTTGAAAATTCCCAAATCGATAAATGGTCAGTGGAATAACCCATTCCGTCGTCTCCCATGTAAATAAAATAGTTAGGAGTTCCATCAGGAGGAGGCGTTCCGTCAAAATCAGAGGGTAACATTCTTACCGCATAAGGATTTGAGGTAAAATCGAGTTTGAATATTTGCATAGTAGCGGTTGAATCGCCGACCAACATTTTATCTCTTTCAAAAACAACGGCATCAACACCTCTGTAACTTCCGCTAAAGGCTACCGTTGATAAATAATATCCGTCATTCCAAATTCCGAACTTCGGATAATCCGGCATATCCTGAAATTCAAAACCGTACCGGTACCACGAGCCCGTTGGGTCGCCGGTTTCTGTAATGGCAAGCAACATGTAATACGGAGGTGTACTGCTTCCATTGGGTAATGAAAACTGCGTAAATAACCATCTATCAGCTTCTTCGTCGTATAATACAATCGGGTCTCCATCATTAGTTCCGTCCCACGGATCACCAAAACCATCCCACAAAGTGGAATTATCTGCCGGACCATATAAAGAATTTCCGTTTTTATCCCAAATTTGGAAAGATAAATTTAACATTTGTACATAATGGTTAGGACCAACATCTCCGTCTGTATCGGGTGGTAATACATGGTTGATATTGCCAATCCCCTCCCAGTTTTTTAACGGGGAAAGTTGCTGGAATGAATTCCCCATTGTTTTTTGTAGAACAGGATCTTCACCAATAGGTAATGATCCCGGTTTTTTATCTTTCACGGGGTCATCAAAGTTCGGAATAACATATAAACCTTTACCTCTGAAAACCGAAGCTGGATCGATTGGCGGTATTTCTCTCAACGGTCGTGTTTTATCAAATTTAACTGCTTTTACGACTATCGGATTTGTATAAATTTGCTTTTGTCCATGCGCAGTAATTTGTGCAAACAAAATAACTGCGAGTAAAAGTAATCCTTTCCTCATATTACCCTCTAAAATTTATGAAGGAAATACCCCCGTGCATGAGCACGGAGGTTAAATTTTTATTTCACTAATAACATTTTTTTTGTTTGTACAGTATTTTCCGTTTTTAATTTATAAATATAAATTCCGTTTGATAATCTCGTAGCATCAAAGTTTACATTATGGAAGCCTGCACTTAAATTTTTATCTATCAATGTTGAAATCTTCTCGCCCAAAATATCGTATATTTCTAATTTTACATTTTGAGCTTTTGCCAAACTGAACTTAATGTTTGTCGTCGGATTAAACGGGTTGGGATAATTTTGTAACAATTCCGTTTTATTAGGAAGAACATTTATCATCACTTCACCTGAATATTCAAATGTTCCATCTATATCAATTTGTTTTAGTCTGTAAATGAAAGTCGAACCGTTGCTCGGATTATTATCAACATACCGATAAATTTTAGGTACATTGCTGTTACCCGCCCCTCGAACAAATCCGATTTTTTCCCAATCAACTACTTTTTGTTCTTCGGGATTGCCAATAACCGCTCTTTCAATTTCAAAACCGTAATTGTTTACTTCCGTTGCGGTTTTCCATTCTAGTTTAACTGCTGATGAATTAATTAAATTTGCATTAAAGTTAACGAGTTCAACCGGAAGTGGTGTAATATCTCCACTTACTATTAATGAAAATGCTTGCGAACCGTTTGTGAGAGTTCCCTTATGAGAAACTTCTATTGTGTATGTTCCCGCTAACGGAGCGTCACCACTTGGGCTAGCGATATAAACTTTTTCTACATTATCCACATCATTTGTTCCGCTTTTTGTAGCTGCAGCAGAAGGATTCAATCTATCCAATTTATAAGGATAATAAGTAGTTCCGTTCTTTATAACTTTAAGATCCAAATCGTTTACAAGCATTGGTGTAGCGGGATCGAGAGCTGGTGCAGTAGGTGTACCGGGAACATCCGTCCAGCAAATGGTAACAATAAGCGGTTCCGATCCGTCAACCGAAACGTTTCTAGTATAAGTTGTACCGTTATTTAGAACCAATTCATCAATTGTATTGTTTGAAGTAACATCTTCGTCAATTACTTGTGCAGCACGTTCTGCATTAAGCAAACCCCAGCCGAATTGATAATCCGGTCCTTCCGCAGGACCGGCTTCATCCGCAGTATGTATCACAAGAGCTTTTAACGTGGCAGCCCTTATCGGCTGACCGGAATGTTTTTTCTGGTAATAATTTTGTAATAGTGCTAAAGTACCTGAAACATTAGGTGCAGACATAGAGGTTCCTGAATACGTTGTGTAAGCATCATCAGCAGCATCAGAAGAAGAATATAAACTAACACCATTGCCTACTATGTCAGGTTTTATTCTACCATCGTCTGCAGGACCCCAGCTACTGAAAGAAGACATTACCACATCACTTGGTTGTGTATAATTATCAACATCTTCAACAGCGCCCACTGTTAAAATATTTTTAGCTATTCCTTTAATACCAATACAATCATAACCTGTTGCACCCCCGTCAACATCAGGTGTTGAACCTGCGGGAATAGTCACCCAATCACCGAGTGCGCTATCCCACCAATAATTCGTCAGACCACCAACCGGGCCTTCACCTCTATCATTTCCTGCTGACTTCACAATCAGATAGTAAGGAGCATCAAAAGCAATTTGATCGATATCTTTTGTTAAATCGTCGTAAAAACCGAACCAATAATCTTCTGTTGTGGATATATCTTTATCACCATACCAATAGTTTCCAAGTCCTTTATCACCGAAAGTTGTTGTCCATCCTCGTATATACCCGTATGAATGGTTCGATATTTCCAAACCGTTTGCTGCAGCTGTTGCCATTTCGGCTTCATCATCGTTCCAGTCCCACGCTTTCAACAAACCTTCGTAAGCCATTCCTTTAGCATTGGGATCTACTCCCGCTGCAATTAATGTGCCTGCCACATGAGTGGAATGTGTACTTGTACCGGATGGTGAGTCTTCTTGCGTAACCCTTCCACCAAATTCTTGGTGGGTCAGCCTAACGCCTCCGCCGTCCCATTCACCCAGTTTGTTATATCCTGCGCCGGTTTCGTTAAAAGGCGCCGCCCATAATTTGTCGGTTCGGGTTGTTTTTGCAGCGTTAATGTTAGAAGTAGAATAATATTGGGGTATCCCGCGAATTAAACGTTGCACTTCGATAATTCGGCCGTTCGTTTCCTCTAATTTTATGTTGTAACCTTTATCCAGCAATAATTTTTCTACTTGCGTTTTCATTGCTTGAAACTGTGCACTTTTTTCTTGCGCAAACTTCAATAATTTTTCTTTGTTAGTTTCAGTCTGTGCATTAAGAACAAGCGTAAACAGAAACATTAACAATGTAAAGTTTGTTATCCATCTTTTCATTTTATCTCTCCATTTGAGTTAATCACCTTTTCTTTTCTCATGGTACCTCAAATGGGAAAAAAAACGGACGTCCAATTCGGAAAATTGAACGTCCGCTTAAGAAATTTACTTCATTAAAATCATTTTCTTAATTTGAGTAAAATTACCGGCTTGCAATCGGTATATATAAATACCGTTGCTCAATTGAGATGCATCAAATCTAACGCTATGGAACCCTGCTTCCATTTTGCGGTCGAGCAACGTAGCAACTTTTTCGCCCAGCACGTTATATACATCGAGTTTTACATTGCGGGTTTCCGGTAACGTAAATCTGATGTTCGTCGAAGGATTGAATGGGTTCGGATAGTTTTGCAATAATTCAAATTTATTTGGTTTAACTTCAACGTTAATTTCATCGGAATATTCAAAACTTCCATCTATATCCAATATTTTCAATCTATAAACAAATTTGGTACCGCCAACCAAATTTTTATCAACGAAAGTATAGGTTCTTGGCGAATTACTGTTACCAGCGCCTTCTACAAAACCTACTTTAGTCCAGTTATTATTTTCGGCTTTCTTTTGAATCTCGTATCCGTAACTGTTAACCTCGGTGGCGCTTTTCCATACTAATTTAACTGCGCTTCCCTGTACTTTTGCAGAAAACGATGTCAATTCAACCGGTAACGGAACGTCATCCGGATTAACTGCATTTATATTTGCTGCACTACCGTTGAAAGTAACGGGATCGAGAGAAAATACTTGTGTTACAGTACCGCTACCGCTTGTTTTCCACTGTAATCCGGCAGTTCCGGAAGTATTTGAGATTCCGGTGATTTTAAATCTACCTAATCTATGCGTAGATGCTTGCTCATCAATTTTAGCTACTCTGCCGTCAAAAGCTGTTTGATCTGAAGGAGTAGGTCCGTTTAGATTTATAATTATTTCATTACCGTTTAACTCTGGCGATGTATTATCATAATAATTGATTCTCGTAATTTCGGTGTTACTTCCGCTTGGGTCCGAAGGGACAAAAGTACAATAACCATAAGAGACACCGGCTTGCGGTTCTTTAGATATTGTAGGATTTGTGAAATTATCGACATTAAAAGTTAAAACAAAATCCGCATTTCCCAAATACAATGGGTTAGACGGTGCAGAAGTAGCTTGAAGGTATATATCGAAGAAGAAATCGCTACCCACCACGTTTTGGTTTTCCACTGTTAAAGTAACATCCACTTGTGCAGTTGAATATGTGAAATTACCGAATAGTAACACAAACAGAGCTACAAAGATTGTTAATTTAGTTTTCATTATGGTTTTCTCCTACTTATTTGACTAAAACTTTATTTATTTTATGGTAATTGACTGTTTTTATTTCTGTTATTCCAAGTTATATTTCGGTCTCCAGCATCTGTTACTCCCGATAAATCGACATCGCTGTCTTCGTAACCGGTTTTGTTTCTATCGTTCCATGTTGCGTTTCTATCTCCGGCATCAACAACACCGGATTGATCAGCATCACCGGAAATCATTCCCCAAACATTTGTCTCAAGTTCAATTGCCCCACCTGTTCCATAAAATTGGGAAGATGATGCAGTAAAATCATAAAGAGACGATGTTGTGCCATTAAGAGACACACTATTCGCACTCATAACAGCAAGATGATTTCTGTGTTTTATCACAATGTAGTAATTTCCGTCCGAAACGGGCATTTCTATCACTCCGGAGGAAGCATCATCATTTACTATCCTGCCATCCTTATGTAATAACGCACTTTTTGATGCAACTGCCGTGCCATTAAATGTTTCCCTTAATTCAACTAGAACCCAATCCACTACATCAGCCGGAATTGAAGATATTGTTCTTACATCTTCGCTATATGGAGAAGTTGTAGGAATATAATCGTTATCATTCAAGTTTGTATTCATAATACTGTTATTAACGTCGTATGGTCCTTCCAAAAAGATTTTAGTTTCCACTAAAACTTTTGCTTCATATCCGATTGCGAATTCAGAAAAGGAATTAACTCCCGTGGAAAAAATTGTGTTACCAATTATATCGGTATTAACCGGTGTCCATGAGGAAGAACTATTTACCCTTTTCAAAATTACAACATTCTCGGCACTTAATCCAGAGGGCAAATTAGAAGCATCAAAATAAACCGTTGCGGTAAAATTTCCTGTTAAACCGCTTTCGGTAATTGACCAATATCTATCGTTTACAACAGCATTAGGAGTAACGGAATTTCCTCCCGGATTTGTTGCCGAACTTCCGTCGAAAGTGCCGCCCGGATCGGAATTGAATTTTTCAACTGTTAATGTGCCTCCGTCTCCGTCCGTATTCGACGTGAATTCGACCGCTGCTTTTGTGTTCCCGAATAAATACATAAAATTTTGATTCGGAATGACAGAAGCAGATACATTTAAATCGCCTTGTTTAAATCTCATAATTTTATTTGGGGGTAAATCTGTCATTGAATTTGTTGTAGCCGGACCAGGCCACTTAATGCTTGCCGTATTAATTTTATTTGCGTCGCCCAAACCAAAATGAGTCCTCAAATCGTTGTGACTGCCTCTTCCGGATTGGGAAGAAACATCACGGATTTGGGTATATGTATTTGAGTTAATAGTTGCATTAACTTTAACCAAAGCCCCAATTGCTTTTGAATTTGTTGTAATACCGTCGCCTATAGCTTCGATTTCCACCCAGTTATTTGAATTACCGTTATTGATAAACAGACGGTTAGGCCCTTCGCGCCCCATCATCAAATCCAAATCACCATCATTGTCAACGTCTGCCCATGCGGCGCTTCGCGCAAAATCGTTATCAATCGTTAGAGTTGTACTATTATCGTAAGTAAATACCCCACTTCCGTCGTTATTATACAAACGACATCTATATCCGTCGGAATACTTTCCGTCATTTCCTACAAATAAATCCAAATCTCCGTCGTTATCGTAGTCGCCGAAAGCGGAAGCATAAGAAAAATCGACATCGGTAATTAAAGGACCAACGCCAGATGTTATATGTACCAAAGTACCGTTATCATTTCTAAAAAGATCGTTTGCGCGCGGATTTCCGTTATCATCGCCACCACTGACCAAATAAAGGTCTAAATCGCCATCGTTGTCAATATCCCCCCAACTTGCGCCTTGAACGGGCTTCCCATCTGTACTTCCGGAATTTAGTAAAACAACGGCAGTAAAATTGAAATCGGGGCTTCCATCGTTAACATACAATATGTTTCTTTTATATTCCGTTCCGGATGCTACAAAGATGTCCATATCGCCATCTTCATCAAAATCGGCAAACGTAAGCCCTGCCCTTTTTGTATCTTCCGTGGTGGTGAAATTATTTGTTACTTCCGTAAATGATACTGGTATAGAGCCGTTACTTTTATATAAAAAATTACTAGCTGCGGTACCGGGCCAAACATTCTGATTGCTTGTTGCAGCATCTAAGAATCCGTCATTATTATAATCAAGCCACGCCACCGCACCCGAGGAAGTGCTTTGGGTTTTTACAATATCGCCAACGCTTGCGGTAGTTTCCTTGGTGAACGTTTCATTTCCGTTATTCGTATGAAGACTGTTAGGGGAAGGTGATGTACCGGAACCGGGATTAACATTCGCAATGTAAAGATCGAGATATCCGTCGTTATCATAATCTCCCCAAGACGAACCGCCTGAAACATACTTTTCGGTAACAATATCACCTGCCGTACTTACGGAATCGAAGGTTCCGTCTCCATTGTTTTTGTATAAAAATCCTTCCCATTGATAATTTTGTAAGCCGTTTGAGAGGTAAAGATCAACATACCCGTCATTGTTGAAATCGCCCCATACAGTTCCCCAGGTAACATATTTGCCAAAATTTTCCTGAGGATTCTGAAATTGTTGAGCAAAAATTTGCCCAGTGATACATAGAATTACAAAAAAAACGTAAAAATTTTTCAAACCTACCTCCAGATATATTGTTTTGAGTAGATTAAGCCCTATTAGAAATTTGTAGTCCCATAATAAAACAAATAGTACACTTATTCCGTGATGTTTGTCACATACGATAGTAAAGGTAGACTGATAATGCGGATTTTATGATTGACTCCCTACCAATCAGCCCTAAATTTCTTTAAAAAGTATCTGTCCTATTAATACGTTTTAAAATTAATAATTTGAGATCAATTCACAAATATTTTCAAACTACTTTTTAGGGTAAAATTAAGCCACCAAACGACCATCTATACAAATTTTGCGGAATATTATAGTAAAATGTATTCATCACTTCACCGTTTTCGTAAACAATAACCTTTGCTCGGTTTGAACCGTTGCATTTTACTATTGCTCTATAATTATCCATTGTGATTGTAATTCTACCAACAAGGGAATATGTTTGACCCATTTTATAAAATTTTAAGTTTTTTACACGGATTTTGAAAACGTTGTCGAATGTAACATCTTCGTGATTGTAGATACCAACCCATTTTCGTTCATATTTACCGTTAGCATTAAATACCGGTGTCGAAAATAAATCCGTCCAAAGTCCGGTTAATTGATAAACAGTCTTATCTCCATAATTAGGTGCCGGACTAGCAAAACCGAATTGTCCCCAAATTAATCCGTAAGTATAAAGTTGAACAGCTCCATTTGGACTTTTTTGAGGATTTCCGTTTTCGTCTTGGTATTGTAATTTTACCGTAAATTCCCCATCGTAAGCATTCGGAAAACTTTGACTTTCCAAAGTTCCCTCCCATACGTGATAGCTTCCGTCAAAATGATATTTTTTCCCACCATTTGTTTTATTAAGAACTACGTTTTCGGATGTCAAAATCGAATGATCGGTTAAAAATTCACTTGCCGTTTGAAACGTTTCCGTTAATATTATGTTTGTTTGATGTTCAATTGCCTGAGTACTAAATTCGATTTTCTGCTCTGACGGCATTTCCGGTTCAACCGGTTTTGTGCACGAATAAATGAAGAGCGATAGTGTAAATAAAACTAAGATACTGAACAAACTTTTACGTTTAATACTTCCCATGGTTCCCTCCGATTTATGTATTTTATTTAATCTTTGTGTCGAATAAATCAATAAGTGTAAAGATTTGTAATGTATAGTAAATACTTATTAATGAATTAACTAATTGATTTAGATTACCGCCTGAATAATTAGATAAATGAAGATATTTGTTGTTAAAAAACATCTTGATTTGGGAAATGTTATTGATTTGTAATTTATGTTATGTTTCATTTTTTTCGCTCTTCTCCAAATAATACAATTCACCCCTTATTTTTCATCATTTATCGAAGAAAAATATTGGTACATACTTTGTAATAAATTTAAGTTGGAGTGTGAACAAAGCGAAAAAAAAACCGATAATATCAAGGTAAGGACAATTTACACGGTTAAAATGACTAAAATATTAGTAATAGACGAATTTGGTTTTTCCAAAGACAAATTCCCCTCCTTTTTCGGGGATAAAAATATTAATGTCTTATCAATCGGAGAAACGGATAATAACACGGAATTCTTTGATAAAGAAGTACCGGATATTATAATTCTTTTCACCGGAAAAGTGAACGCGAGGAATTTATCTTTGCTCAAAAAGATTCGGAATAGAAATGATTTATATTATCCGATAGTTATTTTTATTTCAGGCGAGATGTCAAGTTTAGATTTGAAAAGAGTCATGTCATCCGATATAGACGACGTTCTCTTTCATCCTGTTGAAGAAGCTGTTTTATTGAAATCCATAAAATCCCAGATTAAGAAAAGAGAGAATCTCCTTAAATATTTATCGAAAACAAAACCCACAAAAGCGGATAAATCAAAGTCCGATGAGAATATTCACCCCATTACATCAGATTATATTTTTCTCGACGACAAACATCATCCCGGTTTTTATTCGTTGAACAGTATCATCTACATTCAAAGTTTAGGTGATTACACAAAATTATGCGTTGAAGGAAAAAGAAAAATAGTATTGCACAAAACTCTTTCTTTCTGGGAAAGCTATTTGCCTTCCTCAACTTTTTTAAGAATTCACCGGCAAACAATAATTAATTTGAAATATGTAGAAAGTGTGGAACGAAGCGGAGCTTATAACTACAAAATAAAGCTTCGAAATATTAAAGGGGAATTCACAATCAGCCAAAGGTATACAAAAAAAATCAAAAGCCGCTTAGGTGTAGGATAATACCTCACAACAATTTTCCAATTTAAATAATTCTATTTTAAGCATTTTCATTTTAACTGAAAGCGCACTTTTATACTCTCCGTAAATATCAAGATTTACCAATTCCCATTTACCATTTTCCGATTTATCGAAGCGCACATCCAATATTTCCGGTTTTAATCCGGGGGTCAACTCAACATCGAAACTGTCGAGTGGAATCGATAAACCTTTCCCGATTCCTTTTATGAACGCTTCCTTGCGGGTCCAACAATTATAAAAACCTTCTGTTAACTTATCATCTTCGAGTTTGTTGAGTTTTTGAATTTCAACCGGCGAGAAAAAATTTTGTGCTATGTCTCCCGAAGCAAATTCGACATTCATAAATTCAATATCGACCCCGACCGGAACTTCACGGGAAACCGCCAATAACAATTTTTCTTTCGAATGCGAAATATTAAATTGTACATTCGAGGGATTTTGTACAAAAGGCTTACCGTATTCGTTTGTTCCAAAATTAATTTCCGAAGGTTTTACGGAAAGCAATAAAGATAATATCTTCCGCAGGATTCCGTGTGAGATGATATAATTGTTTTTATCTTTTTCGAAATGAAACCGGTTTGCTTTTACAATTTCTTCATTGCTCAAAAAAGTTTCAAATTCTTTCAAGCAATTTAGTCCGGCTATCAAATCAAATGCAAAAACGTAAACTTCATTTTTATCCGGAATTTTGAACGAGCCCCTATTTAACTTTTGCGAAGGCATAAACTTTACGTATAAAGAATGTGGCTGACGAATTTAATAAATTCATCTTGATTCTTTGTGATAAAAAAATGGTCACCGGGGAATTCAAAGAATTTAAAACCGCTCTGAGTTAAATCGGACCAACCGATCATATCTTCCTTCAATACGGTTTGGTCGTTTGTTCCTCTTATGGCGATAAAAGGAATTTTCAATTTTTCCCTAGCGGAGAATTCGTATGTTTCGCACACCGTATAATCTGCTTTGATAATCGGGAGAAAAATATCCAACAATTCTTCACTTTCAAAAAATTCTTTGGGCATTCCGTTTAACTCTTTCAACTCACGGATGAATTCATCTTTTGGCAATTTATGCATAACCGGAGAGCGTTTATTAAATTGCGGAGCGCTATGCGAAGACAAAATCAGTTTTTCCGGTAATGGTAAATGTTTTTTGGATAATCTTCGCGCTATTTCGTATGAAACCAAAGCACCCATACTATGCCCGAAGAAATAGTATGGTTTATCAATATAATTTTTAATTGCACCGATAAGTTCTTCGACGAGGGAGTCCATATCATATTTTAACGATTCTTGGAGTCGCGAACCCCGTCCGGAAAGCTCCACCGGAAGAACTTCCAAATCTTCCGGCAGATTCATAGCCCATTTTCTGTAAATGATGGCGGCACTTCCTCCCGCATAAGGAAAACAAAACAATCTTTTGGTTGCAGCTGGACGGGGATTTATATTGAGTACCAAAGCTTTTGAACCAATTATTATTCGTTATCGTTATTTTGTTCTTTTTCCATTTCCTCCATTTTTTTACGGAGACTTAACGGGCGCATGTCCGTCCATACTTCTTTAATATAATCGAGACATTCCTGTTTCGTTCCTTGCTTGCCAACATCTTTCCAGCCCGGTGCGTTTTCCTTATCAACCGGCCAAATAGAGTATTGCTCTTCGTGATTGATAACAACTTTGTAAATTGTTTTATCGTCGCTATCGTCCCAACTCATATTTTCCTCCTGAATATTTATTTATTAGTAATTATTGTTGTTTCCGGAATTACTTCTGGTTTATATGCTAAAAATTTTCTTATATCGGAACTGGCAGCTACATAAATGGTTAAAAGCAATAAAACACTTCCGCTTAATTCATAAATTAACGGGATGTTTTTACCAGTTAAATCACCTATTATACCAAACACCGCCATGCCAATAGGAGTTAACGAACCGGCCAGCGTTGATATTGCACCATAAACCCTGCCTCTGATTTCCGTATCCGTACTTAGTTGTAAAATTGTTTGAATATGTACTTGAATAAATCCGTTTAATAATCCGCCCAGAATTAAAATTACTATCGCGCCCCAAAGATAAATATTTAGCCCCAGTAAAATAGTTAAGACAGCATTAAAAATCATCATAATTACAATTACTTTGCTCCTAGTAACGGGTTTTAATCTAACAAAACCTGCAACAATATAACCCAATACGGAACCAATTGCACTCGTAATTATAAAGTATGAAATCCATACTTTGTCCAACATTAAAATATCTTTCACGTAAAACGGCAATAATAATACAATCGGTATAGTGAAGAAATTCAATACGAGTGTTGTTAATACCAGTTTTTTCAAACCTGTGTTTTGCCAAATGAATTTCATACCTTCCTTTAGATCCCGAGTAAATTTATTTTTTGCTGTTCCGTCTGGATTAACTTCCAACTTCTTTTGAGGTATGGTTATCAATGATTTTGTGATCGCTCCGAAAACAAAAGTAATTCCGTTAATTAATATTAACATCGGCATACCAAGTGCAACATACAATACACCGCTGACAGCCCAAGCAATTATTGTAGTAACTTGTGCGGCGGATTGTAAAAACGAATTTGCCGTAGTCAGTTTTGTCTTTGGTACCAAATCCGGTATGGCTGCAGAAATTGCCGGAGTAAAAAAGGATCTAACAATTCCGTTTATAAATGCAATCCCTAACAAAACCGAAACAATTAGCGAAATGTTATCACCCTTTTCATAAAAAATAAATGCTAAGACGAATATGATAACCGCGTTAATAACATCACTAAAAATTATAATAGCTTTTCTGGAATGTCTATCCGCAAATGTTCCACCGATGGTTGCGAGCAAAATACTTGGAATACTGGAAATCATTCCCATTATTCCCAACAAACTGGCAGAATCGGTAACCTCGGTTATCCAAAGCAGCATTGCCATATAGTAAATTTGCGAACCGAATCTGCTTACGGTTTGGCCGTTCCAAAGTAAGAAAAAATCCTTGTTAAATAGTTTTTCCTTTATCGAATTTGAATTTTCTTTTTTCAATCTAAACCTTAATTTCAACTTGATAAAATTTAATTGTATTTATATCCCCAATAATCGAAGTATTTTTTCCATCTGTTATATATCTTTTTCTTTAAATTTTCTTCAATCGGCGGATATTCGTTTTTCTTATAATTCCCGTTTTCTCCCAAATATTTTTCCAAAGCCGGTTTCAAATTTTGGAAATCTCCAATATCTATAGTTTCGTATATCTTTTTAATTGTTTCCGTAGTGTTAGTTTCCAAATCTTCAAAAGAAATATCAATAAAATTGTTTTCATTCAGTAATTCTTTATCATCAAAAAAACATTTGTATAATGTTTCATACGTATTTAAGATTCTTTCATTTTTATCGTATTTAAAATTATTTTGAAAACTAGTTTTGGCTATTGCCGTTTCGTGTAATTTTATTGTTGATAAAAACACATTAAACGGATTTCGATGAATATGTATAAACTTGGCATTCGGATATAATTCCAACAAAAATTTTATTCTCGCCGTATTTGTAGGTGATTTTAGAATCAACTGTTTTTTTTCAAGATAAGTCACTTTTTTCAAATATTTTGCATATTCTTCTTTCCATTCTTTAAGGTCTGCCTCCGAAATATTCTTTAAGCATAAATATTTTTCATAGTATTCATGTTTTGATGGAAAGACCCAACCAACTATTGGAGATTTAAGAGTAATAGCAGCCATAGCAAACTCTTCTTCCCCAGGCAACATAGGATGATGTTTAACATTATCCATCGTTCTTTTTTTAGCTTCTTTCGATTCAATAAAATTTATATATTTTTTATTAATGTAAAGAAAAGCTGTCGGATGAATTACTTGATAAATTCGCGGGTAAGCGAAATTTGAATCTAACGATAATAGGTTGTGCAAAAATGTTGTCCCGCTTCTCCAGTGACCTAAAATAAAAATAGGATCTTTTTCCAAATCTATATTTTTCAATGATTCTTTTTCAATTTTTCGATCGAATCTACTATAAAAAGAATTTCTTATACTTAAAAAAGTAATAACAAAAACTTGCGGTAAAGCTTTGAATGAAATGCTAAAAAAATGTTTTGCCAACAATTTCATCCAATGATAAAACAGTATTCCGTATAAGCTATCCAATTTTTCCTCTTGTTTAATTCAGTAATTGTGTCAATAATTTAGCTAACTTTTGAACTTTTGGTTGATGTAATATCGTATTATGATTACCAGGTGTTTGATAAATCTCTACACCGTTTCTAGCTAATTCTCCCCAACCCAAATCCGGACTTTCATTTTTTCTATCGTCCCTTTCAGTTGACTTAATCAAAGTTATTTTTAAATCACTTGGTAACGGTTCGTAGTTTCTCCAAGCATCTTGTTGAATTTTTAATATCTTCACATAGTTTTTGAATTGCTTAAACCGTATATGTTTTGGGAACTGCCGTTCTTTTTTTGCTTTCTTTAAAACATACTTTAATTGATCATCGTAAGACATTTTTCTTAACTTATCGATGGAAAATTTAATTCTTCCCATAAACATACCAGCTAAAAATTCGGCATCGTCTTCAGCTTTTGCCAAAGGTAAATAAGGCCCTTGATCCAAAATAATTAATCTTTCAACTTCTTCACCACGCTCGGTCAATTGTCGTGCAACTTCATAAGCAATTACAACGCCCATCGACCAACTACCGATAACATACGGTCCTTCCGGTTGATTTTCTTTTATTGCCGTTATGTAATAAGCCGCCATTTCTTCAATCGTGGTATGCGGTTCTTCTTTTCCATCCACACCTTTTGCTTGAATACCATAGAATGGGATGGAATCTTTCAGTTCATTTGCTAACATTGTGTACCAATGTACACTTCCACCAGAAGGATGAATGAAATACAACGGTTTGCGATGTTTATCATCGTGAAATCTCACTAATACGTTTGGATCAATTGTTTTACCGCTTCTTACTATTCTTATCTGATTGGCAATATTACGGATCGTAGGATTCATAAAAAATTTGACCATAGGAATTTCGACATCGAATTCTTTGGATATTTTTTCCAATAAATTTATCGCTAAAATCGAATGGCCTCCGATTTCGAAAAAGTCGTCTTCCACACCGATTTTCTTCAAATTTAAAATTTCTTCCCAAACTTTAACCAATCTCTTTTCCAATTCGTCTTTCGGTTCAACATACTCTGCCTTTGATGCAATATTTTTAACGGCAAATTTTTCTAAATATTTTCTGTCAACTTTTGCATTTGGTGTTAAGGGTAATTCATCCAATTTGATTATCAAATTCGGAATCATATAATCCGGTAAATTTCTCTTTAATTGCTTTCTTACTTTACGTTCAATATCATCTTCATCCGAAACAACAAACGCAACAAGTTTTTTCTCATTTGCATTTTGTTCCTGTACAACTACTGCACAATCTTTTACACCTTGTATTGTTTTAATGTTTTCTTCCACTTCACCGATTTCAATTCTGTATCCCCTTAATTTTACTTGGGAATCTTTTCTTCCAACAAATTCAATTACGCCGTCTTTAGTAAATTTACCTAAATCACCGGTTCTGTATATACGACCATCTGCGAAATTATTCGGGACAAATTTTTCTGCGGTTAATTCCGGTTTATTATAATATCCGCGGGCTAAACCGATTCCGCCTACACAAATTTCTCCCACAACTCCAACAGGTACCGGATTCCCGTAATCATCCAAAACGTAAACATCCATATTATCAATAGGTGAACCGATCGGTACGCTGTTCCATTCATCCTTAATATTTTCAACTTTATACGATGTTACTCCGATACTGCATTCGGTCGGACCGTAAGCATTAATTAAATCGTAATCTTTCATCCATCTTTTCGCAACTTCTTTCGGTAAGCTTTCCCCGGCGGAAATAATTGTTTTGAAATCATCGATTTTTTCATACGGTAAAACGCTTAACAAGCTCGGTGGTATTGTTGCAGTAGTAATCTTTTTATCTTTTATGGTTGCGATTAAAAGCCTTGTATCTTTTTTAACAGTATCATCCGGGATAACAAGCGTTGCGCCGGATAACAGCGCCATAAATATTTCCGAAAGCGAAGCATCGAAACCGAATGAAGCCAATTGCAAAACCCTGCTTTGACTAGTAACCGAAAAATCTTTTATTTGCGAAGTCGTTAGATTTTTTAACCCGATATGCTTTAACAATACTCCCTTAGGTTTGCCTGTGGAGCCGGAAGTATAAATCATATAAGCTAAATCTTCACCTCTTATTTCCGGCGTATAATCATTATAGTGTTCAGGCGTTACCTTTTCATTATCTGTGATCAAATCAACCACCTTCAGCATTTCATTTCCATAAGCAACCGTTTCCGTATCATCGGTAAGTAATAATTTTGTTCCGGAATCTTGCAAAATATATTTTTTCCGTTCTTCCGGATAAGTTGAATCAATTGGCAAATAAACTCCGCCGGCTTTCATTACTGCCAACATATATTTTACAGTGTTTAATTTATTCTTGCATTCAACGGCTATAATGTTTTCTTTTTCAATTCCCATCTCACGTAGACGGTAAGCAATATTATTCGTAACAGCATCCAACAAGTTATAGGAAACTGTTTCCCCTTCATATTCGATTGCTGATTTTTCTCCGAACGATTTAACGATTGCGGTAAAGTCATGAATAACACTTTCCGTTTTTAGCGGAACACGATTTCCTTTACTCAGACTTAGTATTTTCTCTTTCTCATCTTCCGATAAAATTTCAATCTGTTTGAGTTTTAAGCCGGGATTTTCCGTTACTTTTTCGATTAAATTTTTAAAGTGCGAAATCATACGTGAAATCGTTTCGCCGAAGAACAAATCCGTATTAAACTCAAGCCATCCGTTAAATCCTCCGGCTGATTCTTCCATGTTAAGCGTTAAATCGAATTGTGCGGTTTTGTTTTCCGTTTCAATTGGCTCAATCGTCAATTCGGATGAACCGGATGTAGTAAGTCTGTTGTTTTGCAAAACGAACATCACCTGAAACAACGGGGTATAACTTAATTCCCTATCGGGTTGAATTTCTTCTACCAATTTTTCAAAGGGAACTTCAGAATGTTGAAAAGATTTAAGCGCTCTGCTTTTAGTTCTTTGTAAAGCTTCAGCAAAAGAAGGATCGTTTCTTAAATCAGTTCTTATAACAAGAGTATTTGCAAAAAATCCTATTATTCTTTCAATCTCTTTTTGATTTCTGTTTGCTACCGGCGTACCTATGAGAATATCGTCTTGACCACTGTATTTATAAAGCAAAGTACTGAAAGCGGTCAACAAAAACATAAATGGCGTTATATTATTTTCAATACAGAATTTTTTAATCAAAGCTCCCGTTTCACCTTCAAGTTTAAATTGAAGCCGGTCGCCGTTAAACGTTTTTACAGGCGGTCTTTTTTTATCGGTCGGTAAATTTAAGATTTTCGGAGCATCGCCTATTTCGTTTTTCCAAAATTCAATTTCCGATTTCAATACTTCATCTTTAAGCCAACTTCTTTGCCAAACGGCGTAATCCGCATATTGTAATTCGTCCGTGATTGTTTTGCCTTGCTTTCCTTCGGAGAATTGCTTGTAAAAATTAAAAATATCTTCGAGCAATAAATTGATTGACCAACCGTCCGAAATAATATGATGCATCACCAAAGCTACATAATATTCATTTTCTTTATATTTCATTATTTTAACTTTAAACAACGGATCATTTTCCAGATCGAAGGGTTCGGAAACAAATTCCTTAATCTGTTCTCTGATTTCGTTTTCATTGGAAACATCAAGAACGACTTCCGGTTTGTAATTTCCGGGTTCGGAGATTTTCTGTATTGCTTCGCCGTTACTGTAAACAATATTGGTTCTAAGACTTTCGTGTTTTTCAACGATTGCGTTAATAACTTTTTCGAATAATTCTACATTGAAGGAGCCTTTTATTTTAACAACAAGCGGTAGATTATAAATAATGTTACCGGGTTCCAGTTTATCCAAAAACCACAGTCTTTCTTGATTGAAAGATAGCGGTATAGGTTTGCTTCTATCCGCTTTTTCGATAGGCGGTATTTTCGATTTTTGTTGCAGTAAATCCAATTGCCCGGCAAGTTCGGCAATCGTCGGATGTTCGAAAATTATTCTTATCGGAATTTCAAGATTTTCTTTTTCCCGCAATCTCGAAATGAGTTGAGTAACCAACAAAGAATGACCGCCCAGTTCGAAAAAGTTATCGTTTACGCTAACGCGCTCAACTTGTAACAGCTCTTTCCAAATTTCTGCGATATGTTTTTCGCTTTCATTTCGTGGCGGTATAAATTCTTTATTTTTCGATTCAAGATTAACATCAATTTTTTGTAGATATTTTTTATCAATCTTGCCGTTGGGCGTAAGCGGAAGTTTATCCAACTTGTGGAACACAGCGGGAATCATATAGTCTGGTAAAGTTTTTCTCAATTCTTTTACAATACCGGATTGTTGTATTTCGCTTTCCGAAACTATAAAAGCGATAAGTTTTGCATTGCGGGTATTAGCATTTTTAACTATAACCGTTGCATCTTTTATTCCTTCTATATTTCTGAGCGTTTCTTCAATCTCACCCAATTCGATTCTGAATCCGCGCAGTTTTATTTGTTCGTCTTTTCTTCCGATATATTCGATTATTCCTTCTGCGGTTATTTTTCCCAAATCACCCGTTTTATAAAGTTTTCCTTCTCCGTAAATATTCGGGATAAATTTTTCTGCGGTCAACACCGGTTTTTTCCAATAACCGCGGGCAAGTCCGACACCGCCAATACATATTTCACCAACAACACCGCTTGGTACAAGATTTAACTCATCGTCTAAAACATAAACCTCAACGTTATCGATTGCTTTCCCTATCGGAACGCTTCCCCAATTCCCGGAAATCTGCGAAACCGTATAACTCGTAACACCAACGCTGCTTTCCGTAGGACCGTAAGCATTGATAAGTTTTACTTTATCCTTCCATTTTTTAGCAAGCTCAAAGGTTAATTTTTCCCCGGCTGAAATTATTGTTTTGAGACTTTTAACTTTATCCACCGGTAAAAGATTCAATACCGACGGCGGTAATGTTATTGTAGTAATTCCATTATCATTAATTGTTTGAACCAACTTATCGATATCTTTTTTAACATCATTATCAATTAAAACCAAGGTAGCGCCGCTTAACAATGCCATAAAAATCTCGGATATTGAAGCGTCAAATCCAAATGATGCAAATTGCAATACATTACTGTTTTCCGTTACGGAAAAATCCCTAATCTGATTATAAGTTAAATTATTCAAACCTTTATGTGTCAACAATGTTCCTTTCGGTTTCCCGGTAGACCCGGAAGTATAAATCATATAAGCCAAGTTATCTTCATCGATACCGGTGTTCAAATTATCATCCGGCATAGTATCAATTTCACCGGAGTTTAAGTTTATTACAGTCGCGCTACTGTCTATTTCAGTTTCTTCGTCAGCAAAAATAAACCGAATACCGGAATCTGAAATCATGTATTTTTTTCTTTCCGGCGGATAGTTCTTGTCAATAGGCAAATAAACCAACCCGGCTTTCATGATTCCCAGCATTGCAACAACAGTTAAAACCGGATCGGACGCCATCACTCCGACTATTTCTTCTTTTAAAACATTCCGTTTCAAAAGATAATTAGCAATCCTGTTGGCTCTTTTATTCAATTCGGAATAAGTGATAAGTTTACCGCCGTATTTTAACGCAGCTTTATCAACATAAGAACCGGCAAGATTCTCAAAACGCGAAATTACATTTGAATAATCATAAGATTTTACGGAACCGCGACTGATTTCAAGAAGATTATTTTTTTCTTCCGTAGTCAAGTATTCAAGTTTGTAAATATTTTCTGCCGGATTATCAACTACTTCGGTTACCAGATTTTCAAAATGCCGCACTATTTTTTCGATTGTGCTTTCATAAAACAAATCGGTGTTAAACTCAAACGTACCGCCCCAAACATTCTCATTGGCAAACATGGAGAGAGTTAAATCGAATTGTGTTTCATTACTTTGTGATTCTACCGGCTCAATTTTTAAATCCGGGACATTATCAATTTCCAAACCAATCTTGTTATTTTGCAGAACGAACATTACCTGAAAAACCGGAGTATAACTAAGCTCACGCTCGACTTGCAATTCTTCAACAAGTTTTTCGAAAGGCAATTCCAGATGCCCGAAAACTTTTAGAGAAGTTTCTTTTACTTTTTGCAATACATTTTCAAACGTAGGCGTGTTTTCAAATTTTGTTCTGAGTACAAGAGTATTGGCAAAAAAGCCAATAATCTTTTCAAATTCTTTTCTGTTTCTGTTTGCAACCGGCGTTCCTACAACTATATCCTTTTGATTTGAATAACGGCTCAGAAGAATATTAAAAACAGAAAGCAAAAACATAAACGGGGTTACGTTGTGACGGTTACAAAAATCCGCCAGACGCGAAGATAACTCTTTGCTAAAAGTAAAAGATTTATGACTGCCGTTAAATGTTTTTACCGGCGGTCTTTTCTTATCGATTGGAAGATTCAGCAACGGCGGAGCGCCTTCAAGTTCGTTTTTCCAAAATTGTATTTCAGATTCAAGCACTTTATCTTTCAACCATTCGCGTTGCCATACGGAATAATCGGCGTATTGTATATCCAAAGGCTTTGAATCCGTTTCCATTCCTTTGCTTAAAGCAATATAATTTCCTATCAATTCAGATAATAAAATATTTATCGACCAACCATCCGATATGATGTGGTGCATTGTTAAAACCACTACCGATTCTTTTTCATTAATGTCTAATACTTTAACTCTAAACAACGGACCTTTCTCTAAATCAAAAACTTCCGCGGCATCTTTTTTCAATTCGTTTCGGATTAAGCCGGAATCATCAGAGCCATTATTCATTTTCTTCGATTCTATCATCAAATCGATTTCGTTTAGGATTATCTGCGAAGGGATTCCGTTCTCTTCCTGGAATACAGTTCGCAACGACTCATGTCTATTAACTAATTTTGCAAGAGATTTTTTTAATACGGTCAAATCGATTTTACCGTAAACCTTAATGGCTGTTTGCATGTTATAAATTGTTTGACCGGGATTAAGCTTTTCGAGAAACCAAATCCTCTGTTGATTGAAGGAAAGTGGAAGCGGTTTATCCCGCGGTACTCTTTTTACAGGAGGCAATTCCGGCACAGCCGAGAAGTTTTTGATTGCATAGCTCAAATCTTCAACGGTAGGATTTTCAAATATTGTTCTAACCGGAAGTTCAATACCAAACTCTTCCCTTACCCTCGATATCATTTGGGTAACAATTAATGAATGTCCGCCTAAGTCGAAGAAATTATCCCGGATTCCAATTCTCTCAATCCCCAATAAGTTTTTCCAAATGTTAACTAATTTTTCTTCGGTAGCATTTCTAGCTTCGACAAATTCGGTTTTTAGTTGTTCTCTCTCAATCGAAATTTCGGGGAGTTTTTTCCTGTCGATTTTTCCGTGAACGTTTACCGGCATTTTATCAATTACAACAATGTGCGCCGGTATCATGTATTCCGGCAAGCTCTTGCTTAATTTTTCTCTGATAGTCTCAACAATTTCTGACTTATTTATTTTTTTATCACCAACAACATAACCGACAATTACATTGTCATTTGCATTACCCTTCCGCAAAACTACTACCGCTTCAGCAACTTCATCCAGCTGACGTAACGCTTCTTCAATTTCGCCCAATTCAATTCTATATCCGCGAACCTTTACTTGATTATCAATCCTTCCTATAAACTCAATATTCCCGTCAGGTAAAATTTTGACCAAGTCTCCCGTTTTGTATAACCGGCTTCCATTAATATCTCCGAACGGATCGGGAATAAATCTTTCTGCAGTTAAATCGGGTCTGCCCAAATACCCGCGGGCAACGCCAACACCACCGATATATAATTCACCCGGAACACCAACCGGAACCGGGTTGAGATATTTATCCAAAACATAAACCGAAACATTCGGAATTACACGACCGATTGGGACAGAACCGCTTCCTTTGAATCCGGATGCTTCATAAACAACACATCCCACAACTGTTTCCGTGGGACCGTATTCGTTAAAGAGTAAAGTACCACCGGCATTTTCTTGCCAGAATTTAATTTGATCGGCTGTTAAATTTTCTCCGCCTATCACAAACGAATAAGTAATATCTTTAACATCTTCTTCGTTCAGCAGGTTGGAAAGAACTTCGAGATGTGCAGGGGTAATTTTCACAAGACTGAATTTTTCTTTGCCGGTTAAAATTTTACTTAAGCCGTCCAATTCATCTTTATCATCAACAAGGTAAAGCGCTTTGCCTTTTAACAGTGCCGGAAATAGCGCGGTAACGGTTGCGTCGAATGAAAACGTTGAATGAACAACAGAACCGGCTCCTTTGTCAACAGGATAAGAATGCAAACACCAGCTTAAATAATTAGCCAATCCCTTGTGATTTAACATAGTGCCCTTCGGCTTTCCGGTGGAACCCGAAGTGTAAATCACATACGCAAGTGATTGCGGTAAAATATTTACATTAAGATTATCGACAGAATAATTCGTATAGCTTTCCCATTCTTTATCCAAAATGATTTTATCAGTTTCAAGCGAATCAATATTCTTCGTTAGATCGGAATGCGTTATAATTTTTTCAACCCCAGAATCTTCAACCATGAATTTGATTCTTTCGAAAGGATATTCAGGTTCAAGCGGCAGATACGCTGCACCGGCTTTCATTATTCCGATTAATGATACTATCATTTCATAAGAACGTTTTAGATAAACTCCGATTATGGAATCCTTTTTCACTCCGGAATCGATTAAGTATCGCGCAAGCTTGTTCGAATCGTTATTAAGTTGTTCGAAAGAATAAACTTTATCACCGATTTTAACCGCCGGTTCGTTTGGATGGTGTTCAGCAGTTTTATAAAATTCATCAATAACATTTTTAATTTGCGGAATAACTGGAGTCCGGTTTAACCCCGTTAATAAATCCTCGATTTCTTTTTCATTCTGCAAAGAAACGAAGCCAACAGGTTTGTCCGGATTAGAAAGCATATCGAAAAGAATTTTTTGAAAATGATTTATCATTCTCTCGATTGTGGATTCATCGAATAAATCGGTATTAAACTCAAGAGCGCCGCCGAAATGTTTGTCTTCACCAACCATAAACATCGTTAAATCAAACTTTGAAGTTCCGCTATGCGCTTCCACCGAACTGATTGTAATACCTGAAGAAAGATTACGTTCACGTCTCGGCGTATTTTGAAGAGTAAACATAACTTGGAAAATCGGTGAATGACTCAGACTTCTTTCAGGTTGAACGATATCCACAACTTGTTCGAACGGTAAATCTTGATGCGCATAAGCTCCAAGTGAAGTTTCTCTTACTCTCTTCAACAATTCCCTAAACGAAGGATTGCCTGAAAGGTCGGTTCTTAAAACCAAAGTATTAACAAAAAATCCGATTAAATTTTCCACTTCATCTTGCGTACGATTAGCAACAGGCGTACCGACTACAATATCTTCTTGTCCGCTATATTTAGAAAGGAGCGTATCGAAAGCCGCCAGCAATATCATAAATGCGGTTACGCCTTCCTCACGTGAAATCTTGGAAATTAATTCTCCCGTTTCTTCAGGCAGTTCGAAACTCAGATAACTTCCGTTAAATGTTTGAACCGCTGGTCTCGGTCTGTCCGTAGGTAAATTGAGTACAGGCGGAATATCCTTAAGTGTGTTCTTCCAATAATTAATTTGTTCTTCTAATACTTTACCCGATAACCATTCCCTTTGCCAAGCCGCATAATCCACATATTGAATTGTAAGTTCGGGTAAAGGATAATCCATATTCTTAACAACAGATTCGTAAATAACCGATATCTCTTGCATTAATACTTTAGTCGACCAATCGTCTGAGATAATATGATGGATAACCAAAACTATAACATGCTCATCTTCACTTACTTTAAGAAGAGTTGCACGGAACAAAGGCGGTTTGGATAAAGCTATCGGTTTGGAATTTTCTTCTCTAATTATCTCTTTAATTTTTTCATCTTTCCGGGATGCATCTTCATCTGTTAAATCTATTACATTCAATTTATATTCTAATTCAGGTTCGATTTCCACGTAAGGGATTCCGTTATCGGAATGAAACGAAGTACGCAAAGTTTCGTGTCTTTTAATTACTTTATTTATTGCTTTCTGTAAAGCATCGATATTTAAGTCGCCTGTAATTTTATAGGTTTCCGGAATATTATAAAACGGCGTTCCGGGTTCGAGTTGTTCAAGGAACCATAAACGTTGTTGAGCAAAAGACAACGGCAATTTGCCTTCACGTTTGATTTTATGAATTTTAGGTAATTCGATTCCTCTTTGTGCCAGTTTTTCTTTTTCAACCGCTTTTGCCAATCCGGAGATTGTCGGGTTTTCAAAAATACTTCTTAACGGAACATCAACACCGAGATGCTTTTTGATACGGGATATTACTTGAGTGGCAAGTAACGAATGTCCGCCGAGCAAAAAGAAATTATTGTAAATACCGATTACTTCAATATGTAAAACATCGCTCCATATTTTTGCGATTACTTCTTCGACTTGGTTTCTGGGCGCGACATAATCTACCGCAACTGCTTCTTTGAATAAATCTTCACCAGGCTGTGGTAAAGCTTTTCTATCTACTTTACCGTTTGGAGTAAGCGGAAGTTCGTCAAGAATCATTATTGCGGAAGGAACCATATAATCGGGAATATGCTTTAAGAGAAAATTGCGCAAATCGTTAATATCAATTTCCGCTTTATTTTCAGGAACTATATAAGCCACCAATTTTTTATCGCCGGGTTTATCTTCCCGCGCAATTACCACAGAATCCTTAATGTTTCTGTATTTCCCGATTGCGGTTTCGATTTCGCCCAATTCGATTCTGTAACCGCGTAATTTGATTTGATAATCTTTCCTTCCAAGAAATTCAATATTTCCGTCCGGTAAATATCTTGCAACGTCGCCGGTCTTATACATTCTTGCACCGGGCAAAGAGCTGAAGGGATCCGGAATAAATCGTTCGGCAGTGAGATCTGGTCTGTTTAAATATCCACGCGCTACGCCTATTCCACCGACGAACAACTCGCCTCTTACACCAACCGGTACGGGATTTAAATAATCATCCAATATATAAATCGGCATATTGGCAAATGGTTTCCCGATCGGCACTAATTTTTCATCGGCGACGTTTAGTTCGTCGGCTTCGAAGAAAGTACTGTCAATCGTAGCTTCTGTAAGTCCGAAAGAATTTATGAGTCTTGTTTTTTCACCGCAAAACGATTTAATCTTTTTATATTCATTCACGTACCAAACATCGGAACCGGCAATTAATGCGTTGAAAAAATCCAACTTTAAATTTTTCTCTTCTACATACTGAATTAAATTTCTTAATACTGCCGGCACAAATTCCGCAATGTTAATTTTTTCTTTAACCATTAACCGATACAAACTTTCAGCATCGAGCAACATGCTTCTGGGTACTAATACCAATTTTCCGCTGGAGCACAAAGCCCTTGTCCAGTCGCCGGTGAAAACATCAAAAGAGAAACTTGCCATTTGTAAATGATTTCTTGCTTGCGTTAGTAGATTATAATCCATTTCCCAAGCAAGATAAGCATTCACAATACTTTCGTGTTGAATCATCGTACCTTTCGATTTTCCGGTAGAACCGGAAGTATAAATCATATAAGCCAGATTTTTGTCATCGATTTTAAGATCAAGGTTTTCAATTATCCCTTCTCCGGATTTTATAACAGGATCATCGATTAGAACAGATTTAATATTTTTCCCGGAAATTAATTCAGTGTTGACCGATTCGGTAATAATGATAGCGGTTCCGGAATCTTCCAGCATGTAATCGATTTTCTCTTGCGGGTATGTAGGATCTATTGGTAAATAAGCGGCTCCGCTTTTTAATACCCCAAGCACAGCGGCCATTAGGTCAACCGATTTATCGAGTAATATCCCTATAATTTTATCAGGTCCGGCTCCATATTTCCTAAGTTCATGTGCAATCAGATTTGCTTTTTCGTTTAACTCTCCGTAAGTGTAACTTTTTTCCGTATCAACAACAGCAATATTTTGCGGAGTGGCGGAAGCATGTTTTTCAAACAGTTGATGAATTCCGGTTTCTACCGGGCGTTTTAAATTTTTACTGTTCCACTCGTATAATATTGTGTTAAGTTCCTCATCGGAAAGTAATTTTATATTTTTAATATGAATTTCGGGATTGGAAGATACTTCATCTATTATGTTTTTATAATGCCGCACCATTCTGCGAATCGTCGATTCGTCAAATAAATCGGTGTTATATTCAACGGAAATACTTATACCATTACGACCTTCGGAAAGCGAAAATGTAATATCGGAAGTTGCAGTACCCATATCAACATTGATCGTGGAAAGTTCAAGCTCTGGTACAATCGTAGCATTTACGGGTGCATTTTGCAGAATGAACATTACTTGAAACAACGGCGAATAACTCATGTCCCTATCGGGTTGGAGTTCATCGACTATTAACTCGAAAGGTACATCTTGATTCTCAAACGCCTTAAGATTTACGTCTTTAACTTCTCTCAGAAATTCTCTAAACGATTTATCATAATCAATTTTATTTCTGAGTACCAAAGTGTTAATAAACATACCGATTAACGGTTCGGTTTCTTTCAATGTACGGTTTGCTATAGGCGTACCAACGGTGATGTCCCGCTGACCGCTATATTTGGAAAGGAGTATATCGAAGACAGCAATTAACGTCATAAACAACGTTGCGCCTTCTTTGTATCCGATTTGTTTAATTCTTTCCACATAAGAAGGTTGAAGTATTTCCGTAAAAGATGCGCCTTCGTTAGTCCAAATGTTCGGTCTGGGTCTGTCGGTTGGTAATTCCAGAACGGGCGGGATATCGCCCAGTTGTTCTTTCCAATAATTTAATTGTTTCTGTAAAACTTCGCCTTTCAGATATTCATGCTGCCATTCGGAAAAATCCGCATATTGAATTTCCAATTCCGGTAACGGGCTTTCTTCCCCGTTATAAAAAGCACGGTATAAAGTGGTAATTTCGTTTACTAGAATTCCCATTGACCAACCGTCGGAAATAATATGATGCATTGTAAGCAACAATACATTTTCATTATCCGTAACTCTTAAAACGGTGAGTCTAATTAACGGGAGTTCTTTTAAGTTAAAGGGTTTTCTAGCTTCTATCCTTGCTAATTCATAAATCTTATTTTCAATTTCGTTTTCTTTTTCCCCTTGGATTTCTATTACGGGAATATCAAGTTCAAACGGTTCCGAAATAACCTGAACAGGTTCTCCGTCGATACTGGCAAAAGTCGTTCTTAAAATTTCATGACGTTTTATAATTTCGTTAATTGTTTTAGAAAGAATATCATAACGGAACGGACCTTTTAATTTTACGGCCATTGGAATATTATAATATGGACTTCCCGGTTCAAACTGGTCAAAAAACCATAGTCTTCGTTGGGCATAAGAAGCGGGAAAGACTATAGCTTCTTCAACGGATTGATTTATATTATTACCTTTTAAATCCATATTAATAAACCTTTGTTATTTTTTTCAGGTTAAATCGGAACGATTCATTTTACGTTTTTCTCGCGAAACCCTTTTAATTGACGGTTGTTTGTCTTCGTTTTTCGCGGATGATTTTTTTACTGCAACGGCAATACCTTCAACTGTGGGAGTCTCAAATAATTGTCGTAACGGCAGTTCTACATTAAACTTTTCGCGCACCCTTGAAATAAATTGTGTGGCAAGCAGCGAATGACCGCCAAGCGCGAAGAAGTTATCCAAAACACCGACTTTTTCCAACTTTAACAATTCTTTAACTATTTCAACAAGTCCTTCTTCAAATTCGTCTCTCGGTTCGACATATTCCACACCCAAATCCATGCTTGAAATTTCCGGTACGGGCAATGCATATTTATCAACTTTACCGTTGGGCGTCAACGGTATTTTATCGAGTTGAACAAAAGCCGAAGGGATCATATAATCGGGTAATACTTTAGATAATTTACTTCTGAATTCTGCAATATCTAATTTTAACTCTTTATCCAACACCAAATAAGCTACAATTCTTTTATCGCCGGGATTATCTTCGCGCACAATAACGGCGGTATCAATAACTTCTTCCATGTTTTTTATTTGAGCTTCTATTTCACCTAATTCAATTCTAAAACCTCTGACTTTTGTTTGAGTATCGATTCTGCCTAAAAATTCTATGTTACCGTCGTCAAGCAATCTCACTAAATCACCGGTACGATATAATCTTTGCCCGGGAATTTCATCAAAGAAATCGGGGATGAATTTTTCCGCTGTTAAGTCCGGTCTGTTCAAATAACCTCTTGCTAATCCTACACCGCCTACAATTAATTCTCCGGGGACACCGGCCGGAACAGGGTTTAAGTTTTCATCAACAACATAAACTTTAAAATTATCAATAGGTTTACCGATAGGCGGACCTTTCGGGTATTCATTTTCGCACAGATACATTGTTGCGCATACGGTAGTTTCTGTTGGACCATACGCATTAAAGAATTGACGGTCCTTGCCCCAGAATTGAACGAGTTCATTCCAAACAGATTCACCGGCAGTAATAATTGTTTTCAGATCGGGTAATTCCAGTTTGGGCATAACAGCCAATACGGAAGGCGGAAGTGTAATAGTAGTAATTTTATTTTTTTGAATTAACTTTACAAGTTCGTCGCCAACCGATACCGTATCTTTCGAAGTTAAAAATAACGATGCTCCGTTCAACAATGCCATAACCGTTTCCCAAACGGAAGCGTCAAAACTGCTCGATGAAAATTGAAGAATTTTACTATCGGGAGTAATATTAAATCTTTTTCTGTGAACGTTTGCCAAGTTAGTTAAACCGCGGTGCGCAAGCATTGTGCCTTTTGGTTTTCCCGTAGAACCGGAAGTATAAATTACATAAGCTAAATTATCTGGTAACACATTTACTTCGGGATTTTCCGAATCTTCGCCGGCAAACAACTCTTCTTTTTTATCAATCAATATTAAGTTAGATTTACCCGGAATTCTTTCAACCAATTGCGTTGTTGTAATTACATACCTCACATCCGCATCTGTTAACATATAGTCAATTCGCTCTTGGGGATAATTAAAATCGACCGGGACAAAAGCCCCACCCGCTTTTAATATACCAAGAATTGCTTCTATCATTTCAAAAGAACGGTCCAATACAATTGCTACTCTATCTTCTTTTTCTATTCCCTCTCTTAATAAATAACTTGCTAATTTATTTGCCCGGATGTTTAATTCTTGATAAGAAACAGCAGAAGCTTCAACAGCAGAAGACTCAGCATAAAATAAAGCAATATTTCCGGGATCTTTCTCCGCTAATTTTTCGAACAATTTATGAACGGTATATTTATCGGGATAAATATCAGCAGTATTATTAAGAGCGTTAATATATTTTTCTTTTTCCGCTTCCGTAATCAGCTGTATGTTCGATATTTTCTTTTTAATATTCTTTACAGCAGTTTTTAAAAGATTCTTATAATAATTTGCCAATCTCTCTATCGTCGACTCGAAATATAAATCCGTATTATATTCAAAAATACCGAGCATTCCGCCGTTGCTTTCGTTAAGCGTAAGCGAAAGATCGTAAGTAGTTGTACCGCTGGAAAATTCAAAAGGCTTTAATTGAAAATCCGTCGATGTAACATTTTCATAAGGAATGTTTTGGAAAACGAACATCACCTGAAAAATCGGGGTGTGGCTCAAATCCCGAACTGGCTGCAGTTCCTCTACAAGTTTATCGAAAGGCATATCCTGATTTGTAAAAGCGCCTAAAGTAACATCCCTAACCTGCTTGAGTAATTCTTTAAATGTTTGATTTTTATAAAACTTTGTTCTGATTACAAGATTATTTACGAAAAAGCCGATTAATTTTTCAAGTTTCGCATCCGTGCGCCCTGCTATCGGCGTTCCGATAACAATATCCTTTTGTGCGGAAAATTTATGCAATAAAGTTTGAAAAACGGCGAGCATCGTCATAAACAAGGTAACGTTCTGACTTCTGCTTAAAGCTTTCAATTCGTTAATCAAATCCGAAGGTAAATCGAATTTATATTTCGCTCCGTTAAAAGTCTGAATTGACGGTCTCGGTTTATCGGTCGGTAAATCCAATACCGGCGGAATTCCGCTAAGTTCGTTTTTCCAATATTCCAATTCCTTTTTATACAGTTCACCTTCCATGAATTGTTTTTGCCAAAAAGCATAATCGGCATACTGGATTTCAAGTTCCGGAAGTTTAACCGGTTTTTCCGCTTTAATCGAATCGTAAATTTCAATTGTTTCTTTTATTAAAATCGGAATTGACCAACCGTCTGCAATTATATGATGAAGAGAAAAAATAATTATATGCTCCTCTTCGCCGGTTTTCAGAAGAAGTAATCTTATCAGCGGACCTTTTTTCAAGTTAAACGGTTTCTGAGCTTCATTGTGCGCAAGATTTTTCGCTTTGTCTCGTCTTTCCGATTTTGATAACATTGAAAGATCAATTAAGGGAATTTCTATATCCATTTCGGGATAAATTTTTTGGAAAGGTTTTCCCCTGTCTTCCTCAAAAACAGTACGTAAAATTTCATGCCGGTCAATCAAATATTTTATGCTTTGTTTCAATGCGGAAATATCCAAATCCCCTTTTAACACAAAAGCATTCGTGATATTGTAAGAAGGATCATTGGGTTTCAACTCATTTAAAAACCATAATCTTTGTTGGGAAAATGACAACGGGATTTTATCATTTCTATCAACTTTAATTAATTCGGGCAGATTGCCGGCATTCGATAATTCTAATTTTTCGATTTCCTGTGCCAACAAATTTACCGTCGGAAAATCAAATAATGTTTTTATTGGGATATCAAATTTGAACGATTCTTTTAGTCTGGATACAACTTGCGTAGCCAACAAAGAATGACCGCCGATTTCGAAAAAGTTTTGATAAATTCCGACTTTATCGATTTTTAATACATCAGCCCAAATATTTGCAATCAGTTCTTCCGTAGCCGTGCGGGGTAAAACAATTTTCTGTTCAAGCTCAATATGATCGGGTCGCGGTAAAGCTTTTCTATCAACTTTACCATTAGGCGAAAGCGGAAAAGCATCCATTTTAACAATTACGGAAGGAATCATAAAGTCGGGTAATTTATCTCTTAAAAATTCCTTAATGTCCTCGGTATCAACATCCGGCGATTCGGGAATAACATAAGCAACAAGGCGTTCGTTACCATAACTATCCTTAACCGCAATAACGGCGGAAGATTTCACCGATTTGTGATTGTTAATTATAGCTTCAATTTCGCCAAGCTCAATTCTGAATCCTCTTATTTTAACTTGGAAATCGACTCTACCAACGAATTCGATTTCTCCGCTTCTCAAGTATTTTCCTTTGTCACCTGTTCTGTAAAGTCTTGCGCCTTCCATTCCCGAAAACGGATCGGGCACAAATTTTTCCGCAGTAAGCTCGGGTCTATACAGATAACCTCTTCCGACTCCCACACCGCCAATATATATTTCGCCTTCCACGCCAATGGGAACGGGATTCATTTTCTCATCGAGTAAATATATTTTAACATTACCAATCGGTTTACCGATAGGCGTTGTAATTGATTTATCAACATTGTTTTCATTTACAACGTCCCATGCGGCTCCTACCGTAGTTTCGGTAGGACCATATCCATTAAAGAAAATATGTTTTTTACTCCACTTATTAGCCAAATCCCAAGGACACGAATCGCCAACGGAGGCAATTGTTTTATTAGGTTCTATTTTGTCTACGTCTACAAGAGACAATAACGACGGTGGTAAGGTTGCATGAGTGATTTTTTGTTCATTAATAAAATCGGTAATTGCATCGACTGACATTACCGTTTCCCTTTCGGCAATCACCAAAGTCGCACCCGATAGCAATCCCATAAATATTTCACCTACAGCAGCATCAAAACTGAATGAAGCAAACTGCAGAACTCTGGAATTCGTATCGATCTTAAAATCTTTAATCGAATTATTGATGAAATTGACCAATGACTGATGTTCCAACATTACGCCTTTCGGTTTACCAGTTGAACCGGAAGTGTAAATAATGTATGCCATATTATTAAGTGGAATTGAAATATCTAAATCCTCACTTCTCTGGTCATCAATAATCTCATGTTTTTTATCTATCAGTAATTCGGTAACAGGCTCATCCTTAAACAGAATCGATAAATCCGAATGGGTAATGAGAACAGTCAATCCGGAATCATTCACAATATATTTTAGTCTTTCCTTCGGATATGCCGGATCTAACGGAACGAATGTGGCGCCGGCTTTTAATACCGCTAAAGTAGCGTAAACCATTTCGTACGAACGCTCCAAACATATCCCGATTTTCGATTCCGGTTTAATACCGATTTTAACAAGGTACCTTGCTAATTTGTTAGCATCAGTATTTAGTTGCGAGTAAGTATATTCTCTATTTTTTACATACAGAGCAGTTTTATCTTTATGCTGCTCAACAATTTTTTCAAACCATTCGTGAATTAAATATTCAGACGGGTAATCTTTTTCCGTATTGTTGAAATCGGAGATTAAACGTTTTACTTCATCATCGGATAAAAATTGAATTTCACTAACTTTACCGGAAGAATTCTCAACCAAACTTTCGATTATGTTTACCAAATGTTCAAGTATTTGCATAATCATTTCTTCGTCAATAAGATCGGCATCATAAGCCAAATCGAAAGCCAAGATTTTCCCGGGCGCTGCAACAAGCGTTAAAGGATAATTGGTTTTCTCAAATGTTTTAACATTTTTAATTTGAAGTTTAGTATCTTTTTTCTTTACGGATTCCTCAACTGGATAATTTTCCAAAACCAAAATACTTTTGAAAAGTTCGTTGGTTCCGTTTACTTCGCTCCATTTGTGAATGTTTACAAGCGGAGTATATTCATACTGAATCGCTTCAGCGAATTTCATTTGCAGCTTATTCAAGAAATCCAATATTATTTCATCATCGGAATAATTAACCCTCACCGGAATTGTATTTATAAAAAGTCCGACCATTTGTTCAATATCTTCAACATCAGCGGAACGTCCGGAAACCGTAACCCCGTATAACACATCCTTTTCACCGCTATAACGGCTTAACAAAATTCCCCATGCAGCTTGAACCACAGTATTTACGGTAAGTTTATGCTCTTTAATAAATTCATGAATTTTCAACGATAACTCTTCCGGTAAAATTATTCGTTCTTTTCCATAAGCGCCGGTTTTCTTTTCTTTAACCAAAGTTACCGGAACGGGTGTAGGCGCATAAAAACCTTTCAAGTAATCTTTCCAAAATATTTCGGCTTTTTCGAGCCCTTGTTTTTTAAGATAAGCTATGTAATCTTTATAAGGACGTATCGGTACAAAATTCGGTTTTTCTCCGCCACTTATCGATTCATAAGCTTCTAGCAAATCCTTGAAAATTAAAGGTGTTGACCAACCGTCGAATAATATGTGATGATAATTCCATAAAAACAGATATTCATTTTCATTTACTTTGAAAAGGGTGTAATTCATAAGCGGCGGCTTTGTTAAATCTATGCCTTTTCTTCTTTCCGAAGATTTTATTTTTTCGAACTCGGTAGTTATTTCATTTTCTTGTTTATCTGTCCAATCGTAAAATTTATTTGGGACCTCAAGATTTTTATGAATAATTTGAACCGGTTCTTTAATATTTTCCCAACGGAAGGAAGCGCATAATGCATCGTGCCGGTTTATGGTGTAATTCCACGCTTTTGAAAACGCATCCAAATCCAAATCACCGATTATCCTACAACTGAATTGTTCAGTGTAAACTTCATCCTCCGGCGCAAATAGAGTATGGAACAACATCCCTTGCTGCATGGGAGTTAACGGGTAAATATCTTTTATATTTTGTTTTTTCATATTCTTTATATTTTATATTTAATTACAATTATTGTGATTATTCCAAATCGGATAAGATATCATCAAGTTCATCATCATCCAATTCAATCAAATCGAAATCAGATTTTGTAAAACTTCCTTTTTCTGTTTTTGTACAATGTTCTATAATCTCTTTCAAAGCTACCAAATAGTTTTCCGCAAGTTCTTCGATTGTATTTTTCTTGAAAAGATTTGCGCTTGCGGAAAACGAAATTCCCAAGAAATTATTTGAGATTCCCGCGTTTATATCTATTAAACTTGTTCTTTTGTTTTTCAAACTTCGCTCAATTCCTTTATTCTCTTTTGCAGTACCGAACAACGTATCATCCGGTAATTTGGTATCGAATTGTCCCAGATAATTAAATGTAAGTTCGCGATTATCAAATTTTGCCAATTTATTTTTAATTTCTTCGTCGCCGGATAAATATCTCAAGATTCCAAAACCCAAGCCTTTATTAGGAATTGCTCTCAATTGCTCTTTAACCGATTTGATGATTTCCCCCGTATTTTCAAATTCATCGATGGAAATAACAACAGGATAAATATTCGTAAACCAACCGATTGTTCTGGAAATATCAAGCTCCGGTGAAATATCTTCGCGTCCGTGCCCTTCGAGATGTAAGTAGAGAGTTTTACTCCCTTGCCACCTGAAGATTGCCAAATACATTGCTGAAAGTAAAATATCGTTAACTTGTGTATTATAAGCTTTCGGTACTTCTTTCAGCAAAAGTTCCGTTTCTTCAGCGGTTAATTTAACCGAAATGTTAAAGGCACTTTCTTCCGTATTTTCACCACCGGGAAAATCAATCTTCAATTGGGGTAAGTTGGTATCTGCCAGATTCAACCAATAAACTGTTTCCGTTTCAACCCAATCCCCTTTTGCATATTCAACCAAATAATTTGCCCAATCTTTGAACGATGTTGTTTTCGGGGGCAGAGTAAGCTTTTTATTTTCGGTCAGTGCAGTATAAGCCGCTAAAAGATCTTCTATTAAAATTCTCCAAGAGATTCCGTCAATAACCAAATGATGTACGACTATTAACAATCTTCCTTCGAATTCGGAAAGTTTGAAAAATACGAATTTGATAAGTTTGCCTTTTTGGATATTCAACGAAGATTGAACTTCATTTGCAATGTTTTCTATTTCTTTCTTTTTATTTTCACTTTCTCTTAAATCGAATATCTCAAAAGGTATACTTATTATTTCTCCGTTTATAATTTGTTTCCAACCGCTGCCGGTTTTAATATATTTAGCGCGAAACATATCGTGATGTTCTAAAATACTTTTTACTATTGATTTAAATCCTTCTTCGTCGAAACTACCTTTCACCGATAAAAATATTGATTGATTCCAATGATCCGGTTCTGCAAATTCAGTTTCGAAAAATGTATGTTGAACCGGTGTTAGCGGAACTTCACCGGAAACCAATCCTTGCTCGGCTTTTACCGTCACGGTTTCTTTAGCAACAAGCGCCAATTTCCTTATCGTTTGATTTTTAAACAAATCCAATGGTGATATTTTTAATCCGACTTGTTTAGCCCTTGATACAATTTGAATTCCGAGAATCGAATCACCACCGAGTTCAAAGAAATTATCGTTCACACTGATTTTATTAACTTTTAACAAATCTTTCCAGATCTCTGCAAGCTTAATTTCGTTTTCCGTTTTTGGTTCTTCGAAGTTTTCTTCATCTCCGGTTCTGCTAAGTTCAGGAGCCGGCAATGCACGCTTATTAATTTTTCCATTGGGCAGTTTGGGGAATTCATCCAATTTGACGAAGACTGCGGGGATCATGTAATCCGGCAATCGTTCTCGTAAATATTTTCTTAAATCGTTAACGCTGATTTCTGCATCTTCCCCTGTGGAAAAATATGCAACCAATCTTTGAAAACCGTTTTCATCTTTAACAACAAGCGCCACTGCATTGCTGATTCCCGGATACTTTTTAATATTATTTTCAATTTCACCTAATTCTATTCTGAAACCGCGTAACTTGACTTGATCGTCAACTCTACCCAAGTATTCGATATTGCCGTCCGGCATATAACGAACAAGATCGCCGGTTTTGTATAATCTTTCCCCTTCTTTATCGGCGAAGGGATTGGGGACAAATCTTTCGGCAGTCAAATCCGGTCTTTGTAAGTATCCGCGTGATAGACTTTCACCGCCAATATATAATTCACCCGGGATTCCTATCGGGACTAAATTCATTCTTTCGTCTAAAACATAATGAACAGCGTTGAATACCGGTCTTCCGATGCTTGGTTTTTTAATATCATCACTTATATTGCATATTGTAGAATCCACAGTGCATTCCGTAGGTCCGTACATGTTGAAAAATTTGACATCTTTTATTCCAAGCAGCTCATTCCACATCCTGTTGTCTATTGCTTCACCGCCCGGAAGAACAACCGAAGGTTTCCACTCATTTTGATTGTTAAAACCGTTCTCCAATAATATTCTTAATTGAGTCGGCACGCAATCGAGAACATCAATCTTTTTACCCCTAATAAAATTCAGTAATCCTTCGCCGTCCAACCTTACTTCATGCGGAATTATGCACAAAGTGTGACCGAACAAGAGCGATACCAATTGTTGAACCGAAGCATCGAATGCTAGCGGAGCATTAAGACTAACTTTAAGATTATTTCCTTCGTAATTCCGGTAAATTAATTCGTAAAGAGCGAACGCCAAGTTAAGTACCGACCGGTGTTGAACCATAACCCCTTTCGGTTTGCCTGTGGAACCAGAAGTATAAATGATATACGCAAGATTTTCCGGAGTGATTCCGGTATCGGGCATTTCGTTAGCGATTTTATCTATTTCTTCTTTATCCGAATCAATTGCAACAACTTTACCGCTATCAAACAAATTCTTATATTCATTTTTTGTAATTATCAACTGCATACCGGAATCTTCAATCATATATTCAATCCTTTCTCTCGGATAAGAAGGATCGAGCGGAACGTATGCTGCGCCGGCTTTCCAGATAGCTAGTATACTGATAATACTTTCAATCGAGCGCTCAAAGTAAAAACCGACAAGCGATTCTTTCTTTATTCCCTTATTGATTAAATATCCGGCAAGTTTATTCGTTTGTTCATCCAACTCTTGGTATGTTATTTTATTACCTTGAAATTCTACTGCGGTATTCTTTCCGAATTTAGCAACCGCCTTGGTAAATTCTTTTACTATATTAGAACCGCTTTCAAATTCGTTTGTGGTACCTTTCCATTCATTTAATAATTTTGTTTTTTCACTTTCTGTAAGAACATTAATATTTTTAACTTTTACTAAAGGATTTTCTGTAACTTGATCAAGCAGTTTTATAAAATGTTGAATCATCCGTTCAATTGTTGCCCTTTCAAACAAATCGGTATTATATTCAAAACTTCCAACCAGCCTGGAATCACCGGCTTCCATCATTGTAAGACTTAAATCAAACTTAGATATATTAGATCCCAAATCAACCGTTTCAAGATTTAACTTGGGCAAACTAATTTTAGTGCGCGGCAAATTTTGGAATGTAAACATAACTTGGAATAACGGCGAGTGGCTCACATCCCTTTCAATATTAAGCGAATCAACTAATTTTTCGAAGGGCAAATCTTGATGCGAAAATACTTTTACCGAAGATTCCTTAATTCTATCTAACAACTGCGCAAATGCAGGATTGTCGCTGAAATCATTGCGCAATACAACGGTATTAACAAAAAACCCGATAAGATTTTCAAGCTCTTCTTGATTTCGGTTTGCAACCGGCGTACCGACAACTATATCATCTTGTTTTGAATAATATGCAAGCAAAGATTGAAACGCGCCCAATAAAATCATAAACAAAGTAGCGTTTTTCTCTTTACTCAATTGCTTTATTTTTTCCGTAACATTTTGGGGGATATTAAATTTTACCAATTCGCCATTGAATGTTTGAACCGGCGGTCTGGGTTTATCCGTCGGTAATTCCAAAAGCGGCGGAACTCCATGCAAATAATTTTTCCAAAATTCCAACTTTTCATCTAAAACCGTATCCTTTAAGTATTCCCTTTGCCAATAAGCATAATCGGCATATTGTATTATCAATTCCGGTAATTGCGGTTCTCTGTTGTTTATTAATGAAGAATATATATTGGTAAATTCTTTAATGAATATTCCGATCGACCAGCCGTCCGAAATTGCATGATGCATAGTAAGAATTAGGATATGATCATTATCGTCAATTTTTAATAATTTAATCCTAAACAAAGGCGGATTGTCAAGTGCAAAAGGTTTCCGGAATTCTTCTTGTACTAAGGATTTAATTTTTGCATCCAAATCATGCCCGTTGGTCGGCAACACTTTTTCAATAGGAATTTTAACATTCAACTTATCTTCAATATGGAGATAAGCTTTTCCGTTAACTGTTTTTATTGAGCTCCTTAAAATTTCTTGTCTATTTACAATTCTGTTTATAGTTTCTTGTAATAATTCAGTATTAAGCTCACCTTTCAATCTTACAACACCAGGAATATTATAAGCGGAATTTCCAGGCTCTAACTTATCAAGAAACCACAATCGTTCTTGAGCAAACGAAATCGGTAAAAGCTCTTTACGTTCAACTTTTGATAATTTAAAATCTAATTTAGGTTTATCTACGGCTGCTATTTTATAATTTAATTTTCCGGCAATTTCTAATGTAAAGTTGCTAAGTCTGTCTCCTTCCGGGAGCGTTTGCCATTTGTCGGCTAAAGCCGGATCAATTTTCTTATGCGTATTAAATCTCGGATCTCCGACCATTTTGGATTGTTCGTGAACACCGTCCAGCATTCTTTTACCTTCATAAGGTCTAATCATTACGGGTTCATATTCGATACCGATTTTATCACAAACTTCCTTAATTACTTTTTCCGGATTTTTAACCATCTCTTCGTATTTGATTGTAATCCGGCGGTGTTCCGGTATTGCTCCAAAAAATTTATTAATATTCGAATTGTTTATTATCCAAAACAATTCTGCTTTTTCCCTTGCTTCAAAAGGTAATTCACTTCCGAAAACTTGCTCCAAGTTACTATCCAAATAAGATTGAATCATCGCGGATGGATGTCTCACTATTTGAATGTAAAACGGTTCGTCAAAATATACCTCAGCCCTTTTCAAGTAATCTATATTCGAAGCATAAGTTGTTGTTTTATCAACTAAAATTTTATCGCCAATCCATTTCTGAATTTCCGCATACATTTGATGAGTTGTAAATCCTTTGCTTTCCAATTCCGCCACAATTCTTTTTGATTCGGGAAAATCACAACCTTTAATTTCCATGATTGCACGGTATAAACCTTCCATCCAACCTTCGTCTCTCCCAGCGAAAGTTTCCGAACGCTCTTCAAGTGTCCGGAAATTTAATAAAGCCAGTTCCGGCGGAGAGAAAAGTTTAGAATGCCCCGCCAGTATTACTCTAAGCAATGTTGAGCCTGATCGCGGAGCAGAAAGAATGAAAATAGCTCGATTTAATTTTGGGGAAATTTTACTTAAAAATTCACTTTCCGCCCTTTTATCTGAAGTGCGCACCGAAAGTATTTTCTTTGCTTCTTCTATCTTTTCTTTGTTTATATTAAATATTTTGGGAGACTTGCCGGATTTAATAAAATCAGTACTTTCCTCGGGATAATACTTTTTGCATATTTTTAATACTTGCTCGGGATATTTCTTACTTAGATACTGAGAAATCTCCGCTATTGTTTGATTATCAAAAAGAACTACTACATAAAGAATGACGTCGAGTTCTTGTTGTAGACGGTTTATCAAGATTGCAGCTTTTAATGAATCACCGCCGAGTTCAAAAAAATTATCATGAACACCTACTTTATCGATTTGTAGAGTGCGCTTCCATATATCAACCAAAATTTTTTCAAAAGCATTTCTGGGTTCTACATACGGTTTATCCAAATCGGGTCTGCTTCCTGAGGGATCGGGTAATGATTTAAAATCTACCTTCCCGGATGGTGTTAACGGAATGCTATCCACCTTTACTAAAAAGGTTGGAACCATATAGTCCGGCAAAGATTTTTGAAGGAATTGTTTTACATCCGTTGCGGAAATTTTACTCGATTCTTTGGGTACGTAATATGCAACCAAAGACTTCTCGCCTTGTTGATTCGAAACCAGATTCAGTACGGCATCTTTAATTCCGGGATATTTCAAAATTTCATTTTCAATTTCTCCAAGCTCAATTCTGAAACCTCTTACTTTAACTTGATGATCCAAACGACCGAGGAATTCAATGTTTCCGTCCTTTAAGAACTTTACTCTGTCTCCGGTTTTGTATAACCGGCAGTTGTCTCCGTTGATAAAAGGATTCGCAATAAACTTTTCTGCGGTAAGTTCTTCCCTATTCAAATAACCTCTGGCGACGCCTGCCCCGCCTATGTATAATTCACCGCTAACTCCAATAGGAACAGGTTGTAAATATTTATCCAAAACATATACTTTAACATTCGGAACCGGTTTCCCAATCGGTACTTCTTTTTTAAACGGCAGTTCATCCGATAATGGGGGCAATTCCCAAATTGTAGCAACCACGGTTGTTTCCGTTGGTCCATACGTATTCAACAATCTGATATTGGAATATTTCTTTTGCCATTTATAAACAAAATCCGGAATAGCCCGCTCTCCGCCGATAATTACAAGTCTGATTTTCCCGGGTAAACTATGATTGTTAATTTCCAATTCCGAAACAAGCTGATGCCAATAAGCCGTAGGCAAATCAAGAACCGTAATACCCAAAGAATCAATTGCATTAACAAACGCAAACGACGAACCAATCATTGTATCGTTACGCAATACCAATACAGCACCGGATGTAAGAGCAGGATAAATCTCTTCGGCGGCGGCATCAAAGCTTATTGATGCAAATTGTAATACCCTGTCCTCAGCAGTTAAACCGAACTTTTCCTTGGCGGCGAATATATAGTTTACAAGGTTTTTATGTTCGACCGCAACGCCTTTCGGTGTACCGGTGGAACCGGATGTATAAATAATATACGCTAAATCATCGGGTTTAACATCTATTTTAACGGTTGCTTCGTTTGTCGCCAAATTATCTTCGAAAAGTTTATCCAATAGAATCAATTCATCCGAAGCTTCAAATTTTTGAACATATTTGGAATGTGTAAATATTAAAGCGGCAGAAGAGTCTTCAACCATATATTTGATTCTTTCTTTGGGATATTTTGTATCCAAAGGCAAATAAGCACAACCGGCCTTCAAAATACCGAGCAATGTGGCAATTTGTTCGATTGTTCTATCGTAACAAATTCCAATTATGGAACCTTGCTTGATTTCCTTACTTAACAGGTAGTTAGCAATTTTATTACTTAGTTTATTTAATTCTCCGTAAGATATTTTCAATTCGGATTTTTGTTCAACGGAATTCGGCGGTTGAACTATCGCTATATTTCCGGGTGTTTTCTCAGCTTGAATTTCAAACAGCTTGTGTATTGTTTTGGTTAAATCGTATTTCTTATCAGTTTGATTCCAATCGTGTAAGATTAATTTTTTCTCTCTTTCGGATAAAATTGATAAATCGGAAATTCGTTTATCCGGTGAACCGGTAATTTCGGATAACAAATTTTTAAAATGTTCAATCATCCGTTCGATTGTATCCCTCTCGAACAAATCGGTATTGTAACCGAACCCGCCTCTTATTCCTTCCGGAGTTTCTTCCAAGCTAAGTGTTAAATCGTATTTAACGGTTTTGTTATCAACATCAACAGGTTCAAATTCAAGATCGGCAACCTTAACTTTTGCTAAAGGTAAATTTTGAAAAGTAAATAAAACTTGAAATATCGGGGGAATATTTAAATTCCTTTCCGGTTGAACAGCTTCAATTAATTTCTCGAACGGTAAATCCTGGTTTGCAAAAGCGCCAAGCGCCGTTTCTTTCACTTGTCCAAGAAGTTCTTCAAAAGTCGGATTTTCAGACAAATCAGTTCTAAGAACCAAAGTATTGATAAAGAATCCGATTAAGTTTTCGGTTTCAGGATGATTTCTTCCGGCAATCGGAGTTCCGACCAAAATATCATCTTGCCCGGAATATTTAGAAAGAAGCACATCAAACGCAGCAAGCACAAGCATAAAAAGTGTAACGTCGTATTTTCTCGCCATTTCGGAAAGTTGATCCGATATCTCTTTAGACAAAGCGAATCTTATGTGATCACCGCTATGCGATTGATGCGGCGGTCTCGGTTTATCGAAAGGCAGTTGAATCGCTTGGGGAATCTCGCTTAATTTATTTTTCCAATAATCAAGTTGTTCCTCAAATTTTTCACCTTGTAAATAATCGTTTTGCCATTTGGCAAAATCTGCATATTGAATTTTAAGAGGCGGCAACGGGGAAGGTTTGCCTGTTGCAAAAGAATTATATAAAGTAATCACTTCACGGATTAAGATGCTCATCGACCAGCCGTCCGAAATAATATGATGCATCGTTAACGAAACTATATGCTGCTCTTCACCGGTTTTAATTAACTTAACACTCAGTAAAGGTCCGTTACTTAAATCAAAATGTTGTGCAGCTTCTTCAAATAGTAGTTGCTTTATTTTATTTTCTTTATCCGTTTCGCCAGTTAAATCAATTACAGGCAAAGAAATATTTAAATTTGAATTAACGACTTGAAACGGTTCCCTATCGATTACAATAAACGTTGTTCTAAGAATTTCGTGTCTTTCTATAATAGTATTAACAGCTTTTTCCAGAATGCCATAATCCAACTTACCATTAATTTTATAGGCGCTCGGAATATTATAAACGGATTTGTTTGCTTCGAACCGGTCTAAAAACCATAAACGCTTCTGAGCAAAGGAAAGCGGGAATACATTATATTTGCTTCCGTCTACTTTTATCTGCTGTTCTAATATTTCTCTTTTTTCTTGCGGTAGTTTATTAATTAATTCAACAATGTTGTTCATCATTTCATTTCATTTATTTCATTTAATAAATCTTCTATACTTGCGTTTCCGCGCTCAAGTTTTTCAATAGAAGCTCCTTTCCCGACTGATTTAACTTTTTCTTCCGTAATTAATTTTGTCAAACCTTCCACAGTCGGATTTTCAAACAAATATCTTAGAGGTATATCATAGCCTAATTTTTCTTGTACTTGCGAAACAAATTGCGTTGCCAATAATGAGTGTCCGCCAAGGTCAAAGAAATTATCATGAATACCGACTTTTTCAACGTTCAACAAATCTTTTACTATTTCTGCCAATGTTTCTTCGGTTTCGTTTCTTGGCGCAACATATTTTACGGAAAGTTTTAAGTTCTTAAAATCCGGTAACGGTAAAGCTTTTCTGTTTACTTTGCCACTCGGTGATAACGGAATTTTATCTATTTTTATAAAATGTTGAGGAACCATATAATCGGGTAATTTTGTACGGACGAATAATTTAAGTTCATTTTCGTCAATATTATCCAACTTGGGAACAATGTATGCAATTAACCTGTCTTCATTTTTCGAATCCTTTTTAATATCAACAACAACATCCGCTATTGCTTTGTCTTGTCTGATTACGGCTTCAATCTCACCAAGTTCAATTCTGAATCCCCTTAATTTTATTTGATCATCAACTCTACCAAGGAATTCTATTTCCCCGTTTGGCAACCATCTTGCCAAATCACCGCTTTTATAAATTCTATCGCCTTTTTCCTCAGTAAAGGGATTAGGAATAAATTTTTGGGCAGTAAATTCAGGTTTATTCAAATAACCTCGAGCAAGCCCAGGGCCGCTTATGTATAATTCACCCGGTACGCCGACCGGCACAGGCAACATATTTTCATCAAGAATGTAAAGCTTAAAATTATATATCGGTTTGCCTATTGGCGGAACCTTATCATATTCTCCTTTACAGATATGCATGGAAGCGCAGACAGTAGTTTCCGTAGGACCATACGCGTTAACAAATTTTCTGTTTTTTGACCACCGGTTAACCAATTCGGGCGGACAACTCTCACCCGCAACAATTATGGTTTCCAATCCCTCAATATTCTGCGTGCTTTCATCATATGGTATCACTTTCAATACGGAAGGTGGAAGTGTAACCGTAGTGATGTTTAAAACCTCCATTACCTTTTTAAGGGATCTTCCGAGCTTAACAATATCTTGCCCAACCAGACTTAACGAAGCGCCGTTTAGTAATGCCATAACAAATTCCCACACGGATGCATCGAAACTGTAACTTGAAAATTGAAGTATTCTGCTTTTATCCGTTATACCGAATGCATCCCTTTGTGCAAGAGATAAATTAAGAAGTCCTTTGTGCGAAAGCATTGTTCCTTTCGGTAAACCGGTTGAACCAGATGTATAAATTATGTAAGCCAAATTTTCCGGTTCGGTTATATTTTTAAGATTCGTCTTATCCTCAGTATTTATAAGCGCTTTATCCGCATCGAGATTAATTACTTTACCATTGTAAAATTTATACTTTCCGCTAACTCTTTCTATAGATATTAAGATGTCGGCGCCGGAATCTTCCAACATATATTTAATTCTATCTTCGGGATACGTTGGATCGATTGGCAAGAATGCTCCGCCCGCTTTCAATATCGCAATCATACTAACAATCATTTCAAACGAGCGAGGAAGTGAGATTGCTACTATTGTGTCGTTTTTAACCCCGTTTTTTCTAAGTATTCTTGCTAATTGGTTTGCCCGCTTGTTTAATTCGCCGTAAGTTAATTGTTCCGTCAGCGCAAGTTTTTCTTCAACCTCCGTAAACGTAAGCGCAATGGCATCGGAATCAGCTTTTACCAGTTCTTCAAATTTTTGATGTACACAAATATTTCCCGGATAATTTTGTTCGGAGCGGTTAAATTCATATAGCAATTTATTCAATTCGTTATCCGAGACCAATCCGATATTTTTTATTCTCTGTTTAGGATCTTCTATTATTTGTTCAATGAGATAAATAAACTCATTAATTATTTTTTGAATTGTCGACTTTTCAAACAAATCCGTATTGTATTCAAACGTACCATGAAAAGCATTATTAATTTTTTGCAAATAAAAAGTTATATCGTAATTAGCCGTTGCGCCTTCAATCTCGTACTGCTTCACATTCAAAGCTGGAAGTTGAATTTCTGACACTGGCATATTTTGAAATACAAAAGCAACTTGGAACAACGGCGAATGGCTTGTATCCCTTTCCGGTTGAATTATTTCAACCAGTTTTTCAAACGGCATGGATTGATGAGAATATGCAGAAAGCATTCTCGTTCTGACATCTTTCATTAATTCTTGGACGGTCATTTGAGCATCGACACTGGCACGCACCGCTAAAGTATTTACGAAAAATCCGATTAGCTTTTCGGTTTCAATATTTGTTCTGTTAGCAACCGGCGTTCCGACAATAAAATCCGATTGCCTGGAATATTTCGAAAGCAAGATTTCAAAAGCGCCAAGCAAAAACATATATGGCGTAACATTTAACTTGCCGGATATTTTTTCGATTTTTTCAGAAAGAGCTTCTTCCATTTCAAAATTAAACGTACTTCCGTTGAAAGTCTGAACAGAAGGTCTCGGTTTATCCGTCGGTAAATCCAAGATTAGCGAAGCGCCTTCAAGTTCGTTTTTCCAAAACTCAATTTCTTTTTCGAGCTTTTCACCGCTTAATACTTCTTGCTGCCATGCCGCATAATCTACGTATTGAATTTTTAACTCATCCAGTGTGGGTTCAACAGATTTAACAAAAGCATTATAGAGTTCGGATATTTCATTAATTATAATTCCTACCGACCAGCCGTCGCTTATAATATGATGCATGACAATTGCACAAATGTGCTTTCCGGGATTTAATCTTATTAATTTAACATTAAATAATGGCAATTTTGTCAAATCAAATGGTGTTTTAATTATTTCTTGTATAAGCTTATCAGTCTCTTCTTTAGAATTATTTCTACCGGAAAAATCAATGATTTCTATTTTATATTCCAAAGCATTATGAATTTTAGCAACCGGCTTACCATTTTTATTAATAAAGCTTGTGCGCAAAACCTCATGACGGGAAATCATTTTGTTGATAGCATAATTCAAGGCATCATAATTCAATTCACCGGACAGCTCAAGTACGGCCGGGATATTATACGAGCTGCCTTCCGGCGCAAACTGACTCAAGAACCATAACCTCTGCTGTGAAAATGAAAGCGGAAGATCCCCGTCTCTTTTCACCGGTTTAAGCGGAATAGATTTTTCATGGTCCTCATCCGTTTTTTTGCTGAGAATCAGTTTAGTTAGAGCTTTAAGATTTTCCGATTCAAAAAATTCCTTCAACGAAACTTCCACGTTAAAAGCTTCACGAATACGGGAAACGGCTTGAGTAGCCGAAATGGAATGCCCGCCCAAATCAAAGAAATTATCATTTAACCCGATTTTCTTTTCACCCGTTAATTCACTCCAAATTCCGGCTAACAAAATTTCAGAAGGAGTCGTGGGTTCTACAAATTCTTTTTTATACTGATCACCTATTTCGATTTTTGCAAGTTTCTTTCTATCTATTTTACCGTTAATTGTAATCGGCATTTCATCCAAAACGGTAAATGTATTAGGAAGCATGTAATCGGGCAATTTGGTTTTCAGAAAATCACTTACTTTGTTTTTATCGAATACCGCTCCATCTTTCAACTGCAAAAATGCGGAAAGAACTTTTTCACCGTTAGCAGTTTTGCGTACCAAAACAGCCGCAATATCAATATCATTATGTTCCATTAACACATTTTCAATTTCTCCCAGTTCAATCCTGAATCCTCTGATTTTTACTTGATTATCTGTTCTGCCGATAAACTCAAGCTTTCCGTCTTCATGCAGTTTTACAAGATCACCGGTTTTATACATTCTTCTACCCGGAACATTGCTGAAAGGATTAGGCAAGAATTTTTCTGCCGTTAATTCCGGTTTACCTAAATAACCGCGCGCCAGATTAATACCGGAAACATATAGTTCACCGGTTGTTCCTATCGGCACTTCATTTAAATACCTATCCAAAATATGAATTTTAACATTCGGTATTGCATTCCCAATCGGCACGGTGTGATATTTATCCGTACCATCGTACTTTTCTATAGTTGATGCAACCGTTCCTTCCGTAGGTCCGTACCCGTTAAAAAAGTGGTAATATTTACTCCATTTTTTCCCAACTTCTACCGGACAAGCTTCACCGGCTGAAAGAACAGTTTTGAGATTTTTTATTTTGTATGCCTTCATTACTGAAAGAAGTGTAGGCGGTAGTGTTAAAAAAGTTACGTTCAATTTTTCAAATTCGGAAAGGAGTTCTTCCGGATTTTCCAGATTATTCTTATCATAAAGAGTAATTTTAGCACCATTGAGTAATCCCCCGAAAATTTCATAAATAGAAGCATCAAAATTTATTGATGCAAATTGAAGTAAATTACTGCTACTTTCAATTTCGTAAAAACTGCTAAGCGATTTAGCTAAATTCACCACGCCCAAATGTTGCAGCAAAGTTCCTTTCGGTTTGCCTGTTGAACCGGAAGTGTATATAATATAAGCCAGACTTGACGAATGAATATTTATTTTTCCCGGGATACTGACATCTTCCGTTGAAAAGTTATAAATATTCTCCAAAGTTAATACTTGTGTCTCGATCTCATCAAACAAAGAAGAATATTTATCATTTGTAATAATAATATTCGCTTGTGAGTCCGAAATTATATACTGCACCCTTTCCATTGGTGTCACGGGATCAATCGGAACAAAAGCCCCGCCGGCTTTCAGAGTTCCAAGCATAGCGGCTATCATTTCAACAGATTTATCAACATATAAAATAACCTTATCTTCCGCTTTGACACCCTTTTCAATCAGATAATGGGCGAAAATATCAGCCTTTCTTTTTAATTCTTTGTAAGTCACTTCAATCCCGTTTATACCAACAGCAATATTATCGGGATATTTTTCAACTGTCTTTTCAAATTCCCGAACAATGTTTGTCGAATAATCCAGATCAATCTTCAAACCTTGAACGGAACTAAACACTTTGCGCTCTTCTTCCGTTACATTCTTAATATCTTTATATTTTAAGTTCTTATTATTAACTATTTGCCTTGCTATTGCTTCAACATGCTTTAACATACGGCGGATGGTTCCGGGCAAAAACAAGGATGTATCGTAAGCAATTTCAAGCATTACCGGATTATTCGGAGAAGAAACGAAAGTAATCGGATAGTTTGTTTTTTCAAATGTTTTGACGTCGCTTATTTCAAAACTCATTTTTGTCGACGATAACTCGCTACTAACCGGATAATTTTCAAAAACGAACAGCGTATCGAACAAATTTTGTTTTTGCGACAATCCGGCAAAGTTTTGAATTTCGTATAATGCCGACCATTCGTAGTCTTTTAATGGAATTTGAGATCTGTGAAATTCCACAATCCAGTCTTCCAAAGGTTGAGCGGGATTTATCCTTGCCCTAATAGGTAAAGTGTTGATGAATAATCCCAACATTGTTTCAGAACCGGGTAATTCGGGCGACCTACCGGAAAATGTTGCTCCGAATATTACATCTTCTTCATTTGTGTATTTGGATATTAATATTCCCCAAACACTTTGCAAGAAACTACTTAAGGTTATCTTCTTTTCTTTTACGAATGAATTTATTTTTTCACTTAACTCTTTGGGAAGAACTAACTTTTCTTTTACATATTCGCCTTTTTCTTCCGGAGTTACATCATAATTTAATTTTGTCGGAGTGGAAAATCCTTCCAAATAATTTTGCCAGAATTTCTTTGCTTCATCTATATTTTTAGTTTTCAACCATTTAATGTAATCGTGATACGGTCTTTTTTTCGGTAACTCAGTTGTCGCTCCTTTCGCGGCTAATTCATAATATGTAAAAACTTCTTTTAACAAAATCGGTAAAGACCAACCGTCGAGAAGCAAATGGTGATGGCTCCAGACAAACTTATATTTACCGTTATCTACTTTAATTAATTTGATTCTTATCAACGGAGCCTTTGAAAGATTAAACCCTTTTTTACGGTCTTCCTTCAATAAATCTGCAAATTTATTTTCAATTTCGGTTTCGGATTTATCGGTCCAATCAAGTATTTCTACAGGAACATCCACTTTTTTATGAACAACTTGAAGCATTTTGGATACGTTTTTATAAACAAACGAAGTTCTGAGAATAGAATTGTTTTCAACAACTTTTTGAATTGCAGATATTAACTTTTCCGTATCTATATCACCGGTGAAGGTAGCCGTCAGCTGTTCAAAATATTCTTCGGATCCGGGATTATAAATTGTATGGAACAGCATTCCTTGCTGCATAGGTGATAATTGATATATTGCTTCGATATTTTGTTTTTTGTTAGATGCCATTTTTCTGCTTTTTTTGTGAAAAATTTATTCGATTAATTATCTAACTCCATTAATAAATCGTCCAGATCGTCATCGGTAATATCCGCATCTTCAAAATCAACGGCCGAAATGTCTAATTCGGCACCCGATTTAACCGATTCTATTATCTGTAAGATATTTTCTTGAAATAAATTAGCTAATTTTTCAATAGTCTCCGGTTCATGATAATTTTTCGAATAATTAATATGTAGAATAAGCTCTCCATCCGCTATATTCCCCGTCACTTCCATTAAGTTTGGTCTTAAATTTTGAGGATTTCTCTCATCTCCCGCACTTTCTTCCGCTTTTTTGAATTTATTTTTCTCTTCTTCTTCACGGTTAAATACTCCCAAGTAATTAAACATAATCTCCGGTTCGGGAATATTATTCATTATTTCACGGACTTCCGGATTGTTCGAGAGATATTTTAATACTCCAAATCCCATACCGTTATGCGGAATATTTCTCAATTGTTCTTTCACATATTTTAATGATCCGAGAACATCGGGAGCATCCTTCAAATCAATTAATACGGGATAGGTTGAAGTAAACCAGCCCACCGTTCTTGAAATATCGACATCATCAAAAATATCTTCCCTACCGTGTCCTTCTAATCCTATAATATGTTTTCTCTTCCCATCCCACCGGGATAATGCTTCACCAAAAGCATTGAGCAATAATTCCAACATATTTGTGTTTAATTTCCGTGTAACTTCTTGCAATACAATTTCCGTTTTTTCCGCCGGAATATTTATTACAACTTTTTCTTTACTTTCTTCGGTATTTTGACCTTTCTCAAAATCCGCCGGGATTTTATAATACTCTTTGTTTTTACTTAAATTTTTCCAGAATTCAAGTTCATCAAGCCACAAATTATCGTTCGCCGATTTTATTAATTTCTCAGACCAATATTTAAAAGAAGTTGTTTTTTCAGGTAACTTTACTTCCAATTCCCTTTTCAATAGTTCGTAAGCCGTTTGCAAATCTTCCAGAATTATTCTCCAGGAAACTCCATCAATTACCAAATGGTGAATAATTATCAACAATCTATCATTTTCTTCTTCGTTCAGTTTGAAATAAACTATTTTGAACAATGGACCTTTTTTAATATTTAAAGAACTCTGGTAAACGTTTGATTTTTCCGTAATGATTGCGGATATTTTACCGCTCTCAATCGCGGAAAGGTCTTCAACAACAAACGGCACATGCGAATTCATCTCACTGAAAATTTGCCGATATCCGTTAGTGTCTTTTACATATCTCAATCTTAACACATCATGATGTTTCATAATTTCTTTTACGGCTTTAGCGAAAAGCTCCGTATTAATTTTCCCGGATACTTCCAACAAAATAGATTGATTCCAATGATTTGGATTTTTAAAGTTTTGCTCAAAAAACCATCGTTGAATTGGAGTTAACGGAACTTCACCGGAAATTAATCCTTGTTCGGCAACTACTTTCTTAGCTTTGTTTGCTAAATTTGCCAATCCTAAAATTGTTGGAGCCTCAAATAAATTTTTAGGACTTAATTTCAATCCGGCCGCGTTAGCTTTAGCAATTACCTGTATTCCTAAAATAGAATCGCCTCCGAGCTCGAAGAAGTTATCAAGAACTCCGATTTTATTGACTTGCAATACTTCTTTCCAAATTTCCAACAATATTTTTTCCGTTTTGCTTTCCGCTTCCACGAATTCGCTGGAAAGCACAAGATCATCTTCAGTTGGAACAGGTAAGTTTCTACGGTCGATTTTTCCGTTAGGCGTTTTCGGTAATTCATCCAATTTAACGAAAACTGAAGGAATCATATAATCGGGTAGAATCTCGCTTAAGAAATTACGTAATTCTGCTCCATCCGTATTTTTATCTTTAACAACACTAAAATAACCGACCAATTTTTTAATGCCGGGTTTATCTTCGCGTATTATAACCGCTGCATCATTTACGGAAGGATGTTTCTTAATGTTCTCTTCAATTTCACCCAGTTCAATTCTGAACCCTTTAAACTTAATCTGATTATCGACGCGTCCTACAAATTTGATATTGCCATCCGGTTTGTAAAACGCCAAATCGCCGGTTTTATAAAGTCTTTCTCCGCCGTTTTTACTAAACGGATTCGGAATGAACCTCTCGGCAGTTAAATCGGGTCTATTCAAATAACCACGCGCTTCACCTATAGATTCAATATAAACTTCTCCCGGAACACCAATCGGACTCAGGTTCATGTTTTCATCAAGTATAAAAATCCGAGTGTTAGACATTGCCCTTCCGATCGGAGTTATTTCATCAGTGAAGATTTTTTCTTTTATTTCATAAATGGTCGAGCAAATCGTGGTTTCAGTCGGACCATAACCGTTCAAGATTAATATTTCCGGTACCTTATCATATATTCCGGATAGCGTCTTTAATTTAATCGGCTCAACTCCGACAAGCAGTTTTTGCAAATAAGAATCTTCACGATGATTTTCCAACCACTTGTCATATTCATCCAAAACAAACGGGGGTAAATACCCGCTGACCACTTTATGTTCACCGAGCCAACTAAAAAGCTGATCGTTTATCGCCCGTATTTCTTGTGGAACAATATGCAATTCGTTTCCGAAAATTAACGGGTAAAATATCTCATAAACCGATACATCAAAATTTAAACTTGTCCATAAACTACAAACACTTTCCCTAACCGGTTTGCGTCTGTCTGAGTCGTGTACGTGATTTATCAAACCTTTATGGGTTTGCATAACACCTTTAGGTTTTCCGGTAGAACCCGAAGTATAAATTACGTAAGCCAAATTTTCCGGATATAATTTCAATTCCGGCTTTGTAAAATCAGTAAATACCGAACTGTCGTTATTGAAATCAACCGTCAACAGCTCAATCCCTTCTTTGCTGATTTTATTTTGAAGTTCGTTCTGGACAAAAACAACTTTTACTTTACTGTCATCCAGCATATAAGAAATCCGTTTCTCCGGATATTCGGGATCGAGCGGAAGATACGCGGCACCGCTTTTTAATATTCCCATAAGCACCGCAATTGTATCTGTCGATGGATACATATATACGCCGACAATATCATCATGACCGATATTTTTGCTTATCAGATAATTTGCAACGGCGTTCGAGTATTTATCCAATTCACCGTAAGTAATTTTATTCCCGTTCCATTCAACGGCAATTCTCTCCGGATTTTCTTTAACTTTCTCCGAAAACAATTCATGGATTGTCTTGTTGTTAGGAAATTCGACTTCGGTATTATTCCATTCATTTAATAATTTTTGCTTTTCATAATTTGACACAAGCTCTATTTCCGAAACCTTTAGTCGTGGATTATCAAGCAACAGATTTAATAAATTTTTGAAATGTTCAATCATACGTTCGATTGTATCTTCATTAAAGAGACTTGTGTTATATTCGAAATCGCATTGAATTCTGTTTTCAAATTCGGTTAATACAAAAGTTATATCAAATTTAGCAGTCTTCAAATCTACCGGCACAGGTTCCACAACAAATTCGTCACTTTCAATTTTTTGTAGCACGGATTGATTATAAACAAACATTACTTGGAACAACGGCGAATGACTCAATGAACGTTCAACATTTAATTCATCAACCAATTTTTCAAATGGTATTTCTTGATTCGATAAAGCTTCGAAGGTATTTCTTTTTATTTCTTCAATGATTTGAATAGCAGTTTTATCGGGTTCGATCAATGTTCTTAAAACCAACGTATTAACAAAAAATCCGATTATATTTTCCAGTTCTTTTCTTGTTCTTCCGGCAACCGGCGTTCCCACTAAAATATCATTGTTTCTCGCGTATTTGCTCAACAGAATTTTAAATACCGTAAGCATAATTACAAACGGCGTAGATTTGGTTTCCGAACCGAACGTCTTAATTTTGTTAAAACTATTATAATCAATTGCAAACCGTAATCTGCTTCCTTCTTGAGTTTGTAACGGTTTCCTTGGGAAATCGGTTGGCAATTCAAGCAAAGACGGAGCACCGGCTAATTTTGTTTTCCAATACTCAAGCTGTCTAAAATATGCATCGCTTTGCATCCATTCGCGTTGCCATTCGGAAAAGTCGGTATATTGGATTGATAACGGTTCAAGATCAATCTCTTTACCTTTTGAAAGATTATCATAAACCGAAATTAATTCACGCACAAAAATTTGAATCGACCAACCGTCAGTAATAATGTGGTGCATGCAAGATAAAAAGTAATATTCTTCGTCACGTGTTTGGATAAGTCTGAATCTCACAAGCGGACCTTTGGCAAGATCAAACGGCTTAAGGGCTTCTTTCAATATAATTTCTTTTGTCATTGAATTTTTTATATTATTATCTAAGTCATTTAAATTCTTAAAGTTAAAATCTATTTCGTATTTATCCAGCACTACTTGCTTTGGTCTTCCTTCCGCCGAAGGGAAAACAGTTCTAAGCGAATGGTGTCTTTTTACCAAAATATCTATACTTTGCAAGAATAAATCAATATCCAGTAATTTTCCCTTAATGCGAACGGTACCGGGAATGTTGTAAGTTGGACGACCGGGGTTGAGTTGTTCTAAAAACCATAATCTTTGTTGAGCAAAAGAAAGCGAAATTTCACGATGATCATTAATTTCTTGTATTTCCAGTAAATTTTCTTTTACGTGCAGATCTTCTTCGCCATACCCGAAATATTTACTAATATCAACAGCTTTGTCATTTAAAAAATCATTTTTATGATATTTTTTCCATCTGTCAATTACCTTTGGATTAATATTATTGTGTAAATAGAATTTAAAATCACCGACCATTTGAGATGTTTCTTTTACAGGCTCAGTCATTTTGTTCCCATGATAAGGTTTAATCATTTCTTCGTTATATTCAATCTCTAGAAATTCACAAATTTTTCTCATTTGGATATCAGGATTTAAAACCAGGTCTTCAAATTTCACCAAAAATTGTCTTTTGCCAGGAATATTCTTTAAGAAATTTAAAATGTTCTTGTGGGATACGGTCCAAATCATTTCCGCTAGTTCCCTTCTCCCAAAGTTATGCGCATAACGGAAAAAGTTTTGATCAAGATTGGCTTCTAAAAAAGAATAAACAGACGCGTACGGATTTCGAACAAGATGAATGTACTTTGCATCTGTAAACCAATTTTCCATTCTATTTAAAATATTAATGTCCAATGAATAAGACGGAGTTTTATCCACTAATTTTCTCTCGCCCAACCAATTTTGGATTATTTCATAAAATTCTTTGACACCAAGGTTCTGAGATTCGAATCGATTGATAATTTCTTCCGCTTCTTCTGCCGAACAATTCTTAAGCTCCATAACCACTCTAATCAATGATTCCAACCACAAAGAATAATTACCAGAAAGAGCTTCTTTCCTTTCGCGCAAGTCTGTATAAGAAAGTAAATCCAATTCCGGTGGGGCAAAAAGATTTTCATTTCCCGCCATCATAACCCGTAACAGAGTGGAACCGGAACGCGGCGGTGACAGAATAAAAATTGCTTGGGGCAATTTATTTTGTTGTTTCGTCACCGGAACCGGCATAATAATTTTTTCAAATTCGTTAATATCGTTGTCTGTTATTTTTTTTGTGCTAAATTGAAATTTTTTGTCTATTAAATTCTGATTTGTTACATGGTCAAAATAAGCTCTTACTTTTTCGGGGAAATATTCATACGCATAAGTTATAAATTTTAATATGGTAGGTGCGAAATTCAATGCTTTGCTTGGAATGTGTAAATTAAATTCTTTATTCAGTAAATCAATAAATTGTTGAGCTTTTTTTTCATTACCTCCCAACTCGAAAAAGTCATCACCCGCAGAGATACTTTTTACACCAAGGATTTCCTCCCATTTTTGTATTAAATATTTTTCAAATTTTAACTCGATATTTTTATTTATTAAGTGAGAAGTATCCTCTAGCAAATCTTTGTTTGATATATAATATTTTAAACTTTCAGCTAATTTAACTGCTTCATTGCTCAAATAATCATTTTCGGGCAACTTCTGCCATTTATAAGCAATGTTCGCTTCAATTTGTTTATGTTCATGAAATTTCGGGTCGCCAACCATGTGTGATTCTGGATGAATACCATCGGTCATTCTTAACTTTTTATCTGCGTATGGATAAATCATATTTTCTTGGAACTGAATACCAAGAAATCCGGAAATGTTTTTCATACATTGTTTTGGATTTACGACTAAATTTTCAAATTTAAGTGTATATCTTCTCTCTTCTGGAATATCTTTGAAGAATTCCAAAATATTTTGATTATTAATAATCCAAAACAGTTCGGCATTTTCCCGCTCGGAAAAACTGTTGTCGACACTGAATACTTCATTAAGTTTACTATTCAAATAAGATTGAATCATCGCCGAAGGATGACGGGTTATGTGAATGTATTTCACTTCGTCGAAATATAACTCTGCCCTTTTAAGAACCTCAAGGTTTGTAGCGTAAGTTGTGGTTTTGTCAACTAAAATTTTATCTCCAATCATTTCATCGAGTTTATAGTACAATTCTTGTATCGACATTCCGCTTTTTTCAAATTCACCGATAATCTCTTCAGCCTTTAAATAATCACAGTTATAAATTTGCATAATACCGCGCGTAAGACCTTCCGACCATCCTTTATCTCTTCCGGCAAATGCACGTTTTCTATCTTTTAAATTTTCAAATAAGAGAAGAGCCAATTCCGGCGGTGCAAATAATTTCTGATGACCGGCTAACATTACGCGTAAGAGCGTGGAACCCGAGCGGGGTGCCGATAAAATAAATACGGCTTTGCTCCCTTTTTTCTTCGGTAAAATCCGGGCATCCTGTTTTAAATAAGATTTAGCTTTTATTTTTTCCCGCATCAATCTAATCTTTTCCTCACCGATCGATGCTTTACGGTTACCGCTTTTTCGTACAGATATCGTTTTAATAAATTCGGAATTTTCTCCAAGTAATTTTGGTAAGGATTCAAAATAATTTGCTACGAGATACTGAGCATATTCTTCTATCGTTTGGTTATCGAATAAAGATACCACCCAAACCACTTTACCCAGTTTCTTTTGTAAGGTATTAATAAAAACAGCTGCTTTAAGCGAATCGCCCCCATATTCAAAAAAATTGCAATCGGTTCCGATTTCATTAGTTTCCAAAACCTCTTTCCACATTTGCAAAAGAACTTCCTCGAGATGATTCGCCGGTTTTTTGTGTGCCTTCTTGTCTTCGCTGGATTTATCGGATATCGCAAGCAATTCGACTTTATCGATTTTTCCATGTTGGGTTAACGGAAATTCAACCAATTCAATAAACTTTGAGGGAATCATATAACCGGGTAATTTATTCGCCAAGTATTCCCTTAAATTTGAACCATTTAATTTTACATCTCTTGATTTTATATAAAATGCCACCAGTGAATTTTGCCCGTCATTGTTTTTCTTTGGAAGAACTATCGCATCTTCAATTCCTTTATGTTGAGTTAAGATATTCTTTATTTCGCTTAACTCTATTCTGAATCCTCTAATTTTTACTTGAGAATCAATTCTATCAATATATTCAATTGATTTGTCTGTTTGCATTCTAACACGGTCGCCGGTTCTGTAAATTCTTCCACCATGTTTATTGCTGAATTTATCAGGTAAAAAAACTTTAGCCGTAATATCCGGTTTATTAAGGTAACCTCTTGCCAATCCGGTCCCGCTTATACAAAGTTCTCCCGGAAATTTATATGGGACAGGATTTAGGGCTTTATCCAGAATAAAAGCGTTCAAACCCTTTACCGGTTTTCCAATTGGAATTTCTTTGAATTTCGCACATTCAATATCCGTATTATTTAGTAAGTGGAACAATGAAACGATTGTTGTTTCCGTTGGACCATATGTATTTATTAACCGCACCTTTCCCCCGATAACCTTTAACCATTGAGCGGTCTTTATTGCATCGGCTTTTTCGCCGCCGATTATAACAATGCGTAAGGATGCGGGAAGGGATGTTTCCCCACTTACTATCTCCGGAACCAATTGGTGCCAATAAGCTGTCGGTAAATCAAGTACCGAAATATTTAATTCCCTAACAAAATCAAAAAATAATTTAGGCGAACTGATAACTGCTTCGGGACGGAGTATTAACGTTGCCCCAATATTAAATGCATGAAAAATTTCTTCGGCAGCCGCATCGAAACTAATGGAAGCAAATTGTAAAAACCGGTCACTCTTACTAAAGCCGTATTCATTATATGTATTCAAAATATAGTTTACCACCGATTTATGAGAAACAGCCACACCTTTAGGATTACCGGTAGAACCGGAAGTGTAAATTATATAAGCAAGGTTCTCGTTAAAAATTTTTATTCCGGGATTTTTTTCATTTAATGCCTTAGAATCACCCGATAATATTTTACTAATATTCACAATGTTTCCACTGTATTCAGCATACCCGTCTTGAGTATCATTTGAAACAAGTAAAAGTTCCGCACCGGAATCTTCCAACATATAAAGCTTTCTTTTCCCCGGATAGTTAGGATCAACTGGTAAATAAGCAGCGCCACTTTTCAACACACCGAGAATTGCAATAATCATTTCGGGTGATTTGTTAAAACTAATTGCGACTATCGATTCTGCTGTTATTCCGTTATCAATTAGATAATGTGCAAGTTTGTTAGCTTCGGTATTTAGTTCAATATAAGTTAAACTATGCTTTTCAAATTCCCCGTCTTCAGAATATTCAACATATTCTAATGCCGTTTTATCAGGATATAGCGAAACTGTTTTCTCGAACATTTCTTGCAAGGTCAAATTACCGTCAGTTTCGATTTCCGGTGAAATAATCTCATTTATGTATTTCCTTTCCTCCTCAGCATCTAACAATTTCAATTCGGAAATGGGAACAGTGGGATTTTCAACAGCATTTTTTAAAATGATTTTATACCTTTTGATAAAATCATCAATTGTCTCTTCAAAAAACAAATCCGTATTGTAGCCAAGCAATCCCGTGAATCCATCGGGTGATTCTTCGATTGATAAAGTTATATCGAATTTAACATTCTTTGTTTCCACTTCACCGAATTCGAATTTCAAGCTCTCGGTAACAATTTCTTTTTTAGGTATATTTTGCATTACAAACAGTGTTTGAAAAAGCGGAGAACTTTCTTGAGACCTTTTAACCTTTAACGATTCGACAACTTTCTCAAAAGGTACATCTTTATTTGCAAATGCCTCTATCGAAAAACTATGAACTTGCTTAACAAGATCATTGAAATTTGGATCATCGGAAAAATTAGTTCTAAACACTAACGTATTGATAAAAAATCCGATTAAGTTTTGTAATTCGGGTTTATCCCTGTACGCAATAGGTACACCGACCGTCAGATCTTCTTGATTAGTATATCTGAAAAGCAATGATTTGAATGCTGAGAGTAAAACTACAAACAATGTGGTTTTTCTCTCTTTTACAAAATCTTTAATTTTGTTCGAAAGTTCTTTTTCTATTAAAAAAGTTTTGTGTAAACCGTTGAAAGTTTGTTTCTCAGTATACGGTTTATCTATTGGTAAATTTAATTTAGAATTAATATTTTTTAATTGTTTTTTCCAAAATTTTAACTGTTCCGAAAATTTTCCTTTCTCGAAGTTCTCTTTTTGCCATTGGGCAAAATCTGCATATTGAATTTTCATTTGCGGCAGATTTATTTCTTCTTTACTCTCCAAAGTTTTGTAAACGGAAATAACTTCATTCATAAAAACAGCAAGCGACCAACCATCCGCTGCAATATGATGGAAAGTAACAATCAAAATATGCTTCTCAGGATTTAGAGTAATAACAGAAGCACGCACAGGGATTTCATTTGACAAATCAAATGGTTTTGAACCTTCTGCTAACGTAAATTTTTCGATTTTATCTTCTTCGTTTTCACCCGCTATATCTTCAATTTTAATATTGTTTATAGATAGTTTAACATCAACCAAGACTTGTTGTTTAGGTGTGGTTTCAAAATCATAAACGGTTCTTAAAATTTCATGCCTTTCGATAACCTTGTTTATGCTTTCTTCCAATAATAAAGGATCGAACTTTCCGGTAATTTTAACCGTTGCAGGCATATTATAAAAAGCACTTTCAGGATTCAGCTGATGCAAAAACCATAATCGCTCTTGGGCAAAAGACATCGGATATTCATCTGTGTTTTCCCTTTGCGGTATTGATAGTATTTTCTGCTTCTGAGCAGATTTTTCCATCAATTTTTTTTCCAATATCGCACGTTGTTCGGGTGAAAGTTGTTCTAATTTTTTTTGAATGTCTTTTTTCATTTCTTCTTCAGTTGCAATTAATTTTAATTATTTGTTTTATCAGAATCTTGCCCTAATTCTTCTGGGGATATGCCGGTTATTTCATTTAACAATGCTTCCAATTCATCATCCTCTTCATCCAACAATTGAGCTTCCAAAACAGCCTTCGCAATTCCATCAACCGTTGGATTTTCAAATAAAGATTTAATGGAAATCTCCACGTTAAATTCCTCGTTAATTTTGGAAATTACGTGCATTGCGAGCATGGAATGACCTCCAAGCTCAAAAAAGTTATCAAACACACCTACTTTTTCCACACCCAATATCTCAGTTACAATTTTAGTGATCGCTTCTTCCATGGGTGTGCGCGGCATCACAAATTCCGTCTTAATTTTTCTCCGGATGTTTTCAATTTCAGGTAAGGAATTTTTATCAATCTTTCCGGAAGGTAATTTCGGGAATTCATCCAACTGCATAATCACAGCCGGAACCATGTAAGCCGGTAGTTTTGTTGAGAGATAATCAATTATTTCCGCTTCGTCAATATTCTCATCAGATAAAATATATGCAGCCAAAAATTTATTATTGGAATCACCGGCAGCAATAACCAAAGCATCTTTAATTGAATCTATTTCACGTAATGTTTGCTCGATTTCACCAAGCTCTATTCTGAATCCCCTTATTTTTACTTGTGAATCGATCCTTCCTAAAAATTCATAATCACCTTCTTCCCTAATTCTTGCCATGTCTCCCGTTTTGTAATAACGGACATTAGTTCCATCTGCCAAATTCTTATAAACAAATTTTTCTTCGGTCAGTTCACGTCTTCTGTAATAACCGTCGGCTATAATACCGCTTATACATAATTCTCCCGGAAAGCCTTTCGGCAAAATATTTCCGTTTTTATCCAATACATAAAAGCTTCTTCCTAGCAGTGGTTTACCAATAGGAATTCTGTATTTATTCGAATCGCTTTGTTTCACTAAATATGTGGATGCAGTGATAACGGTTTCAGTCGGACCGTAAGCATTTAGTAACCTGACATTTTTCATTTTGGAATCATTCCACTTACTCACAAAATCGCTTTTCATTTCATCACCACCGGCGATGAACAATCTTACTAAATCGTCCGGCGCAGAATCGGGATGCTCGTACCAGAATTTTGTAAGTTCTTCCCAAACAACTGTCGGCGGGTTAACTACCGTAATTTTATGTTGCTTTATCTGTTCGGTGAATTCTTTTGGCGTCCAAAGTTTATCATCGCGCAAAATTACTTGTGCGCCGGTTAGCAAGGGAACCAAAATCTGTTCTATTGACGCATCAAAAACAAATGCCGCAAATTGCAGAACCACATCGTTCTTTGTTGTTCCGAAGTTTTCTTTTACGGAAAAATAATGTTTAACGAAACTTCCGTGATTTATTACCGTTCCTTTAGGTTTTCCGGTCGACCCGGAAGTGTAAATCATATACGCCGCATCTTCCGGTTTTATTTCTGGGAATTGTGTTCCGTTGCTTGTAACTTGGTTCCCGCCAATAGAGTTCACATTAATTTTCGTAATGTGTTCCGGTAATTTTCCGCTATAGTCATCCGAAGTTAAAACAACTTTGGTTTCCGAATCTTTTAAGATGTAGTCCAATCTTTCGTCCGGATATTCAACATCCAAAGGCAAATAAACTCCGCCGGCTTTTAATATTCCAATAAATGCCGCGATGTAATCGATCGACCGGTTTAAGTAAACACCAACGGTTTCGCCTTTTTTAATGTTTTGCTTAAGTAATAACCTGGCGAGCGCATCAGAAGATTCTTCCAGTTTTCCAAAAGTTATACTTTCATTTCCGCAAGTAATTGCCGTCTTATCTATATTTTCACCGGCAGCTTCTCTAAATAATGCCGGTATCGATGACTGCTCAATTTCCAAACTTTCATTCAAAGTAATCGAACCGTGTTCTAACACTTCGTCTTCTCTCAACAACGGAATACTATCGATTGTTGCGTCACTATCTTCCGTAAAACTTCGCAGAATATTTTTATAGACTCTAATTAATTGTTTGATTGTGAACGATTCGAATAAATCGGTATTGTATTCAAATTTACCTTTAAGCTTGTTGTCTGTTTCCGTAATGGACATAACCAAATCAAATTTTGTTGTACCGGTATCAATTTCCAAAGGCTCAAATATCACGTTTTCCAATTCCAGCTTTGCAACCGGCGCATTATTCAATACAAACATGGCTTGGAACAGAGCTGTTCTGCTGATATCCCTTTCGATATTGAGTTTTTCGACAATTGTTTCAAACGGTATATCTTGATTTTCGTATGCTTCAAGGGCAATTTTCTTAATTTGTTGCAAGTAATTTTTCACCGTTTCGTTTCCGTCAATCTGCGAACGCAATACTAACGTATTGATAAAAAATCCAATTAAGTTTTCAATCTCCGCTCTGTTTCTGTTGGCAATCGGCGTTCCGATATTAATATCTTCTTGATTCGTATACCGGTAAAGCAAAACATAAAATGCGGCAATGAGAACCATAAAAAGAGTTACATCATTTTTCTTAGCAAGATTCACAAGCGAAGCATAAAGATTTTCATCAATTTCAAAAAGTTCGAAAGAACCGTTAAAAGTTTGGGTTTGCGGTCGCGGTTTATCCGTAATAATATCCAGAACCGTATTACAGTTTTTTAATTGATTTAACCAATAATCAATTTGCTTATCAAAAGCGCCGCTCTCAAGTCTGTTTTTCTGCCAAATCGCAAAGTCCGCATATTGAATTGTTAAATCCGGTTGAGATTTAACCTTACCGGAAACAAAATTTTGATAGTTATCAATCAACTCTTTTACAAAAATTCCGGTAGACCAATTATCCGAAACGATGTGATGCATCGGCAATAAAACAATAAATTCATCGTCACCGGTTTTGATAATTGTCAAGCGTAACAAAGGACCGTTTACCAAATCAAACGGTTTTGTGCTTTCTTCAATGATAATATTTTTTAATTCTTGCTCATTGTTAATTTGAATTTCGATATAATTACTTTTTATATTTAATTTTTCATGTATATTTTGTTTAACTTCACCGTTTTCCGAAAGGAAAGTTGTTCTTAATACTTCATGCCTTTCGATAATTTTATTTACTGACGTTTCGAGCGCATCCGGATTCAAGTTCCCTTTAACTTTTACGCCCATCGGGATAACGTATAAAGGACTGCCCGGTTCGAACTGTTCGAGAAACCATAATCTCTGTTGAGCGAAAGAAACCGGTAAGATTTTTTCATCCGTATTTCTTGGTAAGATTATCAAGTCGTCAATATCTACACCTTTTTGTTTCAGTAAAGCTCTAACAGCTTTCTGCTTTTCCACGGATAATTTCGAATAATTTTTTACTAATTCATTCATGGTTATTTATCATTACCGGATTTATTATTCAATAATTTCTGAATTTCTTCTTCTGATAAATTTTCAACTTGCGATATAACATCGTCCAAAATATTAAGTGTTTCTTCCGATTTGGTTTTTTCTTTTTCGATTATTTCCGCTACACCGGAAATTGTCGGGTCATCGAACAATAATTGCAGTGGTAACTCGACTTTGAATTTTTCACGTAATTCGGAAACCAGTTGTGTGCCTGTCAAAGAATTACCTCCCAAATCGAAAAAGTTATCGTATAAACCGATTTTTTCTATTCCCAAAAGTTTTTGCCAAACTACCAGAATTTCTTTTTCCAATTCCGTTTCCGGTTCTTTATACGGAGTTTGAATATTGGGTCGCTCATGCAATACTTCCGGTTCATCCGATTTTTCTGCCGCTTCACCGGCACCGGCAAAAGATTCTTCAATTCTGTAATTCAAATCTCCGGTAGAGATTATTACTCTTCCTGAATAATCTGTGTTTATTATTCTGTCAAGTAACTTCACCGCTTTGCCTGGAACAACAGAATATTTTGATAAACCGGTTTTGTCCATGATTTCATTGCCGTTGAATTTCCATGTATCCCAATCTATACTTATCCATTTGGTTTTCGTTTCGATGTTATCGATAAAAATATCCATAAAATTGTTTGCGGCAGTATATAACGAAAGTCCGATACCGCCGAGCTCAACACTGATGGAAGATTGTAAAGCAATAAAATCTATGTCTCTGTTTACCGTCTCGGCATAAATGTTTAACAACCCGTCTACTTTTGCGGAAAGATTTTCTTTGATTTTTTCATCGTTAATATCATTGATTAATGTAAATGCTTTTTCGCCTGTTAAACCCGCAGAGTGAAAAATGCCGTTGATACTTCCGAATTTTTCTTCGACATAATTCAATGTTTCTTTGAGTTCGCCTGCATTTTCAACATTGCATTTTTTAATTACTATGCTTTTACCCGGCTGATTAAGTTTTTTCAATAATTCAATTTTATCCGCATCAATATTTCCATTCGATTTTATGATTTCATCTATATTATTTGTTCCGTCTAAATTCTTTCGTGTAGTCAGAACGATATTAGCATCATAATTTTCACTTAAATGCCGTGCAATTTCCAAACCGATTTTCCCTAATCCACCTATGATTAAATAAGTCCCGTTTTTCTTTATAACTTTATTACCGTCGACTTTCTCCAAATCGTTGAGCATTTGATTCTCAAGTGTCCATAACCGTTTATTTCTTATGGCAAATGTTTTACCCTGCTCGACAGCGGTGTTTAGAATTATCTCTACATTTTTATTATTTATAACATCCAAATCATAATGATAACAACTTATATTTCTAAATTCTTGATTAACTGATTTAATTACACCGGAAACCAACGAACCGCTTAAATTCGGCTTTTCATTACCTAATACTTCAAACAGGTCACGGGTTATTACTCCGATATTAATTCCGGATTTTTCATTCTTTGATACTTTCCGGAGAAAATCGATGAAGCCGTTCAATTCCTTATATAAAATTTCCAGGTTCGCATCCGTTACATTAATTTCATTATCTACAATGAATAAGATTTTATCGTAATCTTTACCATTAAGATTAATTTCTTTGTTTTCTTTAATATTAATATGTTCGATATTTAAGTTATTGTTTACGCCAAAAGAATCGAAATCGATTAAATTCGAATTTCCCGACATTGTTAAAATCAAACATGATTTAACTTCTGACAATTTCCCGGGTAAATAAGTAACTTGTTTCCAAACCGGCGCATAAACCCAATCAAATTCGTTACCGGATTTTTTATTAATTCGTCTGTCGGTTTTCTTTTTGATATTAAGCCAATATCGTTTTTTGTCATAAGAATATGTCGGTAACGAAACTTTCAAGCGGTATTCGTCTTTGTAGAACTCCTTCCAATTAATCTCGGCGCCATACAACCACAATTGCCCAAGCGCAGAAAGAAATACAGCTTCATCGTTAAGATTTTCTTTCGGATGCCGCATACTCGAAACAACTTTTACTTTCGTACCGGCTGCAGTATTATTTTTAACCAAAGTTGTAAGAACCGTTCCGGGACCAACTTCCAGCAAAACATAATCCGGGTTTTGCAATAATTCATTTATACCATCCGAAAATCTCACTGTATATCTCAAATGCTTGGAATAGTATGAAAGATCGGTTGCTTCATATTCTTGGATAATCCTTCCGCTAACATTTGAGTAGTATGGAATTTGCGGAGCGGACAATCCGGTTTGAGCAACGGCATTTGTAAATTCATCAAGTATCGGTTCCATCATCTTCGAATGAAACGCATGCGAAGTTTTTAATTTTGTAAATCTTATTCCCTTCTCTTCCAATACTTTCTCAAATTGTTCGATAGCTTCGAAGGTTCCGGAAACAGCTGTAAGATTCGTTGCGTTCAATGCAGCAATCGATATTTCATCATCTATTAAATTTCTAACCGTATCTTCACCGGCATTTACGCTTAACATTGCACCGGCGGGAAGAGATTGCATCAACTTACCGCGCAAAGCTACAATTTTCAGTGCATCTTTTAAGTTCATTACTCCGGAAATACAAGCCGCAACGTATTCCCCGATACTGTGCCCAATCATTACCGACGGGACAATGCCTAATGAAATGTATAGTTGAGCCAATGCGTATTCAACAGTAAAAAGCGCAACTTGAGTTATTTCTGTTTGATTAATCCTTTCGCGGGCTATATCTGCATATTCATTTGAAGGAAATAAAATCTTCCTTAAATCCAAATTGATAATCGGTTCAAGAATTCCGGCACATTCATCAACATACTTTTTAAACACAGGTTCGTTTTCGTAAATATCTTTTCCCATATTTATGTATTGAGAACCTTGACCGCTAAACATGAAAACGTATTCCGGTTTAGAATCGGGATTTGATAATTTTGAAGAAAGAATTTTTTTATAATTTAAATTAATCAAATCATCCGCCGCTCCGCTTAAACTATCGGTTACCAAAATATTCCGGTATTCAAAATGTTTCCTTCCCGTCTGTAACGTATACGCTATATCGGCAAGATTATCACTCTTATTGTCTTTAAGAAATTCGCCCAACTGTTTTGTATTTCGTTCCAAGGCACCTGCGGTTTTACCCGAAACAGTAAGCAGCTTAAACGGTTTTGAACTTTCTGAAGATTTTAATTGCGGAGCTTCTTCAAGTATTACATGGGCGTTCGTTCCGCCGATACCGAAAGAACTTACCGCTGCACGCAATGGCTCTTTATCGCCTTCCCATTTTCTCAATTCCGTATTAACGTAAAACGGACTGTTGGCAAAATCTATTTTTGGATTCGGATTATTAAAATTGATCGACGGCACCAATGTTTTATTCTTAAGGCACAAAGCGGTTTTTATCAAACCTGTAACTCCCGCAGCCGTATCCAAATGCCCAATATTAGATTTAACCGAACCGATTGCGCAATAGGATTTTTTACCGGTGTATTCCCTATAAGCTTGAGTTAAAGCTTCGATTTCAATCGGATCGCCAAGTTCGGTGCCTGTTCCGTGTGTTTCTATATACGAAATAGTTTCGGGATGAACGTTAGCAACAGCAAGAGCAGAGTTTATAACCTCAATCTGTCCGTTAACACCCGGTGCGGTATATCCTACGCGCAAACCTCCATCGTTATTGTACGCCGAGCCTTTTATAATTGCGTAAATGTGATCACCGTCTTCAATTGCATCTGCCAATCTTTTAAGCACCACAACCCCAACACCATTGCTGGCAACGGTTCCGTTGGCTTTCTCGTCGAAAGGTTTGCAGTGTCCGTCCGGCGATAAAATCATTCCTTCTTGATAAAGGTAACCGGATTTTTCCGGGAATGAAATGGTTACTCCGCCGGCAAGAGCCATATCGCATTGATAGTTTAGCAAGTTCATGCATGCAATGTGCGTAGCAACCAAGGAAGTAGAGCATGCCGTTTGGACATCCATGCTGGGTCCGCGTAAATTCAATTTATAGGAAATCCGGGTAGTTAAAAAATCTTTATCGTTCGCTATTGAAAGCTGATAACCTTCTGAAGAGCTTACAAAACCTTCGTTGGCTTGAATGAACGATAACAAATACGTATTCATTCCGACACCGCCGAACATCCCGATCAACCCTTTATATTTATCTGGAACATAACCGGCATCTTCCAGTGCATTCCAAGATGTTTCAAGAAACAATCTGTGTTGCGGGTCCAATATTTCCGCTTCACGCGGGTAAAAGCCGAAAAACGATGCATCGAATTTGTCGGCGTCTTCTACAACACCTTTTGCTTTAACGTAATCCGGATTGTTCAAAAGTTCTTCATCGATTCCGCTTTCCGATAATTCTTCGTCGTCAAAAAAAGAAATAGTTTCTTTACCTTGGACCAAATTTTCCCAAAACTCTTTTACGTTTTTAGCACCCGGAAATTTCCCCGCCATTCCTATTATCGCAATTTCAAACCCATCGTATTTATCGATTATTTCTCTGTTACTCATTTTGTCTTGCCTCTCATTTTCATTCTTTCCCGTTGAAGCGCCAAATTCATCTTTTGCTTATTGGCTCTGTCGATTTTTTTATCTTTTTCTTCCAATGATGTATCGCCGTTAGTTAAATAATTTGCAAATGATGATACAGTCGGGTATTTGAATAAATCAACTACCGATAATTCTTTATCGAAAATCTCTTTCACTTTATTTTGAACTTGAATTACATTTAACGAATGTCCGCCCAATTCAAAAAAGTTATCCGTGCTACCGATTTTCTCGACACCCAAAATCTCTTGCCAGATTTCCGCAACTCTTTGTTCCGTTTCGTTAGCCGGTTTAACAAATTGTTTAGTAGCAGAATCAACCGAAGGTTTCGGTAAGGCATTTTTATCAACTTTACCGTTAGGCGTTAACGGAAACTCATGTAATTCAATGAAGAAACCGGGTATCATATATTCGGGAAGAAAATCTCTCAAAAAGTTTTTTAAGTTAATTTCATCGCCGTTAGCTTGTTTATTTCTTATATAATATGCCACTAATCTTTGACTTTCCGAAGAACCGTTGGTTGCAATTACATAAGCTTGTGCAATAAGCGGATGCGAAGTAATTTTTTCCTCTATCTCGCCAAGTTCGATTCTAAAGCCTCTGAATTTAACTTGATTATCGATTCTGCCCAGAAATTCAATATCGCCGACAGAATTATATTTACCTAAATCACCCGTGGCGTACATTCTTCTTCCCTTCTCATTCGAGAAAGGATCGGGAATAAATTTTTCCGCGGTCAAGTCGGGTTTGTTTCCATACCCCCTTGCCAATGTAATCCCGCTTATATAAATTTCACCGGGCACACCGACAGGACATAATTGTAAATTCTTATCAAGGATGTAAACATTCACATTATTCAACGGTTTCCCTATTGGCAACGACGTTTCAAATGTATGACTTTTAACTTCGTATGTGGTTGTACATACCGTAGCTTCGGTAGGTCCGTAAGCATTAATGAATGTCCGGTTGTTACCCCATTTTTTCGGTATGTCGGTTGTACAAAGTTCACCTGCGGAAATCAAGACTTTCAAATCATTTAAATCATCTGCCGGTAAGACTTTCAAAACAGATGGCGGTAAAGTACAATTAGTTATTTTTTCATTTCGCAATTTATTAACAAGTGCAATGCCAGAGATAATTTCTTCAGAGCCCGTCAAATGTAATTCCGCACCACTTAAGAGCGCGGTAAAAATTTCCGAAACGGAAGCGTCAAAACTAAACGATGCAAATTGAAGTATTCTGCTTTCTTCTTTGATTTTAAATTTCTCAATCATTTCTTTTGCAGAATTACAAAGCGATAAATGAGTTAATTGAACCCCTTTGGGTTTACCCGTAGAACCCGAAGTATAAATTACATAAGCCAAATTCTCCGCATGTATGGTTCTGCCCGGATTTTCAACCGAATAGTTTTCTATTGTTTCTTGTATTTGGTCTAATAGAATTTTATTAGTCCCGTTAGAAGGAATCTTTTCACATAATTTGCTGTCGGTTATTAAATATCTGATTCCGGAATCATTAATTATGTATTTGATTCTTTCAACCGGATATTCGCAATCTATTGGAAGATATGCCGCACCGGCTTTTATTATTGCAAGCAGTGAAATTATTTGCTCAATCGATCTGTTCAAACATATTCCGATTATTTCATCCCGTCCGATTCCCGCTTCCAATAAATAATTTGCGAGACGATTAACTTTTTCATTTAATTCTTTGTATGTCAATGTTTTAGAATTAAAAGTAACCGCTGTTTTATCATTCGAATATTCAGCTTGTTTATTAAACCATTCTACAACATTAGTATATTTCGATAATTTTTCCTTTTTGTTGTTCCATTCATTTAGAATAATATGCTTTTCTTGGTCCGTAAGAATATCAATATTTTTAATTTTAATATCCGGTGTTTCAACAATATTTTGAAATATTCTCACAAAATGCTTTAGCATTCTGTTCACCGTTGAATTTTCGAACAACTTGACGTTATAAGTTATTGATGCACCGAACCCATCGGCTGTTTCCGCCATCATCAATGAAATATCGAAAGGTGACTTCATGTCGTCAACGGTTATTGATTCAACCGGCAAACCGCCCAAGTTCATTGTCATTCCGTCTTTTCCGATTGCAAAACCGGAAAGCCCTTCCTCAGCCAAGAGATGAGCCTGTTGATAAATGAACATAACTTGGAACAAAGGAGAACGGCTTGGATCACGGCGAATTTTAAGTTTATCAACCAATAAATTGACCGGATAATCTTGATGCGCTATCGCGTTAATAACTTTTTCGCGGGTTTCGTTTACAAAATCAGTAAAGGATTTCAGCCCGTCAATTTTGCTTCTTACGGGAACGGGGTTTACAAAATAACCTACAATGTTTTCCAATTCGGGAATTGTTCTGCCGGTTGTCGGCGTTCCTACAATTATATCATTTTGTCCGGAATATTTATTAAGCAAAATATTAAAAGCGGAAAGCAGAACAACAAAATCAGTTGTGTTTAACTTTTTGCTTAGTTCTTTGATTTTTGCAGATAATTCACGATCGAGAATAATTGTTTCCGTTTTACCTTCAAATGACTGAACCGGCGGACGGGATTTATCCAACGGTAATGAAAGCACCGGAATTTCACCGCTCAATTCCGACTTCCAATAATCCAGCAGTTTTTCTCCGTATTCTCCGTCTATCAATTCTTTTTGCCATTCCACAAAATCCGTATATTTAATTTTGCTTAACGGTAGATCGGCGTTTTCCAATCCGGAATTGTAGAATTGCCCGACTTCATAAACAATTATTGCTTGTGACCACATATCAACAACAATGTGGTGAGCTACCAATTGCAGAACAAAATCTTGCTCACCTAACTTATATAAGTAAACTTTAAAGAGCGGCCCGTTTTCCAAATCGAAAACTTGATTTGCATTCCGGTTCAATTCATCTTTGATATCATCGGGTGTTTTATTTATGCGCTCTTCAGTCTTGAAATAAATTTCGTAATTGTTTCGTATTAATTGTACAGGTTCGCCGTTCTTATACGAAAAAGTTGCCCGTAGTTGCGGATGACGTTTCACAACTTCAATTAATGACTTTTTCAATAAATCCAAATCGATTTCCGTTTTAACCCGAACTGCATAAGCAGGATTAAAAATACTGTCCGGCGACATTTGATGCTGGAACCACATTGCTTTTTGTCCGTATGACAGAGGGAATTTTCCGCTTGAAGTTTCGCTGATTTTTACCGGCGGATATTTTCCAACAGAACCGGCAGAAAGTTTTTCGGATAAATATTCAGCCAACTCAACCGAACTTGGACCTTCGATTAATTTCGAAACCGGAATTTCCACACCTAAAGCATTTTGCAACTTAGCTCTTAATTCCATGGCAACAATCGAATCCAAACCAAGATTATTAATCGATTGGTTTACATTAACATTTTCGGGCTGCAATCTTAAAACATGTGCAACAGTATTTTTAAGATAATTTACCAGCGCCGATTTCCTTTTTTCATCGTCGCCAGAATTTAATTCTTCAATCAATTCTTTTTGGTCGAATTCTGTTTGAGGCGGCTCTTCAACTATTATATCTGCCTTTTTAGTTTTCGGCGTATCTATCTTTTTCTCAAGATCATCAAACCAATAACGTTCTTTCAAAAATGCATAAGTAGGAACACGGACAAAATTTCTTTTGTAATCACTGTCGAACAACGACCAATTAATTTCATATCCCGAATTGTAAAGCATTCCCAAACTGTTTAATAACTCTTGCCAAGCCGGAATGTTCTTCCTAAGCGATGAGAGCCAAAGTGCATCTTCCGTATCTATAAATCTCTTAGCCATTCCCGTCAAAACCGGGTTTGGTCCGATTTCAATAAACACGTTGCAGTTCAACTCCTTCAGTACTTGCATTCCCGGTTCAAATAAAACGGCATTTCGAATATGATCTTTCCAATAACGGGCAGAGAAAATTCCTTCACCGGAAATTATTTTTCCGTTAAGATTAGAAACAATGGGAATCTTTGACTTTTCGAAATTTATTTCCTTTATTATTTGTTCAAATTCATCTAAAATAGGTTCCATAAGCGGAGAATGGAAAGCATGGGATACAACAAGTTTCTTTGAAATTATATTTTTAGAATTAAATATATCAATAACTTTATCAATTGTTTCGGTCTTACCAGAGATAACTATATTATTCGGACCGTTAACCGCTGCTATGGAAATTTCTTGTTCGAAATCTTTAATTAAACCGTTAACCGTTTCGAAGTCGGAAAACACCGCTGCCATTGCTCCGGTTTTAGGTAACGATTGCATCAATCTTCCGCGCGCTTCTATAAATTTCAATCCGTCTTCCAGGGTCATGGCTTCGGAAATAACGGCTGCGACAACTTCCCCAACGCTATGCCCTATTAAATAATCGGGCGTAATACCCCATGAAATCCATAATTTTGCGAGTGCATATTCAATTACGAACAAGGCAATCTGTGTAAATCTTGTTTCGTTGATTAATTCAGCCTTCGCAAAATCGTTGAAAATTATTCCCGTAACGGATTGACCAATCATTCCATTCACAATGCTTTCGCATTCGTCTACATATTTTTTAAACGTAGGCGAAGTTTCGTAAAGCTCTTTTCCCATTCCGAAATATTGAGAGCCTTGTCCCGTAAATAAAAATGCAATTTTATAATTTCTCTTGGTATTTACCGGTAACGAAGCAATTAAGCTTTGTTGGTTATTTATAAGGTCCTTCAATTTACTTACTGCATCTTCATTGTTTCCGGCAACGATAAAAGTGCGTTTATCGAAATGTTCCTTAAATCCGTTTTGACTGTAACAGACATCGGCAAAATTCAAGTCAGGTTTTTCGGATAAGAACTTTACATACTTTTCAGCCAAACCCGTTACACTGTCTTTGTCTTTCGCAGAAAGAGTAAGTAAATGGAAATTCCGATCAATATCGTTTTTTTGAATTTCGAGCTCAGGATACTCTTCTAAAATTATATGCGCATTCGTACCGCCGAATCCGAAAGAACTTACACCCGCAATTCTTTTTCTATCCGATTCCCATTTGATTTTTTCGGTTTGAATCACAAACGGTAATTCGTCAATCGGTATATGCGGATTTATTTTGGTTAAGTGTAATGTTTTCGGAATAAATTTATGTTTTAACATTAATACTGTTTTTATTAATCCCGCAATACCCGCTGCAGCTTCCAAATGCCCGATATTACTTTTAACCGCACCGAGATAACAAGGATTTTCTTTAGTGCGGTTTTCCATTACCATGCCTAACGCTTCTATTTCTATTGGGTCGCCAAGGATTGTACCTGTTCCGTGTGTTTCAACGTATTGAATATCTTCGGGTTTTAATTTTGCATTTTTCAAAGCATCGAGTATTACGCTTTTTTGAGCAAAACTGTTGGGTGCAGTCAGTCCGTTGCTTTTACCGTCTTGATTAATTGCGCTTCCCCTAATTACGGATAAAATTTTGTCTCCATCCCTAACGGCATCGGAAAGTCTTTTTAATACAACGACACCGCAACCTTCGCCCCTAACGTAACCATCGGCATCGGCACTAAAAGTTTTGCATCTTCCCGTCGGAGACATCATGTGAGCTTGGGAAAACGTTATGGTTAATTCCGGAGATAAAATTAAGTTAACCCCGCCGGCAACCGCATAATCCGATTCTTTATTTCTCAAGCTCTGTATTGCCATGTGAACGGTAACGAGCGAAGACGAACAAGCCGTATCCACCGATATACTTGGACCTCTGAAATCGAATAAATATGAAATCCTGTTCGCCGCAATACTGAATGCGTTCCCGGAACCTGTATAAGCGTCAATTCTTCTGATTTCTCCGTCTTGAATTTTTGTGTAATCATTATTGCTGATTCCAATAAACACACCGGTTTTAGTTCGTTTTAACGAACTCGGTTTAATCCCCGCATTTTCTAAAGCTTTCCATACATTTTCCAAAAGCAGTCTTTGTTGAGGATCCATTTTCATTGCTTCGCGCGGGGAGATACCGAAAAACTTAGTATCAAATTTATCTACGTCATCAACAAATCCGCCGTAACGTGTTACCATTTTGCCGGTTTTGGCAGGCTCGGGATCATAGTATTCATCAACATCCCATCTGTCTTTCGGCACTTCGGTTATTACATCAACACCTTCTTCCAAAAGTTTCAGGTATTCATCGCAATCGTTTGCTCCGGGAAATTTACAGCTCATCCCAACAACAGCTATGGGTTCGTGTTTTTCTTTTTCCAGCTTTTCCAATTTCCGGCGCATCTCTTCAACCGCCAACAAAGCTCTTTTTAACGGAGATAAATTTTCAATCTTATTTTTCTTCTCAGTCATTTTATTCTTCGTTGTTTTGTTCGTCTAATTTTTTAAGTAGCAAAGCTTCCACTTCTTCATCGCTCATGTTTTCCAGTTCGTCTATTACATCGTCAAGCGATTCATCTTCAACAATTTCACCGGTTTCAATCTCATCCGGTTTATCTTCGAATTTCAAGATGTCACTAACCAAATGTTCACCAATAGCATCGATCGAGGGATAATTAAAAACCAAAGTAGCTGGAAGTTTTTTCCCGATTGCTTTGTCTATTGTGTTTTTCAATTCGATTGCCATTAGTGAATCGAGTCCCATTTCATTAAGATTTTTAGAAGTATCCAACGGGAATTCGGGATCCAAGCCTAAAACTCTGATTGTCTGCGACTTCAGAAAATCAACGACTTTTTCTTTTCTATTTTCTGGTTCCATAGAAGAAAGCTCAATAACCAATTGCGGAACTTCTTTCTCCTCGCTTTCCCCTTCGAACTCAGCAAAATCAGAGATAAAAGATTTAATGTTTTCTTCACCCAGAGTATTTATCAATTTTTTCCAATCAATTTTGAAAGCACCGATTTGGTCATAATCATTATTCAAAATCACATCCAACAATCTGATGCCAACATCCGGGGTTACGGAGATAAAGCCAAGATTATTTTTATTACCTCCCGCAAGGTTTGCAGTCATACCCAAAGATTCCCACGGACCCCAATTGATACTAATCGCATTAATTCCGTTCTGTTTCAGATGTTTTGCAAATCCGTCTAAAAATGCATTTGCAACAGCGTAGTTCGATTGCCCCGCCGAACCAAGAAGCGAAGCGACCGAAGAGAAAAACAAAACAAAGTCAAGCTCTTTTTTATCAACGGCGTTAAGTAAATTAACGGCTCCTCCAATTTTGGGCGAAAGAACTTTTGCAAATTTTTCTCCGGATTGCTGCATGATGATTCCGTCATCCAAAACACCTGCGGCATGAATGATACCTCTGACCGGTTTATTAATTTCCTTTAGTAAATTCTTTAACTTTTCTACCGATGTTTCATCGGAAACATCACCGAAGAATTGATAAATACTAACCCCGGTCAGTTCTTTTAATTTATCTTTAACCGGTTGGTTTGGTTCGCTTCGACCGATAAGAACAATATTGCCGGCGCCCCTGTAGGTTAACCAATCCATCACTATTTGTCCCAAAGCGCCGAAACCGCCTGAAATAACATAAATGCCATCCCGCTCAATAGTTACCGGCTCTTTCTCAGTTCCGGCACCGGATTGGTTTACCCTGATAACAATTTTACCGATATGTTTAGTTTGCGCCATAAATCTGAACGCCGAGATTGCTTCGGAAACCGGATAAACTTTTTTAGTTAACGGAGTAAGTTGTTTTTGTTCAAATAAAGGAACTAATTCCTCCAACAATTCTCTAACAACTAGCGGTTGATTTTCCGACATGTCGTCTAATGCAATTATATGATACTTAACATCGGGGCGGAATTTATTCACTTCTTCATGCGTCCAAATATTCACTTTTCCGATTTCCAGAAATGTTCCGTTTTTGTTCAATACGGATAAACCTTTTTCTATGAATTCACCCGAAAGCGAATTAAGAATTACATCAACACCGGCACCGTTTGTAATTTTTTTAATCTCTTCGGCAAACTCGGTGGTTCTCGAATTCATTATGTGTTTGAGTCCCAATTCCCTCAAGAAATTTCGCTTCTCATCACTTCCGGCAGTTGCAAATATTTCCGCTCCTACCATTTTACATAATTGTATTGCGGCTTGGCCAACGCCGCCGCTTGCCGCATGAATGAGAACCTTATCGCCTTCTTTAATATTTGCCAATTTAATTAACGCATGATACGCAGTAAGAAAAGTAATAGGAACGGTTGCAGCATCTTCGAATTCAAGATTATCCGGAAGTTTATGAACCAGCGCAGATTTAGTAACAACGTATTTTGAGAAACTGCCGGGAGCAATACCGAAAACTTTATCTCCCGGTTTGTAATTCGTTACATTATTACCGATCCTCGTAACGATACCCGAACACTCGCCGCCAAGATTACCGGCATCGCCCGGGTAAAGGTTAAGTGCGTTCATTACATCCCGGAAATTCAATCCCGCAGCCATTACTTTAATCTCCAGTTCGTCATTTCGCGGAGCTGGTCTCTCAACGGGAACAAATTTTATATTATCGAGCACACCTTTATCTTTTATTTCCAATCGCATATTACCGGATGATTGATTTTCCAAATCCTCACCCGCTTCTTCGAATTCGGCTTTTCTAAGTTTTGCCGTGAATTTTTCACCTTGTCTGTAAGCAACTCTATCTTCATTTTCATTCAATGGGAAATCACGAACAAACGCATCCAGACTATTCTCATCCAAATCAATAAGAACACTGTTAAATTCAGGGTGTTCTAACATCAGTACTTGTCCAAAACCCCAAACCGATGTAGCCAAAGGATTTACATCTTCATTGTCATTAACTTTCACTGCGTTGTCCGTAATTATCATTAACTTTAGCGGATTAGTTATTCCACCGGTAATTAATCCTTTTAAGATGTTGAGCAGTTTTCCCGCTAAATTATTTTCAATTTTAAGTAATTCAGCAGAAACAAGCGAATCGGAAAAACCGCTATTTGTCGTATCAACAATAATATCCAAAGGTTTTGAATCCGACTCATGCAAAACTTTAGCTAAAAATACTCCAACATTTTCGGACGAGCTTAAATCCACATGGAATTCGTTCCCGTTAATCTCTTCGAATCCGTTTCCCGCAAATGCAGTCGTTACATTGAATTTTGCATCTTTTAATTTTTCAATCAGTTCTTTCGTTTTACTATTCCGGTTAACACTAAACAAAATAACAGAATGTTCGTTTTCAGAGTTTTCGTTTCCGGTCTGATTGCTTTCCGCTTCAATCCATTCCACATTGTACAACCATTCGGATAAATTAATTTTGAATTGAACTGGAAGGTTTTCCCGTTGAATCTTTAATATTTTGAAACCTTTTAAGAAACCAATCTGCTTTTTGTTTTCGTCGATTAAAATAACATCGAAGGTAAATCCGTTTTCCGATTTATCAATTAATTTAGATTTGGAAAATAATTTCCCAACGGCTTTATCTGTCAACCAAAATTCATCAACACCAACGGGTAAATAAACCGAATCGTTAATCAATTTATTATTGCCGTTGCCTATTATTGCCGCAGAAGATTGTAATGCAGAATCCAATATCGCCGGATGAACCGGGTAATCAGACAAATCATTAAGAATATCTTCCGCAATTTGTATTTCCGCGATTACCTCGTTATTATTCGATTTAATATTTTGAATTCCTCTGAAAGCCTCTCCATAATTTAATCCGTTATCCGACAGTGATTTGTAAAAACTCTCTTTCTTGAACTCATCCGGCTTGAACTCAATTCCGTTGTTGTCATAAACATTTTCAACAATGTTGTTCAACTTGGTATTTAATTTTCCGGTTACGTTAAGTATCCATTCTTGCTCTACACCGTTATTTTGAATTGATGTAGTAAAAACTTTAAATTCCGTTTCGCTGCCCTTCAGCTCTTCCAAAACAATTTGCAGTTTTATTTTATTCTGCGGCATAACCGGTAGGATATTTGTAAGACTAATATCACGGAATGAAAACATCTGTTTTCCGAAAGCATTTTCGGCTGCGGAATAAACCGTGATAAGATATGCCGTTGCTGGGAATACAGGCACATTAAATATTTTATGATCTTCCAGCCATTTTAAATTATCCAGCGATACAATGGTTTCATAAATGTGTTGTTTGATAATAGGCGAAGTCACCTTTCTGTGCAGAAGCGGATTAATCACATTTTCTTGAAGTAAAGCTGTACCATTGTTTTTTCCCGGAAAATTTTTTTTCGCCGATGTATCAACCCAATAGCGTGAACGTTGAAATGCGTATGTCGGTAGATTAAGTTTATTTCTATTATAATCACTCTCAAACTTTTTCCAATCTATATTCAACCCATTAACATAAAGCTCCGCAACCGATGAAAGAATCGTTGACCAATCGTCATTTTCCTTTTTCAACGACGGCAACCATAACGCTTCATAATCGGGGAATGCGGCACGAGCCATACTCAACAACGAAGGATGAGGTCCTACTTCAATAAATATCTTGAATCCCGAATCTACCAAAGATTTTATGCCGTCATAATAATTCACTGCACTTCTGATATGCTTCGTCCAATAGTTACTGTCTTGAATCTCTTCCTCTCCGATAAATTTCCCGGTGATATTTGAAATAATTGGAATGTTCGGACGATTGAACTTAACATCACTAATGGAATTATTGAACTCATCGAGTATCGGATCCATTAATGCAGAATGGAATGCATGAGAAGTTTTAATTTTTACTATTTTGATATTTTTATTTTTAGCCTTTTCAAGTACTTTTTCAACCAACTCAGTTTGACCTGAAATCACCGTGTTAGCCGGTCCATTAATTCCCGCTATCGAAACCTTTTCGCCAAATTCACTAATTAATTCCGATACTTCTTCAACGTTTGAAAATACAACCGCCATTATTCCGTTTTGAGGAAGGCTTTGCATAAGTTTACCACGCACGGCAACAATTTTAAGCGCATCTTCCAAAGATATTACTCCCGAATAACATGCAGCAGTTATTTCACCTATACTGTGTCCAATAACCGCTTCGGGGGTAATGCCCCACGATTCCCATAACTTTGCTACTGCATATTCTATGGCAAATAAAGCAGGTTGTGTATATTTTGTTTGATGAATCTCTTCCGGCTTTCTATCTGATGAATAAAGTAATTCCGTTAAATTGATATCAAATTTTTCCGAAAGAATTCCGTTACACAAATCAATAGTTTTCTTGAATGCAGGGTGGGTTTCATATAAAACCTTGCCCATTTCAAAATATTGGGCACCTTGACCCGTAAATAAAAATACTGTTTTGCCATTTAGATTTTCTCCGGAAATCTTTACATTCGGATCCGGCGCACCATTGGTAAAATTCCGTAAAGATTCTTTCAATGCGGTAGTCGAAGAAACCACAGCAGCCAATCTGGTACCAAAATGTTTTCTGCCCGTATTAACGGTATAACAAATATCACCAATCGATTCAGTGTCGTCGTTATTAAGATAATCTGCATATTTGTCAGCCAAATCTTTTAAGGCTCCGGAGTTATAACCCGAAAGCGTAAATAAGTGCGCTGTCCGGTCAACCTTATTTTCTTTTTTAATTTTAACCGGTGCTTCTTGTAAAATAATATGAGCATTGGTTCCGCCAAATCCATACGAACTTACACCTGCGGTTCTCTTTTTCCCGTTTACCTCCCACGGAGTAGTTTCCGTAGGAATATTAAATGGTAATTTATCAATCGGGATATGCGGATTAATCTTCTTGAAATTAATATGTTTAGGAATTGTAGCGTGCTGTAACGAAAGAGCCGTTTTAATAATGCCCGCTATACCGGCGGCAGACTCTGTATGTCCGATATTCGTTTTAACCGAACCAATAAATAAAGGATTCCCTTTTGTTCTCTTTTCAAAAACTTCCGCAAGCCCTTGAACTTCGATGGGGTCACCGAGAATCGTGCCTGTTCCGTGCGCTTCCACATAGTCGATTTCATCATGAGACATACCGGCATCATCTAAAGCCTTGCGAATAACTTTAACCTGCGCTTGTTTATTCGGTGCCGTTATACCGTTACTTTTTCCATCTTGGTTAACCGCACTGCCTTTTATAACCGCAATGATATTGTCATTATCTTTAATTGCATCGGAAAGCCTTTTTAACACAATGATTCCGCAACCTTCGCTTCTTATATAACCATCGGCATTTGCATCAAACGTTTTACAACTTCCGGTAGGCGACAACATTTTGGCTTGTGAAAAAGCGATATTAATGTCCGGGGTTAAAATCATATTTACGCCGCCCGCTATTGCCATATCGGATTCTCCGTTTTGCAAACTTTTACAAGCAAGGTGCACGGATACCAAAGAGGAAGAACAAGCCGTATCAAGTGCAACACTTGGACCTTGTAAATCCAAAGTATAGGAAACCCTGTTTGCCGCAACACTAAACGCATTACCCGTGCCGGAATAGGCATCGAGGTTTTGCGGGAAACCCCTTTGAAAGCTGGTATAATCCATATTACTTATTCCAAGAAAAACCCCGGTTTTCGATCCCGCGATTTCGTCGGGATTAATTGCAGCGTCTTCCAAAGCTTCCCAAACCGTTTCAAGTACAACGCGCTGTTGTGGGTCTATCTTTACCGATTCCCGGGGTGATATACCAAAGAAGTGAGGATCGAACATATCGAAATTTTTAAGGAAACCGCCTTTCTTCGTTATCATTTTACCAGGTTGTGTTCCCGTAGGATCATAATATTTTTCAACGTCCCATCTTTCTTCCGGGATATCAATTATCCCGCTCTTTCCTTCCGCAAGCATATTCCAAAATTCTTCTTTGGTTTCTGCCTCGGGGAACCTTAAACCTATTCCGATTATTGCAACCGGTTCTTTCTCCTTAACCGTTCCTTTTATCTTATTTTCTTCTTCCGTGCCTTTTTCATCGTGTAAGTTCATTAAATAACCGCTTAACTTCTTTATCGTCGGATACTCCCACAATAAAGTAGGAGAAAGTTCAACGTCAAATTGATTTTCGAGATCTCCGACAAGTTTAACGGCCTTCGTCGAATCTATTCCAAAATTTGCAAAGGGTTCATCCGGATCGATAGAATTTTTACTTACAGACAGAGTTTCTGCCAATTTGGAGATCAACCAACTTTCAATTGCCTTTCTGTCTTTCGTGGAAACTCCGGAAGTTCCAATTAAACTTTCCGGTTTTTCCTTCTTTTCTGTAATTATTGAATCGCCCAATTTCCATTCGGCAATAACCTCAAGTTCGTTGTTAAGGTAAGCCTTTTTTGTTGCCCTTCGTTGAATTTTGCCGCTTGACGTTTTAAAAATTGTTTTCGGTTGAATCAAGACAACGGCGTAGGTTTGAATATTATGGTTCTCGGAGACAGCCGAAATAATGTCTTTTATAACACTTTGCCAATCAACATTTTTCTTCGCACGGGCTTCATGAACAACTACCAGTCTTTCTTTATTATCTACTTCTACCGAAAAAACGGCTCCGCTTGAAGGACGTAGTAATTTGTTTGCTCTTTCGACCGTTAATTCTATATCTTGCGGATAGTGGTTAGTACCGTCAATAATTATCATATCTTTGAGTCTGCCTGTAACATACAACTCACCCTCAAGTAAAAACCCCAAATCGCCGGTTCTTAAAAAAGGTCCTTCGTTCGTGTTGGAGGTATAAGCGTTAAATATTTCATTTGTAACTTGTTTATTCTCCCAATAACCTTTCGCTACATTTTTTCCCTTTACCCAAATTTCCCCTATTTCATTCTCACTTAATTTTTCTAAAGTATCGGGATTCACAATCGCTATTTCTTCTTCCAAAAGCTTGGTTCCGCAACCTATAAATTTTTGTGCGTCTGCGTCGTTATCTTCTATTTCAATTTTATTTTGACGAAGGGCGTATTTATTTAATTTACATTCTTTGGGAATTTCTTCTCTGTTAACGCCGGATACAATCAATGTTGCTTCAGCAAGTCCGTAACAAGGATAAAATGCGCTTTTCTTAAATCCCGCCGGGGCAAAAGTATTGCTGAATTCATCAATTGTAACCGCACGTACTGGTTCTGCTCCGCTAAAAGCCACTTCCCAATTACTTAAGTCAAGTTTTTCAACTTTGGAAGGGGTAGCCGATTTAATACATAAATCATAAGCGAAATTAGGTCCGCCGCTTACTACAGGTTTATCTTTGACGTCCGAGATAATTTGCAACCAACGAAGCGGTCTTTTCAAAAAATATACGGGAGACATTAACGTTGTATGAAAACCGCTGAATAAAGGTTGAAGTATTCCTCCAATCAATCCCATGTCATGATAAATCGGAAGCCAGATAACACCTTCGTGTTCTTTGTATAAACCAAAACCGTCTTTGATCATAACCGAATTGTACAAAAGGTTTTCATGAGTAATAATAACGCCTTTTGGGGATCCTGTTGAACCGGATGTATATTGCAGATAAGCTATATCATTCGAATGTATATCCGGTAAAGCCAAACTACCAAGGTTTTCATCATAAATATCGGTTGCCAACCATTCTATGCTTCCAAGTGAGAACTCGTCTTCCACACTTAATATTTCACTTAACTGGGAATCGTTTTTCCACACTTCAACTTGTTCAAGAACGTCTTTTGTTGTTAACGCAATTTTTGCTTTTGAATCTTTAATAATCGATTGAAGCCGTGGAAGAGTCTTTTTCAATCTAGGCGGATCCGGCGGGTAAACCGGTACGGCAATAACTCCCGCATACAAACACCCGAAATAACCGCATATGTAATCCAATCCCGGTGGGTACAACAAGAGAGCACGTTCTTTTGATAGTTTCTTTTCTAATAATCTTGCCGCAATTACCTTCGCTCTTCTGTCTAATTCCGCATAGCTGATTACATCTTGGGTTCCATCGTCATTCAAAAATGTAAATGCTTTAGCATCTCCGAGAGTATGCGAACGGTTTAACAGAAGTTCGACCAAAGTTTTTTCGTTATAAAATTTATTTTCCATTTGCTGCTCTTTTTTGTCAATTTAAATTTTATTCGTGAACTATTATTTTATTGTTTTTCAAGTTCACGGTTTTCAAGATGTTATCAATATCCAATAACAAATATTCGTTTCCCTCAATTTCCAATATGTTATCACAAAATGGGATTCCCTTACCATGGGCAGACGTGTAAATGTGTTTGGAATTCCCGTTCAAATTGATAATTTCAACAACTTCGTCAACGATAATTCCATACGAAAACCCTTCTTTTTCACCTACAAGTATCCTGCTTTCTTTTACAATTTCTTTGGGAACCAAATCCAAAAGCTCGTAAAGGTTCAACAGCTGAACTTCGGACGTTCCGTATTTGAAGGCATTAAAATCATCTTCCAAAAAGAAATTGCTGGGTAAGAAATCTTTAGCTTTTAGGATCAGCGGGACACTTTCCATATCAACCGCAAAAATTTGGTCGGATAGTTTGAACGTAATAATATTTTTAATCATAACTCACTTCTTATTTTTTTGCCTAAGGGCAAGGGGCAATAATTGTTCCAATAAAAAATGTGCTGTTTTCGTTGATTTTTGAGGGGAAAAGAAATGAATCCGTTAAAAAACTTAACTAACCGTAAAGAAATTTAACTAATAAGATAATTATTCGTAAGAAGGTTAAATTTTTTACCCAATCTTATTTTCGATCAGATTATATTTTTCCAGTTTGCTGTATAATGTGGGTTTGGAGATTCCAAGTATTTGAATTGCCTTTTGTTTATCACCGTTAACTTTTTCCAAAACATACTTGATATGCCGTTTTTCCACTTCTTCCAGACTTAAAAGTTCTTCCGCAGGCGGCGTGTCTTTTGTTTTATTATTTTTTCTCAATAAAATATTTTCCTTCACAAGAACGTCACTGCTGGAAAGTACAACGGCTTGCAACAAAATGTTTTCCAGCTCACGAACATTACCCGGCCAGTCATATTCTTGCAACAATTCCATTACTTCCATTGGGATTTTCATTACGTTTTTATGTAGTTCTTTATTGATTTTCTTTAGGAAATGAACTACAAGCAACGGAATATCTTCCTTTCTTTCGCGCAACGGAGGAAGATTAATTGTAAAAACTTTAAGGCGATAATATAAATCTTCCCTGAACTGCCCGGCTTCAACTAGTTTCTCCAAATCCCTGTTACTTGCCGCAATAATCCGTGCTTTCATAGGCAACGTGTATTCACCGCCGACTTTCTCAAATTCGCGTTCTTGTAAAACCCTTAGCAGTTTGGCTTGCAAATCCAAAGACATTTCCGAAATTTCATCCAAAAAAATCGTTCCTTCCCGCGCCAGTTCGAATTTTCCTTTCTTATCTTTAATTGCGCCGGTGAAAGCTCCTTTTACGTGACCGAACAATTCGCTTTCGAGTAATTCACGTGATAGAGCCGTACAGTTTACAGCAACAAACGGTTGATCTTTAGAAACTCCGTTGTAATGTATAACTTTAGCTATAAGTTCTTTTCCTGTACCGCTTTCTCCTTGTATTAAAACGGATACTTTGTTGGAGGAGAGTTGACCGATATTTTTGAAAATCTCGCGCATTGCGGGAGTTCTTCCGATCAAACTGTTATCGAGTTGATATTCCAAAAAATCTTCTGAAATGTAAGCTTCCAATTGTTGACTAACTGATTGTATTTTAAGAGCGCGGTTTATCTTAATTTTCAATTGTTCCATGTCAATCGGTTTTTGCATATAGTCGAAGGCGCCCTTTTGCATGGCTTTGATGATGGAAGACATATCGTAATAAGCAGTGAAGAGAATGACCTGAATGTACGGATCGTAATTTTTGACTTTCTCGAGAACTTGAATTCCGTTCATATCCGGCATAATCAAATCACAGATGATTAAATCCGGACTGTATTTCTCGACGGCTTTCAATCCTTTTGCCCCGTTTTCCGCCAGAAATACTTTATGTCCCAATTCTTTTAAATTTACATTCAGTATTTCGCGGACTTGCTCGTCATCATCTATGATCAGTAATTTTGCCATTTTGAAGTATGTGCTTATTGCAATTAAAGTAAAATATTACGCTCTTTTTACAACCGAAAGTTAAAAATCTTTTCAATTAAACACTATTTTCAAAACGGAATAAGACTAACTTAACCCATCTATATTCCAAAAATAAAATAGTGGAAAGTTATCAGCCCAATGTGATAAAGAGCAATTTACCGAAAAAAACTAAAATTTTTCCGACAACAATTTCAGGTTTTTATGCGAATCAAATCCCAAATCGACCGAAAGTATTTTTCTACCCGCATCCAAAAGAGCTTGACGGTCGCCAAGCGCCTGAGATCTCAAAAGAATATCGAACGTAATAGATGAATTCCCGGTGCCTAATTCATCGGGAATCGGAAGATTTTTATCCGGTTCATACATAAATTGTAAGAAAATTCCTTTTCCTGCATCGCCTTTGTGTAATTGTCCCGTAGAATGTAAAAATCTGGGTCCGAAACCCACAGTACAAACATAGCCGTATTTCTTTGTAATTGCGGTTCGAATCCTCTGAAGTAAATCGTAATTTTCTTTATCCGGTGTTACAAATGCTTGTATTGCCAAGTAAGCCGGCGGGTTTTCCAAGGCGTTTTTTTGCTCAATAAAATTTGTTAAAATTTCCGAAATATTATTCCCATCCGTACCGCCGAAAAATTTAATTCCTTCCGACGAAACAAAATCGGGTTGCGGTTCCGGTAATTTACCCGTTTCGGAATACTTACGAATGGTTTCCCTTGCGGCAGCTTTAGCCGATTCAACGTTCGGTTGGTCGAACGGTTGGATTTTCAACGCCCAACCGGCAACCGCAGTTGCAAATTCCCAAGCGAAAAATTCTCCACCCAAATCATAATCATTTTCCAGATTAAAAATGAAATAGGGGAAATTTTTTGTTTTCAAACCGTCTATTACGTTATTTAACGAATCGTCTTCGCTGTATTTGATAATCACAAAGAATCTGTCATTTGAGTATTCGTCTAAACCCAAAACCGGTTCATCTACAACCGGTAAAATCCCTTTTCCTTCTTTACCTGTACTTTCCGCAATTAATTGTTCCGCCCAAGCTTGAAAGTATTTTAACTCATTTGATGTGATAAATGTTAACTTATCCACACCCAATTCTGCCAAACCGCCCATAAAAGCGCCAAATAAAGCGATAAAATTTGCGTTTTGTTTGGAAACTTCAGCTTTCTTTCCTGCATTATCCAAAATTTTCCGGATATCGATACCAACCAAAGATGCAGGTACAAGTCCGAAATACGACAAAGCAGAAAATCTTCCCCCGATATCGGGAGCATTCAAAAAAACTTTTCTAAATCCAAAATCTTTCGCCAACTTTTCCAGCTTGCTCCCGGGATCGGTAATTGCGACAAAATGATTTGCGGCTTTTTCTTCACCAAAACGGTTTTTAAGCAAATTAAAGAAGAATTTCATCAACGATAAAGTTTCTACCGTACCGCCGGATTTTGTTGATACGATGAATAAACTCTTCTCAAAATCCAAATTTCCGGCAAATTTTTCGATATAAACCGGATCCGTTGTATCCAAAACAGATAAATCGGGATAATTCTCTTTCACACCGAAAGTTAAGCGGAAAACTTCGGGAGCAAGACTTGATCCGCCCATTCCGAGTAATACAACATTTTCGAATCCATCACGGAGCACGCTTTCCGTAAAATCATTAATTTCATCCAATTTCGGAATCATGTTTTCCGGCAAATCAAGCCAACCCAACCGGTTTGAAATTTCATCCGGATTGTCCTTCCATACGGTAAAATCCCTTTTCCAAATCCTTTCGACTACTTTATGAAATAAAAGTTCGTCTTTAACAGCGGAAAGCTGATGTTCGAAAGCACCGAGATGAAATTCCATTTTAGCTCACTTTTGTCTGTTCAATTTTTGCTTGAATACTCTCTAATATTTTTTGGTATGAATCGGCAAATGCTTTTACTCCGTCCACTTGCAGTTGGTTAGTAACTTCGTTCAAGTCTATACCCGCTTCGGCAATTTTCCGTAAGTGCTCTTTCGATTCTTCCAAGTTTTCGTAAATTGTTTTTCTTACCACGCCGTGATCCAAAAATTTCTCAAGCGTTGCGGGCGGAACCGTATTAATCGTATTGTGACCAATTAAATTATCTATATACATTGTATCGGGGTAATCGGGATTTTTTGTGCTTGTACTTGCCCAAAGTAATTGTTGGGTTCTTGCGCCTTTATCTATTAATTTTTGCCATTCATCCCCGGAAAATATTTTTAAAAATTCCTGGTAAACGGTTTTTGCATAAGCAATGGCTGTTTTACCTTTCAATTCGGGTCTGCCTTTTTCGTCTAATATTTTATCTACGTAAGTATCCAATCTACTGACGAAAAACGAAGCCACAGATTCAACGCAGCACAATGTTCCTTTACGTTCATCGAGTTTTGTAATTCCGTCTTTGAAACTTTGAACGACTTCCAGATAATTATCTATGTTAAAAATCAAAGTAACATTTACGTTAATTCCCGAAGCAATCAATTCCGTTACCGCAGGCAAGCCTTCTTTGGTTGCCGGAACTTTGATCATCACATTGGGTTTATTTAATTTTTGGAACAATCTTTTCCCTTCGGCAATTGTTCCTTCGGTATCGTGCGCAAGGTTCGGATCGACTTCAATACTTACGTATCCGTCTATTCTATGTGTATTTTCGAAAACCGGCATGAAAAGGTCGGCAGCAATTGAAATATCTTTAAGCGCGATTTCTTCGTAAATTTCTTTTGGTGTTTTGCCTTCCGCAACCAGCTTGTTAAAATCTTCATCGTAAATATCACTTCCGTTTATTGCTTTTTCGAAAATCGAAGGATTCGAAGTCATTCCGCGCAAACCCATATCGATAAGCCTTTGCAATTCGCCGTTTAAGAGAATATCCCTACGGATGAAATCGTACCAAATTGATTGACCAAGGGTTGCAAGTTCTTCAAGTTTAGTCATTTGTTCTCCAGCTTTCTTACTTGTTAAAGTTTTTCTGTTTCGGAATAATTAATAATCGAAACCCCAAAAATAAATTAAAGACAAAATTATGAAAATTCGGTATGAACAAAAAGTAGTAAATTAACAATTTTTGCAAGCTGAAAATTCGGAAAACCGAAACCGGCGAAACGATTGAAGCCCTTTTTTCCAATCTTCGGCAGGATGTATTTGAACCGATTTATCTTTGTAAAGAATATTATCCGGATCGGCTTTTGGCAATGAACCGAATGACAGAACTTGAGTGGGACAATTTACGATACAAGCGGAACAGCGTACACATTCAACATCGTTCATCGGAATACCTTTGTTTGCGTAATTCATCACATCAATTCCCATGTGGCAAACTTTCGTACAAATATTACACGATATACATTTTTTCTTTTCCGAAAATATCCTGTATTTCGTAAAACGCGCGTAGATGTGCATCAATGCGGCAAGCGGGCAACCGAAACGGCACCAAACCCTTCCGCTTAAAAAGAAATAAACGCCGAGACCTAAAACGCCGGCGAAAATTATATCAATTGCCAAGTAATAAAATACGTGTAAAAAATCCGCCGTGTAATTTACTTGCTCGTTAATTACCGGAATTTCAATGTTATACAATACTGCAATTAACTTTAGACCCGTTACGATAAATGCCGCAACAAGAATCCACTGACCGATATTTTCCCATCGCTTAGGTTTTTCACCATGTAAAGCACGGGTTCTGTAATCGTCTCCAAGAGTTTCTGCTAGAGCGCCGCAAGAACAAATCCAGCCGCAATATGCTCCTTTTCCCCATTTGTAAACAATCAACGGAATTATGACAAAGGTTTGCACAATACTGAAAACAAACCAGAAAGTTGTTATGTTACCGTCGTATAAATTAGCAAAATTAAGCGGCCAAGCTAAAATGAAACCGTAAGCGCGCCAGTAACTTGGTGTTGCTCCTTCCCAATTTCCGGTGGGGAAAACCTGCTGTAAAATAAATCCGTCAGGTGAACCTAATGCACCTATTTTGCCCAAATACGGTAAAATAAATTCCGGCAACAAAAACAACGGAAAAATCTGAATCAGAATAAGCGTTGTTGTCTGGTAAATTATGTATTTTGTGGGGCGGACTTTCATCCGGCGCAGACCAAATATCAAAATTGTAAGAGAATATAAGCCTGTATAGTAAAATCCTTGCGATTTCCCGAAAAGACTTAATCCGAAATATTTTTCCCCGAAATACACAACCGGCATAAAAATCGCAACAAATATAAAATATAAATACTTAAATGTATTCCAATTAAACTTAATGTTTTTTGCGTTTGTTTTGATGAATTTTACAAGCAAGTAAATTCCCATTAAAACAAAAAGAATAAATGCGAAATAAGCAATCAAAGCATTGATGTATTTGGTTACGTTCCATACGTGAACTTCACCGGAAAACAATATCGAAAAGATTTTGCCGGGCAAAGAAAAAAATCTTCCCCAGAATTCCACACTAAACAAGGAAGAGAACATTGCTGAAAAACTTCCGGTTTTACCGAACACGTAAGAATAAAGTTCGGCGCTGCTTTTACCGAAATAAACTATTGCTGAAAAAAGGAGAAGCGCAGCAAACATTAATTTCGAAGTTGTTCCCAACTCCCCTTCCATCTTAATGCCGCTACGCTTGAAAAAATCCACCGGTAATTCATTACCAATCATTACATATACAAGTGAATTGGGTAAGATAATTTCCTTATTATCTTTACCGGATAAAATAACCGAATCTTCTCTGATTTCTTTTACGGTTGTTTCGAACAAAACTTTAATTTTACCTTCTTCTACCAAACGGTTTAATTTTTCCAAATTGCCTTGCTTGGGTCGTGAGAAAGAAGATTTGCGGTAAGAAATTGTTGTGCTTTTAGCATATTCGGCAACGGCAATTGCCGTTTCAAGAGCGTTATCGCCTCCGCCCACAACAAGAACGTCGTGCCCCTCCGCTTCTGCGGGATCGAACAAACGGTTAAATACTTTGGGCAAATCTTCACCTGGAACTTTTAACTTTCGCGAACTGCCCGATTTCCCAGTTGCTATTATTACTCTTAATGCTTTATAAGATTTATCTTTTGAAATTATTTCAAAATATTTTCCCTGTTTTTTTATTTCATCTACTTTTATTCCTTCTTCAATCGGCAGTTGGGTGTTTTGCAGTTGACGGTTTAATTCTTCCAGCAAAGATTCTTTTATTCCGTCACTGATTTTAATATCGGAATGTTGCTCGTAATCCGTTGGTTCGGCAAAAATAGGTTTGCCTTTCGGGAAATTAATTATGGTATTAAATTTTTTGGAAGCTTCGAGTATTACAAAATTCAAACCGTACTTTTGGGCTTTAATTCCCGCCGCTACTCCGGCTGGTCCCGCTCCGATTATGACAACGTCGTAAATATCATTACCGGATTTATTTTCCCTCTCCTTACGGAAATCCTGAAGAGACATTAGGTATTCAACTATTTTAGTTCCGCTTTCCGCAGCTAACTTAAGCAAAGGTATACCCGTTAAATCTCCAACGATATAAATACCTTTTACGGAAGTCTCGCCGTTTTCGTCTATAACCGGATATTTTTCAACATCGCCGGTAGGAACGTCTTTTTGTAACCACTCAAAATATTTTTTAATAAGTCCCATAATTCCGTTTAGTTAATAAATCTTAAACCAAGGTTGAATGTGCTTCCCGCACCGGAATTTTTCCCCAAGTAAAATTTTGTTATCAAGCCTTCAAGCTCAAGAAAATCAAACAGCTGGTATTTAATTCCGCCTCCGATGTGAAAATAATATGCAACGCCGCCATTGTAAAATCTTGTGGATATTTCATGCATTCCGTAAAACGAAAGTTTCTCCGTCTGGTAATAACTTAAAAATGCCTTAATTGGAAAATCGAAAAGGTTGTTACCGTTAAAATTTCTGTTAATCCGTATCCACGTATCGAACTCAAGGAAAAGCGAATAGTCTTCCGCAAAGTGTTTATCGTAAAAAAATTGATTCAGTAAAATATAGCTGTCGTATTCCACAAACGGAGAATTTGCCGAACCTTCCAAACCGGTAACAACGGGAAAAAGCAAAGTTGTTTGTAACGTTACTTCGCCAAGGAAACCGCTTACGGGAAAAGGATAGAATTTAACTTTCGGACCGATGTGACTAACAACGGTTCTCGAATTTGGTGAATTAGAAAAATTAAATACCGAAAATGGAGAAGAGTTTTTCGTATCCGTTCTTGCGGATTTCAACCATAATTCCAATCCCAGATTAACATCCGAATTAATTCCATATAAAAAAGAGACCAATCCGGTAAAATAATTGCTTCGTGTATTTGTTTCCGTTAGATTCGAACCGTCGTCGAAATAAGAAGTTTGAGTATAAAGATTGTTAAATAACTTCAGTTCAAATTCGCCTTTATGAAACAGAACCGACGGAGTGTAACTTTGCAGAATAATTTCATCATCGGAATTTTGTGCGTAGATAACCGTTGAAAATAGAATAGTTAATAAGACCAATTTATATTTAATCATAGTGTTTTCTTTCTATTGCTTGTTTAATCGCCAATTGTATTTGATAAATTTTATTTCCACATCGTTTTTTTCCAAGAATTTCCTGTCGCTTTCGTTAATATACTTTTTTACAAAATTCAAAACAGATCCGTGCTTTGCTGAAAAGTATTTGTCGAACCATTTAAATATTTCGGAAAGGTAAAGTGTTTTATTTTCTTTATCCAAACGGTTTTTATATTTATCATTCACGAAATTTCTTGCATTGGTTTGCAACTGTTCGTAAACCGTGGAAGGCTTGTAAGTTTCTTGCAAAAGTTTGGGACAACTTACCGCACCACATACCAAACCGAAATGAGAGAGAACCGGTTCAATTTTCAGAACGTGCTCGTATTCCAATTCATTCAAAGTAAGTTCCTCGCCGGCAAGTTCGAATTCCACATCGTCGAAAAAACCCCGCACTTCCATCGGAGATTTTATTCCTGGATGATCGATAACATTTTTAATTACAAAAGCATTGTACGCATTTATCAAAAAAGAAAGCTTTTCATTTTTATCAAACTCTGAAATTTTAGCGGTAGCAAGTTGTTTAAGATACCCGCCGAATTCCTCACTTCCGGCAAAACCTTTATAATTAACCAACCCTTTTTCGTTTACGTTTTCTTTTAGTAATTTCTCAAAAACAGAATGATCGAAGGATTGAGCAAAATTACTAACTCCCGTAATAATTATTAAAATTACCGGCAAAATTACTTTATTCATCAAATTCCCCGAATTAATTTCTTTTATAATAATAAAATTCTATCACAAATTAATAACAATTTCTTAACCAAAGAGTAACTTATTTGACAAAATTCATCTTATCCGTAACCTTTGGAGACATTATACGCTTTTGTACTACTTAATAGATTAATCGATTTTTCTAGATATTATTGAGCAGTAAGAATGGAACCGGCTACACAAAATTAATCGAAGAAGAACTAACGGTTTTCGATAAGATTTTAATTATTACTTTACAGATAAGATTTAATCAAACTCATTGTCTGTTCGTAATAAGTTCCGCCGAACAAATTAAGATGATTAAGAATATGATAAAGTTTATAAATATTTTCCCTTTCTTTATATCCGTTCTGGAGCGGAAGAGCTTCGTGGTAAGCAGAATAAAAATCATCGTCGAAACCGCCGAAAATTTTCGTCATTGCCAAATCGGCTTCGCGGTGACCGTAATACACTGCGGGATCGATCAACACGGGATTTCCGTATTCATCAATCATGTAATTTCCGCCCCACAAATCCCCGTGAAGTAAAGACGGTCGTTCAACTATATCGTCGAGAATTTCATGAATCCGGTTTTCAAGTTGAGAAAACGCTTTGCTCAATTCGCCGGTTGCGTAGCCGTTCTTTTCCGCTAACCGGAATTGAAACATCAATCTGTTATCCCAATAAAAAGTTGCCCAGTCGGTGCATTGCGGTTGGTTTATTTGTTCGTTGGAACCGATAAAATTATCCTCGTAAAAACCGAACAAATCATTTTCGTATTTATGTAAATCAGCCAGTTGCCTTCCGAACTCTTCCGAAAACGATTTACCTTTACTGCCTTGCGTAATATACTCGACGAGCAAAAAATCATCGGCAACGGAAATTACATCCGGTACTCTAATTGCCTCGGCTTTTTTCAGTTCAATTAAACCGTTCGCTTCGGTCCGGTGAATTCTTTTATTATCGTATTGCTTCAACAAATAAACTTTACCCGATTCCGTTTGTATTTTTTTCGAATTTGCAATACATCCACCGCCCAAAGGACTTTCGGATAATATTTTCTCTTGCAGTATATCTTCCAATTTATTTTTGATTTCATTCATTTTCAGCGTCTTCTTTTATTTTAGTGATTAGACCTTTTACCGAATCTTCGAGAATATCCAAAACCAATTCGAAACCTTCGCTTCCGCCGTAATAAGGATCGGGCACTTCATCGTAACCGTTAGACGAGTAGTCGGTCATCATTGAAATTTTGTGTTTATAATTTCCCGCAGTATCCAAATTCAAAATATCTTGATAGTTACTTTTATCCATTGCAATTATATAATCGAATTTTTCAAGATCATCAACGGTTATTCTTCTGGCTATGCTTGTTAACTTATAACCGCGTTTATTCGCATGTTCTTGCATACGTTCGTCGGCACTTTCCCCTTCGTGATATGCTATAGTTCCGGCAGAATCGCAGGAAATCTTTTCCGTCAGACCTTCCGTTTTTATAAAATGATTCATCACGGCTTCCGCAGAAGGCGAACGGCAAATATTTCCCATACAAACAAACAAAACTTTCTTCATACAATAACCTTTTAAAATTGGTTTGTAAAATAAATATTTTGATGTTAAAAAAGAAATTGCGTGTGCGGTTTAGTAGGTCCAGTTAACCGTTTGAAGAACGGAATCTTCAATTTCGTATTCGAACGGTAACATGTCGGCCAATTTTTCAAACGACCAATATCCGAAAGTTTCAATTGCAAATTCGTCGAAGAAGTGTCCTTTGCCATCTAACAATACTGATAGTTTATGGAGTTTAATCCACGAAGTTTGATAACCGGGCGGTCGATTGTAAAAACCGAGAAGTTCAAGATAACCTTCCTCTTCCCATTCCCTGTTGTATGTTATTTGTAAATAATTAGAGAATGATAAAGTGTAATAATTTTTATCGGGTGTTTTCGCAACTATTTTAGAAACGTCTACCGGATATATTATAGGTTTTATAACCGATTTCCACGGTAAATCAGTGCAAGACAAAACCGTAAATCCATTGTCGGTCAATTTTGAGTTTAACCTTTTAGAAACCAACGAAGCCAGAGTATCGTCGATTGATAAAGAAGAGTCTTGTTCATCTAAGTAATTATATTGTTCGATTAACACACGCAAGAAATGCGTTAAAGAACCGCAGTAAGCTGTTAATCTGTTTTCTTTATAAATTTGTGCATCCGATTCATTTGCCGGTTGCATTTCTTCAAAATAAGGTTGCCCTGAAAACTTGGTTGTATATCCGTTAGTTTCAAAAAAATCCATGAAATATTTTAATTTATAGCCGAGACCATAATTCAATATTATCAAAGGAGTATTGCAATTTGCTTTTAACCATCCGTTTTCCGTTTTGCTAAATTCAATTGAATACGGATTGACAATTTCGCATTGCTGAGCAAGAAAACCGGTTCCTAATAATTGCTTTTTGAACAATTCGTAATTTTCTTCCCAATCTTCATCTTCATTCTCTTCCACTGTTACTGCGGGCAACTGATATATTTTGGGTTTAAGTTTAACGTTAAAATTCAAATGTTTTAATTGAGTAATTTTAATTTTTCTTTTTTCGGCATGATAATTTACGTGTGAAAAAACAAGATAAAATATTCCGGGCGGGATGTTATTTATGGAAAACTTTCCTTCTTTATTTGTTGAAGAACCCAACATTGTTTTCAAAAGATATACGTTTACGTTTTTTACCGGTTTGCCGGTTTCAAGGTCGGTTACCGTTCCCTCGATTTTCGATTGTGCGGAAACGACGGAAAAAATAAGAAACCAAAGAAATATTGCCGTTAAAACCCAAGGTTTCATTTTAAAATATTGTTGTATCTGAGTTATCTGTTTTAATTTTTTTTACGCGCACGGATTTTATTTTAAACGGATTAATCATATACATTTCGTTTTCCGGTATAACTACTTCCCGTGTGGAAAGCCATTTCTCAACTTCGGGTTCGTCTTCTTTGTAAACAATCCAAAGCGAACCGTCGGAAAGTTTAATTATTCCGTTATCCTTATCATAATCTTGTATGTAATTCAAATAACCGTACTGGTATCTGAAATTATCCGTACCGGCAACCGCACTGTGCGAAACTCTGATTTTTGTCCCGTTCAAATACATGTACCCGGTCTCCACAAGACTTTCGAGAACAAAGAAAACTTCCGTAAGATTTACTGCAATAATAATACGGTTCGCTATCCATACCGATCCGTCGGTAAGAGTAATAACACGGCGGTTTACTTCGTGAATCGTTCCTTTGAAAAACCGGACTTCCCTAATTAAATCTTTGTACGTTTCGGTTGCGGGAGAACAGTATTGTAATAAAAGCATTAAGGATAAAAGGACGGTAAATATCTTTTTTTTCATTTTTGCTCCGGGGAAATTCGCTCCCGTGATTTTAATATGAAAATAAAAATTGCAATAACAAATTGCAACGGATAAATTTGTGAATGTTTTATTTATCATTCACCGTAAAACTCCGGAGAAAAATATGCCAAAAGAATATGACCCGCGAATGCATTCCGCCGAACACATACTGAACCAAACTATGGTAAGAATGTTTAATACCGGCAGGTCGTTCAGAGCTCACATAGAAAAGAAAAAATCAAAGTGCGATTACCGTTTCAACAGAAATCTAACCGAAGATGAAATAAGAAAATTAGAAAATAAAGTAAACGAAGTGATCGGTAAGAACTTACAGGTTAAAGAAGAATTTTATACATTGGAAGAAGCGAAAACATTCGTAGATACTTCAAAACTTCCTCCAAACGTTGGCGAAAAAATACGGATAATTAAAATCGGTGATTACGATGCCTGTCCTTGCATCGGGCAACACGTTTCGGAAACCGGTGAAATAGGTCGCTTTAAAATCGTATCCACGGATTATAACGACGGAGTATTACGGATAAGATTTAAATTGGGATCTATTTAATTTCGACTTTTTTAAAATCTATTTTTTTAAAGTTATCCACAAATTCCGATTTCGATCCATAACATGAATGTGAAGAAGAACCGTCAGATGCACAATGCCCGCCGCCGCAACAACTGTTTTCTTTTTGTTTGTATTTACTGAAATGTAACGACAATCCCATTACCACGGTTGCGAGAGCGAAAAACACTATTACTGCGATAATTTGTTCCATTATATATTTTCCTAATTAAATTCTTCGATTAATTTTTTGAAACCGGGAGTACTTTTTTCAACATATTTTCCATTTTCGTGTATAAACATAATTACCGGAAAGTTATGTTTCAAGGCAAAACGGAATCCCTCTTCGGGTCCCAAAACAAGCAAAGCGGTTGCCCAACCGTCGGCTGTTGCGCACGAAGGATCCACAACGCTAACCGATACCAAATTATGTGTTACGGGTCTACCGGTTCTTGGATCTATTGTGTGTGAAAACCTCTTTCCGTTAATTTCGAAATAATTATAATAATCGCCCGAAGTAGCCATTGATAAATTAAACAATTTTACAATTTTACTTATTTTATTTGAACCGTCGGGGTATTGAATTCCGATTTTCCAAAAATCACTTTTATTTTTCTTTCCTTTAGTGCGTACTTCCCCGCCGATTTCTACCATATAAGCCGTAAATCCATTATCGTCCAAAAATCCGGCTACTTTATCAACTCCGTAGCCTTTCGCTATTGAAGATAAATCTACGTAAATTTTCTCATTCCGCTTTTTAACTGAATACGGATTTTCTTTTATTAAAATATTTTTGTAACCAACATTTTTTAATCTTTCCTTAATTTCCTTTTCGGAAGGAATTTGTTCCCTCCTATTTTCGGGACCGAACCCCCACAAATTGACCAATGGTCCGACTGTTATATCGTACGCACCGTTCGTCATTTTAGAAATCTCAAGAGCTTTGCGCAACACAGTATAAAAATCTTTCGATATGGCAAACCAAGTTGTATCTTTGAATTGATTAAACCTTGAAATTTCCGAGGAATCAATATACGTGGACATTTCCAGATTAATTAAACGTAAGAGACTATCAATTTGGGCGTGAATTGTTTTATAATTTTTTCCTTCCGGCTTAACCAGTTTAATTTGATAAGTTGTGCCCATCGTTGTACCGTTTAGTACAACCACGTTCGATTCATTCGAAGGAGAACAAGAGAAGATACCGAAAAGTAAGATAATCCAACTTAAGGAAAAGCGGACGTACTTTAATAAGTTTTTTTCTTCCATTTCCAATCTTCGTAATAACGCCAGCTTACCATTTGATTAAGCCGTTCTATCTCTTTGGTTTTCTCGATTAACATTGCCTTATTCACGTCGCCCGCAGAAAGCAGTCCGATAAATTTTCCGTTTTTTTCAATCAACAAATGTCTTAATCTCATACCTAAAAATTTATCTAACAATTGATATAATGAATCCGTATGCGGGGCATAGCGTAATCCGGTAATCATATAATCTTTAATCTTTGCCGTTCTCGGATTAAAATTTTCGTCCATAACATTTCTCATTAAATCGCGTTCCGTCCAAATTCCAACGTATTCATCACCGTCTTTTACCAGAATGGCGCCGATGTTTTTACTTAACATCGTTTTAAGAGCATTATATATTGTATCTTCGGGTGAAACCGATATTATTTCGTGACCTTTTTTTTCAAGAATTTCACCGGCCGTTAGCATACTACCTCCCTTGGCTAATGTTTAATTTTAAGTTGGATTTACTTGCTATATTTTATTTTTGTAAAATATAACAAACTTTCTACGTATTAGCCACCAAAATCGTCAAATAAAATATTATCCCGTTCTACGCCTAAATCGTCTAACATTTTAGTAACTGCGCTAAGCATTAAAGGAGGACCGCAGATATAGTATTCACAATCTTCCGGAGCCGGGTGGTCTTTCAGATAATTGTCGTACAATACTTGATGAATAAAGCCGGTATATCCTGTCCAATTATCTTCGGGAAGAGGATCGGATAAAGCTAAAAACCATTTAAAGTTTGAATTTTCTTCTTGAAGTTTGTTAAAATCTTCAACGTAAAATGCTTCTCTAAGACTTCTGGCACCGTACCAAAAAGTCATTTTCCTTTTTGTATGAACACGTTTAAGTTGATCGAAAATCATTGATCTCATAGGAGCCATACCCGCGCCGCCGCCGATGAAGACCATTTCCGCATCGGTATCTTTAACGAAAAACTCACCGTAAGGTCCGGATATTGTGACTTTGTCCCCCGGTTTCAAGCTGAAAATATAAGAGGACATTTGACCCGGAGGTGCATCCGGTTTGTTAGGTGGCGGAGTGGCGATTCTAACATTCAACATGATTATTCCCTTTTCCAAGGGATAATTTGCCATGGAATAAGCCCTGACGATCGGTTCGTCAACTTTCGAAATGTAACGCCATAAATTATATTTATCCCAATCGGGACGGTATTGTTCATCGATATCAAAATCGGAATATTTTACTACATGAGGCGGAGCTTCAATTTGAATATAACCGCCTGCTCTAAAGTCAACATTCTCTCCTTCGGGAAGTTGCAAAACAAGTTCTTTGATAAACGTAGCAACATTTTTATTCGACTTGACAGTGCACTCCCATTTTTTAATTTCGAAAACTTCGGGAGGAATTTCCAATTTCAAATTATGTTTAACGGCAACCTGGCAAGAAAGACGGTAATGTTCCCGTACTTCTTTTCTGTTCAATTTACCCAACTCAGTGGGTAAAACGTCGCCGCCGCCTTCCAAAACTTTAACTTTACATTCGCCGCAAGTACCTTGTCCCCCGCAAGCCGAAGGCAAATAGATTTGATTATCCGCCAAGACAAAAAGAAGTTTTCCGCCTATCGGCACTTCCAATTGTAAATCGGGATTTTCGTTTATATCGATTTTCACATTCCCCGACGGAACCAATTTCGACTTGGCAAATAGAATTACCAATACGAGCAAAAGAACAATAAGCGTAAACATTATTACGCCCAAAACTATTAAGCTTAATCCACTCATAAAAATTTATCCTTACAATTGAATTCCAGAAAACAGCATAAACGCCATTGCCATTAATCCGACAGTAATAAACGTAATTCCCAATCCCCTTAATCCTTTGGGAACATTACTGTATTTCATTTTATATCTTACACCGGCAAGCGCAATAATTGCAAGCGCCCAACCTATACCGCTTCCCAAACCGAATACCACGCTTTCCATAAAAGTATAGTCGCGCTCAACTATAAAAAGCGAACCGCCCAAAATAGCACAGTTAACTGTAATTAACGGAAGAAATATTCCTAACGCATTGTAAAGCGAAGGGACGAACCTGTCCAACGTCATTTCCAAAATTTGAACCATTGCGGCAATAACACCGATATAAGTCAACAAACCCAAAAACGTTAAATCAACGTTCGGAAGTCCCGCCCAGCTTAATGCTCCTTTAACAAGAACGTTTTTATAAATCAAGTTATTAACGGGAACGGTGATAGCCTGAACTACAATTACTGCCAGACCCAAACCAACAGCGGTTTCCACTTTTTTCGATAACGCCAAAAACGTGCACATTCCAAGAAAGAATGCCAACGCCATATTTTCCACAAAAATCGATTTTATAAACAAGCTTAAATAATGTTCAAACATTTTAATATTCCTCTACTTGTTCGGGTTTCCAGGTTCTAACCGCCCAAATAATTAATCCGATAATAAAAAATGCGCTCGGCGATAACAAAAATAATCCGTTCGGATTGTACCACCCGCCTTCTGTTGTTAATTTTAAAATCGATATTCCGAAAAATTTTCCGGAACCGATTAACTCGCGTAAAAATCCTACGGTTAATAAAATAAATGCATATCCCATACCGTTGCCGATTCCGTCTAAGAAACTTAAAACCGGCGGGTTTTTTAGAGCAAAAGCTTCCGCACGACCCATGATTATACAGTTGGTTATAATCAATCCGACGTAAACGGAAAGCTGTTTACTAATGTCGTAAGCGTAAGCTCTTATCAGTTGATCGGCAATAATAACGAGAGACGCTATAATAGTCATCTCAACGATGATTCTGATACTACTCGGTACCTGCTTTCTGATAAGGCTCACAGAGAAATTGGAAATGGCGGTAACAAAAGTTACGGCTAATGCCATCACCAATGCCGTTTCGAGTTTAGCGGTAACCGCAAGAGCCGAGCATATACCCAAGATTTGCAGTGCAATCGGGTTATTATCAAAAATCGGATCTAATAAGACTTTTTTATACTTGCTCATTTTTCATTCCTCTAAGAGTTCTAAGGAAGTGACCGTAACCTTCTTCGCTCAACCAGAATCTTACAAGATTATTCACGCCGCGTGTTGTGAGCGTTGCACCCGAAAGCCCATCAATCGTATGATTTGCTTCCGGACTCGACGGATCGACTTTACCTTTGATTACTTTAATAATCGGTTGCCAATTATCGTTAAAAGCTTGTTTCCCTTTCCACAATTGTTTCCAGCGCGGGTTGTCCACTTCCCCGCCCAAGCCGGGGGTTTCTCCGTGTTCGTAAAATGTAATTCCGCTTATTGTTTTTAAATCCTTATCCAAAGCAATAAATCCGTAAAGCGTAGACCACAAACCTTTCCCGTAAATTGGAAGAATGTATTTGGAAACGTTACCGTCTTTATCCATTACCTTGTAAACTAACATGTATTTCGGTTTCTTTTTAATTCTCGCTATATCTTTCTCCGGCGGAATAGGTGTAACCAAATCGGGATTGCTTATAATTTTTTTCAAATCAAAGTTTTCCGGCATCAATTCTTTGGTATATTGATCTTCCGGAACAACTTCGCCGGTTTCAAGGTTTATCAATTCGGTTTTAATTTTTTTGTGATAAACTTCTTTAATTTCTTCGGAATTTCCTTCAGGCTTTAGATCGGCTGCTTCCAAAATATTTTCAATTTTATCCAGCTTTTTGTTTTCTTCTTGTTTTTCGCTTAAAGCAACCGTAGCCGAAGAGACAAAAACCGAACAAACCAAACAAACTCCAAGCGCCACGCCAATCGTTTTCTTTGCACTATCAGACGACATTTTTTGCAAGCCTCCTTTTAATATTAACATTGACGAATATTTTATCAATTATCGGTGCGAACACGTTACCGAATAAAATTGCAAGCATCATACCTTCGGGATAAGCGGGATTTATCACACGTACCAGAACTACCATAATACCGATTAATAAACCGTAAAAATATTTTCCGCCGTTTGTCATTGCTGCGGTAACCGGATCGGTTGCCATAAATACCATTCCGAATGCAAATCCGCCTAACACGAAATGCCAAATCGGGCTGACCTGAAACATCGGATTCGTATCGCTTCCGATAAGGTTAAGAGTTAATGACATAAACACCATTCCGCCTAAAACGCTTAACATTATTCTCCAAGAACCGATGCCGGTAGCAATTAAAATGACCGCACCGATTAAAATTGCCAATGTGGAAGTTTCTCCCATTGAGCCGGGAATAAAACCGTAAAAGGCATCCGCCCAAGAATAACCGGCAGTGTGAAGACTTCCTTCCGCAAATTTTGCCAACGGGGTCGCTTTGCTGATACCGTCAACGGCAAGCCAAACTTTATCACCGGAGATTTGCGCCGGATATGCAAAGAACAGAAACGCTCTTCCGGTTAATGCGGGATTCAAAATGTTCATTCCCACACCTCCGAAAACTTCTTTGCCGAGTACAACCCCGAATGAAATCCCTACGGCAACTTGCCAAAGCGGAATTGTAGGCGGGAGAATCATCGGGAAAAGTAAACTTGTTACTAAAAAACCTTCGCTGATTTCATGTTTCCGTATAATGGCAAAAAGGACTTCCCAAAAACCGCCGAAAATCAAAGCCACAATATAAACGGGTAAAAAGTAAAAAGCTCCGTGAATAAAGTTCGCCCAGAAACTGCCGGGATCGAACGGCACGCCGAGCGAATGTAGCAATCCCGCTTGCCATGTTCCGGGATTTTCTATATTCATTTGTGAAATTACAAGATTAGCCTGTAAACCCGTATTGTAAAAAGCAAACAATACGGCAGGGATAAGTGCAACAACCACTGTAATCATTGTTCTTTTTAAATCGAGAGCATCCCTTACGTGAGAGGGATTTTTAGTTACTTCTCCCGAAGTAAAAAGAAAAGTTTCCGTAGCTTCAAAAAGCGGGTAAAATTTTTCGAATTTTCCGCCTTTCTTAAAATTCTTTTCCTGAGATTCGAAAAAGTCTCTTAAAAACTTCACTATTCTTCCTTTTGAATTATGTTTAAATTTTCCCTTAAAATAACACCATAATCGTTTTTAGAAGGACTGACGAAAGTGCACAACGCAACGTCTTCTTCGTCCAACTCAAGAGCCCCCAGATTTTCCGCTTCTTCAATATCTTTAACAGCCAACGCGCGGAAGAGAAATGTAGGCAGAATATCCAGCGGCATTACTTTTTCGTAACTTCCTATCGGGATTATCGGTCTAACGGCGCCGTTAAGCGAAGAGGAAAGATCGAACTTTTTATTCGGAAACAGTGCGGAAATTAATACGGGTTTAACGGAGAATAAATCCGCGCCTAAAGTTAACCACCCGAGAAATTTCTTTTCGTTACCTTCGCGGATAACGGAAACTTGCCTGTGGTATCTTCCCAAATATTTTTCCACATCCTTTGCAAGCCTTCCAGAAAGAACGGAGCCAGAAATAATTCTGTTGTTTTCACCCTCAATCTCGGAATCCATTAATTCAAATAAATCAGCGCCCATTCTTGTTTTTACTAATCTCGGTTTCTTTACTCTGGGACCCGCGATTGAAATAGTCCTTTCCACGTTTAACTTTCCCGTAGTGAACAATTCACCAATCATCGCTACGTCTTGCGCCGCAATATGCCAGACTTTTTTGTGTAACGAAACCGGATCGAGAAAATGAATATGTGTTCCAACTAAACCGGCAGGATGCGGTCCCTCAAATTCCTCAACACATAAATTTGGTAAATCTATTACCGGTATTGATTCATCCGGACTTTTGCAAAGAAACAATTTCCCTTCCGTAAGTTTGGAAATTATTTTAAGTCCGTTTTTAAAATGTTCTTCCTTCCCTTCCAACACTTTCGAAACCTTGGGTGCATGAGGTTCCGTATCCATTGCGGTAACAAAAATGGAATGAGGGGAATTTTCGGGATTAGCAACATTGCTGAAAGGTCTTGCCCGCAGCGAAACCCAAGCTCCCGATTCTATTAATTCCTCCTTAATTTCTTCAACGCTTAACCCTTCCAGCTCGCTCTCAGAGTAGGATTTGAATGTGATCTCTTCGTTACCTTCCAATTCAAATACCAGCGAAAGGAATCTGCGTTTTTCGCCTCTGTTTATTTCTATTACCGTTCCGGAACCCGGCGCCGTGTATTTGATACCCGGAGTTTTTTTATCGGTAAATACAACTTGACCTTTCTTAACTTTATCCCCGACTTGAACCAACATTGTGGGTTTCATTCCGTTGAAATCCCTTCCCAATATGGCAATTCGGGAAACGGAATTACCTTGAGATATAGTTTGTTCCGGTTCACCCAACAGCGGTAAATCGAGACCTTTTTTAATTTTAGTTAAACCCATACCGTTCACTTTTATACAATTATAAATAATTTAATTTGCTTATTAAAGAATTGAAAAGAAAAGAAATTTTTGGCATCTTTTATTTGATTATTGTGTAAAAAAAGACAACGTTCGAAAATTAACTTTCACAAACTTACGAGATTGTTTTTGCAAGTTCAACGATTTTTTCAAAATTTTTTATACAAATTTATCTTATTTTTCCGGTGAGAAACTTAATTATCATATCAATATCCCGGAAAAGTTTATGACGGACTTAGAAAAGTATTTCACTCAATTTCGTAATAACATTATCGGTATTGATCAATATTTCGAAACACCATTCGGCGAAAAAAAAATTGTTTATGCTGATTGGGTTGCCAGCGGCAGGCTTTACAAACCTATCGAAGATTTAATTAGTAACACATTCGGTAATTTTGTCGGGAATACTCACTCGGAATCCAGCGTAACGGGAACGGTAATGACCAAAGCTTATCACCGGGCGCGGGATATTATTAAAAATCACGTAAACGCCAACGAGAATGATGTTTTAATTACCGCCGGATTCGGAATGACTACCGTTATAAATAAATTTCAAAGAATACTCGGTTTACGTTATCCCGAACAATTCGAAAAATATATCGATATTCCCGAAGAAGACGTTCCGGTTGTGTTTATTACCCACATGGAACACCATTCAAACCAAACAAGCTGGCTTGAAACGATTTGCGATTGTGAAATTATTCAACCCGACGAAAACGGAATGGTTGATTATGAATATTTTGCCGGGTTGCTCGATAAATATAAAAACAGAAAACTTAAAATAGGTTCATTTACTGCTGCATCGAACGTTACGGGAATTAGTCCGGATTACCACAAACTTGCCCGAATGATGCACGAAAACGGCGGATTATGTTTCGTGGATTTTTCCGCAGCCGCTCCTTACGTGAATATTGATATGCATCCCGAAAACCCCGACGAAAAACTTGACGCTATCTTTTTTTCCCCGCATAAGTTTTTGGGCGGTCCCGGTTCTTCGGGAGTTTTGGTATTCGATTCCGCTTTATATAATAGAAAGATTCCCGATCATCCGGGCGGCGGAACAGTTGATTGGACAAACCCGTGGGGAAAGCACAAATACATCGACGATATCGAATTACGCGAAGACGGCGGAACTCCCGGATTCTTACAAGCAATCAAATCCGCATTAAGTATTGAACTGAAAGAGAAAATGGGCGTTGAGAATATTCTCGCCCGGGAAGAAGAGTTATTGGAAATTGCTTATAAAGAATTTGATTCGATTCCCGAAATACATTTATTGGCAAACGAAGAAAGAAAACGGCTTGGTGTTTTATCTTTTTATTTCGAAGATATACATTACAATCTTGTTGTAAAACTCTTAAACGATCGGTACGGCGTGCAAGTACGGGGCGGTTGCTCATGCGCGGGCACTTACGGTCATTATTTACTTCATGTTGATCCGACACGCTCGAAAAGAATAACGGATAAAATCAATCAAGGCGATCTTTCCGAAAAACCGGGCTGGGTTCGTTTATCGTTGCATCCTACAATGACTGACGAAGAACTGCTTTATATCACTCAAGCGATTAAAGAAATTGCCAAACACGGAAAAGAATGGGGTGAAGATTACGAATATTCTCCGAGAACTAACGAATTCAGACATAAAAATGATAAACCGGTTGATGAAATGATTGGGCTTTGGTTTTCTGCGGTACGTTAATCAAATTAGCTCGCAAAAATTTTTTAATACCATTTCCCCGTTTTTGCCCGATTCTTCGGGTTTGAAAAGAATACTGTAAACATTTTCGTATTCCAACGAACTGCTGATGATATTATTTTTCAACTCGATTGTAGTAGTGGTGAATTCGTTTTCCAAAACAACGCAATGAAAATTAAAATAAAACTCTTGATTAAAATCTACGTTCGCAAATAATTTACTTTCTTTTTTCAACTTTATTTTTGATCGGAAAGGATTGAATTCCGCCAAATTATATTTTTTACAATCTTCGGTGTTTAACGGGAAAAATCCCAAACCGACCTTTTCCATCCCGATGATATTTTCGCAACAAAGCATCATGCCCATATTTATGCCTAAAATCGGTTTTTTTAGCATTTTAAGCATGCTGAACAGATTCATTAAGTGTAATTTTTTTATTACTTGAATTGCATCCTTACCGTCGGGAAGAATGATTTTACTCGCTTTTAATAAATCGGTTTCGCTGAAGGAAACTTTGTGTTCTATATTTAAATTTTGCAGAATACCTGAAATTTTGCTTGCTTCGTCTCTGTCATAATTTAAAATTAAAACCATACCCCTACCAAAAAAAAATTATTTTCCATATATTAATATAAAATATTTTATTAAATTAACGGACAATAAAATCGCATTTTGGGATTAATTAATTTCCTTACAATAATTATCACTAACAAAAGGTATACTAATGGCAGACGAAGAAAAAAAAGGCGCAAAAATTGGCGAATTTAAGGGTAACCCCGTAATATCTTTACCTGTTGGCGGCAGCGACCGGTATCCGTTTACATTCGGACTTTCCAAAGCGAAAGCAATTTTAGAGTATATTGATGATATTAGAAAATTCGTGGAAGAGCACGATTCCAAAAAAGAAGAATCAAACGGTTAAATCAAGGATTTATTACTTCTAATACTTCGATTTCATAAACCAGGGTTTTCCCCGCAAGGGGATGGTTTGCGTCGAATGTAATTTTGTCATCCGATATTTCTTTTACACGGAATTGAATCGGCTCGCCTATTTCTTGCGGTATATAAATTTCTTCCCCGATGTGCGGAACAAATTCGGGTGGCAATTTACCCCTCTCTATCTCAACGACCAATTCTTTTAACCTCGGACCGTAACCTTTATCGGCAGTGACTTTAATTCTTTTTTTAGCTCCCACTCTCATGGAAATCAACGATTCTTCAACACCGGGAACAACATCTCCCTCGCCGATTTTTACGGTCAGAGGATTTTCTTCCGTATTCGATTGAAATACCGTACCGTCTTCCAGAATCCCTGTAAGTTTTATTTTAACTGTATTCCCTCTTCTAACGCGGATTTCTTTATTCATAAGTAAATAAAAAATTATGGGTAAGTGTATTGTAAGATAAGTAAATTTTATAAAATAGAAAAATTCGTTCCCACAAAGTTCGCAATAAAATATTTATTAAAGTTTAATCTAATAATATTTTATAAATTTATTTACGATTTATAGTATAAAACAATTGCTTTTTTTGAAAACATATATTAAGTTACGAATATCCTTTTATAACCGGAGGTAGTTATGAAACGCTTTCTAATTCCTCTATTGGTTTTATCATCGGCAATACTGTTTGCCCAAAACGAACATGCCGAGTACATCGAAGGACCTTACAAAACACCCCAGGACGTAACAAACGGATGCTTGGAATGCCATGAAGAGGTTGCCGCCGATATCATGCACACAAGCCACTGGACGTGGTTAGGTCCGGAATTCGAAACCCCCGAAGGAACCAAGAGGCTCGGTAAAAAAAACATGATTAATAATTTTTGCATCGCCGTTCCTTCAAATTGGCCACGTTGTACAAGCTGTCATATTGGTTACGGATGGAAAGATGAAAATTTCGATTTTTCCAAAGCGGAAAATATCGACTGTTTGATTTGCCACGACAGAACAGGGACTTACAAAAAAATTCCGACCGGAGCCGGAGCGCCTGTAAAAGGTCTTGATTTACTTAAAATTGCACGAGGGGTCGGAATGCCCACGCGTGCCAATTGCGGAATTTGCCATTTCGACGGCGGAGGAGGAACCGGAGTTAAACACGGCGATATGGATGACTCGCTTTACAATCCTTCTACGGAACTTGACGTGCATATGGGCGGAGAAGATTTTGATTGCACCGAATGCCATATTACCGAAAATCACCAAATAGCAGGCGCAAGCCATAGCTCAATGGCAGCCGGTAAAAATCATATTTCTTGCGATAATCCGGATTGCCACGACAAAGATCCGCATGAGAAAAAAATATTAAATAAACATTCAGATGCGGTGGCATGCGAAACATGCCATATTCCTACATTTGCCCGGGGTCTGCCTACAAAAGTTTGGTGGGATTGGTCGGATGCCGGTAAAAATCTGGAAGATAAAAAGGACGAATACGGTAAATCCACTTTCCATAAGAAAAAAGGTTCGTTTGTTTGGAAGAAAAACGTTAAACCGGAATATGCTTGGTATAACGGTAAAGCGGATTATTATATGCTTGGCGATAAGATTGATCCAACAAAAGTTGTGATGTTAAATAATCCGGAAGGAGATATCACCGATCCTAAAGCTAAAATTGCTCCATTCAAAGTAATGAGAGGCAAACAGCCGTACGATCCCGTTTACAAATATCTCGTTGTTCCCCACCTTTTCGGGAAAGACGGCTTTTGGAAAACATTTGATTGGAATGCTTCAAGTGCAATAGGAATGAAAGCAGTAGGACTTGATTATTCCGGTACGATCGATTTTGTAGAAACAGCGATGTATTGGCCCATAAACCATACGGTTATGCCTGCAGACAAAGCATTAAAGTGCACCCAATGCCACGGTTGGAAAGGCAATAAAGTACTTGATTGGAAAGCGTTGGGATATTCCGGCGATCCGATGAAAAGAAGCGTAAAGAAAAAAAGGGATTTGTTAAAAAAATAGTTAACGAAATAAATTTTTATTTATTAAGGTTCGGGAGCTGTTAAATTGTTATCCAGTTAGTCTCGGCGGTTTGTTTTTAATCTTTGTAAATTACTACGAATTTACGAATCAAAAATTATTGTAAGGGGCGAAAATTTGCGCCTTTTACAATTTCCGGATTGGGATTTGTAATTTGTTATTTGTTAGCCGCGAATTCGCTAATAAAAAAAATTTCGGGGACGAAGATTTTCGTCCCCTACGTCTCACGTCTTTCGTTTTACGTTTCACGTTTTGGATTTGAAATATCCTTCCTTTGTGTTCTCTGTGGTTAAAAAAAATCACAGATTATTCACAGAATAATTGGGATTTGTTTTTGGAATTTTTTTGTCATACTCTCCGCCTGCGGTGCCAAGCACGACACTTTTGAGTGAGCCTTTTTTATTAAAAACCGTTTAACATTTTCGCTATTCGGCAAATGGCAAATACTTCGAAAATAGAAAGGATTAATTTTTCAAACGACCGCGTTTTCGGTAATTTCGATAAATTCCCGGGATGCATTAATTTTGCAATTTAATCCGAAAGGGATTGTAATGGTTTGCGGGATATGTCCGTGCTTGATGTTGTACATTACCGGAATTTTTAATTTCCCGAAATAATCCGCAATTACTTCGTTGAGGGTCAATGTGCTTTTAGTCTCGTCGGTTTCGTAACAATCCACAAATCTTCCCAGCATAATTCCGTTTACCTGCTCAAATACTTTTGCCAGCCGCAGATGATTGAACATTCTATCGATTTTATATGGTTGCTCTCCAATTTCTTCTATTAATAAGATATTATTTTTCACGGAAGGCATAAATTCGGTACCCAAAACTGTGGTAAACAGAGCTAAATTTCCGCCGATAATTCTGCCTTCTCCCCTGCCTTTTCTGAGCACGTAAAATTTTTCATCGCCGGGATTTTTTAATTTACCGATTTTCTTTTCCGATGTAATTGTTCTCCAAAACACCTCTTCCGTAAAAGAATCCACTTTATCATGAAAATCGACCGCTAACATTGGTCCGGCAAACGTAACCAAACCGGTTTTCTTTAAAATAGCCATTTGCATGACAGTAAGATCGCTATACCCGACGAAAATTTTAGGGTTTTTCCTTATTAAAGAATAATCGAGTTTATCGAGCAATCTGCCGGAACCATAACCCCCGCGGACGGCAATAATTGCCTTTACCTCTTTATCGGCAAACATAGAATGAAAATCTTCCAACCGTTCGGAATCTTCGCCGGCTAAATATCCTTTTACTTTTGTCACGTGTTTACCTACTTTTACGCGGTAACCAAGACTTTCCAAATATTGTACACCTTTTTCTATTCTCGATGCATCTGAAGGTGATGAGGCGGGCGAAATAATTCCGATTACATCGCCTTGTTTGAGCTTTTTCGGTTTGATAATTTTCATAAGCACAACTATTATGAACAAGAATTGTCGAATATAATAAATCCGTTAAATCATTGCAAAAAAAATCTGAATTTCAATGGATTTTCATGAAAGGTACCTACATTAATTTATTGTTTTATAATATCTTATATCATTTACTTAATATAGAGTTTTAAGAAGATTTTATATTTTCTTGTATTACATTGGGTTACGAGGGATAAACAACAATGGAATAAAAAATGATTCTAATAATCCAGATAAAACACCGCTAACCTTCTTAAATAAAAGAAGTTACAGATATTATCCAAAGTAAATTACCGGCTGTTCCGGTTATTTATCGGAATTATATTGTGATAGCTCTATTCAATTCACTATCAGCTTTTCCCTTCCCCATTCTTTTAGCTTTTGTTTGATAAATTCCAATACTTTCTGGTGCTGTGCGCTTCCAGAGCCTTCAACTTTCATGGGTTCACCAAATGCAAAATAAACGGTTTTTGACGGGTCGAGTTTTCCGATGTCTTTAATAATCTTTCCGTTCGGCCAGGCATCGGTAGCTAAAGCAATTGGAATTACGGGAACATTGTTTCTCTTTGCCAGCTTAATTCCCATAGTATTAAACGATGACGAATCGAGGAATGGTGTTCGCGTTTTTTGGGGAAAAACCACGATTGATCTGCCGTCTTCCAGCCTCTTTTTCCCTTCGTCCATTACCAACTTAAAATCTTCCCTCGGGTTTGTTCTTCCCACAATAATCGGATAGCGTGCGGCTGCAATAGGTCCGAACAATGGGAAATCCACTAACTCCTTTTTAATGATAAAAATAACAGGTTTAACGGGTTGAATTATTCCGGGCAAAACCAGAGTTTCCAGAGTGCTCATGTGGTTTCCGATAAAAATAACCGGACCATCGATTTTCCGCAAGTTACCCATCCCGGTAATATCGAATTTCAATCCGGCTTCTTCCAAATTCCTCATAATTTCCAGTGATGACCCTACCCAATTGTAACGGTCGTAAATACCTTTTTTTACCTTTTTGTTTGAATACAATACCACACGCAACAAATTCCGGTAAAAATAAAAAGAGGGAGAGACAACCCTTTTATGCCGTTTTTCATCGGTTTTATAGGAATCGTTTTTAGCAATTATTTCGGGATATCCGCTAAGTTTCTCTAACATTTTTATCTCAATGAAATTATATCGTACACTAATTTAAAAAGAAAAAGGACTGAACGAAAGAAGAAATTTTCTTAATTCGAACAGTCCTTTGTGACCCCAAGGGGATTCGAACCCCTATTACCGCCGTGAAAGGGCGAGGTCCTAACCATTAGACGATGGGGCCAAAACTTTTCCGGGTGAGCGATGGGATTTGAACCCACGACCTTCTGGGCCACAACCAGACGCTCTAACCAGCTGAGCTACGCCCACCATTTCAAAACCAATACGACAAACAACTAACTTAATTTAGCCCACAAATATAAACAGAAAATTCAAAAATAAAAAACGGAAGAACGTCTGTTTTTACCCATTGCCGGATTTTTGTACGCCAGAGTGGACTCGAACCACTAACCTACGGCTTAGAAGGCCGTTGCTCTATCCGATTGAGCTACTGGCGCATCTTTATTTCGCAATAAACAAAGAACTAAGAAAAATTTCAAGTTAAATTTCTCGTCGGGGCGGCAGGATTCGAACCTGCGACCTCCTGCTCCCAAAGCAGGCGCGCTAACCGGACTACGCTACGCCCCGGTCGACCAATACAAAATTTCCGCCTGCTTCGTGCAAGCACTTTCAAAAAAGAATTACAAAGTTATTATATTCATTTTATAATGTCAATTTTCCTAGTAAATATTAATGTAATTTGCACTGCTGTCCAAAACAAATTGGGAAAATCGGAAAAGAGCTTAAATTGGACAGATTTCCTTACGAAACAGAAAGTAACCCTATAAAAGTTAGAATAATGAAAGTTGTTTAGAGTATTGATCGTAATA
>JALVFE010000022.1 GCA_027030245.1 Melioribacteraceae bacterium
AGCGGATTCATCAATCATTAAATTATAAAACACCAGCAGAGGTGTACTTTAAATGAATAATGAACTTAGTATATTATTACACCTTAAATTATTTATAAATCTGTTCAATACATGGGGTACAGATAACTCTAAAGAGCAAAATTAATTATAACTGATTTATCTTAATAATAGCATCTTATTTACTTTAATAAAATTCCCACTTTCTATTTTATAGAAATACACACCACTTGGCAAATTGCTTGCATTAAACTGAACAGAATATTTACCGCTTGTCTGATATTCATTTACTAGTGTTGAAACCTTTTGTCCAAGTGTATTATAAATAACCAAATTTACAAAATCATTTTTGGGCAGAGAGTATCTAATTGTAGTACTTGGATTGAATGGATTTGGATAATTTTGATAAATATTATAAGAATTTGGTTTTAATCTAGTATCTTTAATACTAGTTAGAGTTCCTAATGTATCTCCATTTATTACTGCACCTACTAGCCCTCCAGAACCAGGATAATTACTATAATCGTAATTAGTTACACCAATTCCTTGAGCTATTCTTGTAGGATATACATCAATCATTGCGTTCCAAATTGTATCTATACCATTATTTGATGAATCTATTTTAACCCAATCAAAATATTTGAAGTTAGTATATTTATCAAAATAATAATTATATTCCCTTTTCGTTACTTGAATTCCCCAGAATAAATTTTCATAAGGAACATTCCAAAATGTACTATCTTTTGAAATGAAATCGTATAAAACTGATTCAGTAGAATCAGAACTATTATACACATAGACGAATTTATTTCCTTCATTACGTTGATACTTTATATCACCATCATCATCAAGAATTTGGTAAGTTTTTCCATTGGGCATTATTGTATCACCGATTACTTCAACCGAATAATAATAAACTTCTTCCAACCCATAAGAATATTCCCATTTATTACCAATATTGAGTGGATACCAATTTGTAGTATCAATTTGAGCAATTAAGTAATTGAATGAGAGAAATATCAAAAATAATGTTTTATAAAATTTCATAGTTCCCTCAGTTGTAAGTATAACGGCGTTGCAAATCCCCAATGTCTAAAGCTTGCTTACAGGGCTGCCTTTGGCATAACTTGTTCGCCCCGAAAGGAGATGACAAGTAAACAACGAATATTTATTTTTATAAGCCGTGCTTAAGCCTGTCCCCGCGAATGCGGGGATCTCTCAACAAGCACGGCGACCAAATTCACATTACCCAGTTCCCAATATAACAGCAACCTAAAATGAACAAACCGAAATTAAACTTAGTCCACTCGCCAAGTTAGCGAAGCGGTCAAGTTGATTTGCGGGTTATACTAATTTTTATCTAATCTGAATGACAAAGGAATAAGAACTTTATAATCAAAATACTTATAATTCCCGTCTTTATCTTTTATTCTTGATGGTATCCATTTTGCTTCTTTCACAACTCTAATAGCTTCTTCGTCACAACCATAACCGATACCTTTTTTAATTTGCAATTCACAAATATTACTATCCTTTAATACTATACAAGAAACAATTACTCTACCTTGTATATTATTTAGTTTAGCTTTTTCAGGATAAACAATTTTTGACAAAAGTTGTTCAAGCCCACCAATAAGTTCTGGTACAGGAGGGGAATATTCTATAAAACCAATAAAATTAGTATCTTCTTGTGAGCCTAAGTAAGTTCGCCATTCGTTTAAATTATATTCACATGGTTTTGCAGATGTAGTGTCAATATTGGTTTGTGACAAAATGACATTATTTGCAAAAATGATAAAAAGAAATATATTTACACCAATAATTTTCATAAGATAATCATTAACTCCATTATTAGTATAACGACCAAGCTGTGCGGCGCAAACGAAGCGCAGCGTAGTTTGTGTCCGAACGAGCGCCTTGTTATGCGTTTATTCGGAGATTTCACCAAGAAGCTCACCTATAAAGGTAAATATCTCGCTAAACACGTATAGCATGAATGCTGTCGCGACTCCGATAATAACTCCTTGCAATAACCAATTAATACGGTCTTTATCTGGCCGATAAAATTGAATATTTGGAAATACCCTACGGATGCCAGATAGGAGGAGTGTATTTATATATGTCCATGCGTTTGAAAATATGAGTAGCGCAAAGAAAAAAGTGATTACAAAAGCGTTTTCTATAGAAAGGTATGGTGAGATTCTTGAAGCAGCCCATAGGCTCAACGCGAAACCAGCTATTACACCGAGCAACTGTATAGTTAGCGTGCTCCATCCCGACCGCGCCCACCCATTCTTAGTTTTGTGTTTATTGAGTATGTCTTTCACCGCAGAATACGACGCATCTACCCAATCGGAATCGTCCGCTGTTACTGATAAATAGTTGTTGTTATCATCGAGCTTATCAAGCCGAACCTCAAGGTGCTCACCAACAAGCCGATTACTCCTCAAGCTAATAGGGGTTTCTATTGTTATAATAATTCTCTCTACACCATTTGCTCTCCTGAAATGCATTAAAAGATCATCTAATGAGAATAAACGATACCCCTTTTCATCAAATCTGATAACAAATGTCAAAAATGGCTTCTTATCGTCATCATTCTGTGCTGTTGCGAAGTCCATTAACGGCTTAGCCCGGGACGCAAAAACTTCTGCTAACTGAATTAAAACGTCTTCAGTTACCTTTATATTCGATAAATGAGCGTCTCGTAAAAATTGTGCCATTCTTAACGATTCCTTTTACGCATAACTATTATTTAAGCTGCAACATATTGCAACTTTTCGGTTGTTAGATTTGCGGATATTGCAAATTTAACAACCTTTTCAATTACTTGTTTTGTTTTTTAATCTGTTTATTTACAATATCTTAATATAATTTTTCCTAATTTTTTATTTGAATGTTATCTTGCAATCTCTGCAGTCTAACACTCCAAAATCTTTTAGCTGTCTAACGGACTCTTCACTCCGGAGCCTTGATTAATTATATGGGTATAAATCATTGTCGTTTTAACGGAATTATGTCCTAAAAGTTCTTGTATTGTTCTAATGTCATAACCATTTTCTAAAAGATGGGTGGCAAAACTATGTCTTAAAGTATGGGAAGATGCCGGTTTATTAATTTCAGCTTTTCTAATAGCTTCTTTTAATTTTCTTTGTATCGTACTCTCATGAATATGATATCTGAAAACAAGCCCGGTTTCTTCATCTTTAATAAACCTATCCGCCGGGAAAGCATATTGCCAATAAAAATCTTTATCCGCGTTCGGATATTTTTTTGCCAAAGCGTAAGGCAGCTTGGTTCTCCCTTTTTCTTTTTCTAATTCAGCCGGATGCCGGTAATTGTTAAAAATAATATATTCCTTAATCCATTTCGAATATGCTTCAATCGTTTTATCGCTGTAGTTTCCGGTGCGCATTTTCTGCCGGATTCGGGTTAGCAACTTTGGTTTGCCGTTTTGGCGACCGGTATTTTTTGCCGGGGTTTTCAATGCTTAACTCTTTAATTACTGCCGGAAATGAATATAATAATTTTATATAAAACTTTCAAAATATAATTATGTTATTGACCTTATTTAAACTTGATATAAAATGAGTTTTAAACCGACAGGAATGAAATTCCAAATAACAAATTCCAAATTTCAATAATATTGCTGCATTCTGTTGTGGTTCTTTTTAGATTCCGGAACTAGTTCGGGATGACATGTTATAAATAATCCACCAAGGTGGACGGAATGACAGGCAAGAAATTCCAAATGACCATTTCCAAATGACAAATGACAAATGACCAGTTCTTAACGTAAAACGTGAGACGAAAAACGTGAGACGTAGGGGACGAAGATTTTGTGTTCCGTACAATAATTTTTCATTCGTGAATGAGCGGCAATTTTTTAAACATCAGAAACCGACCGAACCCCGGAGGGGTTCAATATTTATAATAATCATAGTTTCATTAACGTTAAAACCCCAGCGGGGTGACACCTTAAATATGTGTTATGGTTTTGTTTCACTCCTACGGAGTTTGGGTTTTATATTAGAGTACTTGTTCTATAGATATGTCACGCCTACGGCGTTTGCGGGTTAAAATGGAGAGTCCCTTTTAGATCCCGAAATAAATTCGGGATGACAACTTCCACTCAATCCGCCGACGGCGGACGGGATAACAGGTTCTGTTCTTTGTCATGCTGAACTTGTTTCAGCATCTCATTGTAACAGAGGATTCTTCTTAGATTCCGAAACAATCCGCCGGGGCGGACGGGATGACAAGTTTTTTTAGATCCCGAAACGAGTTCGGGATGACAGTTAGGAAGGCGGAGGGAATGACAGAAATACAAATCCCAAATTCCCAATGACTAATGACAAGTGACAAATGACCAATTACAAAATGTTGAAATCCGGCGGTGTTTTATTTTTCAATGTATTATCTTTGTAAATCCGATTAAGGTTTAACAATGAATACATTATTCTATATTGCACTTAAATATATCCGCTCGCAACGGAATTCGAAATTACTATCGAAAATTTCCGTTATTTCGGTTATCGGGATTGCGTTGGGTATTGCTGCGGTCAATATTGCATTAACCATTCTCGGCGGTTTCGAGGAAACTATCAAAGAGAAAACAATAGAATTTAATTCGCATATTACAATTACAACTTACGGGAATAAAAATATTACCAATTTCAAAGAAAATCTCGAAATCATTAAAGAAACCAGCGGCAATTCAATAGAAAGCATTTCCCCTTTTATTTCAAAAGATGCGATAATTAAATCGAAACATTTATCGGAAGGGATAAAAATTACCGGGATTCTGCCCGGCAACAATTACCGTAAACTGAAAGAAAATTTAGTTGAAGGAAAATTTGTCTTCACGGAAAAAGGTCGTAAAGGAATAATACTCGGCAGAAAATTAGCCGATAAATTATTTGTTAAAACCGGAGACAAAGTAACGCTTTTCGTTTTGAAAAACGATAAACCCCCATCTCCGGAAAACCCGCCGGGAATTGAGCAGTTTTTGGTTTCCGGAATTTACGAAAGCGGTATGGCGGCATACGACGATTTACAGGCTTTCATATCATTTTACGATGCACAGGAAATTTTGGGGATGGCAAACGAATGTTCCGGTTTTAATATACGATTATCGAATTTGGAAAATTTGGACAGCGTAAAAAACGTATTAAAAGAATCGCTCGGCTATCCGTTTTACGTAAGGGATTTTTATCAAATTAACAAACCGATATTTACTTGGCTCGAGCTTCAAAAAAAACCTATTCCAATCGTTCTGGGTTTAATTATTTTGGTCGCCGTTTTTAACATTATCGGAACGTTGTTGATGATGGTGCTCGAGAAAACATCAGAAATCGGAATACTAAAAGCGCTTGGAACACGGAAGAAACAAATCGTCGCTATTTTTATTTTTCAAGGGTTGTACTTGGCTTTACTGGGAATCATTTTCGGTAACGTATTGGCTTTGGGTTTAAGTTGGTTGCAAGAGGAGTTTAAAATCATTTCCCTTCCGGCAAGTATTTATTTTGTTTCGAGCGTACCGGTTTTGATAAACCCGTTATACTATTTCATTGTTACGGCAGTAGCGTTTCTGTTAAGTTTTCTCGCTTCGTTTATTCCAAGCTACATAGCCGCGGCAATTAAACCGATACAAGCAATAAGGTTTGATTGATATGTTCGAGTTTTTTATAGCCAAAAGATATCTTAGATCGAAACATAAAATTAATTTTATAACGATAATCTCAGTCCTTTCAACTTTGGGAATCACCATTGGCGTGGCTGCTTTGGTTATTGTGCTTTCCGTATTCAACGGATTCGGTTCGTTGGTTACTTCCGTCCTTGTTAATTTCGATCCGCACGTGAGAATAGTTTTCAAATCCCCGGATGCCGTAGCCAAAGCCGATTCGGTTGCCGCTTTGCTTCAAAATTATAAAGATGTAAAATCCGTTACGAGATTTGCCGAAGGGAAAGTTATACTTGTTAATAAAAATTCTTATGAAATAGTAAATTTACAAGGCATCGAAACCGATACGAACAACAGCGATTGGGGAATTCAAAATTATATATCGTTCGGTAAATTCGATCTTTCCGGGAATAAACGGACGGGTAAAATTATTCTCGGTTTGCCTTTGGCATTAAAACTTTCTTGCAGAATTGGCGATACCCTTTTGGTTACATCCGCCAGCAAAATAGAACAATCGCTGATTACGTTATCGCTTCCTAAGACAAAAAAATTTGTGGTAAGCGGAATTTTTGAAATCAGCAACCGGGATTATGCACTTAAATACACTTACACATCGCTGGAGCAAGCTCAAAGAATATTGGGATTGAGAAAAAATTTCACCGGTTTTGATGTCCGTTTGAAAAATATAGATAATTCCGGAGATCTGAAATCCGCGCTTGTTTCCGCATTGGGCGAAAAAGATTTCACAATCCGGACGTGGTACGATTTACACAAAGATTTGTACGATGTTATGCTAATCGAAAGATGGGCGGCATACATAATACTTTCGTTGATAATTGCTGTTGCCACGTTTAACATTTTGGGTTCGCTCACAATGTCCGTCATTGAAAAGAAAAAGGATATTGGAGTTTTAAGAGCGATCGGAACATCAAAGAAATCGATACTGAAAATTTTCATGTTCGAAGGGATTTTAATCGGTGTAATCGGAACGGTTTTGGGTTTAATATTAGGACTCTTGGTTTGTTACCTTCAAATCGAATATAAATTTTACTCGCTCGATGCAAGTAAATATATTATCGATGCATTACCTTTGAAAGTGGAATTTACGGATATTATCGTAATCAGTTTAATGTCGATGTTCCTTACTTTTCTCGCATCGCTGTTTCCCGCAAAGCGGGCTGTTGGAATACCGGTTAACGAAGCGATTAGGTGGGAATAATTTTAAATTTTTAGCTAAGTTTAATTATGATATTGGAAGCAAAAAATATTTACAAATCTTATTCGCAGAACGGCGGTAAAAAATTGGAAATCTTGAAAGGGATAGACTTTACCGCCGAAGAGAAAAAAATCACCATTATTGTGGGCGCATCCGGCGCCGGGAAAAGCACTTTCCTTCACATCTTAAGCGGTTTGGATAATCCCGACAAAGGCGAAGTTTTAATTAACGGGACAAATATTTATTCCTTGTCCGATGATGAACAAATCAGCAAATTCCGGAACAAGCATATCGGTTTTATTTTTCAGTTTCATCATCTTTTACCCGAATTTACTGCAATTGAAAACGTGGCGTTACCGCAGTTAATTAACGGTACTGATAGAGAATCAGCGATGAAAAATGCCGCAGAGTTACTAGACTTGGTGGGTTTAAGCGATAGAACCGGACACAAACCTTCCGAACTATCCGGCGGAGAACAACAACGCGTCGCCGTGGCAAGAGCTCTCATTAACAAACCGGATATAATATTTGCCGACGAACCGACAGGAAATCTCGACTCCAAAAACAGTGAGATATTGCATAATTTGTTCGTCGACTTAAATAAGAAACTGGGCGCTAGTTTCTTAATTGTTACTCACAACCCCAATTTGGTTAAATTGGCTGACGAAGTTTACGAAATGGTTGACGGAAAAATTTTCAAAAAAAATTACTTTACAAAATCCAAATAGCGTTTGTCTTCTTCCAAAACATGATTAATCAACCATTTATCGAAGAATCTTTCCAATTCATTTAAAGTCTTTTTCTCCCCTGCTTGTAAATCCATGTTAAGTTGGAATATCTCTTCAATTAATTTTTCATGCTCTTTAACATGGTTATTAAAAAATTCCTCCGTACAGCCCGATGCCTTCAATACTCTCTCTTCATCACGAAAATGTTCTTCCGTATATTGAATAAGTTTGTTCAGTATTGAAAAAATATAATCCTTGTTCTCTTTTGCTTTGTATGCGCGGTGAAATTCATTCACGATTTGGAATAATTTCTTATGTTGTTGGTCGATGTGAGGGTTTTTTACGCTGAAAAGCGGGCTCCAACTAACATACTCCATTTAATACCTCCCCTTTTTTAAATTTAAATTAGATTAAGATTTAAATATATTATCGGGGATTTTCCTCGTAAGTTTAATTTTTCGCTTTAAAATTTGATGTGAGCCACAATTATTATGCTAAAACTATAATATTAAAACATTAATATATTATTATGATATTTTTGACCGTTAATAACGCATTAAATAATCCGTAATCAACCTTATACCGAAGCCTGTGTTGGAATCTTTGGTATAATTTGTAAATTCGTGTTGTATAGCCGGACCCGCCAAATCGATATGAACCCAAGGTCTGTTTTCATCAACGAAATGCTCCAAGAATTTTGCGGCTGTTATTGCCCCGCCCCATCGCGGTCCGAGATTACTTATATCCGCAATTTTACTTTCAAGTAATTTTTTATATTCATCCCAGAACGGCATTTGCCAAATGTGTTCGTAAGTTTTTTTAGAGGAGAGTTTAAGCTTTTCCGCTATTGAATTGTTTTTGGTGAAAAATCCTGCCGTAAATAACCCGAGCGCAACGGCTATTGCTCCGGTTAACGTAGCAAAATCAATTATCTCATCGGGTTTGAATGATGAGGCATATTCGAGGGCATCGGCAAGAACAATGCGTCCTTCGGCATCGGTGTTTTTCACTTCTATCGTTTTGCCCGAAGCCGTGGAAACTATATCGCCGGGTTTGTAAGCATTACCGGAAATTGCATTTTCAACCGCGGGAATTATTCCTATTAGCTCTACAGGCAATTGCAATTCGGCGGCAGCTTTTATTATTCCGATAACCGTAGCGGAGCCTGCCATGTCGGCTTTCATTTCCAACATTCCTTCCGTAGGTTTTATGGATAACCCGCCCGTATCGTAAGTTACGCCTTTCCCAACAAGAGCTATTTTGCCTTTGGCTTTTTTCTTCGGTTTGTATTTTATCGTAATCAATCTCGGCGGATTTGAACTTGCACCTCCAACCGCAAGAATTGCATTCATCTTTCTCTTTTGCAATTCTTTTTCGTTGAAAACGGACACTTTGACACCAACAGCCGAAAGTTCCTCTTTTGTTCTTGCGGCTAATTCCGAAGGCGTAAGCGTAATTGCGGGTTCGTTTACCAAATCCCGCGCAAAGTAAACCGCATACATCAGTTTCGCTGCTTTTCCGATTGCATGCTTCATTAACTTGGGATTTGCGGAATGCATCACAATATTGAGTTTAACCGGATTTTTCTTATCGCTTTTGTATTTATCGAACTTATAATTTCCCAGAAAAATTCCTTCCACAAAGGTTTGATAATAATATTCCTCGCTTTCAAATTGATCCGTAAAATCCGAAAATCCGGGAACGATTACATGCAAATACTTGATTTGTTTTTTTTCAAGTTGGGGCAGCAATCCGGCAAGCGTGTTTCTGAAATAGTCGTTATTAAATTTTCCGGTTTTCTTTGTTTTGTAAATATGTATTACATCGGGATAACCTTCAGGTTTTACCAAGCGTAAAGTGTACTCATCTTCTTTAAGAATATTATCCTTCAAAAGCTTGTTGATTTTCATTTCTATTACAGATTCGAATTCATCTACTTTACCGGATAAATCTTTTCCTTCGAAAAAGAATTTTACGATGTTAGACTTATATGCGAATTTTACTTTTTCGCTTGCGCTTCTGAAATTAAGTTCGAATAACATTCTTTACTCCTTTATTCTAATTTTTATTATTCCGCAATAACTCTTCCGCACTTTCAACTATTTGCGGTTGTATTTCGTTCAATTTTACGTTAAATAATCTCGTACCCGAAGCGTTAAAATGCCCGCCGCCTTTAAATTTTTCTGCAAGCTTGTTTACCGGAACGTCAAGTTTAGACCGGAAACTTACTTTAACTCCGTCCTTTAATTCGAAAAATAACATCCCGATTTCAACGCCTTTAATTTCCAAACAATAGTTAACAAATCCGTCAACATCGGATTCGAAAGCGCCGGTTTTTTTCAGCATATCTTGTGTGATCGTCATGTAAGCAATTTTCCCGCTTTTACTCAATTCCAACGAAGCCAAAGCATGCCCGAGTAATTTGTTTCTGCTAAGATTGAATTGGGCATAAATTTGATCATATATTTCGTAAGGGCTGACTCCTTGCTCCAATAAATTTGCCACTTTCCGGTGAAGTTCGGGCGTGGTTCTTTCAAATCTGAATGATCCCGTATCCGTCATTATTGCCGCATACAATTGTGTTGCGATGTTATGATTCAATACGGCAATTTCCGTTTTATCAAGGAAATCGTATATAATTTCGCCGGTTGAAGAATATTGATTATCAACAATCATATACTCCGAAAAATTTTCCGGTTCGGTGTGGTGATCAATGCACACTTTAATTGCCGGAGAATTCCTAATCGCATTTTCCATTTTTACGGTGCGGGAAAGTTGATTCAAATCGAGAAGAATAATAACACCGGAATTTTTTATTACTTCATCATGTTTACCGGGATCGTATTTTTCAATTACTTTGTTAGAGTCGAGAAATTCGAGATTATACGGCGTTTTACTGTAATTAATAATTCTTGCGTTTTTCTTTATTTGAGTAAGGATATCATAAACAGCCAATTCCGAACCAATCGCATCGGCATCGGGATTAACGTGGCATGTGATTATGAAGTCGGTGTTTTCTTCCAAAATTTTTTGAAGCGAGAAAAAATCCATACGCAATAAGAATATCAGTTTTAAAATAAAAAGGTCGCTCAAAAATAATTAAGAGCGACCTTAACCTAAAAATATAAATCAAAACAATCAAATATTAATTATCGGAAACTGTCCAAGTATTTCCGCTAAATAACAATTTTTCCAAATCGCCTTTTCCGAGTTTTTCCGTAACATCTTTAATTTGCTGATTGAGAGATTCGTCGTAAGTAGGTTGGAACAACTGACGGAAAACCCCAACAGGCGTCGGGAAATCTGGATGATCGGTCAAGTGCGAAAGGATAAAAGCTCTTATCAAGCTTGCATCGTTTTCGTCGTGAACCAATACATCATCGATTGTATGTTTACCGTCGTTTAAGTCAACTACAACAGGTTCAAGACCTTTTAGCACTATACCTTTATCTTTATTCTTTCCGAAGATCATCGGCTTACCGTGTTCCAAATATAAAACATGGTCTTCCTTAGTTTCTTTATCTGTCAACAATCTGAACGCACCATCGTTAAAAATGTTACAGTTCTGGTAAATTTCCAGAAATGCGGTACCCTTGTGTTGGGCAGCGCGCAAAATCATTGATTGCAAATGTTTGGCATCTCTATCAATGGATCTGGCAACAAAAGTAGCATTTGCACCGAGAGCAAGAGAAATTGCATTAAACGGATAATCGATACTGCCGTATGGAGTTGTCTTGGTAATTTTTCCTCTTTCGGAAGTCGGTGAATATTGACCTTTCGTTAGAGCATAAATCCTGTTGTTGAATAACATTATTTTAATATCCACGTTTCTGCGGCATGCGTGAATGAAATGGTTACCGCCGATACTCAGCAAGTCACCGTCTCCGGTTGCAACCCATACTTGCAGTTCGGGACGGGATATTTTAATACCCGTAGCAATTGCAGGCGCTCTACCGTGAATCGAATGGAAACCGTAAGTATTCATATAGTAAGGAAATCGGCTCGAGCAACCAATACCGGAAACCCAAACGATATTCTCTCTTTTGATACCCGGAATTTTAGGAAACGTTCTTTGAACTTGAGCTAAAATAGCATAATCACCACAACCCGGGCACCATCTAACATCCTGATCGGAAGCAAAATCTTTTGGTGTATATTTGATTTCGCCTACTTCTATATTATTGGCCATTATTTCCTCCTCCGAATAATTCAATTATTTTTTCTTCTATTTCAGTAGATCTGAACGGCAGACCTCTCACCAAATTAAACTGGATAATTCCGTGATGCAAGAATTCGCTTCTTAGAATTTTTGCCAATTGCCCCATATTAACTTCGGGCAATAGAATCCGTTCGAATTTAGCAAGAACTCCGCCTGTATTTTTGGGGAACGGATTAAGATATTTCAAATGAGCTTGAGATACTTTGTAACCCCGTTTTCTAGCTCTTTCAACGCCTTCTTTAATTGCGCCGTAAGTACTTCCCCATCCCAATACCAGAAGATCGCCTTCTTGGTCGCCGTCAACTTCAAGATCAGGAATTACTTTTTGCATATTCTGAATTTTCTGAGCACGGATTTTCACCATTTCATGATGGTTTTCCGGATCATAACTAACGTTGCCCGTAATATTCGCTTTTTCCAATCCGCCGATTCTGTGTTCCATATTCGGCGTACCCGGAACAACCCACGGACGGACAAGATTTTCATTTCTTGCATAAGGTTTAAAGTTTTCGGCATCTTTGTAAAACTCAACCTTTATTTCGGGCAGTTCGTCTACGTGCGGAATTTTCCACGGCTCGGAGCCGTTAGCAAGATAACCGTCGGTTAATAAAATAACCGGACTCATAAATTCCAAAGCGAGTCGCGAAGCTTCGATAGCCATATGAAAACAATCACTGGGCGTAGCAGCCGCAACAACTCCGACCGGAGCTTCTCCGTTTCTGCCGTATATAGCTTGAAGTAAATCCGCTTGCTCGGTTTTGGTAGGCAACCCTGTGCTCGGTCCGCCCCTTTGAACATCCACGATAACCAACGGTAATTCGGTCATCACGGCCAAACCAATTGCTTCCGTTTTAAGAGCCAAACCGGGACCGCTGGTTGTAGTAATTGCCAAATTGCCGGCAAAGGATGCGCCGATTGCCGAGGTAATTCCGGCTATTTCGTCTTCGGCTTGGAATGTGCGAACGTTAAAGTTTTTATACTTACTTAAATATTGCAAAATTTCGGAAGCCGGAGTAATCGGATAAGAACCCAAAAACAAAGGAAGTCCGCTTTTTACCGACGCCGCAATAAAACCCCATGCCGTTGCCTCGTTACCCGAAATATTTCTGTATGTACCGCCGGGCAATTTCGCCGGTTCTATTTTATACCGTGTGGTAAATCTTTCCGTAATATCACCGAAATTGTATCCGGCTCTTAATGCCTTTTCGTTAGCTTCAATTAATACGGGTTTGTTCTTAAATTTCTCTTTCAGCCAATTTATTGTAGTGTCCAACGGTCTTTCGAACAACCAATACATCAAACCAAGAGCAAAAAAGTTTTTACTTCTTGCTTTTTCCTTTGTGGACAAATCAACGTCTTCCAACGCATTAAAAGTAAGCGTGGTAATCGGTACTTCGTAAACTTCAAAACCGTCCAGCGTTCCGTCTTCCAAAGGGTTGGTTTCGAAGCCGGCAAGCGCAAGATTTTTTTTATCGAACGAATCCGTATTTACGATTATCATTGCACCGGGTTTTAAATCCGGTAAATTCTTTTTCAACGCAGCGGGATTCATTGCTACCAATACATCGGGTTTATCTCCCGGAGTATAAATATCACTGCTGCTGAAATGTAATTGAAATCCGCTAACGCCGTATAACGTTCCGGCGGGAGCGCGAATTTCTGCCGGATAATCAGGTAGTGTACTCAAATCATTTCCAAGTGATGCAGTCGTATTACTGAATTGTGTTCCCGTCAACTGCATACCGTCGCCGGAGTCACCGGCAAACCTAACGGTTACTTCCCGAATTTGTTTTTCTTCGGTTTGTTTTTCGTTTCCCATTTTTTCTGAGCCTTTTTATTTTATTGGAATATTTTACATACTAAAAATATAAAAGCTTGTCACCTTAAGCAAAATTTATATTTATAAATTATTCTGATTTCACTGATTAATTTACATTTTCAATAATTTTTATAAATTCCTCCGGCTCTACAAAACCGGTTAATCTTTTAATTTCTTTACCGTTCGAATCCATTATGATTATCGTAGGCATTCCTTTTATATTGAATCGTTTTCTTATTTTTTCCGTATTTTCATCCATCGTATGAGTCATATCCACTTTGTAAGTTTTGAAAGATTTGGTCTTTTCAATAACGCGAGGATCAGAAAATGTTATGGCATCAAGCTCTTTACAAGGAATGCACCAGTCGGCGTAAAAATCTATTATCATTTTTTCATGATTGTCCAGAGATTGAGAATACTTTATCTCGTCAAATTTAGTCCATTCCGGCGAAAGCTTTTCCGTCGGCCATAAAAGATAAACCGCCAAGGCAATTATTCCGATTGAGATTAACGATTTAATAATTCTGAAACTTTTAATATTATTTCCGTGCTTATCGAAGAAAAGAAGAAATATTCCCGATCCGATCATGAAAACCGGCAGAACATATTGATTAATATCTTTGGGAATTAACGGTCCGGCAAAATATAGAGCCATTCCCAAAAGCAACAATCCGAAAATATGTTTTACGGATTCCATCCAAAGACCGGCGCGGGGCAAGCTTTTAATTTTCCCGGAAAACAGTGCAAGGAACAAATACGGGGTTCCCAAACCGAGCGCAAGGAAGAAGAACATCCAAAATCCGAATACCGGGTCTCCTTTTGCGGCAACGTAAGTAACCAAGCCGATAACAAAGGGTCCGATACACGGAGCGGCAACAATTCCCATTGTTAATCCCATGAAAAAAGCGCCGAACATTCCGCCGCGGGCACCCCCGGCTTTCATTACAAGTTTATCGGGTAATTTAAATTCATAAACGCCGAATTGACTAAGCGCCAAAACAATGAATACCAAAACGATAAAGATTATAACGATTGGGTTCTGCAGCAAGGTACCAAAGACCGCACCGCTGAGCGAAGTTACAACTCCAACTATTGAATAAGTTATCGCCATTCCCAAAACGTAAAGCAATCCTAATATGAACAGTCTGCCCGTTCTTCCCTCGCTTTGTCCGCCAAAGTACCCGATTGTAATCGGGATGAGCGGATAAACACACGGCGTTAAGTTTAATGCCAGCCCGCCCAAAAACACGAATAAAAGTCCGAGTAAAATTCCGCTTGACTCAAGTGTATTGGCAATACTGCTTTCGGAATCATCCGTTGTTACACTTTCCGTATAACTCAAATTAAGTTTTGCAAATATATCAGAATTTATTTCGCTTATCGGAGTTTTAGAGTCAACTATTTCAATCGCAAATGTTGTATCGATAGTGGTAGGAGGCAAGCAAGTCGCGTTGTTACAAGCTTGATATGTAAACTTCAACCTTATTTCCTTTTTTCCCAAGGCAACGGACTTCGGTACCGAAATTATTCCGCCTATCAGAGCTTCTTTTTCATAAACCACAAGGGGAACATCGGAAAAGTCGAACTTAATTTCTTTCGCTTGGGGAAAAGTTAAACCGGTAATTTTCAAACCCGAAGAGGAATCCAATTCCATTGTTGTGGGAATTAAAAAATCTTCTTTCGGTTTGTTGGAATTTATATGCCAGCCGTCTTCTATGTTCGCTTTAACCGCAAGTTTTAATTGTCCGCCCGGCTGAACTTTATCGAAAGATTGATAGATTTCGAGCTTTACTATATTGTTCTCAGGTCCGAAAAGTTGAGCGTTTATTGAAAACGTAAAAGCCAGGAAAAATAACAATCCCATTATTCTTTTCATATTAGTATCCTTAGTATTAATTTGCATTGAAAACAATAATATAGATATTATTTAGTTCAAAACTTAGGCGAAAAATTATCTCCTCCATCCTTGAACTATCGGGAATCTTCTGCCGTATCCGAAAGCTTTTTTCGAAACTCTCAATACCGGCGCGGCTTGTTTTCTCTTAAATTCATTCAAGTCAACCATCCTTAAAACTTTATAAACCAAACCGGCGTCACCCATTATTTCGGAGATTTCTTTTATTTCTTTTGATTCTTCCAGATATAGTTTCAATATTTTATCCAGAACTTCGTAAGGCGGAAGCGAATCCTGGTCTTTCTGATCGGGACGCAACTCAGCAGACGGCGCTTTTTCTATTATCTCCCGTGGGATAATTTCTCCGTCTCTATTAATAAATTCGGCTAACTTATAAACTTGCGTTTTGTACACATCGCCTATAACCGCCAATGCTCCGCACATATCACCGTAAAGCGTTGCATAGCCGACAGCCATTTCGGATTTGTTTCCGGTTGTACAAAGAAGGTAACCGAACTTATTCGAAAGACTCATCAAATACATTCCGCGAATTCTCGCTTGCATATTTTCTTCCGTTACATCGGACGGAAGCCCTCCGAAAAGAGGCGAGAGCATTTCCAATGCTTTATCGAAAACCGGTTGGATGCTAACGTTGTTCCAACTTATACCGAGATTTTCTATTAACTTTTTAGAATCCGTTATACTTCCTTCGCTCGAATATTTTGAGGGCATAAGCAAAACATGAACATTTTGCGGACCAAAAGCTTGAACCGCCAGATAAGTAACCAAAGCGGAATCTATACCACCGCTCAATCCGACAAGAGCCTTCTTAAATCCGGTTTTCTTCGCATAATCTTTCAAACCTAAAACTAATGCCGAATGAACTTCTTCCTCGAAAGATTTTTCGAATTCAGTTAAGGGTTCGTAATTTTTTTCCGTGTCGAAAATGAAAAAATCTTCTTCGTAAGTTTTGCCGAGCAGTTGCAATTCCCCTTTTGCGTTAAAACACAAACTGCCTCCGTCAAAAATCAAATCGGTTTGAGCACCGACACAGCTCACGTAAGCCAAAGGCAAATTACTGTCTTTCGTTAAGGTAGAAAGCATTCCATATCTTACGGTTCTGCGCCCGTAATTATACGGACTGGCGGATATATTGATTAACAACGTAGCTCCTTTGTCAACCAGATTTTGAACCGGGTCTTTTTCGTAAAGTCTGTCTTTCCAATAATCGGCATCGTTCCAAATGTCTTCGCAAATGGAAATCCCGAGCGATTCGCCTTTGAATTTATGGATATCCACACTTTTCGCCGATTCAAAATACCTGACTTCGTCAAAGACATCGTAGTTGGGAATTAATGTTTTCTGCTGAACGAATTTTATTTCGCCGTCGTAGCACAACATTGCCGAGTTGTAAATTCCGGTTCCGATGTTGTCTTCATAATCTTCGGTAATGGTACCGAATAATATTCCCACCTCGCCGGTTTGTTGGGCAATTTCCAAGGAAGCATCAATTATGGCTTCACGGAATTCGTTTTTTTCTACCAAATCGAGAGGCGGATAGCCGCAAATTGAGAGTTCGGGAAAAACGGCAAGATCGGCACCGGCGGCGATACTTTTTTTGTAATAATCGAGTATTTTCTTTTTGTTACCTTCAATATCCCCGATTATTGTATTTATTTGACAAACAGCAATTTTCATAAATTTTCTTTTTAAAAAAATATAAATCAGATTAGAAAACATAGTAAAAATTATATTATCCTGAAAAACATTTTATCGCCTCCGGAAGTTATTCGCTTGCACCATAGCAGGGAATTTTTTACTATTAATTCTAAAACGGGGCAGAAAATGAAAAAATATTTTTTTGTGTTTTGCCTAATCTTTGTTATTTCAACTTCATCCGGTATAAACGGACAAGAAACATTATTAGTAATAAAGAAAGAATATCTTCCCTACCCGGATACCACCTTGATTTTTCAACCCGAAGGAATAAACGAACCGGAAAATCTTCCACTTGTTATTTTACTGCACGGCTGGAGCGGAAATTACAAACAGTGGAGCGAGATTGCCGATTTACAATATCTTTCGAGCAAATACGGATTTGTTATAGCAACTCCGGAAGGATTCTATGATTCGTGGTATGTGGATAATACGGCAAGGGAAAATTACCGTCTCGAAACTTTTATCGTTAACGATTTAATTCCTTTGTTAATCGAGAAATACAAAATTGATAAATCAAAAATTTTTATCTCCGGTTTAAGTATGGGCGGTCACGGTGCGATAACTTTATTCCTTAAACATCCTGATTTATTTTTAAGCGCCGGCAGTACAAGCGGTATTTTGGATATTACCGCATTTCCGGGAAAATGGGGATTGGCTTCCGCACTTGGAAGTTATGTGAACCACAAAGAACTTTGGGAAAACAATTCCGCATTTTTTCTTCTCGATAATTTTAGAGAAAAGAACAAACAATTAATTGTTGATTGCGGAACGGAAGACTTTGCCTTTCCGGTTAACCACAAATTTTTTCATAAATGTAAAAAGTCAGGAATAAAGATTACATTTATCGCGCGACCGGGAAAACACGAAAGAACGTATTGGGCTAAATCGTTAATATACCATCTTAACTTTTTTAAAAATATTTTAACCGGGAACAATTAATTCCGGATTTTATTAAAAAGTTTATGAAACCTTTTTTATTTTCCGCCGTCTAAAAAAATGAAAACAGCAACTCAATTTTATACGAGGGGAAGATCATGCAAGAGAAATTATACAGAGCGAGAATCAACAAAGTGTTTGGCGGAGTTTGCGCCGGGCTCGGGAAGTATCTTGATATCGATCCGATTATAGTGAGAATTCTATTTATCGTTATGTTTATTTTTCACGGAATAGGTTTGCTGATTTATATCATCATGTGGATAATAGTTCCCGAAGAGCCTGTTGAAAATCTTTACGCTTCGGCATCTACCGGAGACGACGATCTTTTTGTGGAAAACCCCGAAGCCCCGCCAAGCGAAAAAGTAAAGTCATCGAAAGATAACGGGAAACTTGTTTTCGGAATAATATTAATTGTTCTCGGCATTATCTTTCTTGCCGAAAAGTTCTTCCCCTTTTTCGATTTCGAATTATTTGTTCCTATTCTCTTCATAGTATTGGGAATTGCAATATTACTTAATTCAAAAAAACAAAAGTGACTAAAATGAAAAGCAAACAATTATTTTGGGGATTTTTCTTTTTAACGTTGGGATTTTTATACTTGATTTTAAAATTCGGAGTTGAGTTCGACTTCGATTTTATCAGTTGGGATTTATGGCCTCTTCTTTTGATACTTGCCGGTATTGCCATCATTGCGGAAGGAACATTTTTCCGACCGATATTAAGCGGAGTTTTCGGAATTATTGTAGCGTTAATTGTTTACGGATTTCTTGGCAATATCTTCTTTGAAGAAGATGATACCGTCAATTCGTTCCAAACCCATAATTACAGAAAAACGTTTACCGTTGCTTACGATTCTTCAATTACCGTTGCAAATCTGTCGCTGAAAGCTGGCGCCGGCAAGTTTTTCATCAAAGACGATGCGGATGAATTAATGTATGCCAAAGCTTACGGCGACCTTCCGAAATACACAATGTCCGATTCGAGAAAAGACAGTATAATATGGATCGACATTAAGACGGAAAAGCATAAGTTCAAATTTTTTGAGAATAAACCGACTAAATTCAACTTAAAGTTAAACGCAAATCCCGTTTGGAATTTGGATTTTGAATTAGGTGCCGCCAAATCGGAAATAGATCTTTCAAAACTAAAAGTGAAAAATTTTGTTTTGAAAACCGGAGCGACAAAAACTGAAATTAAACTCGGTGATAAACTCCCAAAAACATATCTCAACATAGATATGGGCGTTGCATCGCTCAAAATTAAAATTCCGGAAAGCTCAGGTTGCAAAATCATCGGCGAAATGGGATTGGTCAGCAAAGATTTGGAAGGTTTCGAAAAATTTAGTGACGGACTTTATAAAACCGCTAACTATGACACGGCAAAAAATAAAATAATAATCGATTTTAACGGCGGCGTGGCAAAATTCGAAGTTGAAAGATACTGATTAATTTACCTAAGTTTTGATTTCTAAAATTTTATCGATTAATATTTGTATTTATGAAGTGCGCCCGAATTTCAATAGATATGCTTTAATGAACATATCGATTTCCCCGTCCATTACGGCTTGAACATTCGAAGTTTCCACATTGGTTCTATGATCTTTAACCATATTGTAAGGATGAAAAACATACGATCTGATTTGACTTCCCCACTCAATTTTCATTTTACTTTTTTCGACTTCTTCTTTTTCCGCTTCTTGTTTTTCCAATTCCAACTGATATAATTTTGCTTTCAACATTTTCATCGCATTATTTTTGTTCTGCAATTGCGATCTTTCGGTCTGGCAAGAAACAACAGTGTTCGTAGGCAAATGAGTAATACGCACGGCGGTTTCAACTTTGTTTACGTTTTGTCCGCCTTTGCCACCCGAACGGAAAGTATCGATTTTAAGATCGGCGGGATTTATGTCTATCTCGATTGTGTCGTCAACTTCGGGAATAACAAACACCGATGCAAACGATGTATGCCGGCGCTTATTCGAATCGAACGGCGAAATTCTAACCAATCTGTGAACGCCGGTTTCCGCTTTAGCGTAACCGTAAGCAAACTCGCCGATTATTTCGATTGTAACGCTTTTAATTCCCGCCCCGTCGCCTTCGAGCATATCCAAAATATGCGTTTTAAATCCGCTTTTTTCTGCCCAACGCAGATACATTCTCATCAACATTTCCGCCCAGTCTTGCGCTTCGGTTCCGCCGGCTCCGGAATGAATGGTTAACAAACAATTTTTATTATCGTCCCTACCGCTGAGCATACTTTTAAATTCCACATCTTCTACTTTGCTTTTCAGTTCGGAATATTCTTTCTCAATTTCTTCTTGAAAAGATTCGTCTTCTTCGGCTTGGGCAAGCTCAATGAAATCGCGCAAATTTGTGTAACGGGAATTTAAATCTTCCCATAAATTCACCCAATTCTCAAGCGATTTGATTTCTTGTAATGTTGATTGGGCTTTTTGCTGGTCGTTCCAAAAATCGGGGGCTTCGCTTATTTTTTTCAGTTCGTCAATTCTTTGTTTTTTCGAATCTACTTCAAAGATAACCTCGAAGTTTATCAATTTTAACTTTTAACGGTTCCAAATTTTTCAATTGTTCTTCGTACATAAATTTTAATTCTCCGGTTAAACTCAGCTAAATTAACGGTTAATCTTCTATATCCAATTCCATGCGGAGCAAAGCCGCGGCGAGTGTTTTGCCTTGTGCGTCCAACATCAATGATACGGTGCCGCCTCCGTCCAAAGTATTATGTAAAATAAAATTAAGAGCTCTTAAATTCGGCAGTTCGAATCTTTCCACTTTTCCCTTGCAAATTCCTTCAAAATGTTTTTTAACTCTTTCCGCCGTGAGATGTTTTTTAATTATCTCATAACCTTTATCGTCGTAAGCAATTATTCCTACGTTTGCCGCATCGCCTTTGTCGCCGCTGCGTCCGTGTGCGATATCCCTTAGTTTTATTTTCATTTTACAGCTCCAAAATTTTAACAACCGGTTTAACTAACTCTTTCGGAATTAAAGCAGGCCAATAAGCAACAATTTCACGCGGTTTGGGTCTTCCGCCGGCAAAACCCGTAACGCTTGGCGGTCCAGTTAAAATCAACGGAGCAATTTCCTTTCCAAACCTTTCCACCGAATCGTAATCGTGAGAGCGGACGGAAACCCTAAGCGTAATTTCGTTTATATCGTCTTCCGGTAATTCTTTTGCCAACGGACCGTGGCAAGCGTTGTAACCTACAAACTCAGTTCTGATGTCGTCAAATTTTAAATTCAAATCTTCCAACCTTTGCCGTAAAATTCTATCGGCGGCTTTGGCTTTTGTTAAAGCTTGCGGCCAAGAATACGTAAGCGAGCCAGAAGCCATATATCCGTCGGAATAAGAACAGGACACCTTATAAAATTCCGTTTCGGGTTTGCCTTTCACACCGGACATTTTCACTCTGTTGTTTCCCAAATCTTCCAACTGAATCGAAGTAAAATCGGCAACGCAATCGGGAGTAATGTATTCTTTGGGATCACCGATTTCGTAAAGCAGTTGCTCGGAAACTGTATGCAAATCAACTCTGCCGCCGAGTTTTTCATGCTTGGTTATGATAATTTCACCGTTAGGAAAAGCTTCGGCAATAGGAAAACCTATATTCGCCAAATCTTCGATACTTTCCCAATCGCCCAAAAAATTACCGCCGCTTGCCTGACCACCGCATTCCAGAATATGTCCGGCAACAGTTCCGGCAGCCAATAAATCGTAATCGTCGCTCTTCCATCCGAATTCGTAAATCATCGGCGCAAGGGTTAAACCCGTATCGGTTGTTCTTCCCGTGATAACAATATCGGCGCCTTTTTGCAAAGCTTCCACTATCGGAAATGCGCCCAAGTAAGCGTTGGCGCTGAGCATCTTATCTTTATACGGCGTAAGCGGTTCGCCCGTTTCCATATTGTTTAATTCTATTCCGGAATCCAGGATTTCATCCAAACGGTCTTTGATGTCGTCGCCGGTAATAACGGCTACTTTTAATCCGGTAATCCCGATTTTTTTAGCCACATCCAAAACGGCATTTGCGCAAGATTCGGGATTTACTCCACCGCCATTGGTAATTATTTTGATATTTTTCTCTTTACAAATCGGCAATATCCTTTCCATTAATCCCGGAATATCGCGCGCGTATCCGAACGAAGGATTTTTGTTTTTCTGCTTTTGCAAAATCGACATCGTAACTTCGGCGAGATAATCCATAACCAAATAATCAATATCTCCTGCCGTAACTTGCTTGTATGGCGCTTCAATTAAATCGCCCCAAAAACCTTGCCCGGAAGCTATCCTTATTTTTTCTTTCATGTTAAACCGTAATCATATTCTGTTTATGGAAAGTCAAATATATTCAAACAAAACCATTTGAACAAATTTCATTTAACGGTGTCAATTATTTCGTTTGCAATTTCATCGAACCGGTTTTTATTTGAAACGGAAAACCACTTGATTCTATTATCTCTCCCGAACCATGTAAGTTGGCGTTTGGCATAACGGCGGGTGTTTCTTTTTATTAACCGGATTGCTTCTTCCAAATCGATTTCATTTTTCAAATATGAGATTATTTCTTTATAACCAACGGTGTTCAGCGAGTTCAAACCCGGATCGTATCCCATTGAAAGAATGTTTTTCACTTCGTCTATCAATCCGGCTTCAATCATTTCATCCACTCTTTTCTCTATATTTTCGTATAAAATTTCTCTCGGCCATTTTAATCCGAATTGGAAAAATTTTATATCCGTTTCACGTTTAAATTCTTTTTGAAATTCGACAATTGATCTGCCGGTTAATTTATAAACTTCCAAAGCACGGATTACCCTTTTCCAATTTTGCGGCAAAAGGTTTTGTGCGCTTAACGGATCAACTTGTTTTAATTTCTCATAGAGAAATTCGTTTCCGTATTTTGCCTTTGCCTCTAACAGTTCTTTGCGGTATTCTTCGTCGGTATCAACAACATCAAAAATGCCGTCGACCAAAGATTTTACGTAAAGTCCCGAACCGCCGGCAACAACCGGTATTTTATTTTGTGCGAAAAGTTTTTCGATGATCCGCAGCGCTTCTTTTTCGAATCTGCTTACGTTATAATCTTCGGAAGGAAGAAGAATATCGATAAAATAATGTTTTACAAGGTTCAATTCTTCTTTTGAAGGTTTTGCCGTTCCGATATTCAAGAATTTGTAAATTTGCCGGCTGTCGGCGGAAATTATTTCAGAATTTAATGCAAGCGCCAATTTAATTGCAAGCGTGGTTTTACCCGAGCAAGTAGGACCAACAATTACGATTACTTTTCTTTCCAACCTTCCCTGCCGATAAGTGGAACAAATGCAAACTGCGGAATTTTTTCTACGTCGAATTTATCTTCGTCTAATTTTGTAAGAATTGTTAATGTTTGGGATACGCGATCACCTACCGGAATAACCAATCTGCCACCAACCGCTAATTGTTTTTTAAGCTTTTCGGGTATTGTAGGGCTTCCGGCAGTTACGATAATTCCGTCGTACGGAGCATATTGTTCCCAACCGATTGTTCCGTCGCCGAGTTTCATCAAAATTCTCAATCCCAGTATATCGAACAGTTTTTGAGTCCGCAAATAAATATCCGGTTGTCGTTCAATCGTATAAACTTTCATTCCCATTTCCAATAATATTGCCGCTTGATAACCGGAACCGGTACCGATTTCCAAAACTTTTTGCCCTGGTTTAAGTTTAAGCGCTTCTGTCATTACGGCGACCGTATAAGGCTGGGAAATTGTTTGCCCGTAACCGATAGGCAAAGCAATATCTTCGTAGGCGTGTGGTCTTACCGCTTCGGGCACAAAAAGATGGCGTTCCACTTTTTCCATTGCGGAAAGTACGTTTTCGTCTTTTATTCCTTTTCGTCTTAAGTTTTCAACTAATTCTTTTCTTTCAATTTCGTACACTAAATCATCCATTTTTGTGAGATACAAAAATAAAATTTATTTTATTAATTTTTGGTTTTTAATCCTCACTCTTTTTTACAATGGAATCGGTTTTCGGTGCCATATTAATCCTTGCTTTAAGAGTAATCGACGTAATACTCGGAACGTTCCGCACGATTTTATTGGTTCAAGGTAAAAAGTATCATGCCGGCGCTATCGGTTTTTTCGAAGTGATGATTTGGCTGTTTGCAATGCGTTTTGTTTTTCAACATCTTGATAATTATATCCATAATTTCTGAGAAGAAATTATTCAAACACCAGCCAAGATTCGTCCTAAAATATAAAATAGAAAAAAATATATCCCAAAAACGAGATAAAAAGAATTAGTTTTTATATTTTAGCAAATATTTTTTGAACTTAATAAAGCACAATTAATAGCATAACGGAAACTCCTAAAAGAAAAAGGTAAAAAAATATTTGCCAAACAAAAGCATAAATGTTACAATTTTGTTAATGCTAATTTTCAAAATATACAACAAGCCCGATTAGAATTCTTTATAAAATTGCATAGATTGTAAAGATATTCCTATAAAATTTATATAAAAATAAGTCGTATGATTAAAGAAAATACAATAGAAGAAAATCTGATAAAACAATTGACCGACTTAAAGTATATTTATCGCCCAGACATTGTCAATAGAAAAACTCTTGAACAAAATTTCAGAGAAAAGTTTGAAAAATTGAACAAGGTAAGACTAACAGATAATGAATTTGCACGATTACGAGAACAAATTATTACGCCTGATGTATTTGCCGCTTCCAAGTTATTAAGAGAAAAACAATATTTTGAACGGGAAGATGGAACGCCATTACATTTTACATTGGTTAATATAAAAGACTGGTGCAAAAACGAATACGAAGTTATTAACCAACTGCGTATCAACACCGAAAATAGTTTTCAACGATACGATGTTATTTTGTTGATAAACGGATTGCCAATCGTTCAAATTGAACTGAAAAAAGTTAATGTTTCGCCAAGAAAAGCAATGCAACAAATCGTTGATTACAAAAACGATCCGGGTAATGGCTATACCAATACCTTATTGAGTTTTATGCAACTGTTTATTGTGAGCAATCTAACTAACACATATTATTTTGCCAATAATATCAACCGGCATTTCGCTTTTAATGCAGATGAACAATTTTTACCTATTTACCATTTAGCTGATGAAAAAAACAAGAAAATTACTCATCTGACTGAATTTACCGAAAGATTTCTCACAAAAAGTAACTTGGGAGAAATGATTAGCAAATACATGGTTTTGGTAGAGAGCGAACGGAAATTGTTAGTAATGCGCCCTTATCAGATTTATGCGGTGAAAGCTATTGTTGATTGTATTAATCAAAACAGAGGCAACGGTTATATTTGGCACACTACAGGCAGCGGAAAAACTCTTACTTCTTTCAAGGCGTCAACCTTGTTGAAGGATAATCCAGATATAGAAAAATGCTTGTTTGTAGTTGACAGAAAAGATCTTGACCGACAAACTCGAGAAGAATTTAATAAATTTCAGGAAGGCTGTGTTGAGGAAAACACTAATACCGAAACCCTCGTTAAACGAATGCTTTCCACTGATTATTCCGATAAAGTAATTGTAACAACTATTCAAAAACTCGGTTTGGCTTTAGATCAAAATAGTAAGTTTAATAAGAGAAAAACAAAAAAAGGACTTCCCACTTTTAAAGATAAATTGGCATCGCTAAGAGATAAACGAATGGTTTTTATTTTTGACGAATGCCATCGTTCGCAATTCGGAGAAAATCATAAGGCAATTAAAGATTTTTTCCCCCGCGCCCAACTTTTCGGATTTACCGGCACGCCTATTTTTGAAGAAAACGCAACTTATAAAATTAGAGAAGATCGTTTTGAAACTTACAAAACTACCGAAGCGGTTTTTGAAAAGCTCCTACATTCTTACACTATTACGCACGCCATAGAAGATAAAAATGTTTTGCGTTTTCATATTGATTATTACAAAGGCAAAGGCGAAAAAGAACCTAAGCCTGACGAGCAGGTTACGCAATTGGCAATTGTTGAAGCTATTTTGGAAAAACACAATGCGGCAACTAATAATAGAAAATTTAACGCGCTATTAGCTACTTCATCGATCAATAATGCTATAAGTTATTACCGACTTTTTAAAGAAATTCAAAAAAAGAAATCGGAAGAAAATCCGGACTTTGTACCGTTAAATATCGCTTGCGTTTTTTCGCCTCCTGCGCAACTTATTGCTAAGGAAGGAGATAAACAAAGCCAAAAAACAGCCGAAGACATTAAGCAATTACAAGAAGATTTAATACAAGAAAAAGAAGATAACAAACAAAATCCAGAAGAAAAGAAAAAAGCTCTGGAAGAAATTATTGCGGATTATAACAAACAATACGAAACAAATTATAGCATAAACGAATTTGATTTATATTATCAGGATGTACAAAGCCGCATCAAAAATCAAAAATACAGTAATAAAGATGTTCCGCATAAAGATAAAATCGATTTGACAATCGTGGTGGATATGCTTTTGACTGGTTTTGATTCTAAATATCTCAACACCCTTTATGTAGATAAAAACTTAAAATATCACGGATTAATACAAGCATTTTCACGAACAAACCGCGTCTTGAACGACACAAAACCTTATGGCAATATTCTTGACTTTCGTATGCAAAAAGACGCTGTAAATCAGGCGGTGGCTTTATTCTCAGGCGAAGACAGTCACAAAGCCCAAGAAATTTGGTTGGTTGAACCCGCATCAGTAGTTATCGAAAAATATGAAGAAGCCGTAGCGAAATTAGGTGAGTTTATGAAAAACCATAATTTGGTGCAAGAACCGCAAGAAGTCTATAATCTTAAAGGCGATACGGCAAAAATCGAATTCATTAGAAATTTCAAAGAAATCCAACGACTCAGAACCCAACTTGACCAATATACCGATTTAAGCGATGAACAGAAAGAGTATATTGAAAAGATTTTACCGACGGACACTTTACAGGAATTCAGAAGTTCTTATATCGAAACGGCTAAACAATTACGTGAAATACAGCAAAAAGAAGGAGACAATGCGCCTGAGGAAATTCAGGAGTTGGATTTTGAATTTGTGCTGTTCGCTTCGGCAATTATCGATTATGATTACATAATGAATTTAATTGCGGAAAGCACGAAAAAGAAACCCTCTAAATATAAAATGACAAAGCAACAAATCATTAATTTGCTCAAATCCACTTCAAATTTAATGGATGAAGAAGAAGACCTCACCGACTATATTAATAGTCTTGATTGGAGCAAAGGACAAAATGCCGATGATTTGCGAAAAGGCTATGATATTTTTAAAATAGAAAAATATAATAAGGAACTCGCACGAATAGCCAACAAACACGGCTTACAAACGGTTAACTTAAAAGAATTTGTGGAGAACATTATAAACCGAATGATTTTTGACGGCGAAAAACTTACGGATTTGCTCGAGCCGCTGGATTTGGGTTGGAAAGCCCGCAGAGAAAAAGAATTGGCGTTAATGGAAGATTTGGTTCCACTATTAAAAAAATTAGCCCAAGGACGCGAGATATCCGGTCTGAAAGCTTATGAATAAAAAGCAAAATATTGTTCACTATAAAAATTGCTAAATTGAATTAAATATTTATATCTACAGAGAAACCGCGGGGTTTATACAAAATGGAATTGGCGTTTTATTTTAGAAAGAGCGTCCATTTATCGCTCGGCGCATAAATAAGGTATTGAAAGACAAAGAGGTTAACGAAACATGCATTTTGCAAAAAATACACATTACACTACACGGCAACCTCAAAAGAAGCGCATACGAATAAAGAGAAAAACTATGAACGAGATTGTAATATATCATGCCGAACAACTTAATCAACAAATTGAAGTAAGAATTGAAGATGAGACTATATGGTTAACCCAAGCGCAAATAGTAACATTGTTTGATAGCAGTAAAGCTAATATTAGCGAACATATAAAACATATTTTTCAAACGGGAGAACTTACGCCTGAAGCAACTGTTCGGAAATTCCGAACAGTTCGAAAAGAAGGAAACCGAACCGTAACAAGAAATCTCGTTCATTATAATCTTGATATGATTATCTCAATTGGATACAGAGTCAATTCAATCCGCGGGACGCAATTCCGCATTTGGGCAAACAAGATACTAAAAGACTATTTGTTAAAAGGATACGCCCTTAATAACCGGATGAACCGAATAGAAGACAATTTACAAAAACTTACCGAAAAAGTGGAAGGCATCGATTTGCAAATAAAAGCTAATTTGCCGCCAAATCAAGGTATTTTCTACAACGGGCAGGTATTTGACGCTTACCTGCTTATTGCCGAAATTATTAAAAGCGCCAAAAGCTCCATTATTCTTATTGATAATTACGTTGATGAAACCGTATTGGCAATGTTAGACAAACGATGCAAAAACTGCGAGGCAACTGTTTTTACCAAAAACATCACAAAAAAACTGAAATTAGACGTTGAAAAACATAACCGACAATACCCTGAAATAGAACTAAAAAAATTAACCACCGCCCACGACCGTTTTTTAATTATCGACCGGAAAACCGTTTACCACTTTGGCGCAAGCTTAAAAGACGCCGGCAAAAAATGGTTTGCTTTTTCAAAGTTGAATATGAATGCAAAAGATATTATTGAGAAATTATGAGTGATAAGCAAAAAAACAAACTGATACCGAAATTGCGTTTTCCTGAGTTTAAGGATAACGGGGAGTGGAAAATTGATAAAGTTGTAAATTTAATTAATACAATTACGCCACCAAAGAAACTTAAAACAAAAGATTATCTGGAAGAAGGTAAGTTTCCCATTATAGATCAATCTCAAAGTTATTATTGTGGTTGGACAAATGATATAGAAGCTATTATTTCTGACAATTTGCCTTTAATAATTTTTGGTGACCATACTTGCATTTTGAAAATAATTCAAGAACCTTTTGCACAAGGGGCAGATGGAATAAAGATATTGAAAACAAAAGAAAATGTTACTTCTGAATTTTTATTTCATTTTTTACAACATTATGGAGTTAAACAAGAAAATTACAAACGGCATTTTTCAAAATTAAAAGAAAAAATAGTATTTTTTCCTGATATTAAAACAGGTGAACAACAAAAAATTGCTTCCTTTCTTTCCAATTTGGATAAATTGATTGAAGCTCACAATAAAAAACTTGATTTGCTCAAACGGCATAAAAAAGGATTAATGCAAAACCTTTTTCCGCAAGAAGGTGAAAAAGTCCCGAAATTGCGCTTTCCGGAGTTTAAGGATAGTGGGGAGTGGGAGGAAAAAATTCTTTCTAAAATAACTGATTACATATTTGATGGAACTCACCAAACGCCGCGATATATTGAAAATGGTATTCCATTTTTTAGCGTAGAAAATATTATAAGTGGAAATAAGAATAAATTTATATCACACGAAGATTATGAAATAGCTACAAAAAAGAATAAACCTGAAAAAGGAGATATTTTAATAACAAGAATTGGCAAAATAGGATATTCTGCAATTGTGGATTGGGACTATGAATTTAGTATATATGTAACTCTCGCTTGTATTAAAAAATCAAAACATTTTGATTCGTATTATTTACATTCCTATTTTCAATCGGAAACTTATCAAAAAGAAATTATGAGCAAAGCATTGTTAAATGCGGTTCCCAGTAAAATAAATATGAATGAATTAAGAGAAACAAAAGTATTATTACCTTCAATTCCCGAACAAAAAAAAATCGCTTCTTTTCTTTCCAATTTGGATAAATTGATTGAAGCGGAAGAGAAAAAAATAGAACTATTGGAAAAACATAAAAAGGGATTAATGCAAGGATTGTTTCCTAATATAGACGAGTAAAATTATGAGTGTTGAAAGCTATTCTTTTTCAAACTTAGCAGATTTTGCCCGTTATTTGAGAGAACAGGACAAAAAAGTACACTTGTTGTTCGCTTACAATGGAACAGGGAAGACCCGTTTGTCAATGGATTTCAGGCAAGCTGGTAAAACATTTGACGAAGAGGGGAATGTAACAAATAGAGATACTTTATATTTTAATGCTTTTACTGAAGATTTATTTTATTGGGATAACGATTTGGAAAATGACACTGAAAGAGTGTTAAAAATTAATCAAAATTCAAGATTCTTTGAAGGTCTTCCTGATTTGGAAATGGAAAATAGAATTCGTCCTTTACTAAGACTATACACGGACTACGATTTTTACATTGATTATGACAAATGGCACGTAAGATTTACCAGAGAAGAACGGATTAAAGGTGAAACTATCACACATGACTTTATAAAAATATCGAGAGGCGAAGAGAGGCTTTTTATCTGGTGTTTCTTTTTGGCAATAATGCAATTGGCAATAGACAGACAAGAAGCATATAACTGGGTAAAATATATTTTTATTGATGATCCGGTTTCGTCATTAGACGACCATAATGCTGTTTCCGTGGCACATCATTTAGCACAAAAAATAAAGAAAATTGAAGGTAATAGCATTAAGGTGGTTATTTCAACTCATCATGCATTGTTTTTTAATGTTCTTTCAAATGAATTTAAAAGAGCCAAAAAGTTTTTTATTAAAAAAGCCGATATCGGTTATTTGTTAAGAGCAACTACAGATTCCCCTTTCATTTATCATATTGAATTGATTCAAAAAATAAAAAAAGCAATCGATGAAGATAAATTATTTACATACCATTTTAATATTTTGAGAACCATTCTTGAAAAAGCGGCAAACTTTCATGGTTATACAAATTTTTCGGATTGTTTGATTATTGACGACGACGATGAAGAAGGCACTTTACATTCTCGTTTGGTCAACATCATGAGCCATGGCGCATACTCTTTATTTGAACCTGTTGAAATGGTAGAAGAAAATAAGAAGTATTTTATAAATATTTTTAATAATTATTTGCAAAACTATAAATTTAACGAACTATTATTTACCGAAAAAAATCCTGAGCCATTAACATGACACAAAAAGAACAACAAGAACTGGGTAAAACCCTTTGGAAGATAGCAGACGAACTTCGCGGGGCGATGAATGCGGATGATTTCCGCGATTATATGCTTTCGTTTTTATTTTTACGATATTTATCGGATAACTACGAAAAGTCCGCAAAAAAAGAATTGGGTAAAGATTACCCGAGATTGGACAAAGACGATAAGCGTACGCCTCTTGCCGTTTGGTATGAGCAAAACCCGAACGATGTAATTGAATTTGAAAAACAGATGCGCAGGAAGGTACACTATGTTATAAAACCGAAACACTTATGGACTAATATTGCCGAAATGGCTCGCACACAAAACGACGACCTGTTACAAACTTTGGAAGAAGGTTTTAAATACATAGAAAACGAATCTTTTGAAAGCACATTTCATGGTTTATTTTCGGAAATAAATTTGAATTCCGAAAAATTGGGCAAAACATACGAAGAACGAAACAAAAAACTATGTAAAATCATCACTAAAATAGCCGAAGGCATTGCCGAATTTTCTACCGATTTAGATACTCTGGGCGACGCTTACGAATATTTAATCGGTCAATTTGCCGCGGGTTCAGGCAAAAAAGCCGGAGAGTTTTATACTCCGCAACAAATATCCACAGTTCTTTCTGAAATTGTTACGCTAGACAGCCATGACCCTGCCGCAGGCAAAAAAAATAAATTAAATAAGGTACTTGATTTTGCTTGCGGTTCAGGCTCATTGCTCTTAAATGTACGAAAACGAATGAAAGAAAGCGGTGGTACGGTAGGTAAAATTTACGGTCAGGAAAAAAACATCACCACATACAACCTTGCGCGAATGAATATGCTTTTGCATGGAATGAAAGACACGGAATTTGAAATATTTCACGGAGATACATTGCTTAATCAATGGCCGCTGCTCAACGAAATGAATCCAGCAAAAAAAATTGAATTCGACGCCGTAGTCGCTAATCCTCCGTTTAGTTTACGGTGGGAACCTAACGAAACAATGGCGGAAGATTTCAGATTTAAAGGTTACGGTTTGGCACCAAAGTCGGCGGCGGATTTTGCTTTTTTACTTCACGGTTTTCATTATCTTGCCGGAAACGGCACAATGGCAATTATTTTGCCTCATGGGGTATTATTTCGAGGCGGAGAGGAAAAGAAAATCCGAACCAAGCTTTTAAAAGACAACAATATTGATGCAGTAATAGGGTTGCCTGCCAATCTTTTTTATTCGACCGGTATTCCGGTTTGTGTTATGGTGCTTAAAAAATGCAAAAAAGAAGACGATGTGTTGTTTATAAATGCCAGCGAACACTATGAAAAAGGAAAACGACAGAACTTTTTGAGAGATGAAGACATTGAAAGAATTGTCGAGACGTACAAAAATCGACCCAAGAAAATAGAACGTTATGCGAGAAGAGTTTCGATGGATGAAATTGATAAGAACGACTACAACTTAAATATTTCGAGATATGTAAGCACGGCAATACCTGAAGAAAAAATTGATTTGAAAAAGGTAAACAAAGACTTGATTGAAATCGAGAAAAAAATAAAAAAATTCACGGAAAAACATAACGAATATCTAAAAGAATTAGGATTAAAAACAATTTAACAATGAAATGACTACCAACAGATGTAAAGATTTACAATCATTAAACGCATTTTAATTTTTTAATATGTTAACCAAAATTATACTGAGCATGAACCACTAAATAAAATATATTGCAGAAGAATACGCTTAGTCAATGAAATAAGAAAGTGCCAATAATTTCCGACTTGTAAAGGAAAGCTACAATAAATCACCAAATAACAATATAGAATGCGCATAACACAAAATTAAGTTAAACAGAAAAAGATGCGTTTATAACCGTACAGCATTCCCGACCGTATCGCGGATTTATTCACGGAGCGAGAAAATAAGTTTGAAAAAAAGAACAAACAATATTATATTACGTGTTCAAAATTTTGTTCTTTATCTGAAAAAATATGCGGGAGTAGCTCAGTTGGTAGAGCATCACGTTGCCAACGTGATTGTCGCGGGTTCGAGTCCCGTCTCCCGCTCTACTCAAATCCACTGAACGGTGGATTTTATTTTTTGAAGAGTTCTTTTAACGGCGGCGTAGCCAAGTGGTCTAAGGCGAAGGTCTGCAAAACCTTTATTCGTCGGTTCGAATCCGACCGCCGCCTCAACCTTTTCCTCTCATTAAATTTTCTATAACCTCAACCGCTTTTTCGACTCCGTTTTCGTTCCGGATTTTTTCTCCCAATTTTTCGGCATTTTCCCTTAGCGTGTTGTTTGTCATCAGCTCGTTTACCCTTTTTAAGATTTGCTCATCCGTTAAATTAGCGGTGAATAACGGTAGGGTACCCGCCCCTATTGCGTGAACACGGTTGCCCCAAAATTTATGGTCGCCGTAAGTGGGAACAACGGTCAACGGTTTTCCAGCCCGCAAAACCGCCGCAACCGTACCGGGTCCGCCGTGCGAAATAACCGCTCTAACTTTTGGCAAAATATATGCATGCGGAACGGAGCCGTCGACGAAAAATATTTTACCCGGTTTATTTAGTTTTGAGATGTCCGCTCCTCCGGGATTTGCGACAATTCTGTATTCGGTTTTAAGTAAAACCGAGAGAATCTTCGATATTATTTGTTCGGAATATTGCCCCAAACTTCCGATATCAAAAAAGAGCGGTTGGGAACCATTGTTGATAAAATCTTCGAGTTCTTTTGCGGGTGAGTAACTTTCCAAATCTTTCAGAAACCAATAACCGGTTACGTAAATCCATCCGGGCCAATCTTTGGGTCGCGGAATAACACTTTCACTATAACCGTAAATTACCGGCATCTTTTCTTTATGTTGCTTGTGCAACAATCCGTAAAAAGGAATCGGCTTTAAATCAAGCAACTCCTTTCGCAATTTGTTTATGTTCTTTTTAATAATCTGCCACTCGAAAAATTGGGAAACCAAATAACTCGTTTTATTTAAAAATGCCGGCACCGATTTTAAAAACGGATTGGGAAACTCTTTCGTGGGCGTGTACGGAACATAACTGCATTTAACTACCGGTATTTCCAATTTTTGCGCAACGTGGTAACCAACGTGATAGACCGGAGTAAAAATTATCAAATCCGAATTTTTTGCGGCTTCAATTCCATCGTTAATCCAGTTCGTCATAAAATGATAATAAATTTTTCTTCTTTCTTTATACGGAGTGTCTTTATATTCGTCTTTCAGAATATCCATCGGATTATTTCTTATTAAATCGAATTTGATTCCGCGGCTTTCGATAAAATCTTTAAATTCCGGATTTGCCGCAAAGTTAACCGAATGCCCGGCATCTTTTAAACCGACCGCCAAAGCTAAAAACGGCTGCACATCACCGCGGCTTCCGACCGTTAATATTGAAATATTCATATTATAATTATTTAATGTTTTCTTCTTTTAGCAAATTTACGTTAATTAAATCTTCCGATGCTTTACAAAGCAAATCAAAAGGCAGACCGGATTTTACAGCAATATCAATTAAATCGTTGTTTCCGTCGGCTAAATTCAGAACCCACAAAAGCGCAAGTTCGTATTCCTTAATATTTCCGGCAACGGAATTATACAGCCCACGTTTACCTAATTGTGGTTCGCATTTCGGATTCAGGTTTACATACTTTTTATTTTTCTCAATTACTTCAATAATTTTCTTGAATATTGACAATGATTCGCCGAGTTGTCCGGGTGAGACAAAATCCAAATTGTCCGCAGAAGTATGATATTCGGGAAATTCTCCGTTCGGCGTGCGTGTCAATCTTCCGACAGGCAAATTAAATCCCGGCGAACAAAATTGGCGTTCGTCGTAACCGTACGGCGAAAATTCTATAACTTTAAATTCTTTTGTGTTTTGTTGCAAAACGTAAGGAACTATTTTATCTATATCCGAATTTCCCCTTCTCGATTTTTTATAAGTAAAATTTCCGTTATCGCCTAAAAGCGATGCCACAATTCCATGTTTTATTTTGTTAACATTCTTTTCGTTCCTTGCCAGCCAAGTAATTGCGCCGATTGTAGCCGGAATAAAAATAAAGCGGTATGAATAATTAAGTTTATCAGAATCAAGAGTATATAAATGTTTGGCAAGGAACGTCATCACGGAAATTCCGGAAAGATTATCGTTAGCCATCGAGGGATGACAAATATGCGTTGAGAATAAAACTTCTTTATCGCTCTTCCCTTTTATAAACAATTCGCCGTAAGTCAGAGCTCCCTTTTCCAAAGAAGAACGGATAACAACTTTATAGTTTCCATCTTTCATTTTTAATAATTGGTTGTGTGAAAGACAGAAACCCCAGTCACGTTTATAATACGTAGTTCTATACGGAATCCATTCAGGTTTCCCGGGAAGCGAATGAAGATGTTTTTTTAATTCATTGAGAGGAAGCGTTTTGTTTACGGGAATGCTATAATTTACCAGATGTAAATTATTCTTTTTGAAATCAATTATTCTTTCATCGGCAGGATTTTCAATGTATGCTTCATCAACATTCCATTCCGGCGGAATTTCCCAATCGAATACCTTTGTACCGGAAGGGACTTCAATAATTTCCAATGGGATAATTTCTTTGATTAAACGCAAGGTTTGCCTGACACCGTTACCCGTAATACTACGGTTAAGCGGAAAGAGTGTCTTCATAAAATCATAAAGGTCTTTACCGTTTTCAAGGTTATCAGGCTCAATCATTTAATTATTTCAAAATTGTTTTAGTAATTAATGCCGCCAATGCAAACCGGAATCAATTTTATTAGTTGACAAAAGATTCTGCAGAACATTCAAGCGAATTAAATCGGAAGCTACTTTCTGCATATTTCTCAATCCTAAATTTTCAATTCCGTGTTTCAGTTCAAAGATTGTCTCTTCCAACGATACTTGGTTTTGATGATTGGGCGCCAATTTTTTGAATAAATCAAAATTTACTTTGTACGACCTTTTATCCGGTGCTGCGTTTTTATTAATATCAATACGTGTTCCGGGAATTAATTGTGCGACAGCGTTTGCCAAGTTGATAACCTGGTAATTTGAATCATTGGAACCGATATTGACCGCAACGAAAGCTCCGCCGTTGGAATGTTCTCTTTCCGTTGCCCACTCGATTGCCCTTGCCATATCTTTAACATTTATCAAAGGCCGCCAAGGTGTTCCGTCACTTAAAATTTTTACAACACCGTTTGTTATAGCGGCATAAACAAAATCATTAAGCACGAGATCGAGCCGCAACCTGCAACTCATTCCGGCAGCGGTTGAAAATCTGAGAGCTGTTACGATAAAATTTTCGTCGGCAAGAGTGCGTAAGAATTCCTCGGATAAAATTTTTGATTCTGCATAAGTCGTAAGCGGCATCACTTCGGAAGTTTCGGTACGCGCTTCAGTTCCGGAAAAACCGTAAACACTGCAGCTCGATGCAAAAACAAACGATTTTACTCCCGCTTCCTTTGCCAACTTTGCCAATCTGACCGTTCCTTTGTAATTAATTTCAAAAGTTGCATCGTGAAAAATTTTACCCATCGGATCGTTTGAGACAGCCGCAAGATGAATAACGGCATCGAATCCTTCCAAAAACTTTTTCTCAATATTTCTTATGTCTTCGAAAATTTGAACATCAGGTAAAAATTTATCGTTCTTTTGCAAATCCATTGTTATACAATTCTTGTAAAATCCAAGGTCGTAACCGACAATGACGGATTCCGGTTTGTGAGTGTGAAACCATTCAACTACAACCGGACCGACATATCCCAAATTTCCCGTTACTAAAATTTTCATGTCGTCCTTCATTTATTATAAAACATAAATTCTTAAAGCGCTTTAAGTAGAAAGATACACAGTATATTATGTTACACAAGTAATCTATAATCGACTAGATGGAAATCTAATTTTAATACAACAATCTTCGTTCCAGAAATTAAATAGAAAAAAACTATAATATTTCAATTCGGGGAATTGGAATTACAAATTTTGCGTCCCATCCCCGCGTATAACTTAGTTGGTTCATAATTTCATCTTTCAAATTCCAAGGCAGAATAAAAATATAATCCGGCTTGTGTTCGGATATTTTTTCGGGAGGATGAACAGGAATGTGTGTGCCGGGGAGAAACCTGCCTTGTTTGTATGGGTTTTTATCGACGGTAAATTCCAAAAAATCGGTACGGATACCGCAAAAATTCAGTAATGTGTTGCCTTTTCCTGGAGCGCCGTATCCGCATATTTTCTTGTTTTCATTTTTCGCATTGATGAAAAATTCCAAAATTTCGCGTTTCAATCTGAAAATATCTTCTTGAAAACCGGAATAATATTCCAAACTTGTAATACCTTCTTCTGTTTCTTTATTTTTTAACAAACCTACATTTTCCGATACGGGTTTTGATGAATCATCCGTGTGACAAGCGTAAATTCTGAGCGATCCGCCGTGAGTCGGTAATTCTTCCACATCGAAAATTTTTAATCTGTGGTTGTTAAGAATTTTATCGATTGTGAAAAACGAAAAATATGAGAAATGTTCGTGGTAAATTGTATCAAATTGACGCTGTTTTACAAGTTGTACCAAATGTGGAAATTCGAAAGTTGCGACCCCGTGCGGAGCCAATAAGGTTTTTACTCCTTTAATAAAATCGTTCAAGTCGGGCACTTGCGCCAAAACGTTATTCCCGATTATTAAGTCTGCTTTTCCGTAATCATTCGTAACTTTTTTTGCCAAATCTTCCGTAAAAAATTCTACCAATGTGTTTACGTTTTTGGATTGTGCAACCTTTGCAACGTTAGCAGCGGGTTCTATTCCCAACACGGGAATATTCTTCTCAACGAAATATTGAAGCAAATAGCCGTCGTTACTTGCCAATTCAACCACAAACGAGTCAGCGCCGAAATTGAATTTCCGGATCATCTTTTCGCAATAATTTTTCGCATGCTCCAGCCAGCTTTTGGAATAGGATGAAAAATAAGCATATTCGGAAAAGATGTTTTCCGGATTAACATATTCTTGAATTTGAACAAGAAAGCAATTATCGCAGACAAATAAATGCAACGGGTAGAACGGTTCCATCCGGTTCAGCTCGTTTTCGCTTAAATAACTTTCGCAAAGCGGAGACATTCCCAAATCGACAAAGGTATGTTTCAGTTCCGTACCGCAGAATCTGCATTTATTCATAAATCTTCCGTAAAATTTTGTTAAATTATTTTAATCTCCGGTAAAGGTATAATAAATTTACCCCCGTTTTTTCTGTATGCCGTTTCTTGACGTAGAATTTCTTCCGCATAGTTCCACGCTAACAATAAAACATAATCGGGCATATCCTGTGTTAGTTTTTGCGGCGGAAAAATTTTCAGAAAATTACCCGGTAAATGAAATCCTTGTTTGTGTGGATTTGAATCCACTGCATAATCAACCAATTCTTTTCCGATTCCGACAAAATTTAACAATGTCGTTGCCATTCCGCCCGAAGCGCCGTAAACAACAATTCTTTTGTTTTGAGCTTTCAAATCCTTAAGCAAATCGAGCAATTGTTTTTTAATTTCGTTTACTCTACCCGGAAAATTTTCGTAATACGTTTTCTTATCGATACCTTTTTGATATTCAGAATTTAGAATATTTATTATAGAATCATCATAATTTTTAGTATGTTCGATAAATAATCTGACGGAACCGCCGAATGTGGGGATTTCTTCGATTTTATTGATAAATAACGAATGCCTTTCAAACAAGTTTTGTAATGCAATTACGGAAAAGTAAGATAAATTCTGATGAAAAATCATATCGAATTCGTTTTTTTCAATCAAATTAATCGAATACGGAACTTCGAGAACCGCTACCCCGCTTGGCTTTAATAATTTTTTCAAATTTCCGGCAAATTCGTTTAAGTCCGATACAAGATTCAAAACGTTGTTACCGAGAATTACATCCGCCGTTTTTCCTTGTGCAATCAAACCGTTTGTGACATTCGTATCAAAAAATTCGCATAAAGTCGGAATCCCGTTTTCAATTGCCATGCTTGCCGGACCTTTCGCCGGATCGATTCCCAAAACTTTAATATTTTTTTTCGCAAAATACTTAAGCATGTAACCGTCGTTACTTGCAATTTCTATTACAAAACTGTTCTCATTCAATCTTCTGTTTTCTATTATTTGTCGTGCGCTCGCTGCAAAATGATTTAACAACGTTTGGGAAACGGATGAATAATACGGATAGTCTTCTACATAAAGCTTTTCGGGATCGACTTCATCCTTAAGTTGTAAAAGTTTGCAGTCGTTACAAAAAACAAGATCGAGCGGATATTTTTCTTGGTAAGTGTTAAGCTGTGTTTCTTTTAATAACACATCGGCTAAAGGGATTTCACCGAACGAAAAAATCAGTTCGAGATTTTCACTACCACAAGAACGGCAGTGTGGAGCCATGGCTTATTCCCTTTTTTTAGATAGTTAATTTTCTTACGTAAAACGCTTCGGCATATTTTTCCGGAGCATTAGATTCAACACCTCTTATTCTCATGATGGATTTAAAAGTATCTTCCCCGAACCAAGGTTTGTTTTGTTGGGAAACAAACATTCCGGTTATCAAATTTATTTTTTTGTCAACATAATTTTCTGACAAATGAACAAAAAAATTCGGCTGACCCAAATCTCCGTCGTATTTTACTATTTCATATTCCAAAATCAAATGATCTCGGAAAGTATTCCACGTCAATTCCGAAATTAATCTGTGATCTTGATGATAATCGTTTTTGTAATGAGTAAAAATTATATCCGGTGAGAAATTTAATTTCAATTGCTCGAAATAGTTTTTAATTTCCCCACCGTTGTAAGGTAAAAATCCGTCTTTGAACGATAAGATATCGACTTCGTGTTTGCCTGCACCGGTTAAGAATTGTTCCGCGCTTTGCCTGGCTTCTCTTTCCCGGACTTCTCCGGAACTGAAAACAACCCACTTGAATTCCAAACCGGAATACGACTCGATTAATCTGAGAATTGTTCCTCCGCAGCCGATTTCTATATCGTCGGCATGCGCCCCGAGACAAAGAATCTTCAATCCGCTATCTTTTTTGTCGAAATTAATTTTCAGCATAAGTAAACTTATTTTTATTCATTATTCCAGACTTCCCACGGCTGCTCTCCCCTTGCATACATATCATCAAGAATTTGTTTGTCCTTAAACGTATCCATACATCTCCAAAATCCGTTGTACTTGTAACAGCCCAATTTGTTTTCTTTAATTAATCTTTGAAAAGGTTCATTTATCAGTTCTTCGCCTTCGTGTAAATATTTGAAAATTTCGTTTCTGAAAATGAAAAAACCTCCGTTTATTCTGATTCCGGACTGTTCAATGTGTTTTATTTCCTTAACGGAGTTATCCTTCGATACTTTCACAACGTGAAAACTGTATGTCGGTTTGATACATAAGAAATCAGCGACGTTTTTACTTTTCTTGAATTCGTTGATCATTTTATCTAAAGGTAAGTCGGATAAACCGTCGCTGTAATTAGCCATAAAAATTTTTTCGTCTTTCAGATATTTTTCCACCGCTTTTAATCTTTGCCCTATTGTCGTATGTAGTCCGGTATCGACAAAAGTAATTTTCCAATCGCTAATATCAGAGTGTAACAACTTTAATTTTTTTCCTCCTTCCGAAAAAATAAAATCGTTCGTCATATACTCTTGATAATTCAGGAAATAATTTTTTATTGCATCGGCTTTGTAACCCAGACATAAAATAAAATCTTTGTGCCCAAAATGTGCATAATATTTCATTATGTACCATAAAATCGGTTTATTACCGACCGGAATCATCGGTTTGGGCAGGCTCTCGGAATATTCTTTTAATCTCATTCCCAATCCGCCGCAAAACAAAACTACTTTCATTTACAAAACCCGGTTTATTAACGATTATTAATTTGCGGTTGATTACAAACAACTGTCAAACAAAAAATTAAGAGAAGATTTATAGTCAAAATTAAAGTTGTTCACCTTATAAAATGAAACATATAAAATAATTTTCAAACTAACATCATTTTATATTATTTTTCCAAAAGTTTTATAAATTGATACAGGTCAATTAATTATCAGTTTTTATGCCAAACACGTTAGCACATATTGTAATAAACGGACCAAGCACCAAAGCCTTGGTAAACAAACCCGATTGGAAATGGATTTTATTGGGAACAATTATTCCCGATATACCTTGGATGCTTCAAAGGGTAATGAAATTAATTTACCCCGGAATTAACGGTTACGATTTGAGATTATATGTCATTGTTCAAGCAACGCTCTTTTTTAGTTTAATTCTCAGCTTTTGGTTTGCACAGTTTTCCGAATACCGGACAAAAACGTTTATCATTCTCGGCGGCGGATCTTTGCTGCATTTATTGTTGGATGCCACGCAAAGAAAATGGGGAAACGGGGTTCATCTTTTTGCCCCGTTTGATTGGAATCTGTTGAACTTCGGATTTTATTGGCCGGAAAGTATTATAACTTATTTAATAACTATTCTGGGTTTGGTTATTGTCTTTGTATATAGAAAAGAAATATTTACGCTGAAAAGCGACGCAAAGCTAAACGGAATAAAATATCATTTAATCTTTCTGCCGGTTTTGTTGGTTTACTATTTTCTTCCGTTCTATTTTATGAGCAGTGCGGAAAATGCAGACAACCATTTCGTAAAGACGTTACGGAATTATGAAAACAGAACCGGCAAACACATCGAATTTGACCGGAGAAATGTTTTTAACGAAAAAGGAAATCTTTACATAGAAACTTTTGCCGACGAAAATATTAAACTTGATACGGATAGCAGATTAAGTGACGGAACTTATTCAATTAAAGGCTATTTCGAAAATCCCGGAACAATTAAGGTAACGGAATTTCATAAACACAACCCGTTATTTCGAGACGGAGCATCTTATTTAGGCTTGCTCCTTGTATTGCTGGCGTGGATATATCCCGTAGCACGAAGGAAAATCAGTTAGCTCCGTTATTACGCTCGTTTATTTCTTCCACCATCATCATTTCCATTAGAAAATTTTGGAGCATCATTTCTTGCTTGGAATCAAGAGTTCTTATCATTACCACTTCTTGAAATTTTCTCGAAAAACTACCCTTTTTCTCTTTTTTATCCGATTTTCCAAAATTAATTTTAGTATTTATTTCAGATAATAAAATAAATGCAGATGCTTCGGGTTCGTAATAAATTTTCATTTTCTACTCATTTTATTTCAAAATCACAGCTATTATCGGTATCACGAAAAATTCTTTAAGAAAATTTTTTTTTCATGTGATTTATATTACAACATTCCTTATATTTGGGTTGTAAATTAAAGTGAAGGAATTACAGAATCTTTTTCCTTTAGATTTGTTTCCTTCTTACCAAAAAAGCCTTAAGACAAACGTCTTAAGGCTTTCTTTTTATGCTAAATTTGATGTTATAGCCATATAGTAATATTTAGCTATAGTTTATATTTCTTTATTTTTTCGCCAATTTTTTCAGTAATCCTTTCAACAAATCATAAAATTTAGCAACATCTTTTATATTCACTTTTTCGTCCGGCGAATGTGCACCGAGAATTGTGGGACCGAAAGAAATCATATCCAAACCCGGATATTTTGAACCGAGCAATCCGGTTTCCAATCCGGCATGGATTGCTTTGATTTCCGGTTCTTTCTTAAATAATTTTTTATAAACTTCCTTGGAAAGTTTGAGTAACGGCGAATCCATATTCGGTTTCCAACCAGGATATCCGTCGCCAATTGATACTTTTGCTCCAGCTAATTTAAAGATTGCCGAAACGCTTGCAGAGATGTTGTCTTTCGCGCTTTCAATGGAACTTCTTTGACTTGTTCCAACCGTAAGCTTTTTACCGTCCATTGAAACCGTCGCAAGATTTGTGGAAGTTTCAACCAAATCGGGAATATCCGCGCTCATTGCAATCACACCGTGCGGTAATGCAACGATAGTATCAATTACTTTTTTCTCAAAATCATTTTTAAATGCTTTTGAAAACTTGTCGTTCAATTTTTTGACTTTAATTTCCAAACCCGGATCGGCTTTCCCGAATTCGAGCAAAGAATTTTTCACAAATTCCTTAACTTGTTTTCTCAGTTTATTAATATCATTGGGATTAACAAGCAAAACGGCTTCCGCTTCGCGGGGAATTGCGTTTCTTAAAGAGCCGCCTGTAATTTGTGCAATCTGGAACGGGAATTCCAATTTGTTCAAAAGATAACCGAGCAATTTAATTGCGTTTGCACGACCTTGATGAATATCGAGTCCCGAATGCCCGCCTTTTAATCCTGTTACCAAAACTTCAACCGGTTGATTTCCGCTTTTTGCTCTCGTCCATTGGATATCGAAAATGCCAACAGTGTCCTGACCGCCCGAGCATCCGACGTAGAAAACACCGTCTTCTTCGGAATCCATGTTCAACAATATTTTTCCGCTTATAAAATTCTTTTTAAGAGCGCTTACTCCCGTCATTCCGGTTTCTTCGTCAACGGTTAACAACAATTCAAGCGGACCATGAACGGCTTTCGGGTCTAATGCCGCAGCCATACCGGCAGCAACACCAATTCCATTATCGGCGCCCAGGGTTGTTCCTTCCGCCGTAATCCAGCCGTTTTCCCTTTTTATTTTTATTGGATCGTTTTCAAAATCGTGTTTGGTACCTTTGTTTTTCTCGCATACCATATCCAGATGCCCTTGCAGAACGACAACCGGACTTTTCTCGTATCCTTTCGTTGCGGGAACAGAAATAACGAAATTTCCCGCTTTATCTTCTTTATATTTGAAACCGTGTTTTTTTGCCCATTCCCTAACCCACGCTCTAATTTTCTCTTCTTTTTTCGAAGGACGCGGAATTTGGGTGATTTCGTAAAAATGTTCCCAAACAAGTTTGGGTTCCAAACCTTTAATTGCTTCTTTTGACATGACTTCTCCTTGGGTTGTGTAAAAATTATTTTATAAATTATTAACTGTGTCTGATGTTCAGAATATCTCCGTCTTGAACAATGTAATCTTTCCCCTCCAGCCTCCAAACTCCCGCTTCTTTACATTTCGCAAACGATTTATATTTCATAAAATCATCGTAATGAACTACTTCGGCGCGGATAAATTTATTATAAAAATCGGTATGGATAACACCGGCAGCCTGTTGTGCCGTGTAATTTTTCTTTATCGTCCAAGCTCTCGTTTCGTCTTCACCAACGGTGAAAAATGATTGGAGTCCCAACACTTTGTAAGACGTTCTTAAAATCTTAGTGAGCGCCGATTCTTTTATTCCGTATTCTTCCATAAAAACCGCCTGATCGTCTTCATCTAATTTTGAAAGTTCGTATTCTATTTCGGCAGAGAAAGGAATGATTTCAAGATCATCGTAATTCAATTTTTTCTTTATCTCATCAATTATTTCACCGGAATTCTTTATCGCATTTTCATCCAAATTTACGGCAACCGCAAGTGGTTTCAGCGTTAATAATTGATACCCCGAAAGCAATTTTTTTTCGTTCTCATCCAAATCCAACGAACGCAAAGGTTTTTCTTCGTTCACATGAGCAAAGCATTTTTCGATTACAGCTAATTCCTTTACAAGTTTATCTTCTTTTCTTTTCTGAATATCTTTTTTCAATTTCTCAATCCGGTTTTCAAGGAAAGACATATCGGAAAAGAGAAATTCGGTTTCCAGAAATTCAATATCGCCGGCGGGATCGATACGGTTCAACGGATGCGGTACAGCAGCGTTTTCAAACTGACGAATCACATAAAAAAGCGCATCGTTATTTTTTACATTATTCAAAAAAGCCGAAGTAATTCTTACTTTTCCGTCATCGGCAAGTCCGACACCCGGAATGTCAAAAATTTCAATTGTTGCATTCACTTGTTTTTTAGGATTAAAAATTTGAGTAAGGTTATCCAATCTTTCATCGGGAACTTTTACGACTTCAACGCGTGCTTCTTCCCTGTATGTATGTTCGTCTTCTTGAATTTTGGCGAGTGTATTAAAAAGGAGTGTTTTCCCGGACGCTTGTAATCCTACTAATCCCAGTTGCATAACAGACCACTTAGTTTGTAAATATTTGAATTGAAAATATAATTAAAATTTGAGGATTTTGGAGAGCCGTTGTTCCTTTATTCGAAATCCGTTATTATTTGTGTATGCAGAGCTATTTCTTCCAATACAGACGAGACTCTGAGACATTCTGTTAATTCACCGCTAAAGACAACGGCTTTTCCTTTTGTATGAACTTCGAAAGCAAGGTTCCTTGCTTTTTCGAAACTGCAATGAATTGCCTTGATAAGCTGATTAATCACTTCGTCGAAAGTATGCCAATCATCATTAAATAAAATTACTCTTGCCGCAAGACCGGTGGTAGTTTCGGTTTCCGATTCCGGTTTAACAAACCCGTCCGGCAAGTCTTCCGCAAATAAAACAGATTTCCGTATCATATCCATAACTTATAGTTGCAATTAAAAATAATTTTTTGATTATATTATACTCTAAATAAAAATAAATTTTTTTAAAAAATTTACATAAAGAAGTGGAAAAAGTACAAGTAGAAATATTAGGATTGTCGTCAAGCCCATCGGCCGGCGGAGCGTATGCGTTATTATTGAAAGAAACATACGGCATAAGAAGATTGCCGATAATTATCGGTTCTTTCGAAGCCCAATCGATTGCGTTGGAAATAGAAGGAATTAAACCTCCGCGACCGTTAACGCACGATTTAATGAAAAACTTAATAGATAATTTGGGCGGTACTGTTAACGAAATAATAATAGACGAACTGAAAGAAAATACATTTTACGCAAAGATTGTCATTGAAATGTCCGGAATAACCAACGAAATAGATGCCCGACCGAGCGACGCGATTGCATTGGCGGTAAGAACAAACGCAACTATATTCGTTGCCGAAGATGTAATGAAAGCGGCGGCGTTTGTCCCTTCGGGAGAAGAAGCCGAAGGAGAAATGGAAGAATCGTTTGATATTTCACCCGAAGAAAATGAAATTTCATCCCAACCGAAATCCAAAGAGACTAAAATTGCTTCGTTGATGAGCAAACTAAGAGAAGCGGTGGAAAAAGAAGATTATGAAAGAGCCGCGAAATTAAGAGACGAGATTAACAGACTAAAAGGCAGTACCAACTAGTTACTCGAAAACAATTTTCCCGATTTCACATTCAAGGCATTTATCTTTTGAACAGTAACTTCTGAAAAGCTCAATCATACCTTGAGCAAAAATGGTTCTTTTTTTGTAACCGTCTAAACCTATTGCTTCGGAAACGTCTCTCACAATTTTGTTATCAGATTTTTGAGTATATAATTGGTAAATTTTCAATGTCCGTTTTGCCAAATCCGCTTTCCCGAAAACTTCAAAATATACATATAAGAAAGGTAGAACGATATTCACAACAATTTCGTCCGCGCGTGAAGCTCCGATAAAATATTTAATTTTCTCTTTTGCGGGTTTTGAAAAGATAAAATGTTCCGACCAATAACCCTCGGATTTCACAATAAATAACGAGCGCACCGAATTTATCAATACGCGGTCGCTTCTTATTTCCTCGAATTTCTTAATTAATTTGGGGATTAAGTCTTCATAAAGCAAAGCGTATAACAACCTTGCCCCGCCCGCAATTCTGATAGTAGGGAAATTCTGTGGCCGGTTATTAAGAAAATGCCATTGTGTTTCGCTTAAAGTTTCACTATCGTAAAATTCTTTAATCTTTGCCCACTTCTCCGAAAGTTCTTTTTCATACTCGTCAGTTTCATTTTCCGGTAATTTATCTACATCGTGTAACAAACCCGCTACATTGAACAAAACCGATTCATACAATTTTATTTTATCTTCTTCCCCGGCATCAATCTTTTTTATGAACTTAATATTTACGTATTTAGATAGTTTAAGCATCGGGGATTTATTTTTCGAGTAACCCAAAGCCTCGAACATCAACTCGTAAAACATTTGTTGCCAGACGTCAGCGGTTTTGAAATCGTTATATGTGAATTCCCTTTCTCTGAATTGTTTGGAAAGCTCATAACGAATAACAGGTTCGGCAATTTGGTTTTCTTCAAGAAAAACCAATTCTTTCAGCCTGTCGAAGATTCTTTTGCTTTTTTTATTAAACCTTTCGATCCCCAGTTTAACTACAAAATCTTTTTTCGTTTTAAATCGTACCTCGTTGCTAAGCGAAGCGCATTTGATACTTTTAATTCCGGTCGGTTTAATATTCTTAACATTCTCGAACAGTTCTTTGGCTACAGCCGGATCCACAAAATTCTTAACACTTAAATTCGGCACTTTTCTGCCGGCTTTGGTAAAAACGTAATGCTGCTTTTGATTATTGGTAAAAGAAACATGCAGAATCACTTTATTATACTTACTGTCGATATTGTGTCCGTGTCTTTTCCAATCGTGATAATCCAAATCAATCTCAACATCGCCCACATAGGTTAATTCTCCGATTTTCAATCTGCAATGTTGAAAATCCGGACCGGCGCTGTTTTCATTGTAAACCCCGGGGTCAAGAACGGTAATTGAATTATGATCGTATGTTCTCAGAGGTTTTATAAAAGATTGGTTTTTCCAAATTTCGTGAAGGTATTTTTCATAAAGCTTTCCGGATGGTTCCATCTTCTGCCTCTTGCTTCTTTCTGATAAACGAATTTACAGTACCATCAGAAGCGTAAAACTTTAATAAACTCAGGTTATATTCCTAAATTAATTTTTTTAAGATAAAAATCCTAATAAAATTTTTAGCTTAAAATATTCGACACGATGTCGTTATATCCGCTTAGCCTTTTTCGTGTAACCTCGCCGAAATTTTCCGAGTTACCGGCATAAATTAATGAACGACTGATATTTATTAAAAATTTATTGTATTTGCGTGAATTAAATAATTTGACAATTTCGCTTAAGCTTCCGCCTTGTGCACCAACCCCGGGAAGCAAAGCGTATAAATTTTCCATCATCTTTAAATCTTCACTTAATTGTTCGAGTTTTGTTGCGCCGAATACAACACCGCAATTACGGGCGGAATTCCACTCGCTAATTTTTCCGAGAACTTCTTGATATAAAAATTTTCCGGAATCTAATTTTTTCATCTCAAAATTGTCTGCGCTTTTATTTGATGTTAACCCGAGAACAAAAGTAATTTTACCGGTGAATTCCAAAAACGGTTCGACGGAATCATAACCCATATACGGATTAACCGTGACCGCATCAAAATTAAAATAATTAAACACCGATTCGGCATACATTTTTGCAGTATTACCGATATCCCCCCTTTTGGCATCGGCAATAGTTAAAACATCTTGCGGAATCAATTCCATGGTTTTTTCAATATTCCTAAAACCTTCGGCTCCGTCTTTTTCGTAAAAAGCAAAGTTAATTTTATATGCCGCGGCAATATCTTTCGTATTCTCAATAATAATTTTATTGAATTCCAAAACGGGATTTTCCATGCTTAATAAAAACCCGGGAATTTTGTTTATGTCGGTATCCAAACCGACGCATATATGAAGATTCTTTTTCGTTTTGTTTTTGATTTTTTGTTGTGCGTTCACTTTAAGTATATAATCTTCTGTTTTTGTAAATGTTCATCAAGACTCCCATTAAAGACATATTAACAATCAACGAGCTTCCGCCGTAACTTATAAAGGGCAAAGGCAATCCGATAACGGGAGTGATACCTAAATTCATTCCAATATTTATTCCGAAATGCACGAAAAGCAAAGTTAAAATTCCAACTAAAACCAAACGGCTGTATTCGTCTTTAACGGAAGGTAAAATATTTATAATTCTCAAAAATATTATGAAGAAAAGCGATAAAGTAACTATACTTCCCCAAAAACCGAATTCTTCGCCGATTACACAAAAAATGAAGTCTGTCCATTGTTCGGGAATAAATCTTAATTGCGTCTGACTGCCTTGCATAAAGCCTTTCCCGAACAATCCGCCCGAACCGATGGCTACTTTCGCTTGAAGTGCATTGTATCCCGCACCCAAAGGATCTGCGGAAGGGTTTACAAACGTTTCGATACGTTTTTGTTGATGCGGCTTCAGATATTTAACAAGATAATTAAATACAAGAGCGCTCGCCAAATTAATCACAAATATGGTGATGCTCGTAAACAGATCGCGTTTGAAAAAGAATAAAGCTAAAATTATTAGAATTAAAGTTATTATTAATGCGGAAACTCCAAACAAAGAAACAAAAACAACGACCGCCGGCGATACAACCACAAAGAATGCAAATAAATTAAGTCCCGCCCAAAAAATCATTACGAAAGTAATTAATGCGAATACAATTGCAGTACCTAAATCCGGTTGCATTAAAATCAAAGCCACGGGCACCAATCCAATTAATAATGCAACTCCCACATCTTTCAGATTATTAATATTTCTTCTCTTGTAAGAAAGCCAATATGCAAGAAAAAAAATCAAACCGATTTTAGCGAATTCGGAAGGTTGAAATCCTACCGGACCTAAGCTCACCCAGCTTTTTGAACCGGAAACTACTTTTCCGAAAAGAATAACCGAAACTAATAGTAATAAAGAAAAGGCATAAAAATAAACGGACAAATAACGAAAAGATTTATGAGGAAGAAAATAGAAAAAGAAAAATGAGATCATCGAGAAAAGTGCCCAATAAACTTGTTTATCGAAGTTACCTTTGGCTGTAGGATGATTATAGGTAGAACTGTAAATAGCAATCAATCCGATACCGATAAGTAACATTACGGCAATAAAAATTGAAAAATCGAATCTGTCTTGAAGTTTTTGAAACATATACCGGTTTTATCTTAACGTTAACGATTCGTTAATTAGATTTTCCTTTTGAGATTTCAAATATGTTTGAATTATTTTTTGAGCAATCGGAGCTGCATGTGAACTTCCGAAACCGACATTTTCTACCATAACGGCAACCACTATTTGCGGATTTTCATACGGTGCGAAAGCCACGAATAAAGCATGGTCTTTCCCGTGTGGATTCTGAGAAGTTCCGGTCTTTCCCGCAATTTTAATATCCGGGAGCTTAATATTGGTCGCCGTTCCATTTCCGTTTACTACTTTATACATTCCCCGTTTAATAATATTAAGATTTTCTTGTTTTATATTTACTGAAACATCTTTAAACTCAAAAGGAATTAATTCTTGAGTATCGGGAGTAAGATAACCGCGAACAACATGCGGTTGAACCGTTTTCCCGTTATTCGCAATTAAAGCAATATATTGAGCCAATTGTAACGTTGTTACGCTTAATTCTCCTTGTCCGATACCCAAACTTAACAAATTACCCCTGCTCCATTTATGTTCGCCATAAATTTTATTGTAATACTTACTGTCGGGAACAATTCCTCTTGATTCTTCGCTCAAATCAACACCCGTTTTTTCACCGAACCCGAACTGTTTGAAAACATTTGCATATCTATCCAAACCGATATCAAGAATCAATTTGTAAAAGAAAGTATTACACGATTGTTCTATTGCTTTTTCAATATTCGTAACACCGTGAACGCCGTGGCATTTAAAAAACCTGTTACCGTATTGATATCCGCCTTTACAGTTAACAGTGGAATAACGGTTTATAACTCCGCTCTCCAATCCTATCAATCCTACCAACATTTTAATAGTTGAGCCGGGCGGATAAATAGCACTCGTCGCTCTGTTGAATAAAGGTTTACTCGGATCGTTAATTAAGCTCTTAACAAATTTTTTACTTGTAACTGAAGAAAATTTTGAAAGGCTGTACTGAGGCGCGCTAATAAAAGCAAGTATTTCCCCGTTTTTTGGATTTAACGCGACAAGCGAACCGGTTTTATTCTTAAACAATTGTTCCGCTTTTCTCTGTGTTTGCCAGTCAATCGAAAGTACCAAATCATATCCTTTCCGGGGCAATTTGTCTTTACGTCCATTTTCAAAACTCCCGATTATTTTTTGTTGGGAGTTAACAATAACCAGTCTGTAACCTTTTTCCCCTCTTAGATAATCTTCGTAAGTTTTCTCAATTCCTTTTATTCCGATATAATCACCGAGTGAATATATCCCTTTATATTTTTTAAGCTGTTCCCTATTGATTTCTCTGGTATATCCGAAAATATGAGCTCCGTTTACTCCGAAGGAATAGTCCCGCTGCATTTCAACAACGTATTCAACACCCGGTAAGAAAGATTTATTTTCCTCAATCCAAGCCACTATATTAAAATCGATTCCCCTTTTTATTCTCCGCGGCAAATATCTTGAATAGCCTGCTCTTTTTTTCAATTCCTTTTCGATAAATCCAGGTTCCACACCAAGTACTTTTTCCAGCATTGGCGTTATGGAATAATTGTAATTCGCAGGAATAATTTGCAAGGAGTATGAAGGTTTGTTACTCACCAAAATTTGAAAATTTCTATCGAAAAAAATACCGCGCGGCGGTTTTAAAGTAATTTTCCTAACGCTGTTTTCACTTGATTTTTCAACATAAGTAACTTGTTCGAGAATTTGCATCTTGAATAATTGGAAAACGGAAACGGCAAAGAATATTAGAATGACTGAGAAAATAATTTTCCTTCTATCCACATTATGGAAACTTTGCTCAGGCATGCGCTTCCCTTTTGGGTTTGAAGATAATCCAAATCAAACTAATAATTGACGTATATGCAGCCGGTAAAATACTCTGTTTAAAAAATAACACCGGGAAATTAATCTCAATATTTTTACTAATAAGAATTTGATAAAACATAGAATCCAAAGCACCGCAAAACAAAACGATTAAAACAAATAAATAGGAATTCAGGTTATATTGAACTTTATTCTCATTAAAAAAATATCCAGCCGTAAACCCTGCCAACGTTTTGCTGAACATTGCAGCGCCTAACATCCCGCCGGTGAAAATATCGAAGAAAAAACCTATGACAAAACCCGAAACCGTACCGAACACTTGTCCTTTCCTCAAAGACAAGTAAACCAAAAATATAATTAACAAATCGGGATAAATACCGTTAACCGTTATAAACGGTACAATAGCCGCTTGCACGATTAAAATAATTAAAAATACTACTCCGAATAATATGATTTCTTTGATATTTATTTTACTGCCTCAAAAGGTTTAGTTCCAGATTATTCAATTCTTTGCTTTTTACGATTTTAAGTACGGCGCAATTTCTAACTTTTTCAAAATCCACAAACGGATAAACTTCAATATCGGTTAATAAACCTGTAATGGATATCTGCTTTTGTGCAACGAGTCCAACCGGAATGGAGGGCGGTACAATCGTACTTACAAGTGAAGTAACTATTCTGTCACCGATTCTAAAATCATAGGTAGTAGGAACATTTTTAATCAACAACATATTATTTTCGAAACTCAAAATTCCGTTCACTCCGCTCCGTTCGTCTCTAACGGCAATTTTGGAATCGGGGCTGAGCAAAGTTTTAACAAACGCAAAATTATCCGTGGTTTCGGTTACTACTCCAATCAGACCTCGATCATTAATGACAGGCATACTTTTTTCGACCCCTTCTTTTAATCCGGCGTTAATAATAAAATATCCGGGTAAACTGGGAATCATCTTAGATACAATCGTAACGGGCAAAATGGGATAATCGGTAGTATCTTTTAACCCTATTAACCTTTTCAATTCTTGATTCTCAATTCCGTATTCCCTGAGTTTATTTACTTTCAACATTAATTCTGCGTTAAGTTGTTCTAATTTTTTAATTTCATTTTTCAGAGTGAATAATTGATTGATAGAAGAGAAAACGGAATTAATAACGGCAACGTTACCAAACGCAAACGCGCGTATTTTTTTCAGTTGATTGTTTTGGTTAAACGATAAAACGATTAGACTAATTAGTAAAAGGAGAATAAGAACAATGTATTCTTTAAAACTCTCTAAATACCTTCTAAGAATCTTAAACATTAGAAACTTCTTTTACGGATAAATACCTTTGAGTACTTGTTCATATTTTCCATAGCTTTGCCGGCGCCTTTCACCACGGCGGTTAAAGGATCTTCGGCAACGTGAACCGGTAGGTTTGTCTCCATTCTAATTCTTTGATCCAATCCTTTCAACAAAGCGCCTCCTCCAACAATGATTACTCCTCTATCCAAAATATCCGCGGAGAGTTCGGGCGGAGTTCTTTCAAGCGTTTGCTTAACGCCCTCAACAATTTGAGTAACGTTCGCATTCAATGCTTCACGGATTTCAACGGAACTTACTTCCGCTGTTTTTGGGATTCCGGCGACCAAATCCCGGCCTTTAACCTGGATTGTAATTTCTTCTTTCAACGGCACGGCAGAACCAATTTCACATTTAATGGCTTCCCCTGTTCTTTCACCTATTAACAAATTATAATTTTTCTTGAAAAATTGGATTATGGCATTATTCATTTCATCGCCGGCAATCCTCAAAGATTCTTCGTTTACAATTCCGGATAATGCGATAACGGCAATTTCCGTTGTACCGCCACCGATATCGAGAATCATATTTCCAACGGGGGCTTCAACGTCTATTCCCACTCCAATTGCCGCAGCCATTGGTTCGGCAATCAAATGAACTTCTTTGGCGCCCGCGTGCTCGGCACTATCCCTTACAGCTCTTTTTTCCACTTCTGTAACACCGCTGGGCACGGCTACAACCACTCTCCGGCTGGAGAACAGACCGGTATTAACTTTTTTGATAAAAGCGCGTATCATTCCTTCGGCAATTTCAAAATCGGCTATCACTCCGTCGCGCATCGGTCGATACACCCGTAATTGCCGATGTTCCCTTCCTTGCATTTCTTTGGCTTTATTACCGAGGGCAATAATCTTTTTGGTATTTCTATCGAATGCAACTATAGAAGGTTCATTTAATACTATTCCCTTTCCTCTTACATAAATAAGAGTATTTGCAGTACCAAGATCTATTGCGATATCCGTTGAAAAAAAGTCTAAAATTCCCATAGTATTCTCTTAATGCTTAAAATTTCTGATTCCGGTAAATACCATTGATATATTAAGTTTGTTTGCCGCATCAATAACTTCTTCATCTCTTATGGAACCGCCGGGTTGGATTACGGAAGTTATTCCATACGATGACATTTCTTCAATTCCATCGGGAAACGGGAAAAATGCATCGGAAGCGGCAACAGCGCCGGCTAAATCGTGTCCGTGTTCCTTTGCCCTGTTTGCAGCAAGTTTTACGCTGTCAATTCGAGACATTTGTCCCGCACCAACACCTATTGCCATTTTATTCTTAACAAAAACTATTGCGTTAGATTTTGTATGCTTACAAATTTTCCATGCGAACTTTAAGTTTTCCAGTTCTTCATCCGTACATTTTCGCTCGGTTACATTTTTAATCATATCATCGGTAATAACAGATTTATCTTTATCTTGCACCAAAATTCCGCCCGGTATACTTTTAACTATCGAGTTAATATCTTCAAAATTACTTAAAATTTTTACAAGTCTCCTGTTTTTCTTCTTTTTCAATATTTCCAGCGCCGCGCCGGAAAAATCCGGTGCAATTATTATTTCGAGAAAAATTTCATTTAATTTGTGAGCTGTTTTTTCATCGACCTTTGAGTTAAATGCAACTATGCCGCCAAAAGCCGATACGGGATCGCAAGCAAGGGCATTCACATAAGAATTGAAAGTATCTCCGCTGCTCGCCGCTCCGCATGCGTTTGTGTGTTTAATTATTGCGCAAGAATATGGTTCCAATTCGCTTACTATTTCAACAGCCGCAACCAAATCAACAATATTATTATAAGACAATTCCTTGCCGTGCAAAACCTCGAAATATTTATCAAAATCACCATACAGAAAAGCTTCTTGATGGGGATTTTCCCCGTAACGTAATTTACGGTTTAATTTTAAATTCAATCTGTAATGATTGGGTTCTTTAAGCAATTCCCGTTCGAAATAGTCGGCTATAAACGAATCATACTCGGTGGTTAAAGAAAATGCTTCCGCGGCAAGTTTTTTTCTGTATTCGATATCAACTTTTCCTTCGGCTAACGCTTCTGCAAAATTTTCGTACTGCGACGGCGATGTAAGAACACTTACCGATTCGTAATTCTTTGCAGCTGCCCGGATTAAACTGGGTCCGCCAATATCGATATTTTCTATTTTATCTTTCGTGGTTGAATCCGGGGAATCGACAACTTGCTTGAAAGGATAAAGGTTTACGCACACAATGTCAATTTGTTCGATATTATTAACTTCACTCTCTTTCACATCATTAACATTATCTCTTCTCATTAAGATTCCGCCGAAAATTTTAGGATGAAGAGTTTTGACACGACCGTCAAATATTTCGGGGAACCCGGTAAAATCACTCACGTTAATTAAATCTATTCCGTTTTCACCAAGCAATTTTGCCGTATTTCCCGTAGCTAAAATTTGATACCCGAAAGATTTCAAATTTTCGGCAAATTGAACTATTCCGGTTTTATCCGAAACGCTGATAAGGGCAATTTTGTTTTGCAATTTATATCGTTATTAAATTATATAAACTTTGCTATTATCTATTTTTACTTTACTTTCCGCAAATTTTCCAATTAATTCCGGTAATAATTTGTGTTCTTGCCGCAATACTAAACCTGCTATTTCTTCCGGTGAACGGGCATTTGAAATATCGACGCATTTTTGAGCTATAATTTTACCGTGATCGTAAATCTTATCGACAAAATGAATGGTAACGCCGCTTACTTTCATACCGCTGTTATATACCGCTTTGTGAACATTCATTCCGTACATTCCTTTTCCGCCGAATAAAGGAAGAAGCGCGGGATGAATGTTGATAATTCTTTCGGGAAACGCATCGATAAAATTATCGGGAATCTTTTTCAGAAATCCGGCTAATACAATCAGATCGATTTTATTCGTTTTAAATTCGCCAATTAAGTCATCATACGTTAAAAATCCATTCCTTGCTTTCCCGCTGACGGAAACTGTTTTTATTCCTTTCCCCTCCGCAAATTCAAGAGCGCCGCATTCCGTTTTATCGCTGACAACACAGTATATTTCAATATCCAAAGAACTACTATTTACATACTCCCAGACTGCTTTTAAGTTTGAACCCCTTCCGGAAGCAAATACACAAATTTTATACATAATTGAATTCTATTATTTTATAAAGTTATTGAATAAAGAAATATAAATCAATATTTTACCGGAAATTAGAAGTATGCGGATTAAAATATTCCCAGTTTCATCTTAAGATTATTGATTTTGGCTATAATTTTGTTTTTCATGTAATAATGATTTTCCTTTTCGGCTTTCAGTAAATAAGATTTGGCTTCGTCAGTTTTCCCCGTTCGATAATATAACAACGCTTTCAAATAATAAGCATAAGGCAAAATCCATTTTTCCAAATCGTAATTTATTGATATTGCTTCAGAAGTATAATTAAATGCATCGTTGTATTTTTCTAAATTCAACAAAGCTTCCGATAATGTAATCAGCGCTTTGCCTTTCCAATCTTTATTTTTTATTGAAGGGAGTAAAGGTTCAAGTAATTCGACTGATTTTTCATATTTTTTTACGAACAAAAAGTTCTGTGACTTAATAATAGTAAGTTCGCTTGCTGTGAAATCGTTTTCCAAAAGTTTTTCGCTAATTTCTTTTGCGTAATTATCTTCGGGAATATCCAGATTACCATATCCGGCAAGGAACAAATATCTTTTGTATTCATCCTCGTTATCAATGAATTTATTGGAAATTGCAATTCTCAAACAAGCGATTCCCGTATAGTCAACCGAAACCGCATGTTCAATAAATTTTTGATAATTATTGATTGCTTCATCAAATCTGTTTTGTCTGTAAGCAATATCGCCCAGCAAAAAATAGGCAAAAGAGTTTGTTTGCAAAAAATATTGATTATTTAACTTTAATATTTTCCGGAGAGTTTTACCGGCATTTTCAAATTCGGCGTTGTTAAATTGAGCCAACGCAAGATGGAAGAGAAAAAGACTATTATCTGCATACTTTTCCAATAAATTACCGAAGAGTTCTTCCGATTTTTTATATTGGGCTAAATATTCCAGGTAAAGCTTGGCAAGGTGGAATGCGGCTTCGGTTTTAGACTCTTTTCCCAGTTCGTAAGCCTTTTTGATTTTCAGATAGCCGGATTTTCTATCGGCATCGAGACCGGTTAAATCCAATGCCCATTTAAAAACAGAAGGCACAAAATCAAGCGCATATTCGAAAATCCCCAATCCCAAATAAGCATCGTAAAAATCTGCTTTTTCTTCCAAAACGTCTTCGTAATAACTTATTGCTTTTTTTGTCGCCCAAAAAGCGCTCATCATATCTCCGTGAGCGGAAAATGCAATTGCTCTTGCAGAATAAGCGTTACCGTACCAATAGTTTTGTAAGTAAGGAGAATCTTCAAAGTACGTGGTATTCTCCAGAACATCTAAAGTGGAATCCGAGAGTTCCTCAAATCTTCTGAACTCTGCCGTATCCTTTGAGCCCAGAAATGTCCATAAATGTATTTGGGAAATAAACTGCCAAGGTCTCGGATCGGTAGGGTCGTTCTTCAAAACGTTTGTGAAATGTTCCCGTGCTTTTTCGAATTGTAAATTGTAAAAGTAAAACTTCCCTTTCCGAAAATCCGTTTCGCCGGCATATAAATTGACCGTGACAAAAAGAAACAAAAAGACTAAAAACTTTTTCATTCCGCTTTGTCTTTTTGCTTGGAGAATTTAATTGCCGCGGCTACAAACTCTCTAAACAAAGGATGTGCTTTTGTGGCTCTTGATTTCAGTTCGGGATGAAATTGGCAACCCAAAAACCACGGATGGTCTTTTAATTCCACTATTTCCACCAAGCGGTTATCCGGAGAGACTCCGCTAATCACCAATCCGTTTTGTTCCAATACTTCGCGGTAATTATTATTCACTTCATAACGATGGCGGTGCCGTTCCGATATTTTCTCTTTTTTATATGCTTGTCGTGCTTTTGTACCTTTTTTAACAACACAAGGATAGGCGCCGAGCCGCATGGTTGCTCCTTTATTCTTTATTCTTTTTTGCTCGGGCATCAAATCGATTACGCTGTATCTGTTTTTAACAAACTCAGAACTGTTTGCTTTCTTAATCCCGACAACATTCCGGGCAAACTCAATAACCGCACATTGCATACCCAAGCAAATTCCAAAGAACGGAATTTTATTTTCCCGCACATATTGAATTGCCCGGATTTTACCTTCAATACCCCGTTCACCGAAACCGCCGGGTACAAGCAATCCGTCTATTCCTTTCAGCAAAAGAGCAGGGTCTTTATCTTCACAGGCTTCGGCACTAATGAATTTAAGATTAACCTTTACATCGTGTTCAGCGCCGCTGTGAATAAATGATTCGTTTATGCTTTTGTATGCATCCAAGTAACTCGTGTATTTTCCGCAAATCCCAATCGTTACGGAAGATTGCGGTTCTTTTATTTTTCGTACAAACTCCCGCCAATCACTTAAATCGATGTTTATATCGGGAAGTTTTAATTTCTTTAATACTATTCTATCAAAATTTTGTTCTTCTAAATTTAACGGAACCTCGTAAATCGTGGGACAATCGAATGCCGATATAACGGATTTCGTTTTTACGTTACAGAACAGCGCTATTTTCTTTCTTATCTCCAGCGGTAATTTCATTTCGGAGCGGCAAACAAGGATATTCGGTTGTATTCCCAGTTCGAGCAAATTTTTAACGCTATGCTGGGTAGGTTTTGTTTTTAATTCTCCAGCAGATTTAATATAAGGAACCAATGTAACGTGAATACTGATTGCATTCTTCCTTCCCAACTCAAGCATTAATTGCCGTATAGCTTCTATAAACGGCAAACTTTCAATATCGCCAACGGTTCCACCGATTTCTGTGATAATAATATCGTATTTATTGGTATTACCCAAAATTTTCATTCTGCGTTTAATTTCATCAGTTATATGCGGAATTACTTGAACGGTTGCGCCGAGATAATCGCCCCGCCGTTCCTTAGTTATTACCGTATTGTAAACTTGTCCGGTAGTTGTATTGTTGTCCTTAGTCATGTTTACATCTAAGAACCGCTCATAATGCCCCAAATCCAAATCGGTTTCCGCACCGTCATCTGTTACATAAACTTCACCATGCTGGAAAGGACTCATTGTTCCGGGATCGATATTGATGTAAGGATCGAATTTTTGAATGGTTACACTATAGCCGCGTTTCTTGAGCAGTAAACCGAGAGAAGCAGCCGTAATCCCTTTTCCCAAAGAAGAAACCACTCCACCGGTAATGAAAATATATTTCACTTCTTTTTTGAATCTCATAATTTTTGTGGTTTTTTGGAAAACTTTTTGGGAATTAAAGATATAAAAATTATTCGATATGTCTAAACAAAATTATTGTTTTTTTTTAATACCACTTTATTTATACTAATTTTGAATATAAAAATTTAATAATTAATTTATTTTGTATCCAAAACTTTTACAAGACCGGAATACTTTTTCTCAATCTTAAATCCGAATCTGTAAAAATATTCCGGGCGGAAAAAGCCCGTTGTAACATATTTAACTTTTTCAACGATTAATCTGTTGAAAAATTCGTTCATTAAACCTTCGCTTATACCTTTACGGCGATACGGGTTGGCTACCACAATTTTTTCCATATGTACCGTATCTTCGTTTTTTTGAACGTAGAACAAACCGCCAATCAAATATCCTCTTTCAGAAAGCGCAACAAGGAATTGATGCTCGGGTCTGAAATGGACTTGCAAATTCGCATCAAGAAATAAATTGTGCAAACGTGAAATTTCTTTTGGGGATATCGGTTTTCTTATTATGTAAGGATTTCCGTCGTAATCTTCCAACTGCACCACCAAATCGGCTGTTTGTGAACCTTCTTCTTTGATTTTAAGCAGTTTTGCGGAATCGGACGGCTTTAGGTACGGATAGCTTAATCTTGTCAAGAAATAAGATTCCTTTTCACTAAGCTTCAACTCGTTTTGCATTTTGGAAATATCGGTTAATATTTGTTCTTGCGAAGTTTTTCCTTCTTTTTCTTTTTTAATTAATTCCCTTAACATTTTTTTCAATTCGTCCGATGAATCGGCAAAACAAGTTTCCAGGAAAAATCTTGCACGTGTTTCAGGATATGACTTCTCCACTTCGGCCAAATTATAAGTATCGTATAATTCATATAACATACTTGCTTGCGCTTCCAAAGCCGCATCTTTATTTAACTTAAACCACCGGTGAAATCTCTTTATTGCGAAATACAATCGTTTGGGAATATAACCGTATTCTTCAACCGTTTTCAGAAAGAGCTGTAATTTTTCCATTACGTTATCCATTTCGGAAGGTATCTTAGTCTTTTTAAGTTCTTCTCCGAATAATCCAATTATTTCCAAACCTTCCTTTTCACCTTTTGCATTAATAACGCCGGAGAAAACATAATTCCAAATAGAATCACGGTGAACAAACGGGTAAAGTTTTTCCGTTTCTTTTACGAACCGGAAATAGAAATTCTTAAAGAAATTTGTGAACGAAGTAAATGTTTTCTTTTCGGATAACGATACAATTCGCGTACCTGTTTGATAATCGTGAGACGGAATAATAAAATTATGAATCGTGGGATTTGCAAGTATCAATTTGTTTTCGGTTAACTGCCAAAAATTAACGTATGCTGCCGCAGCGTTCCAAACGAAATACGGCCAAAGATGATATAACCTTTCTTCGCTCGCTTTTTCATGTCTTCTGAGTTCACGTTCCATAATTTTTGCAACGGTATTACCGGGGAGATATTTTTGAGTCCACAAATCATACATTTTATAATAACCGCCGAAATCTTCGACGAGTTCGTTAGCATAATGTTTGGTGCCAGCAATGATTAGCCAACGGACTTCTTTTTTAACTTCCGATGGCGTTAACCCCTTATTCAAAGTCAACAACAATTCGAATGAACCGTGAAGCCTTGTTTGGATTGTTACTCTGAAAGTGGCTTTAATTTCATTGTTAGAAATCATGCTTACCCAAATACCGCCGGGAAGAATATTGTCCAGGCGGATAACAATTCCTTGGGTAAAATGAAAAACCGCTTCGCGCAAAACGGGACATTCGGTGATTCCGGATACAATTCTTTTTTTCAAATCTTCGGGTATTGATTCTTCCAAGATAATCACATCTTTCCATTCGTATTCTTCGCCGGTTTCAATGTCAATCGCTACGGATTCGTTTCGACCAAGCCAACTTCTGAATCCTTTTTTCAACTTATTTCGTGAACGCGCTGCCAGTCCGGCTAACTTATTAAAATCTTTATGAATCTCAATGCTGGCAAGTAACCTTCTAATTTCACTGTAACGTGCGGGATGTCGAATTCCGTATTTCGTAATTAAATCGAACAAAGCTTCAATAGACGGTTTAATAACATTCTGTTTGCGGCATTTTTCTACTTCTTCGAAAATTATTTTTTCGAGAGTTTCGAGATTTTCTTTCCCCTTGCTTTCGGCAATAATTGATTCGTTAAGTGCAGGATCAAGGAAGTCCGGATCGTAATCAATATGTAATCTGAGTAATCTGTAAAATGTTTCGGTTTTAATTTTCGGAATCGCTTTCTTAAATAATTCCCTCCGGCATTCCAAATTACTTACGAGAAACGGTAATTCGATGAAATGCAAAGCGATTTTAAAAAGTTTATCCGTTTCGTCTTCAAGAAGATATGAAAAATAGTCCAGCCCTTTTTGAGCAACCTGATTGTCATTACTCCTCAAATGCAGAATCGCATAATGTATTCCTTCCAAGGATTTTTCGTTGCCAGTAAAGATTGCTTGCAAATGTCTTTTTGTTTCTTCATCCAAGTCATCTATTGCTTCCGAAGAGTAAATGGTTATGCTATTTTCCGGAATATACTGTCTTTGCCATTGGATTATATTTTCGCCGGCGAATTCAAACAAATTACGGTTTCCGCACCAATATAAAGGATTGGTAAGCAATTCTTGTAATTCTATCTTATGCGAATCAATTTTATAATCATCATCCCCAATTCTGAAAATTTTATGTTGATCCTCAATCCTAAACACATTCAAGTGTTGATTTAATTTCGGTATGGCAATTCCTCTTTCATCGGCAATGATATCCGTACTCAAACAACCTTTTTCTCTCAGGAACCAATTAGGCACACGGATCTCGATGTTATCGACAAAAATCGATGTATGATTTTTAGTGTACATCGACTCGATAATTTCTTCGAAGTTTTTTTCAATGACCCGCCTTTTGTAAGTTCCTTTTGGGGTAAGTTCGCCGTAGTCGGCTGAAAACATTCTATCGATAATACGGAAATCCACTATTCTCTCAAAAGGCGCTAAAAATTTATTCACCGAAACTATAGCCGAAGCGAAATAATCTTTAAGCTCTTGTTCTGTCATTTTTTTCAACATGGAATCCTTAATTTCATAATCGGGATATATTAATACCGTATTGAAAGGCCTATGATCACCGACAAGAAAAACTTGTTTAATGTTTTCAAAATCTCTAAAGTAATTTTCGATTCTTTGCGGGGCAATGGTTTCGCCTTTAATATTCTTGTATATCTCTTTTTTTCTATCGATAATTTCGATAAAACCGTTTTCGTCCTCTTTCATTATATCGCCAGTGGGGAACCAGCCGTCTTTATCGAACGGACTTTCCGCATTATAATATCCCATCATCACATAAGGACCTCTGATAAGCAACTCACCGTCGTCGGCAATTTTAATTTCGATACCGGGCAAGGCTTTACCTAAAGAGTCGGGCACGTATTCTCCGGGCGGTGTCATCGTAATACCTCCGGTAGCTTCGGTCATTCCGAACCCGCTCATCAATTCGATTCCGTTTTTTTGGAAAAACTGAAAAATTTCGGCCGGCAAATAACCTGCGGCTGAAAGTCCCCATCTTAAACTTCCGCCTGTCGTTTCTTCCACGGTTTTTCTGATTATTGATTCGTCGTCCAATTCTATATTAACTTTGCTACCAACATATTCATAAAGCTGAATCCATTTTTTCGGAATGCTGATAAAAATCGTAGGACGTACCATCTGCATATTTTCCAGCATTGTCTCGAGTGAAGGATTTTCCATAAAAGAATACGATGCTCCCCAAAAAATACTTCCCATCATTTCCAACCATCTACCGAAGGTGTGATAAAGCGGAAGATATGATAAGAATCTGTCCTGGTCGCCTATTTCCGGAAGCGCCATCGCTCTACAAAATCTTTTGTATACGATGTTCATTTGCGAAAACATTATTCCTTTCGGTTCCCCCGTAGTTCCCGAAGTATACATAATAGTTGCTAATGAAGAAGTATCTACGGCGTCGACCAAATCTTTCTCCGTTTTTTCATCATAATGTTTTGCAAATTCCAAAAACTCATTAAACGTAATCACCCACTTTTCCGCACTGGAACCTTCTATCAAAACTACTTTTTTGAGATTCGGGACATCGTTCTTTATTGATTTAATTTTCGAGAGTTGTTTCTCATTGGATACAAAAGCTATTTCCGCTCCCGTTTGCTTTAGAATAAATTCTATATGTTGGGGCACCGAATTTGCAGGTATCATTATATTCACGATACCGGTTGTTAAGCATGTCAAATCCAGCTCAACCATTACAAGGCTGTTTTCCATAAGAAAAGCAACTTTGGGTTCTTCCGGTTCCAATTCCGAAATTAAACCGACCAATGCTTTTTTGTACGTATTTATTTTTTCGTCAATTTCCTTCCAAGTATATTGGGTTTTAACTTTTCCGCGTAGGACATTAAATAAAGTTTTGTTTTCATAATCGGAAAGTCTCTGGCGGAAAAGCTCGCGCACGTTAAAATTGCTTGATTTTATTAACTCATATATTAATTTATCCCACTTTCTATCGTTATAGATTTTCTTAAGAAATGATGGAGTTCGAAATAAATTTAAGTATTGATGTATTAAATTCAAATTTATTTGACTTTCATCAGATTCATTTAATTTGAGAAGATTATCTCCGAGTTCAAAATAAATTTGCGGATCGACATTCGCCATCATTTCTCCGGCAAGTTGGCTTGGAACCGTAGCGGAGAAAATTTCAAATAAATTTTTTCGAATTTCTTCATTACCGGCAATATCCGGCTTCTCAAGAAATTCACGAAGAACATCATTAAATTCTACGCCTATCTTTTTTAATTGATCTTCGTCAAGTGCCGATTTGCCCGCAAGAATCCGGTTTTTCAAATCGGTTAATTGAAAGCTTATATTGTCTCCGGTATTCATTTTATATTATAAATTTTTATGGTGATATTTGTTTACTGAAAGATATAAATTTGCGGGACAAATAAAAAAGGGGCATTAAGCCCCTTCATCATAAATTACCGTGAAATTAAATTTATTTTATTCCCGCAATCTCTTCCATCATTGCCGTGGTAATGGATTTGGGACGTTCGATCGGATATCCCAAAGCCCTGTCCCAAATTATGTTGGCACAAACACCAAGCGCCCTACCGACACCAAACAGTACGGTGTAATAATCATATTCCTTCAAACCGTAATGCCATTGGATAACGCCGGATTGTGCATCGACATTAGGCCACGGATTTTTTGCTTTACCGTGTTCTTTCAAAATAGGAGGAACAACTTTGTAAAGTACATCGACGTATTTGAAGATAGGATCATCCGGGAGATGTTTCAAACAGAATTCCCTTTGCGCCATATAACGCGGATCCGTTTTACGCAAAACGGCGTGACCAAATCCCGGTATAACCTGACCTGAATTAAGAGTATCCCAAACAAATTTTTTCATTTCCTCTTCGGAAGGAACTTTGTCGCCCATTTTTTTCATTATACCTTGAATCCAACGTAAAACTTCTTGATTTGCCAAACCATGCAGAGGACCTGCCAATCCGTCTAGCATTGCGGAAATGGAATAATAAACATCTGAAAGGGCGCTTGCAACCAAATGACCTGTATGAGCGCTTACGTTACCACTTTCGTGATCGCTGTGCAAAATGAAATACAAACGTGCAACATCATCGTAAGGTTTATCGATTCCCATCATGTGTGCAAAGTTTCCGCCCATATCCAAATGGGGATCGGGAGGAATAATATCACCGTTTTTATATTTGTGGCGGTAAATAAAAGCGGCAATTTGCGGCAATTTTGCCAAAAGGTTCAACGCATCCTCGTACATCGGGTCCCAATAATCCATTTTACTCATTCCTTCGTTGTATCTTTTTACAAAAACAGATTCTTTTTCCATCGATACGATAGCGGCAGAAAACATCGCCATAGGATGTGAATCTTTCGGCATCGCCCTTAAAACATCGAAAACATATTCGGGTACCATTTTACGTTTGTTGAATTCTTCGGCAACCGCATTTACTTCTTCTTCGGTCGGGATATCCCCGGTTAGTAATAAGTAAAAGAAACCTTCGACGTACGGCATTTCGCCGCCAGGAACTTTAGGCAATTTTTCCAGCACTTCAGGAATTGTATAACCTCTAAATCGTATACCTTCGTAAGGGTCGAGGTAAGATATATCGGTAGTTAAGCATTTAACACCCCGCATGCCGCCAATAACTTGAGCGATTGATACATCGGAAACTTTTACATCTCCGTATTCCTTTAGCAACCTGGTTGTTCTTGGTCGCCAACCGACAATTTTCTCGTACAATTTTTCTTTTAAGTTTGACACGGCAACCTCCTTTTCTTAAAACTAAAATATAATTCAGCGTTTTTTTACGATCTAAAATATCATATAAAAAGAGCTTTATAACTTATATTGAAATATACAATTTTGCATGAATTTATCATAGCATAAATTTGCCAACCTAAAATATTTTTATGCTCTATTCGCTTTTAATCAACTTTTCAATCTTATCCGCAGCGGTTTTCCCGCTCTTAACCGCCGATTCTATAGTGGAAGGCAATTTTGTATTTGTCCAATCTCCCGCAAAAACCAAATTTTTGTACGGCGCCTTAACCGAATTTCTCGCACGTTCAAATTGTAAAGAAGAAACAAACGTTGCCCGTTTTTCTTTTATAATCAATATATCTTTTACATTCTTTCCGGTGAAATCCGGGAAATATTTAGTCAACTCTTCCGTAACCTTCGAACGGATTATTTCTTTAGGCAATTTTATCAATTCCGTTGCATTACTTTTTACAAGTGTGATGTGTTTTTCGTGAACAAACAACCAATGAAAAAATGAACCGGTAAACCCGTAAAACTTTTCATTAAATTCATAATTATTTAACCATAAATGTATTGACAGAATCGGTGATACCTCGAATTTTTCAAGTAGATTCTCATCGAGTCCGTTCTTCCGTATTTGCAAATAATTTGCGACCGGCACCGCCGAAATCACATAGTTGAATCCGGAATACATATTCTTATTCGTAATAATTTTTGCTATTCGCCCGTTTTCAATTTCGAAACTTGTCACTCGCTCGTTTAACTTTACAACATTCCCCTTTTCACGTAAAAATTTCTCCGAAGGTTCGCAATATAAATCGCTCAAGCCGGTCTGAGGAATAATTAATGTGGACGCTTTGTTGCCGCGGAGGAACATCTCTATCAAAATCTCGCGGAAAACCAACGCAGATGCGCGTTCTGCTGTTGTATTGAAAGCTCCTACAATCAATAAATCCCAAAAATATTTCCTTGCGTTTCCCGTTTGGCGGGTTTTGTTTAACCATTCTTCAATACTTAAATCTTTAAGTTTTGCTTCCGGTGTAAAAGGAAGTTTGGCAAAAAAACGGGTTAATGCCATTTTATCTTTTAAATCGAATCGCGGAAACGAGAACAGTGCATACATAAGATTAAAAGGATATAAAGTGGAATTCCCGCCTAATTTTAATTGCTCGCCACCATTTTCCACAAGGTTCAATTCAAGCGATTTTTGAAAATAGAGTTTATCCAATGAACCGATTTCGCGTAAATAATTAAGAGTGTACGGATAACATCCCATTAAAATATGTTGACCGTTATCCACAAAATCGTCATGCTTTTCAACGGGAAACGAATAAGCCCTTCCGCCTAATTTCGGCGAGGATTCGAGTAAGATTACTTTGTGATTTGATTTTGAAAGATAAACCGCTGAGGAAAGTCCGGCAAAACCGCCGCCGATTATAACAATTTCGTCCATTAATAAACTAAACGATATTTAAGCCATACACCCAAAGCAATGAATACTTTATCGAATTTGGAAACTTTAATTTCTTTCTCAAAGACATTAAAATTTTGAGCTTCAAGTTTTTTCAAAAGTTTATAATAGATATGCTGCATTGCACGCGCAGGAAACAAAGCGGGTTTATCCGCAACATCCAAACTTTCATCAGCTAAACGGAAGAATTCTTCCGCGCGTTTTGCCTCGAATCTCATAAGTGATACGAAGTTGGAATTATATACATGATTAAACAACTCTTCTTCGGTGTAATTGAATCTTTCGAGATCTTCTTTCGGCAAATAAATTCTTCCGCGATCGGCATCTACTTTTACATCGCGCAGAATATTGGTCATTTGTAAAGCCATCCCCAAGTAAACGGCGTAGTCTTTTGTGGATTCTTTTTTATACCCGAAAATTGGGATGCACATAAGTCCGACTGTTGATGCAACATGATAACAGTATTTTCTTAAATCTTCGAAATTCAAAAATCTGTTTTGCTGCAAATCCATTTCCATGCCCGCTATCAAATCGTAGAAAGGTTCGAGCGGAATATTAAATTGTTTAATCGATTTGGCCAGTTTGTTCAAAATTTGGTATTCTGATTTTCCAACCAAAGCTTTTTCGAGCTCTTTCCGCCATTTCCGCAATTTTTCATATTTCAAGTCATCGGTCTCGTTTCCGCTATCGATAATATCGTCGGTAGTTCTGCAAAAAGCATAAACGTTATTCATTGCTTCCCTTTGGGCTGGAGGCAACAGACTGAAAGCATAGTAAAAACTGCTTTTGCTTTTTTTTGCTATTTCTTTGCTTGAGTTCATTTCACTATGGTTTTAATTAATAAACCGGCAAAATCCAATTTATTCAACGAAGGTCTTTTTCGCAATACATTATAATCATTTTTTTTTATCTTGTAAAGAATCTTTTTTCCCCCTAAAATCGTCCAACGAATTTCATGTTTTAACATACCCGGCAGATATTCAATAATTCTTTCTCCTTCTTCGAACATTTTCCGCGCACGCGAAACTTGAAAAGCCATCAATTCTTTGAATTGCTTGTTGGTTGTTTCGCTCTTAAACAAATCTTCCGTAACGCCGAACCGGCCTAATTCGTCTTGAGGAATGTATATTCTGCCTTTTGCAAAATCTATAGAAACATCCTGGTAAAAATTAGTAAGCTGCAATGCCGTACAAATTTTATCGGAATAATTTTTTGCTTTTTCACTATCAATTTTCCAAAGCTCAAGGATCAGACGGCCAACGGGATTTGCGCTTCTCGAACAATAATCCGACAATTCATTAAAATCAGAATATTTCTTTTTCAAAACATCCTGTTTGAAAGCAGAAAGTAAATCGAAAAAATATCTGTCCGTCAAATTAAATTCCGTTATAGTATTTTTAAGAGCTGCCCAAAAAGGATCTTTCGGAAGCGTAGAAAGTGCTAATCGTAATGAGTTTTCATATTCACTTAATTTTCTAAGTCTTTCTTCATCCGGTAAATTCCCTTCATCCGCAATATCATCGGCAATACGGGCGAATTTATAAATTACCGCAACGTGTTTCCTTAAATGTTTCGGGACTAGGAAAGATGCAACCGGAAAATTTTCATAGTGTCCGGAAGCATAATTTAGAGCCTGGTTGTATTGTTCAGTCAGCTCATTTGATTTATTTACGATGTTCATCAAGTTTTACCGGTGAAATTAAAAAGGCCGAACCAAAAGTTTATGATAAAATTTATACTTCGGTGTGCAGTGAAAACTTACTTTCGAATCGGCCTCGAAGTTGTGCCCGGAACAGGACTCGAACCTGCACGGGATTACTCCCACTAGACCCTGAACCTAGCGTGTCTACCAGTTTCACCATCCGGGCAATTTTACATATTCAAAATTAAGCAGAACAAAAGATTTAACAAAATATCATTCGTCAATTATTTCTTTCGCTTCATGCGAAAGGCTGTCAGGTTTCCAATATTTGGTAAAGATTTTCACTGCCGTATCCCTTTCCGCACTGAATGTTCGCGGAATATCTTTTATGTTAATATAATCTTCAACTATACCCGATTTACAGTCGGGAGAATATAATTTCGGATCTCCTAATTCATATATCGATTCTTTACAAAACTTAACACGAACAATGTTCCCGCTTTTCGGTAGCTCGAAATCTTGTTCGGGTAACGCTAAAGAATCATAAACTTCACGCATAAAATTAGACCAAATCGGGTTTGCAGCTTTTGAACCTTGACCGTATGAACCTGTAAAAGTTATTCTTCTGTCGTCAAATCCCACCCAAACACCTGCGGCAAGTTGTGGAGTAAATCCCATAAACCAAGCATCGCCGTAATCTTGGGTTGTACCGGTTTTCCCCGCAGCAGGTCTGTAAAAATGATGGATTACTCTGGTGCGGATTCCCGTTCCTTCATTAATTACGGTTCTTAGCATATCCGTAATTAAAAATGCGGTTTCTTCCGAAATTGCTTCTTTGGTCTGAGAAAAAAAGTTATCAATTAAAATTCCGTTCTTGTCTTCAATCTGCAAAATCGAAAGCGGTTTGTTATAAATTCCGTTATTTGCTATTGTAGCATAAACGCTCACCAAATCTAACGGAATTACTTCGGAAGTACCTAGTGCGATTGAAGGAACAAGATTCAGCTTAGTTGTAATTCCCATTCGTCTGGCATAATCTGCTACTTGCCAAAGCGGAACGTATCCTTCTATTATTAAACGTGCACTAACCAAGTTTACTGAATTTTTTAACGCTTCCCTTAACGTTAGAAACCCTCCGGTGGATTTGTCAAAGTTTTTCGGATTCCAATTATCTTGTCCGTACTCAAATTCTTGATTAAGAATCGGATATGCCGGGTACAATCCATTATCCAATGCAACCGTGTAAATAATCGGTTTGAACGATGAGCCCGGTTGTCTTTTAATTTGAGTAACGTGATTTAATCCGTAACTAAATTCTTGATTTCTTCCGCCTACCATTGCTTTAATTTCGCCGGTAGCTACATCTAAAACAACAAAACCTACTTCTATTTGTTGTGCAGCTTTTTGTACCGAATCGACAAACGCTACATTTTTCTTCAAGGATTCGTATAGTTCTTTCTTCTTTTCACCTTTTGCTTTTTTATAATCTTTCCGCGCTTTTATTGCTTTATCCAATAAATCATCGAGAATATCCCGATGTTTACGCCAATTCCAATGTTTATCGAATGTTTTTTGAAATTCATCGAGATGCTCCTTTACAACTCTGGCGGCAATCCTTTGCATGCGCGTGTCTAAAGTTGTAGTTATGCTTAATCCGTCCTCGTATAAGTCGTATCCGTATTTTTCCGACATTCGGTCGAGTTGTCTTCTTACATATTCAACAAAATGCGGTGCAATTATACTCTGCACACCTCCGGCAAATTTATTTTTTTCCAACTTTATCGGTTGCTGCTTGAGGGAATCATATTCTTCTTTTGTTAAGTAACCAGTTGTAACCATATTGTACATTACAAGATTCCGTCTTCGTAATGCATTATCGTAGTGCTTTATTGGATTGTAGTAAACCGATGACTTGAGTAAGGCAACAAACAAGGCAGCTTCGGGGAGCGTTAAATCCTTTGCCGGTTTATTAAAATATATTTGAGATGCCATTTCAATTCCATACGCACGATTACCGAAATATGACGTATTGAAATACATTTCCAAAATTTCTTTTTTAGTATATGTTTGCTCAATCTGAACCGCCGTTATCCATTCTCTTATTTTCCGGACGATCGTTTCAAACAAAGTTTCCCTAGTTGTTTTAAGTTTATAGAGATTTTTTGCTAATTGTTGAGTGATGGTACTGGCACCTTCGCGTTTGAAAAGAAAAACGTTTTTGAGCATTGCTTTAATAAATCTTTCGATATCAACGCCCCAATGATCGTAAAATTTTCTGTCTTCCGTAGCAATAAGTGCTTCGATTACGTAAGGAGGAAGGCTGTCAATATGAACTTCAATCCTATTTTGCCGGAAAAATTGCCCTATTTTTACTCCATCCGAACTGTAAACATTTGTAGCTAAACTTTGTTTCGGATTTTCCAATTGTTCAAGTGAAGGTAATCCGCTTATTATATGATGATAAAAAAGGTATCCACCGATAATAAACGCAACAACTAAAAAACCGGTAATCGACCAAAGAATTTGTTTACCGCTTAGTTTTATTTTCTTATTCGATTTCTTTTCTTTTCCTTCCGAAGGCATATTATTCCCATTTAATTATCTCGAATACTTCACCGGAAAATTTTCCGTAAAGAGGTTCAAATAACCAAGCACCTAAGTTAACGTAAAAACCTTGTTTGTATGCAATGTATTTGATTCGGTGAGTATGACCGAAAACAACATAATCAAATCCGTTATCAATCAATTCCTTTGCTTTGGAAAAAAGACCGTCTTCTTCGCTATAGTTTTTCGAACCCGTATATTCTCTACTGGTTTTACTTGTTGAACTTGCCAACCAAATTCCAAGATCGGGATGAATTAATGAATATAATCCTTGTGCAATTTTACTTCTTAAAATCTTTTTCAGTATTTTATATCCCAAATCGTTTGCTACGAAGTCATCACCGTGATCTATAAAAAACTTCTTTCCGTTAAATTCCTTTTTCAAAGTTGAGTAATAGATTTTCAACCCTAATTCCGATTCAAAAAAATCGCGATGCATAAAATCGTGGTTGCCTATTATATAATGAACCGGAATGCCACCGGAAGTTAATTCTTCTAAAGCAGTAAAAGTTTTATGATATCCCTTTTGAATAACTTTTCGATATTCAAACCAGTAATCGAACAAATCGCCTACAATAACTAACTCATCGCAATTTGATTTTGCGAAGTTTAAAAACTTAACGAATCTATCCTCTTTTTCCCTCTCTTTTTCCTTCGATTCGAGTCCGAGATGTAAATCCGATACAAAAAAAACGGTCTTATTCAATACTTTGCTTAAAATTGATTATAAATAACTTATAAATCTAAGAATTTTTATCGAAACTTTTGATATAAGGTTTTCTTAATTCGTTTGGTATTCAATCCATTACTTTTTCAAATTTTGCAAGAAGTTGATTTTCCGGATCGAAAATTACATCCATAGGTTTAAATTTTACATCCATATTCAGAATTTTTATTTTATCCGAGAATATAAAACTTGTATCTGTTTTCTCACCGGAAATTCCTCTAACCCTAAGAACAATAGGAAGTTTATAAACATCATAACCGTCTTGTATTTGTTTTAACTTGATTGTAACGGGGAAAATATTTTCACTTACAGAATCCGCTAAAAATTCATATCGAATAACGGGGATTCCCTTTCCCTCGTAAATCCATTGCTTAAAAAAGTCATCCAATTTTTTACCGGTGACGGTTTCGCAAATATTCTGAAAATCCCGGGTTGATGCATTTTTATACTTAAACTTATTATAATAGTTCCGTAATATTTCAAAAAAATTTTCATTTCCCACTTCATAGCGTAACATATGCAAAACCCAAGCTCCTTTGTTATAAACCACTTTATCGAATAGGTTTTTACCGGGATCGTATAACTTCTTACCTTCAAACCTGCCGAATTTTTCCATCATAGTTGATATAAGTGCATCACGCCCGGATTTTCTTTCGTAAAAAAGTGCTTCTGAATAGGTTGCAAAACCCTCGCTTAACCAAATATCTTTCCAAGACTTGACCGTAACAGCATCGCCCCACCATTGATGCGCCAACTCGTGAACGTAAACGTCATCGAAAAATTGCCTTCCGCTTATAAAGTTTGAACCAATGCCTGTAATCGTTTGGTGTTCTATTGCGCCGAGTTGCCACAAGAATTCCGCTACTCCGTATTTTTCTTTCAGAAACGGATACTCGCCAAACATTCCGGAAAAAACTTTTAATGCTTCGACATTAACTTGAAAATCTTTTTTTGCTTCTTCCAGATGTCCGGGAAAGACAAAATATTCCACTTTCATCGAATCGTTCTTTCCGTAAACAAACACATCTTGAAAGTGAACATATTTTGCCGAGTAAACAGAAATTAGATAAGTTGAAATCGGATAGATAATTTTCCAATGATAAGTTTTTTTGTCCCCGTTTATATTGATCCCCGCCAGCTTTCCATTGGAAACCGAAACAAACGAAGAATCGTTTGTAATAAAAACATCTGCTGTAGCTTTATCCGTCGGCAAATCGTTACACGGAAACCAAGTGGAAGCAAATACCGGTTCGCTAAGCGTGTAAATTACCGGAGATTCTTTATAATTGCCAAAGACAAACGATCCGAAGCCCATGCTTTCCGGTGTGCCGGAATAAACGATGGTGATCATAACCGAATCAGAATTCGCACTTCCCTCTATATAAATATGCTTTTCGTCTCTCTCGTAACCGGTTTTTTGCCGGTTTATCAAAACAGAATCTACTTTTAAATTATCATAAAAATTCAACGCGATTTTTTCACCTTGAATAACTTTAATTTTAACGGTTGTTTCACCTTTGATTTTTCTTTCTGCGGGAAATAGTTGTAATCGCAACGTATAATGCAAAACGTCTATGTTTTTTTGATCATCCGAAAAATAATTATCGAGCACTTTCGTATTATCTATATAAAATTCGATTGTACTTTCGTTTATGTTGCCGTTTTTCAAAAAATACAAAGCTTTCTCGATTTGCGGACGGAATATAAAAAAAAGGACAAGAGGTAAGCTTATCGAAAAAAATGCCACCATTGCCAACTTATTTTTCTTGACTTTCATATCTTATATAATTAAATATAGAAAAAGTATTTTGCTCTTTAATTTAGTGAATTTAACATTAATCCAATAACATAAACACGCTACTAAAAATTAGGGTAAAACAATGGCTTTCATCGGCTCGTCAATTGTTCGCGATACCATTACAATGATTTTAGCCGGCGGTATGGGCGAAAGATTACTTCCTCTTACTGCTTACCGTACAAAACCTTCCGTTCCTTTCGGGGGGAAATACAGAATTATCGACTTTGCGCTTTCCAATTGTCTGAATTCGGGTTTAAGGAAAATCTACGTTCTCACCCAATACAAATCCGATTCGCTTAACAAACACATTTACGAAGCGTGGAATATATTTCATCCGGAATTACGGGAATTTATTTATACCATTCCGCCTCAGCAAAAGCTGGGCAGTTATTGGTATAAAGGAACCGCCGATGCAATTTACCAAAATTTGAATTTGTTGGAACCGGAGTTTAACAAATGGGTACTTGTACTTTCCGGCGATCACATTTACAAAATGGACTATTTGAAGATGATCCAATACCATACGGAGAAAAAAGCAGACCTCTCCATTTCGTGTATTGTTACTGAATCGGAAAAAGCTTCCCGCTTCGGTGTTATTGAAATTGATAAAGATTATAAAGTTTTATCGTTTATTGAAAAACCTGAAAAACCTCCGGAAATTCCGAAACGCCCAGGCTACTCATTAATCAACATGGGGATTTACGTTTTTTCAATCGATGTATTGATTTCGGTTTTCGAAAGAATGATCGAGCAAAACGTTCCTTATGTGGATTTTGGTAAAGACGTGATTCCATTTATGATTAAAGAAGGTTACGATATTTACGGATTCAGATTTGAAGACGAAAACAAAAAAGCCGAACCTTATTGGGTCGACGTAGGAACGATAGACAGTTATTATACGGCAAATATGGATTTAATAAGCGTTAATCCGGAATTTAACTTATACGACGTAGATTGGCCCTTGCGCACCCGCCAATTACAATCACCTCCGGCAAAAACCCTTTCCCATGAAGGAGAACGAATCGGTCGGGCGATTAATTCGCTTATTACTGACGGAACAATTATTTCGGGCGGACTTGTTGAACGCTCGATATTAGGACCTAACGTCCGTGTTAATTCTTATACATACATTACGGATTCTATAATTATGGATAATTGCAATATCGGAAGACATACACGGATAAGACGCGCGATTATCGATAAGAATGTTGTTGTGCCCGAAGGAATGGAAATAGGTTTTGATCCCGACAAAGACAGGAAACTATTTAAAGTTACCGACACCGGAATAGTTGTTGTTCCTAAGAATTATGTGTTTAAGTAAAGTTTGATAACCTTCCACTTTATCATTTAAACAATTTCATCTTTGATATATTTATTTGATTTTTTATATTTTTGTTAATACCAATAAATATTTAAAATTTAAGGGTTTTCCATGAAACTAAAAGCTTTATCTTTTTTTGTATTTACTTTAATATTTTTTTCATGCAGCACACCGAATAAAGTTACGGTAACGTCATTCTCTCCTACAGGGGAAGTTGAGAAATACACAAACTTTACCATAAAGTTTGACAAAGAATTAGCACCGGATACGTTAATAGACAAATGGGTCAAAGATGATTTCATTAAGTTCGAACCCGCAATAAACGGCAAATATAAATGGCTCTCCCCTTCCAAATTATTATTTTCACCCGAAGAACCTTTAGAACCGATGCAAAAATATAAAGCTGTTATAACTGATAAGGTTTTATTCAATAAGAATCTAAAACCCGATTTTAATACATACGGATTCCATACTCAGGATTTTGCCGTTACGAAAGCTGAATTTTTTTGGGATCATATTCCACATAAAAATTATCAATTGCAACTTTTCTCAAATCTTTATTTTAATTACAAAGTCAATCCCGATACTATAAAAAACTACATCAAAATAATTTTAAATGGTAAAGAAATAAGTGAGTTTAAAATCAATAGTCCGACTCCCACAAAAGTATTAGCAATTAACATTGGCACTGTTCAACAAGCGCGCAAGCCCCAGGAAATAAAGATACTCATAAAAAAAGGATTGAAATCGAGTATTGGCGGTACTCCTCTTTCGACGGATGTTTCGTTCGATGAATCGATTCCACCGATATCCGAACTTGAAATAACCGATGTAAATTCCGGCTCTGATAATAATAACATGTGGATTAGCATCTCAACCACACAAAAAGTTGATAAAGATAAATTGAAGGATTACATCGAAATAAATCCCGAATGTAAAGTGAAGTTTGTCGTATTGGACAATAAAATCAGAATCGTTTCCGATTTTAATAATGAACCGACCATAAAAATAAAAATTAAAAAAGGATTACCAGGATTGTACGGCGGAAAACTTAGCGAAGACTTTGAACAAAAAGTTACTTTGGTTAATCTTGCCCCGTTTATAGAATTTGCAGACAGAACGGGAATGTATCTGTTGAAAAACGGTGAAAAAAACTTGACGGTGAAGGTATTAAATATTGATAAAATATCAGTAACCGTTTTCAAAATTTTTCAAAATAACTTAGTTCATTTTTTTAACAGCAATAGATATGCGTATGAAGATGAAGATAGTTATTCCGACTATTACAATCTTTATGAAAACGGGAAAAATATTTATCACAAAGAGATCACGGTTAATGGGAAAAAGAATAAAGAAAAGGATATAATCATTAGTTTGAAAGATTTGCCCGAAGGGAAATTCAAAGGAATATATCTTGTTCGAGTAGATGATTCCGAACACAGATGGAGAAACGATTATAAATTAATATCGTCTACCGACTTAGGCATTATAGCGAAACGTTCGAGAAGAAATCTGATGGTATTTGTAAATTCCCTTTCCACGGCGGAGCCTGTTGTAAACGCTAAGGTTACGGTTATCAGCACCAATAATCAAAAAATACTTACACAAAAAACAGATGCGGACGGAATAGTAATCTTCAACAATTATGTCGATCTTATTAAAGGTTTTTCAGGCAGGTTGGTTTTGGTTGAGCACGAAGACGATTTTAATTTTATTGATTTCAGAAAAAATTACGTGGAAACTTCCCGCTTTGATGTAAGCGGTAAAAATTCTTACATAAAATACAATGCATTTTTATACTCGGCAAGAAACCTTTACAGACCCGGAGAGAAAGTTTATTTATCGGCGATATTACGGGATAATAACATCAACGTAATAAACAAATTACCTCTGAAGTTAAAAATCGTTAAACCTCAAGGCGGTACGCTGGAAACTTTCAGTCCGAAATTAAACGAACAAGGCTCCTTTGAAATTTCATTCACGCTTCCCGACTATGCTCAAACAGGCACGTATAAAGCAATTTTAAAGATAGCTTCCGGCGGTCATCTTGCCACATACAATTTTTTCGTGGAAGAATTTGTTCCCGACAAAATGCGTGTTACGGTTGAGAATAATAAAAACCATTACAAACCAGGTGATAGTTTAATAACAAAAGTAAATTCGGAATATTTTTTCGGAGCGAAGGCTTCGGGTCTTAAAGTGGAAGAAGAAATTCAATTAAAAGAACAATCTTTTTTCAGTTTACGTTTTCAGGATTTTAATTTTTCAAATTTTTCATTAAAGGGAAAATCAATATCCAAAACCATTTTAGAAGGCAAAACAAATAAAGACGGTATTGCCGAAATAAAATATACAATACCCGATTCAATTGTTTCCGGTGGAGTTTATAAAGGAATTCAATTTATAAGCGTGTTCGATCCGACCGGAAGAACGGTAAATAAGATTTCGTCTTTTAAAGTATTCCCCCGAAATTATTACCTCGGGATAAGAAACAGTGGATATTACTTAAGTACAAATAGCAATATTCATTATCAGTTTGTTGCGGTTGATGATCACGATAATCCTATTGATAATTTCAAAGCTACGGTAACCCTTGCAAAATACCGGTGGAATACCGTGCTCAAAAAGAACAGTGAAGGAAAATTTTATTACGACTCGGAATGGAAACCTCAAATTGTATGGAATAAAAACATAACAATGACAAAATCCCCTTACGATTTTTCGTTTACCGTTGATAATACAGGAGAGTATGAAATCAGAATTTCCAAACAAGGAGAAGAAGGATATGTAAAACATAGATTCTACGCCTACGGCTGGGGTAGCCGTTCGTATTCTTCTTTCGGAGTAAGCCGGGACGGCAAAATTGAAATGGTGCTTGATAAAAAAAGTTATCAACCCGGGGAAAATTGTAAAATATTATTCAAAACCCCGTTTTCCGGCAGAATGCTTGTAACTTTGGAAAAGGATTCGATTTATTATTACGGTTTCGTCAATGTTGAAAAGGGTTCGGCTGAATTGACTCTCCCAATAAAAGAAATATATTTACCGAACGTTTACGTTACGGCTACATTATTCAGACCGCATTCCGCTAAAAATATGGCGCCGTTTATTGTTGGTCACGGTTTTCAAAACATTAAAGTAGAAAAGAAAGAATATCACTTACCAGTTGAAATTATTGCTCCAAAAAAAATTAAGCCGAACAGAACCCAAACCGTTACGGTAAAAACCAGACCGGAACAAAATATTTACGTTACGTTAGCAGCGGTTGACGAAGGCATATTGCAACTTAAGAATTATCAGACACCCGATCCATATCATTTTATGTATGCAAAGCAAGCTCTTAAGGTTGCAACTTATGACGTTTACAAATTCCTTTTACCCGAAATTCTGGCGCTTCAAACGTCTCCGGGCGGCGATGCTATGGAAAAACAAATTCAGAAACGGGCGAACCCGATAAAATCGAAAAGATTTAAACTTTTATCATTGTGGAGCGGAATTAAGAAAACCGATTCAAATGGAGAAGCCAAAATCAATTTGAAAATCCCGCAATACAACGGTGAACTCCGGTTAATGGCAATTGCATATAAGAATAAAAGTTTTGGAAGCGCTTCCTCTCCAATGAAAATAGCAGATGATTTGGTAATCGAACCTCAAATTCCGCGGGTTTTAACAATTACCGATAAATTAACAATGCCGGTAACTTTGATAAATAATACCGCTAAAAAAGGGAACGTAAAGGTTACGGTAAAAGTAAAAGACCCGCTGGTTCTTCTTTCAAAGGAAACGCAAGAAGTATCGATTGAACCGCATAATTCCGCCGTGGCAGAATTTGAAATTTTAACCAAGCCGAAAATCGGCAATTCCAAAATTACTATTTCTACTTCAGGAATTGCCAAATCAAAAGTGGAAACCGAAATTTCCATCAGACCGAATTTACCCTTGGTAACAACCAGCGGCACCGGAATTATTAACGGGGGCGATGAAGAAAAAATCGAGTTTCCTACAAATTATGTGAAAGGCACGGTATCAAGCAAATTGATCATCAGTAATTTCCCAAGTATTAAATATGCCAAACAATTGAAGGAGCTTGTTCAATACCCTCACGGTTGCGTTGAACAAACCACTTCCAAATTATTTCCGCAATTATATTTTGACGATTTGGTTAAGCTGGTAGCGCCCGAAATATATGAACAAAACAACCCGACTTATTACATAAAAGCCGGAATTAAAAAACTTGAATCGATGCAAATGTATAACGGCGCTATTGCATATTGGCCCGGCGGAAATTATACTTATCCGTGGGGATCGACTTACGCAGCGCATTTTCTGTTCGAAGCTCAAAGAAAAGGATTTAAAGTAGATAAAACCGTATTGTCAAACCTGATTTCATATCTTTCGAATCTCGTGAAACAAAAAAGCGAAAGGGATTATTATTATTACGTAAACGGCAAAAGAATAATTAAAAAGCAAGCAAAAAAGGCGACCATATACGCGCTTTATGTTTTAGCTTTGGCAGGTCACAGCGATATTTCTACAATGAATTATTATCGCGCCAACCTTCATTTGGTGCCTGACGACATGATTTACATGTTAGCTGCCGCATACGCTTTGTCTAAAAAATGGGCTGCTGCATTCGATTTAATTCCCAAACAATATAGAATTATACAAGCTCAGCGCGAAACCGGCGGAAGTTTCGATTCGGAAATCCGAACGAACGCTATTGCCCTTAATATGCTGCTCGAAATCGATCCCTCTCATTCACAAATTCCTTTTATCATCGAATACCTTACAAATAAAGCGATGGATGCATACACAACGCAAGACAGGGCATTTCTGTTTTTAGCTTTGGGGAAAGCGGCTAAGAATTTGGCTCAGGAAAATTTGGCAATAGATATTTACGACGGCGAAAACCATATAGGTAAATATCATGGTAAAAATTTAATAATTCCCAACGGTAAGATTTCCGGTAATACTTTAACTTTGAAATCATCGGGAAAAGGCCAAGTTTACTATTACTGGGAACGCGAAGGAATTCCGGTTAATGTAAAAATAAAAGATGTCGATAAAGGTCTAAAGGTTAGAAGAAAATATTATGACTACAAGACAAATAAAGAAATAACAGACGGAAAATTCCGGCAAGGTCAATTGGTTTTATGTAAAATTTCCCTAACCGGATTAGATAGATCCGCCGAAAATATAGTAATTACCGATATAATCCCGGCAGGCGCTGAAATAGAAAATCCGAGATTAACCGGAACATCACGAGTGCAAATGGACACCAAACAAAAACTACACGTACAATATTCCGATATCCGGGACGACCGTTTGATTCTCTTTACAAACTTGAAAGCTAATAAAACAAAAGAATATTGGTATTTGTTACGCTTGGTTAACAAAGGGATTTTTATTGTACCGCCCATTACAGCCGATGCAATGTATGCTAAAGAATTTCATTCAATAAACGGGGGTACATTAATTTTCATACAATGATTCAGGTTAATAAAAAAGTCTTGGTTAAAAAAGCCTTTTTTTATGCGGTTGGGATAATAATCATAATTTTTCTTTTGGATATTATCTTCCCTTTACCAAACCTGAAAAGGTTTTCCAAAGCGGTATATTCGGAAAACGGCGAATTGCTCTCCGCATATCTTACAAAAGATGACAAGTGGAGATTGGAAACAAATATCGATTCCGTTTCGGAAACCGCGATAAAAGTAATTTTATTCAAAGAAGACAAATATTTTTATTATCATCCGGGTGTAAATCCTTTTGCCGTTGTCCGTGCTTTTATTGGTAATCTAACAGGTGAAGGAAGAATTTCCGGAGCTTCCACTATTACGATGCAACTTGTGCGGATTCTTGAGCCACACAAAAGAACATTATTCAACAAAATATTAGAAACGTTTAGAGCCTTTCAATTGGAACTTCACTATTCCAAAAAAGAAATTTTGAATATGTATCTCAGTTACGCTCCGTATGGCGGAAATATTGAAGGGATTACATCTGCGGCATACATTTATTTTAATAATGCCCCATCCCGGTTAAGCTTAGCCCAAGCTGCCGAACTTGCGGTAATACCGCAAAATCCGAATAGATACAGACCGGACAAGAATCCCGAACAAACGCTAATAAAACGGAATAAACTTTTAAGAAAACTTCTTAAAGCTCATTTGTTTTCGGAGAAAGACATAAATTTGGCACTACAAGAGCCCGTTTCCGGTTATAGATTTCGTTTACCGGATTTAGCTCAACATTTCAGCAATTATGTAAGCAGACTATCAGAAGAAAATCAATTACTTACAACTTTAAACTTAAAAACACAATTTATTGCCGAGCAATTATTACATCAACACATACAAAAACTTTCCCCGGAAGGCATTACAAACGGAGCAATACTTGTAATTAACAATAAAAGTCATCAAATAAAAGCTTATGTAGGTTCGGCAGATTTTTATGATGATAAAATTTCTGGTCAAGTTAACGGAATTAATGCCATTCGCTCGCCGGGTTCCACACTAAAACCTTTTTTATACGCTCTTCTTTTCGACAAAGGTTCGTTAACCCCGCAAACAAAAATTCCGGATATACCATTAAATTTCGGCGGATATCAACCGGAAAATTTCAATATGAAATTTCACGGCTACGTTTCCGCTCAATATGCATTGGCTAATTCATTAAACATTCCTGCGGTTTTACTTTTACAAAAGAGCGGTTTGAAAAATTTTATTACCCTGTTAGAACACCTTAAATTCAATTTCATAAAAAAAAGTAAAAGAAAGCTGGGACTTTCCACAATTTTGGGCGGTTGCGGTGTAAGTCTTTTTGAACTGGTTACGGCATACACGGTTTTTGCGAATAAGGGTAATTTATATATTCCGCAAATATTACTTAACAACAAAAATGATGCTCATACTACTGTTTTTTCGGAAGAAGCTTGCTACTTAATTTCTAATATTTTAAGCTCTAATGAAAGGCCGGACTTGGAAGTCAATTTTTTCCCCGATACGAAATTACCTAAGATTGCTTGGAAGACCGGTACCTCGCAAGGGAAACGCGATGCTTGGGCAATAGGTTACAATTCGAATTACACAATCGGTGTTTGGTTGGGGAACTTCGACGGAAAAGGAGCTCCGACATTAACCGGCTCGCAAAAAGCCGTGCCGTTGTTAATCGAATTATTTAATTCAATCGATTACGGTTCTTCAAATAACTGGTTCCCCTTTCCAAAAAATTTAGACGAACGGAAAGTTTGCGCGGAGTCTGGCTTGTTACCAAATCAATATTGTAAAAATTTTACGTACGATTATTTCATTAAAAATGTTACTAATAATAAAAAATGTGATATTCATAAAGAATTCTACGTTAGTAAAGACGAAAAAATCAGTTACTGCACAGAATGTTTGCCTAAAAAAAATTATATTAAAAAAGTTTACCCGGTTTACCCGGAAGTTGTATCATATTGGTTTAAGAGCCAAGGTTTACAATCAGACAATCCACCAAAACATAACCCCGGATGCATCGCTTCCTTTAACGATAAAGGACCAACAATTTTATCACCGCAAAAGGATTTTCAATATTATATTAACAAGGAAAGAAAAGAGAAAATACTTTTACAAGCGGTGACCGACGAAAAAGCCCATTTGATTTACTGGTTTGTCAATCAACAAATTAAAACAATTGTTTCCAGCGGCGCAAAGTTTTTTTATTCACCGGAAAGCGATTCGCTTTCACTCGTTTGCGTTGACGATTTGGGAAGAAAAAGCGAAATGAATGTAAAAATTATTTTCTACTGAATTTCCCTACTTGATAACATCCACAGAATCCTTTATACTTTGTGTTATGAAACCCGGATTAAAAGAAAAACTGGAAGCAATTCCCGCTTTACCCGGCGTTTATCAATTTCTGGATGCCAAGGGTAAAATTATTTACGTGGGCAAAGCAAAAGATTTGCGCAGCCGGATACGTTCATATTTTCAAAGCAATTTGGATTCCCCAAAAACCAAAGCGCTTGTATCCAAAATTGCCGATTTGGAAACCATTATTACCGATACCGAAATTGAAGCGCTCGTTCTCGAAAATAATTTAATCAAACTGTATAAACCGCGCTATAACGTTAATCTTAAAGACGATAAATCATATCCGTATATCCGTGTAACAAAAGAACCTTACCCGCAAATATTTTCCACGCGGCAAATCGTGCGGGACGGGTCTTTATACTTCGGACCGTATACGGATGTTAAGAACATGAAAGCTTCGCTGCGGATGATTAATCAAACGTTCAAGATAAGAAGCTGCAAATATTACATAGACGACGAAGTAATTAAAAAGAAGAAGATAAAAGTTTGTTTGGATTATCATATAAAAAAATGCGATGGTCCTTGCGAAGGTCTGGTTTCCGAAGAAGACTACAACAAAATGGTTCAAGAAGTAATTAAGGTGTTGCGCGGAAAAACAGCTTCCCTAATTGAAGAATTGAAACGGCAAATGGAAGAAGAATCCCGCAAATTAAATTTTGAAAAGGCATCGGAAATTAGAGACAAACTGAAAAGATTGGAAATATACTCATCGAAACAAAAGGTTGTAAGCAATGATTTCGGAGATCGCGACGTTATCAGTGTAGCCGTGGAAGATAAAGATGTTGCCGCAACAATCCTTAATATCCGCGACGGGAAGTTGGTCGGGAAAAGACAATTAAAATTATCGACGGGATTGGTAGACAACATTGAAAAAATTTATAATTCGGTAATTAAGTTTTATTACGGCGAGTTTGCGGAAATCCCAAAAGAAATTTTGCTGGACGTTGAACCCGAAGATTCTTCCGCTCTGTTAAACTGGCTGAATCAAAAATCGGGGAGAAAAACGAAATTTGTTATTCCTAAAAAAAGCAGCAATGCACTTTCTTTATTGAAAATGTGCAAGCAGAACGCTTTGCTTCACTTAAAAGATATTCAGCTCCAAAGGATGAAACGGGAAGGCACACTTCCCCATGTTTTAAGTTCGTTAAAAAGGGATTTGTTTTTGAAAAACATTCCGAAAAAAATAGAATGTTTCGACATCTCGAATATTCAAGGTTCCGATACGGTTGCCAGCATGGTTGTTTTTGAAAATGCAAAACCGAAGAAAAGCAAATACCGTAAATTTATTATTAAAAGTGTGGAAGGTCCGGATGACTTTGCAAGCATGCGCGAAGTTATAGAGCGCAGATATTCCAAACTGAAAGAAAACGATGAACCTTTACCCGATTTGATTATGGTTGACGGCGGGAAGGGACAATTATCAAGTGCCGTCAGCGTTTTAAAAAATTTGGGATTTATAAACTTTGAAATCATCGGACTGGCAAAGCGTTTGGAAGAAATTTATTTACCGAATTCACCCGAGCCCCAAACAATTCCCAAAACATCATCAAGTTTAAAATTGCTTCAACGAATTAGGGATGAAGCGCACAGATTCGCAATTACGTTCCACAGACAAAGACGTTCGAAGAGAACCCTGACTTCCGAACTCCTTGAAATTAAAGGTATCGGGGAGAAAATTGCGGAAAAATTGCTTAAAAATTTCAAAAGCGTAAATGAAATTAAACTTGCTTCACTCGAAGAACTTGAGAAAATTATAGGAAAAGCAAAAGCGGAAACGGTGTATAAATTTTATCATCCGGATTAATGCAAAAAATCTAATCCCTTAAAATCATATATTTTAATATTGTATTTTTATTATGGTACAACTTTTTTGCCGAATATCATTAATACACCATATAAAGCCGCAAAAATTATCAGAATTGCAACGAAAGGATTTAATCCGTAAGCGGTAAGAAAATCGCCGAAGAACATACTCACCACTCCAACTAATATTGCGTAAGGCAATTGGGTTCTTACGTGATCGATATGATTGCATTGCGAAGCCATCGAGCTCAAGATTGTCGTATCGGCAATGGGCGAACAATGATCGCCCCAAACCGACCCGGCAAGCACGGAACTGATAACACCATGAATAATAATCGTGGATTCAACTCCGGATAAATTTGCCACATGCGAAACTTCGTTAGCCAAAGGTATTACGATGGGCATTACTATTGCCATTGTTCCCCAACTTGTTCCGGTGGCAAAACTAATTCCGCCGCAAATAATAAACACAATAACGGGCAGCAGTTTCGGGTTCAAAGATTCGCTCAGCAACGAGATGATATAATCGGCGGTTTTCAAATCAACGGTAATTTTACTTATTCCCCAAGCAAAAACCAATATGATAACAGCAAACAACATAGTCTGAACACCGTTGTGCCAAGCGTTCATTGAATCGTGCAAGTTTAACAATTTTTGCGAGACCGACATAATAACCGCTACAATTCCGGCAAGCAAACTTGCCCAAAGCAATGCTTTGTAAGAATCGGAATGACTGATAATATTTTGCACCGAAAAATCGGTTGCTCCAATAGACTGAAGGTTGAGCAAGCCCGTGTAAATCAAGCCGCCAACGGTTCCCAATAGAATAATCAGAATTGGGATTGCGCCGTTTAACCAACTTGAATTACTTTTGGCTGCAATTCTTGTTTTGTCTAATTCAACGGTTTTCACTTCCGAATCGTCGCTTGTAACTTTTCCTTCTTTTCTCGCGCGGTTCTCGGCTTTCAGCATCGGTCCGAAATCCCTTTGTAAAAAAGAAGTGAGAAACACAAAAAAGATTGCCGCTATCGGATAAAATCTGTAAGGAATTGTTTTCAGAAAAACATCGTATGCGTTTTCCGCGGAATTTATGGTTTTAAGACCTTCCGCAATTAAACCCAACTCGTAACCGATCCACGTGCTGATGATAACCAGACTTGCAACCGGCGCTGCGGTGGAATCTACGATATAAGCCAATTTCTCGCGGGATATTTTTAACTTGTCGGTTATGGGTCGCATCATGTTCCCGATAATTAAAGAGTTTGCGTAATCATCGAAGAAAATTACCAAACCCATCAACCAGCTTGCAACCATTCCGCTTTTAGCGCTTTTTGCCAGTTTTGTTATCTGCCTTGCAAGCGCTTCCGTTCCGCCGTTCTGTGAAATTACGCCAACTACCCCGCCGATGAGAAGAGTGAAAACAATTACATACATGTGATCGGGATTAACTAAAACATTAATAATTAAAGTATCGGCTAACCGGAGAAGCGCAGTCAACGGATTAAAATTGTAAATTAAGATTGCGCCGATGTAAATTCCTATAAACAAAGAAACCAACACCTGGCGGATTGCAAGGGCGAGTAATATCGCAATCAACGGCGGAATAATGCTGAACCAACCGGGTAAAATTCTTATCGCGTAAAACTTATCATCGGTTAAGTTCAATCTCACTTTATAATTTCCGGCTTCGCTAAAAACGATCGATGTATCTACAACAGAATTGTTAGGAAATAATTTAAAATTTTCCGTCTTCGTGTTTTTAATTAACGTGATATAAACAAAATCAACAGAGTCGGGTATCTCCGTTATTTTAATATCAGTCTTAATTCCGTTTAACGAAAAACCGGGTAGTATCACTTTTTGAGCAAAAAGCGAGCAGGAAATAAAAAGAAGAAGTAGAGTTAAAACTTTTCTATTCAATTCAATCCGGTATTATCTGAAGTTAATTTTTACCAAAAATAAGGAAAATTCGGATTAAAAGTTAAACTAATAAAGCGGTGGAAAAAAAAGCCGGGAACTAACTACCCAAACCGAACGCTTACCGCTGCTTCCTTCCGGACCTGACGGGGTTGGGCGCCGGCTTGTCAATCAGCCCCGGCAATCTTAAATAAGGATTCCAAATATATAAATTATTTTCCTAAACTTTTGGATTTAATCTTAATAAAAAACTATCAATTTCTTCAGCCACTTTTTTTACCGGCATTCCCTTTTCCCCGCCGAAATCACATAGCTTCGGATCGCCCGGGCAAAATGAATCGCAGTAATTTTTATCTGCAAGAATAATTTTATTATCATTCCCCTTTGGTCCCCACAACTGCGGTGAAGCCGCGGGCAAAGGACAAAAAACAGAAACCGTTCTTACTTTTAACGCCGCACAAATATGCATCGGTCCGGTGCTGGAAGAAACCAATAAATCCAAAGCTTTAAATATCACAAACCATTCTCGCAATGATAATTTTTTATCCGGATCGGGATAAATCACTCCGGGTAAATTTTTCAATTCCGCCGGAACATCCACATCCGTAATGAGTAAACGGTAATCCGGATTCCGAAGTAAAGTGTTGGCAAGTTTAAAATATTCTACCGGTTTCCAATTTGCCGCAGAGTTTCCGCTTGTTGAATGAATTCCGATTAAATACTTTTTCCCATCCAAATATTTTTTGCGCAATTCCCGTGAACGCTGCAATTCTTTTTCGGTAAGATGAATTTCCACATCCAGACTTTCCGGTTTAACACCTATTGCCCTTGCCAAGTCCATCGAATAATCCGCTTCGTGACGTAACGGAATATATTTATTCCGGCTTATTCCTTTTACAAATGTTATTGCCTGATAAAACTTATGTCCAACGCCGTATCTTTTTCTTATACCGGCGAAAAAGAGAATATAATTTATCCGCTCATCGGGAAGCAGCATTAATGCGTGCGTAAATTTATATGACTTGATTTCTTTAACCTTCCGCCAGAAGTAATTTTTCTCACCGGGATTAATATCATCTATCAATAAGATTTCATCAACATGCGGATTATTCAAATAAATATCGCGCGTATATTTTCTAACCAGCACCGCGACAAAACTTTCCGGGAATTGCCGTTTTATCTCACGCGGAATGGGAGTTGATAAAACCACATCTCCGATTCTATCGGGGCGAACAATCAGAATCCTTTTTTGTTTCATCCGGGTTTAACTCAAGTAAGAAGTATTTTTTTTACTTTGTCAAATTCTGCCTGCCAGTTTAGTTCTTTCGATGCAAGCGCGCAATTTTTTTTATAATTTTCCAAAATCCCGGGAGACTTCTGCCATTTTTTTATGATACGGATAATCTCTTCCGGTTCTTCGTTTGTTATAAATTCCCCTACGCGGTAATTTTCAACCACGGATTTCATTTGCGGTAAATTGGTTACCAATACCGGCACTTCCACCATTATGTATTCAAATAATTTGTTAGGCAAAGCATAGAAATAACTAAGACTTATATTTTCAATCAACGCAATTCCCACATCCGCACCGGCGGTATAATTCAAAAGTTTTTCGTGCGCAACCGGTCCGGTGAAAAACACTCTGTTCTTGACTCCCAAATCTTCGGCTTCTTTTTCAAATTCTTTTCTGTAAATTCCTTCACCGATTATAACGAAAACAACATCCGGTAATTCTTTCAAGGCTTTTAGCATTAAAGGAATTCCCCTTCCTTTTAGAAGAACACCTTGGTAAAGAACAATCAATTTGTTTTCCGGAATATTATATTTAGCCCTGAAGTCGATTATTTCTTCAGGCTTTTTGTAAGAAGGAAGATTTCTAAGCAGCAGCGTGTTCGTAATTCCGTAAATATGCGTTAAGTATTCCGCATCCAACTCGCCGGTTACAAGAACATAATCGGGTTTGTTGATATAAAATTTCTCTACCAGACTAATTAACATCTGTACAGATTTTTTATCTTTCAATCCGCCGATATGAGAATAAAGTTCGCGACTGTTATAATATAATTTCGCTTTTCTGTGTTTGGCAAAAAAAGACGTTGTGGGAAGGACGTAAATATCTTCGGCAAAGTAATAATCGGCTTTAATGTTTTTCAATGCTTTAAAAAGTAAAAATAAAAATTTAATGTAAAACCAAGGCGAGAAAGATTGTTTGGTCAATTTGTAAATTGTCACATCCCCTTTCACGGTAACAAAATCGGGTGTTTGCCAATCAAACGCAACCACTTTAACCAAAATACCGTTTTGCTTAAGCGAATCGATCAGGTTTACTATTCTGGAATCGAGATAAGGATTACCGAGAAATGTAATACAAGCGGTTTTTTGATAAGACATAGACACGATTGTCAATTAATACTTGTAATGAAATGTATTGCGCATAATCGATTTGGCATCGAATCGCTCTTTGAAGTCAATCAAACTGATGCTTGGAGTCATTGGATTATCCGCCGACGTATCTTGCGAAACTCCGATATCCACATAAGCGTAACCGTTTTCCGTTGCATCTTTTACTACTTCGTACATCACACGTTGAATCGGTTTGTATTGGGCATATTCATACAACAGCATATTATAAAAACAAAGAGCAACGTTTTTATTCGGATAAAACATTAACGATCCGCCAATCGGTTTATCTTTATAATAAACCATGAACAACTTTAGCCGGTCGGGTAATAATTCTTTAAGTCTTAACAAATCTTCATACGAATGAGTCGGTTTAACGTTATGCCTTGCTTTATTCTTAAGCAATATGGGATAAAACTCATCGTAGCGTTCGTTAACTTCAACTCTAATATCGGGATTTCTGAAAGTTTTACGTATGTTTCTTCTTATGGTCGGCGAAAATCTCGAGATTATATCCCTGTCCTTTTCCAATTTAATCGCGCTGGAAATATAATGCAATTGATATTTGAACCCTTTCCAAAGCATGGCAAAATCAAGATTTTGATTCGGGTATGTTTCATAAATCATCGGGGCGGAAGTGAGAATAAACTCTTTGATTCCGTTTTTCTTTCCCCATTCCAACAACGCCGAAACAATTTCGAGAGCTTTCCGGAATTTAATATCCTTAACAACAATGGAACCGTAACTTGCTCCGATCGGGGATTCGAAAACAGTTCCGTTTTCCAGAATGCTTCCGGGCAATACGGCAACTATCTTCCCTTTTTCCAAAAATATCAAGTGATTAAAAGTGAACTTACCGGGCTCATGATAATCGAAAAATCTTTGCATGTGGAACATCGTTCCGTTACTTGAATTTAGAACGAACTCGTCCCACTTATCTTTCCATTCTTCGGTATAGTTGATTATTTCCATTAATTTTGCATTCTTTTTAAAAATTATATTCCAAATTACAAAATATTCCTATTGTTATTCCACTAAATTACTAAACTCTTGATATCATATTGAAAATTTAATATAAATTTTTATTTAACACCTTCTATAAAAAAGTGTGTTTTATGAATCCATTTCAAAAGAGTTATTTTATGTTATTATTGTACCAACACTAATACTAACTAAATTCTTTATCAATTATGCTGATATTTTATATTAATTTTTTTTAAATTTAGTAAAAATGATATTGACTTTTTAGATATTATTTTGTATAATTATGTTGAAGCACTAATGATAATATCTGCTTTTATTATACATTTTTATATTGAATAAGTATTATATAATTAAAATGGAGGTATTATGCGTTACCCAAATGTCCCCCCCCCGCACGCAGAAAAGTAATTTACTTTTTTCTAATTCTAAATTTCATATTATTAATATTGTTTAGTTTTCAGAGTTGTCAAGAGGCAACTGCACCAGGAACACACGAAATTTTTAAACCTGCCTCTTCATTCCCCAAAAAAGTAGAACTTACACTAAAAGAAAAAAAAGAATTAAACCTTTTACTAAAAAATATAGCGAAAGGTTTAGCAATTCTTTTTATGGAAAAAAGTAATAGACACTTACTTGAAACTGCTATTAGATCGTCAGATAAAAAGGAACAAATACTTGAAGCTTCTGAATTTTTGAATGAAGTTAATACTATTAAAGTTAACGGTACCAAAAAGAGACTTTCTATTAGAGAAGCAATTACTGATTTTCTTCCCAATGCTATTAAGGAAACGTTTAATAAAAAAATACAAAATCTTAAATTTGGATTGATTGATATTTATTTCCCTATAAAAGATTGGAGACTAAATTGGGAAAGCAATAAAAAATTACAAGTAGCTGCAGTTTGCTGGAATGAGAAATTAAGAAAGAGAGAAGTCTATGCTTATACAAATGATGGGGATGAAAAAACCTTGCCCTTAGATATAAAACCAGAGATAGCTACTTTAGTAGTTTATCCAAGTGAAAAACAAGGGAATTATAAACCGAATAAGGATAATTATTACAAATCCCTATCTAAATCAAATGCACTAGCATCAACAAATAATGAAGCCGGAGGGGGTTATTATACGTATAAGGTAAACAAAGTTACAGTTAATCAAGATTATGATTGGCCTGAAGGTACGATGGAAATTTATATAAGATATCGGTATAGACCCAAATATGATTATAGAAATTGGAGCGGTTGGTATAATACAGAGACTGTTGATGTTGTGAAAAAAACTGAAACGGATTTTAATCAGGTTTTAAGAAGTTATTATGATATTTTATCTGTACCCCATGTATTGAACAGATTTATAAATAATTTAAGGTGTAATAATATACTAAGTTCATTATTCATTTAAAGTACACCTCTGCTGGTGTTTTATAATTTAATGATTGATGAATCCGC
>JALVFE010000023.1 GCA_027030245.1 Melioribacteraceae bacterium
ATTTTTTATATCAAATTTGCAGCACCTCGCCTTTTAGTTTATTGAGGAAGACTGTTTATAACAGTATGAAATAATTTTATTTGAAAGAACTTATATAATTGCAATGGGAGTATTTTTTGTGGTGAACCAACTCAAATATTGCAGCCAGACAACTCTGCTTGCGCGTTACTTGATTTTTAACATAACAGTGACCAACAACAAATGCCCAATTACATACACAAAACGCAGGAGATATAAAGTTTATATCCGCAAATTAAATAAACATTCACTCCAAAAATCATAAGGAAAATTCCGTTAGTTTTCCAACAGACGTGCTTTCTAAAAAACAATTTATTATCTTAGAAAAACAAAAATATTAAGGAAAAACAGATTGCGACCCTCAAAAAGATTAAGTTATATCGGCGTTTCGCCCACAATGAAGGTTTCCGCCAAAGCCAAAGAACTGAAAGCAAAAGGAATTGACGTAATCGATTTAAGTGTGGGAGAACCGGACTTTCCCACACCGGAAAACATTAAAGAAGCTGCGAAAAAAGCAATTGATAACAACAAAACCAAATATACCGTGAATACGGGACTGCCCGAATTACGTAAAGCTATCTCGGAAAAATTAAAACGCGATAACAATCTGAACTACGAAATAAACGAAATTGTTGTTTCGAGCGGAGCAAAACAAAGTTTATTTAACACAATTCTTTCCATTTTGTATGTCGGAGACGAAATGATTATCCCCGCTCCTTATTGGGTTTCGTATCCGCACATGGTAAGCGTTGCACAAGGTGAATCGGTTATAATCGACACGACGGAAGAAAACGGTTTCAAAGCCACAGCCCGGCAAATAGAAGAAGCAATAACACCTTACACAAAAGCATTGCTGTTATGCAATCCGTCAAACCCGACCGGCTCAGCATATACGAAAAAAGAATTAGAAGAAATTGCCGAAGTAATTGAAGACAAAGAAATCTACGTAATTGCCGATGAGATTTACGAAAAACTTGTTTACGGAAATTATGAGTTCACCAGTTTTGCTTCCTTGAGCGAAAAGATAAAACAAAAAACAATTGTGATTAACGGCGTTTCAAAAGCTTATTCAATGACGGGATGGAGAATCGGTTTTGCCGCGGGTCCGCCCGAAGTAATTACGGGAATTAATAAAATTCAAAGCCACAGCACATCAAACGCATCAAGCATTTCCCAATACGCCGCTCTCGAAGCTTTTTCGGGCGATCAATCTGCCGTTGAAAAAATGAGAGCCGAATTCGAAAAAAGATTGGAGTTTTTTCATAAAGAGCTGACCGCCATCGAAGGGATTTCCTGTTACAAACCGCAAGGGGCATTTTATTTGTTTCCGAATATCAAGCATTATTTGGGAAAATCGGTTAACGGCACACAAATTAACTCTTCGGTTGATTTGGCAATGTATTTACTCGAAAATGCAAACGTAGCGGTTGTGCCCGGAAGCGCTTTCGGCAAAGAAGGATTTTTAAGAATGTCGTTTGCCACATCGTTGGAAAATTTACAAGAAGCCGTTCGAAGAATTAACGTAGCATTAAAAAATTTCAATTAAAATCTGGAAAGTTGTTCGGTTAGTTTTTTGTAAACTTCTTCTACATCCATTTCTTTGCTTGTCCACAGCTCAAACGATTTTGCGCCTTGCTCTATGAACATCAGAAGACCGTTTACAATTTCCGCACCTTGCGATTCGGCAATTTGCAAAAACTTTGTTTTAAGAGGATTGTAAATTATATCAAAAACGATTTGCCCCCGATAAAAAGAATTCTCAAAATTCGTTGGAGTATCGTCTGTATTCGGATACATACCGATTGGTGTAGTATTAACAATCAATTTGGAGTTACGTAATACATCCACAATATCGGGCGGCATTAATTCGAATGTCTGGATATTTGTAAAATGCATTTTAGCTGAAAAATAATCACGTAGATGTTCCGCTCTGGTTATGGTTCTGTTAATCAAATTAATCGAACTCACCTTAAAATTTCTGATTAAACTGAACAAAACACTACGCGCGGCGCCACCTGCGCCTATAACGCTTACGTTTGCTCCCGCAATTTTATCTTTATACGGCTCAAGGGTTTTAATTACTCCGTACACATCGGTATTGTGCCCTTGCAAGTATCCGTTTTCATTAACAACGGTATTTACCGCTCCAATTACCCCGGCTTCTTCCGAAACATCTTCCAAATATTGAATTATCTTTTCTTTATGCGGAATTGTAATGTTAAAACCTCTTATTCCCAATGCGAGCATGCCTTTAATTGCATCTTCCAATCTGTCTTGCGGAATATCGAACGGAACGTAAATATAATTTAACTTTCGCAACGCAAACGCCAAGTTTTGCATCAACGGGGAAAGAGAATGTTTGATGGGATGACCCACCACACCGATTAATTTCGTATTATGATCAATTGTAGCTGAAACCATAGTTAAAAATTATAGAATTCGAATAAATTTAAAAAAAGTTCGGTTTTTGAAATTCCCGGAAAATCCGCATCGAATACTTTTTTATAACGGGGATTTATCATAAAAGCATTTTTTAGGCTAACTAACGCTTCTTCCGTTTTTTTAAGATAAAACGCGGCGATTGCTTTATTATAAAAAGATTCCGCCGAATTTCCGTTTAATTCGGTGCAGATTTCAAACGAGAGGTAAGCATCCGACCAATTCCCGATTTTCAAATAATTCTCGGCAAGCTTGTATCTATACTCGAAATTGTTTTTATCCGTTTCGGTTTTTTTCTTGTAAATCAAAATATCTTTAAATGCCTTCAACATCCATTTATCGTCTTCGTGCGTCCAGAATTTTTTGATATCGTGATTTAATAACACTGCTTTATTCAAATCTTTTATGGCATAACTTTGCATTCCGAGCTTTAAGTAACAAGCTCCCCTTCCAAGATAAGCTTCAGTAAAAGTATCATTTAAGCTATTCAGCTTATCGTAATAAGATATTGCATCGGAAATATTACCAAGGTCTTCGCTCACTCTGGCAAGGTTTAACCAAGTGGATTCATCCAAAGGATCCAGTTTAGATGCTTTTAGGAAAGCATCAAGGGCATCGTTTAATCTATTCAAATTTGCATACGCTACACCGGTATTGAACCACGCGCCAATAAAATTTTCGTCTATCGCAGTAGTAAGTTCGAAACTTTCTATCGCTTTTTCCAATTCGTTCATGCGCATTAGAACAATACCCTTGTTATACCAGCCGGTAGGGTTGTAAGGCTCAATTGCTATATATTTTTCATAAGCTTGCAGTGCTTCGTTTAAACGGTTAAGATTTTCGTAGGAATATCCCAATTCGTACCAAGCTTCGCTGAATTCACTTTCCACTTCCAAAGTTTTTTTGAAATATTCGATAGCCTCTTCGTATTTTTCCTGTCGTTCATATAACGTAGCCAAACCGAATAAAGCCTCTTCGTTTTCCGGATCGAACAAAATGCTGGTTTTTAACGATTCTACGGCATCGTCAATCAATCCCAAATTTTCTTCGGCAATCGATTTACTTATTAGAATATCGGAATCGCTCGGATTAAGGGATATGGCTTTGTTAAAACATTCAAGTGCTTTTTCGAATTCGAATAAATTGTTATGAAATATTCCCTTCGAATACCATAGTTCGGAATTGTAAGGAACAATTTCCAGAGCGGCATCCACAAGATAAATTCCATCCTCAATAAAATCGTATTCTATACAAAGTTGAATCGTTTCTTCGATATTTTCAAGATAATCGAAAATTTGTCCTGACGAAACATACTTTTTGCATGTTTGTACTTTATGCTTCAATCCCTCGTTATCGTTAAGAGAGTTAAATTCGTTATTAAAAAAATCTTCGGGATAATTCATTTTTATATTAAATATGTTCTAATGAAAAACTATTACTATACTTTCTTAAAATCAAGTTGAATTTGTTGAATGAATTATTAAACGAATAATTATTTTTGATCGATGTTTCCATAAATTCGTTGGAAACGGAATATTGACCAATTATAATTTGTAAGCAGGCAAAAATATAGTGAAATTAAAAGCTAACGACAATTAGCATTATTAAATAAACTACCTTAATTTTGGAAATACGAAAAATAAATTTTCTTAAGTATGAAGATAATTATTGCCGGCGGCGGGGAAGTCGGGTTTCATTTGGCAAAACAACTTGCCGGAGAAGAACACGACATTACGCTCATTGAACTTGATAACGACAGATTGGAAAAAATCCAATCCACCGTAGAAGTTTACGGAATCCACGGTTCGTCCACATCCGTTAATGTTTTAAAGGATGCGAAAGTATCGGAAACCGATTTGGTTGTTGCCGTAACTTCGCTTGAAGCCGTAAACATCAACACCGCAACTCTGGCAAAAAAACTGGGGGCACGCAAGACAATTGCACGGGTGGAACACGCCGAATATGTTGCCGAAGAGAATCTCGATTTGTTCAAATCAATGGGAATAGATTATCTCATTTATCCCGAAGAATTAGCCGCTCTGGAAGTTGTAAAATTAATAGAACGGGTAGCCGCCACCGATGTTGTTGAATTCGAAAAAGGCAAACTTACAATCATCGGTCTGAAGCTTGATAAAAATATTCCCATTATCAGAAGAAGTTTAAAGGAAGTTGCATCCGAATTGCAAAGCGTGTCGTTCAGAATCGTGGCAATCCAACGGGGAATAAGAACGATTATTCCCACCGGTGAAGATCTGTTTTTACCAAACGACCAAGTATTTGTTATTACAACGCCCGAAGGTATAGAACAAATTATAAAAATGGCCGGGAAAGACCACATGAAAATGGAAAATATTATGATTCTCGGCGGCGGAAAAGTAGGGCGAAAAGTTGCAAAACTCCTTGAAAATAAATTAAGCGTAAAACTTATCGATTCCGATAAAACCAAAGCGGAAGAACTTGCGAATTATCTTGATAAAACCCTTGTAATACAAGGCGACGGAAGGGATATCGACCTTTTGGCTCAAGAAGGAATTGTTGATATGGACGGTTTTATCGCTCTTACAGAAGACAATGAAACAAACATTATCACTTGCTTGATGGCAAAACATTTGGGAGTAAAAAAATCAATTGCATTGGTAGATAACGTTGATTACATACCGCTTTCGCAAACCATCGGATTAGATTCTTTAATAAACAAAAAACTTATTGCTGCTAATAACCTTTCCAGGTTTATCCGGAAATCAAATCTTATTACAACAGTTACTTTGCAAGGAATTGATGCGGAAGTTTTGGAATATAACGTTAATCCCAAATCGCCTATTACTAAAAAACCGGTTAAGGATTTAAAGTTTCCTAAAAATGCGTTAATCGGCGGATATGTTCGCAGGGATAAAGGCTATATCGCCGTTGGCGACACCCAAATTCAAGAAGGCGATAAAGTCGTAGTGTTTGCTCTTCCGGGCACAATAAAAGAAGTTGAGAAATTTTTCAAATAAACGGAATTAAATGAAAAAATATTTTACAATCATAATTTTAATATTTGTATCTAATATATACGCACAAGAAATATTTTTCGCTAACAGTTACACCGAAAGCGGAGAACCGGTTGACGCTACATTGGATTTAAAAATAAAACCGTGGGGAACCCAAGTTTATATTTTATTCCGTAACGACGGCAAACCAATCGGCGACCCGCTTCTTTATTTATTCGTTGACAAATTACGCGGAGAAGAATATAAACCTTTCGACAGCAGGGTTTTAAATATCGATAAAGACGCAACTTGGGCGGTTTACAATTATGAATTTAAAGACCCCGGCAAGTATGAAGTTTACTTTATGAATTCGAAACAGCACAGGCTTGCAACAGCAAAATTAAATGTGGAACTTGAAGATAAATACGTTGAAGCTTTCTCGGTTCAATCTTCGAGATATTACGAAGGTGCGAAACTCGAATTTTGCGAAGCGGTTGTTAACAGAAAACCGGTTAACGTTTTGAGAACCGCATCGATTAAAAAACTGAACGGAACAGTATATGTTTATTTAAATAATTTCGATGCACTGAACGTCGATACCCTTTTCGTTCAAGTCTGGAAAGACGAAGACGGCGATAACGAATTTGAAAAGTTTATTGAGACAAAAAAATATAAAATTAACCCCGAGTGGTCTGATACTTTCTTCAAATACGTGTTTACCAAAGCGGGTTTATATCAGATAAAAATCTTCGAAAAGAATGAAATTTTAATTGCCGCAAAACATATAAAAATTATCCCGTAGGAAAATATGAAAGGAATCATTCTAGCCGGAGGAGCCGGCACCCGCTTATACCCGATAACAAAAGTCTACAGCAAACAGTTAGCCCTAATTTACGATAAACCGTTAATCTATTATCCGCTTTCAATTCTAATGCTCGGCGGAATCAAAGATATTTTGATTATTTCAAACGAAGAAACCATTCCACTTTACAGAAAACTCTTCGGCGACGGCTCGCAAATAGGCATGAACATAAGCTACAAAGTGCAGCAAGCGCCTAACGGAATAGCCGAGTCGTTTATTATCGGTGAAAAATTCATAGGGGATGACAGTGTTACGTTAATCTTGGGCGATAACATTTTTTACGGGAAACTGGATTTTCTCTACCGCGCATTGGATAACAGCCAATCGGGCGCAACAATTTTCGCTTACCAGGTAAAAGACCCCGAACGTTACGGCATTGTGGAATTCGATGATACGGGAAAAGTTTTATCGATTGAAGAAAAACCATTAAAACCCAAATCGAATTTTGCAATTCCGGGTTTGTACGTTTACGATAACGATGTTGTTGAAATTTCCAAAAACCTTAAACCTTCGGCACGCGGCGAATTGGAAATAACCGATGTGAACAAAGCTTACTTGCAGAAAGGGAATTTAAGAGTTGAAAAAATAGGGCGCGGCGTCGCGTGGCTCGATACCGGAACGCCTTCGGCATTGCTGAGCGCTTCAAACTTTTTCGGAGTTATCGAAGACCGGCAAGGGGTTAAAGTTGCTTGCATCGAAGAGATTGCATACAAACGAAACTTCATTTCGCGCGAACAATTGGAAAGTTTAATCGAAACAATGCCAAATTCGGATTATACGAATTATTTACGGGGTTTATTAAAAGATTAATTGCCCGGATTATTTGCTTAACTCTTTCCGCAAAATTTCATTAACAAGCTTCGGATTTGCTTTGCCTTTTGTTTCCCGCATTACTTGTCCAACGAAAAATCCGAAGACTTTTTCTTTACCCGATTTATATTGCTCGACTTGAGCGGGATTGTTTTCGAGAACGGTTTTGACAATTCCTTCAAGTTCGGATGTATCGGTAATCTGAACCAGATTTTTTTCTTTAACTATTTCGCCGGGGGATTTACCGGTTTCAATCATTTCGGGAAAAATCTCTTTTGCAATTTTACCGCTTATAACGTTATCTTGAATTAAATTAATCAGCTCACCGAGATTTTTTGGACTTACCGGGAATTCGGCAATATTAATTTTCTTCTCGTTCACATATGCCGCCACATCACCCATAACCCAATTGCTTGCTAACTTATAATGCTTTGTTTCCGCTATTACTTGTTCGAAATAATCGGCGGTTTCCCTTTCCGCCGTTAAAACTTTTGCATCGTATTCAGGTAAACCGTATTGCTCCATAAATCTTTGTTTGCGTTTATCCGGTAACTCCGGAAGCGATTTTTTTATTCCGGTAATCCAATTTTCATCTATGTTTAAAGGAACCAAATCCGGTTCGGGAAAATAACGGTAATCGTGAGCTTCTTCTTTTCCGCGCATGGAAACAGCCTTGCCCGCATCGGCATTCCACAATAACGTTTCTTGTTGGACTTTACCGCCGTCTTCCAAAATATCGATTTGTCTTTCTATTTCGTAAGCAATTGCCCGCTCCACGTTCCGAAACGAATTCATGTTTTTAACTTCGGTTCTTGTGCCGAATTCTTTTTGGTTTTTGGGTCGCACGGAAATATTGGCATCGCATCTTAACGAACCTTCTTCCATATTGCCGTCGCAAATTCCCAAATACGTAACCAGTTGATAGATTTTCTTTAGATAAGCCGCTGCTTCCCCGGGGGAAGAAATATCCGGTTCGCTTACAATTTCGATTAACGGAACGCCCGTGCGGTTGAGGTCAACCAAAGTTGTTTCACCCAAATCGTGTATAGATTTCCCGGCATCTTCTTCCATGTGAATTCTTTTTATCCGCACTTTTTTTGTGCTTCCGTTTCCGGTTTCTATTTCCACAAATCCGTGTTCGCAAACAGGTTTTTCGAATTGGGAAATTTGATAACCCTTCGGAAGATCGGGATAAAAATAATTTTTTCTCGCAAAAACGGAATCACGGTTGATAGTGCAATTAGTTGCCAAACCCATCATAATTGAGAAATCCACAACTTTTTTGTTTAGCACGGGCAGTACGCCGGGGTGACCGAGACACACGGGACAAACATTTGTATTCGGCGGATTTCCAAAACGGGTTGAACATCCGCAAAATATTTTCGTTTCCGTCAAGAGTTGTGCGTGTACTTCTAAACCTATTACGGCTTCGTAACCGGAATCCATTGTTATATCTTTTATTTTATGAAGCGCCAAAATATAATTAAATTTGGGAAATATTATTTAGTTTTGTGTGACTATCAATTATTCAGAGGCGAAAATGAAAAATATAGATGTATTGATTTTTACGGCTCATCCGGATGATGCCGAAATAGGAATCGGGGGAACAATAGCAAAGTTAACTTCCGGCGGTTTTTCCGTGGGAATTATAGATTTGACCGAAGGCGAATTGGGAACGCGCGGAAACGCAATAACCCGCGCCGCCGAAGCGAAAGCGGCAGCGGAAATTTTAAATATAACATTAAGGGAAAATTTAAGTTTTCCGGACGGAAACGTAAGACCTTCCCAAGAATACGTTGCCAAGGTTGTTTCAAAAATAAGGCAATACAAACCGCAAATTATAATTGCACCGTATTTTAACGACCGGCATCCCGACCACATCGGAGCGGGGAAAATAGTTAAAGAAGCAATGTTTTTTTCCGGTCTGCCCAAATTCGAAACTTTCGAGAACGGAAAACTGCAAGAAGCATACCGCCCCCGCAAACTTTTCTATTTTATGATGACTTACCTTTTCGATCCGACTTTTATAATCGACGTGACCGATACGATAGAAACGAAAATGAAGGCAATCCGGGCATTCAAATCACAATTTCATGATCCGGAAAGCGACGAACCCGAAACGTTTATTAGTCACCCCGAATTTCTTAAAAACATCGAAGCGCGCGCCCGGCACTTCGGATTTCAAATCGGGAAAACTTACGGGGAACCCTTTTTCTGCGAAGAAAAAATCGAGTTCGATTTCGGCTGGATTTTAAATAAACCGGTCTAGCAAAGTTTTCCCAATATCAGAACAAACTAACAGCGGTTTGTTAATATTCCCAAAATTCAAAACCGTTTGGTTAGTCTCTTTTATCGTAAAACTACTTTATCAGCGAAATTACGATATCCAATTCTTCCACTAATTCGTCTGCTTTGCCGCTGTACCCGATTGATTTATATCTTATAAATCCGTCTCTGTCAATCATGAATTTTGTGGGAATTCCCCTTACTCCGAAATCGGCAACCGCTTTATTTTCCGTATCCAACAAAACATGAAACGGATAATTGTTTTTCTTAATAAATTCTTCCGCGTTTTTCTTTTTATCTTTTATGTTTTCCCAAGTGTTTACAAATAAGAATTTAACATCCGGATTGTTTTTATATTTTTCCACAACACGTTTTAACGCCGGGAAAGATTTTTTGCAAGGTCCGCACCATGTTGCCCAAAAATCCACCATCACCACTTTTCCCTTATAATCGGCAAGCGATATTTTATTACCGTCCAAATCGGTTAACGTAAAACCGGGCGCTTTTTCTTTTATCAACTTTCCTTTAATTTCATGCAAGAGTTTTTCTTTCGCGCTGTTTAAGTATTTATTTACAAGTTCGTCAAACCCTTCGTCGGAACCGTTTACTTTTATGTATGCAGTTTTCATTGCCGATTTTATATTTTCCGTTGCAAGCCCTTCTTTCAAAAAATCCTTTGCTTGTTCCAATGCTTTTTTGTAATTGCCGGTTTCCATCAATGCCTTTATGTACAATTCGTTCAGTTCGCTGTAAGGATAAAAATCTTTGGTAAGCTTTACCGCTTGACCCAAATATTCCGAGCCAATAGCTTTTTTATTTTGTTTGTATAAGACTTCGCCGTATTTAAATAAATTTCTTCCGTAATAAAATCCGCGTAATTCTTTCCAGTCGTCTTCGCTGTAATATTTTGGTTTTTCATCCACCGGTTTTTCGTATTCTTTTTTCGCCCACTTAACACCGAGTTGTGCAACTTCGAATGTTTTGAACAAATCGAAATTTTCTTTTAACATTTTATCCGCAGCAAACTGAAAATAAAACGGTTGTATTTTATCTTCGTTTGCGATAATTGTTCTGTACGCTTTCTCCAAATCATTTTTCTGCTGAACATAATAAACAATCAGATCGCCGTAAAACTCTTTGATTAATTTACTTTTGGGAAATTTGCTTTCAAAATCATAGAGTAATTTTATTTTTTTCGCTTCATCGGTTTCCGACCTGAAATTATCGAACAACACATTTTGGGCTTCTTCCGACCGAGGAAATTTTTGTAATAACGCATCTTTATATTTTTTTGCTTCTTCGGGTTTATCGATTCTGAAATACCATGTAACCAACAAATCCAAATCTTTCGCATTCAAATTTGGGTCTTGAGCCAATTTGCCAAGCTCTTCCGAAATAATATCTTTAGCTTTCTCCTTATTCAACTTATTAGCAATTAACAAATACACATCGAGAAACCGTCTTTTCAGATTTTTATTTTCCGATATTGCTTCGTTCAATAATTTTTGCGCATAAGAATAATCTTTTTTCAAGTCCGCAAAACCGCCCCATTTAGCAAGAGTGCCGGCAAAAGCTGCTTTTGCCGCAGGAAGCGTATCTCCTTTTTCATTCCGCAGAAGGATTACATATCCTTTTTCGCTGTTGTTGTCTTTAATTTTCCCGCTACTAAAACCAACAATTAAGCCGAGCGCCGAATCCGGAACTGTAATTTTAACATTCCACAACCCGTTACGTTTATTAATTTTATTCATTGGAAATTTGCGGGTATTTATTATTTCCCCGGCAAAGAAAAAAACTTTCGCATCGATGTTTTCGCTTCCTTTTAAATTTGTGGAATCGGAATTATAATAGATTTGAACCTCGCCGCCGGGAACAACTTTTTCGGGATTAGTTCCGAATTTACTTTTATAGCTTTTCACTTGGCAACTTTGGAAATAAATCAACGCCAAAATTACACCGGCGAACAATGATAATTTTTTCATTTCGTACCTCGTAATTATTAAACTTGTTTACAATTATAAAATTTATCGGCGGGAAAACAAAATATAACGGAAAATAGCTAAAGCGGGTTTATTTGCTCTTTTCCAATTCTACTATTCCAAGTCCGAGCTTACCGAGAAGCGAGTTCAATTGTTTCTGCTCGGGTAAAGATAAAACGGAAAATAGGTCCCGGATGAATTTCGCATGTTCAATAAAATACTCGTCAAATAATTTTTGGCCTTTATCCGTTAATTCGATTAAAATAACACGGCGGTCTTTCTTGCTCGGTACCCTTCTCACAAGTTGCAGTTTTTCCAAATTGTCTATAATTAACGTCATGTTTCCCCCTGTAGCCAGCATTTTATGGCATATATCACCGACCTTAAGCGGACCCAAATGCCCGAGGGCTTCTATAACTGCAAATTGCGGTAAGGTTAGTCCGAAAGATTTGATATTTTCGGATGCTTTTCTATATATTGTTGAAAACGAACGGGCTAATTTTACCCACGTTTTTAGCGCAACATCAATATCTTGAGGGTATTTTATTTTGTTCATAGTTTATTGGAATATATTCTTTAAAAACGTATAGTAAACAATAATGTAATTAAAATCAAGACATAATATCTTGCATTGATTTTTTATTAATTTTTTCGGAACTTTAATTTTTATTGTTTGTTAATGGTTAATAATTTTTATATTGTTAACCATAAAGAAAGAAGTTTTATGCAAGAAACAGCCGTTAAATATTTTACTCCTCAAGAAGCTCAAAAAACATTGCCTTTGGTCAGGCAAATTATACGGGATATTATAAATAATAGTTTCCAAATCCGTACGATTGTCGAATCTATGGGCGGGGAAGTTTACGAAAACGAAGAAGTTAAAAAATTAGCCCGTGAAATAGACGGGTTTATAAAAGAACTTGAAGAAATAGGCTGCTATTACAAAGATTGGAATTTTTCGATAGGTTTGGTCGATTTTCCGGCAATTATAGACGGAAGGGAAGTTTATTTATGCTGGAGAAGTGACGAAGACGAAATTAAATATTACCACGAAATTGACGAAGGTTTTGCCGACAGAAAACCCATTCCATATATTTATTTGGAAGATTAACGGTTAAATCTATCTATCATGTAGTTGCGGGTTTCCCGTTCTTACTTCAATTTTACACTGCCGCTGATTTTACCAATATTTGCAAGATAGACTGCTACGTAACAATGTAATCTCTACTGGCTTTCTAATTATTAGTTTAGGTTTTTTCTAAAAGTATCAAACACATGTTTCGTATAGTTTTCCATATCCTCAAAATTTCGTTTCTCTTTCGTTACGGTAACAAATTCATCAATTGAATATGGTTTTAAATATAACTTATGTTCTGGATTTCTTTCCATAACCATAGCATATTGGTAAAATCTTTCGGTATCTTCGTGAATAATAGGCGCTATGAAAGAGAGATATTTTTTCAATCTGTCGGCAAATTCTTCATTTGAATATAGGTGTCTGATTACGGATGTGGTTTCTTGGTTAAGTTGCTGGGTTTTGTTTCTTATTAATGTAACTTCTATGAGCCAATAAATTTCATTTGAAAATAACTCAATATCACCCTTATTTCCCGGAGCGTGAGAATAAGGTTTTCCAATATGGTCAGCTTTGTAATTTGGACGGATTGCAAATTGATCACCATATTTCAAAGCGATTAAAATGGATATGAAAAATTCTAATTTTAAAGGTTCTGGTATTTCATTAAATTCTTCGATAATTGTTCTTCTATTGCCAATTTTCTCAATGCTTTTGAGAATTTTCTCTTCGTCAATTTCGTAAATATTTATAATATTATTTATTTGATTTCTATAATATTCTCCATCAATTTTGTCAGTTTCTCGATAACGATAAATAAGTCTTAAAAATTCATTATTTTGACTTTCTAGTTTTTTGAAATAAGCAGAAGGATTTGATTTTTCATTATCTGAAAGTCCAAATTCGATTTTTAATAAATCTACGATATAATCTAATTTATTCTCATTAATTTTGATTAACTTTTTACCACTAAATCGAATTGTTATAAATCCCGAAATGATTAACACTCTGCGAACTACGTCTGGATAATCACGGGTTACGGTTTTGAATTTTGTAGTTACACCATAATTTTTTTCTACAAATTGATAAACACTTTTAAAATCCGGAAATTTATTTTCATTTATTACTTCGATAAAGTTTTCTACATCCCCATTTTGACTGAACATTGCGACAATAAATTGTTCGTAACTTAATGATTTACCTTTTTCTCGTAATTTTAGTAATACTCTTAAAATAAATTTGAAGAAATTAAAATCATTAGAAACGTTCCGATATGGATTTTTCCTATTGTATTTCATTGATTGAATAGAAAAGGCTTCCTGTTCGTCAATGTCGCCTTTTATCAACATTTTGGCAATTTCAGAAAATCTAAAAGTTTCATTATAGCGAGCGTAAACAAAACCTAATTCGGAAGGTGTACGCATATATGTCCAAAACCTTGATTGATAACCTTTTGGGAAACCACCGTCGGAATTTCTTGTGCTGTTTACCTTGACTACTTCCTCTTTTATATCGTCAAATGTTGTTTTATCGTCAATTTGAATTTTGTCACTTTTTACAATGTTATTCAGATATAAATGGCCGACAATTTTCAATAAATTCTCATCATTGAGTAATACACCATCAAAGTCAATAAGCGCTTTAAAAATCTCTAAATACCTATCCGGATTTCTAACGGCTGTTTCGAATGCCATTTGTTTAAATTCAGGTTTTCTTTTTGCGCCTTTTTTCGTCATAATTTAAGTTCTAACATTTTCAATCTCAGAATTCTCCGTATCAAAAATACTCATCTGTTCCGAAAAATCAGGTTGATAATTAAATACCAATACTTCATTGAACGATTTAATGGAATTATCGTGATAACTGATGTAATTGCTTTTGATATTTTGAGTATAATATTTTTCGCTCCAATTCAAAAATACAGAATTAACTTTATTTTTATAATGTGTTACATTTGATACTGCAAATTTGACACCTTTTCGATGCAAATTATCTAATAATTCAATTAAAATTTGTTCATTATTTTCGTTCCAAAACTTATTATATTCACTAAAAGTTATTAAATAAGGCGGGTCAAAATAAACAAAGTCATCTTGTTGAAAATCAATGGTTCTAATAAATTCCGTAAAATCAAGATTGTAGAATTTGATGTTTCTGTTTTTTACAATCCGAAAATAATTTAATAGGGCATTTTGAACATTTTTATTAAAATCTACATTCCCGACCGGCAAATTATAAGCCCCTTCTGAATTAAAGCGCAACATTCGATTAAAACCGAAAATCAACAGCAAATACAAATCTAGCATATCTTTTTGCCGACTGTTATTGTAATGTTCTTTCAATTTTTGAAAAGGCCGTTTGTTAAATTTGGCATAATATGTTTTTTTCCACTGAATTTTCAATTCTTGTGGTACAATATCCTTTTGATAAGAATGTGAAAAGCCAAATTCTTCAATTCGACTTTGGATCTTTTGAAAAAATTGTTCTGGATTTTTAGCTTGTTCTCTTAAAAATTTATGCAGATTTATCACATTTGTATCAATATCATTCAAAAAATACTCTTTGGCTCGAACATTTAGAAAAACCGAACCACCTCCAGTAAAAGGTTCTATAAACCTATTGATTTTTTGGGGAAAATAGTTTTTGATTTCTGGCAAGAGTTTGTATTTGTCTCCCACATAAAATAAAGGGGAACGGTATATTTGTCGTTTATTCATATTTTTTAGTTAAAAATAAAAATTCCTTGTGATTTGAAAACTCCGTTTTACCAGTGTTAAAATATTTATGATTTTGTTCAAACACTTTTGTTTCGCCAACATTATTTAATATATCTAAAATTTCCTCTAATTTAATCTTGTTTTCTGACGATTTACTTTTTGATTGATAAGTATTGTTGTATGAAATTGCTAAATATTTTACTTGTAAATTTTCAACCAAATCTTTAAAAGTATCACGGGCTTTTATTGTACAGTATTTGCTCATATTTTCCGGTTTTGGTTTTAACGCAACGCCAAATAATTCAGGTTTATGCCACCTTACAAGGGTTTCGTAAACGTGATAAAATCTGCTGTATTGTCGTGAATTGTAAGGCGGATCAATATAAGCAATATCTGCTTTAATATTTCTTGCTAAAATATTGGCATCCTCTCTGTAAATTTCTACACCTTTAAAATCTTCACATTTAATAAGCTTTAAATTAAAATTCTTTTTTTTAATAGGTTTTTTAATGTAGGCATCAAAATGTCCAACAGTATTCGCGACTTTGTCCATTGAATATATTAAACTAGCTAACAAAATACTGTATTCTTTTTCATTATACTCGGGTTTGTTTTGTTCAATATCTTCCCGAATATATCCGATTTTTTTCGCTATATTATAGTCAAAAAACTTACCTCCGAAATTTTTAGAAAAATAGTTGTCACTCAGTTCGTTAGCGCTAAGATTGTTGTAGTATAATAGCAATTCATTTAATTTTTCTCTATTCCAATTTTCAGACTTGAAAAATGCTTTGTAAATAATTTCATTTGAAAATAATATGTCGTTGAGAATAACTTTTTTATAATACTTCATAGCTTGTTTGGCTACACTTGCCGTTCCCGCAAAAATGTCGATAAACGAATTGTTGTCGTTGGTTTCTTTTCTGATAATTTCCATTATCCAATCGGTCAACTTTGCTTTGTTGCCGATATATCGTCGACTTTCCAATTTAAAATATCCGTTGTCTAATTCGGGAAATAGTGTTGTATAATATTTCATTTTTTGTTCTGCAATTTTCAAGGCTTCTAACCCGAATTCTTCATTTTTAATTTCATAAACTATTTTATCACTGATTAGAATTTTAGTCAAATATTCCTTATCACAATCGTAATAATCAGCTAATTTATTGATATGTTCTTTGGTAGGCAGGCGTTTCCCATTTTCAATTCTACTCAACAAAGTAAAATCGATATTCGTTTTTTCAGACACTTTTTTCAGAGAAATTCGTTTATTTTCTCGTATCTGTTTTAAAGTTTCACCAATGGGAAAATCCAAATCCAACATATTTTGACATTTTTTGACAAATTTATAATAATATCTGGAATTTTAAAAATTTTTTTAAGATTTTTTTTGCTTATAGGGAACTTTCAATAAATTTAATTTCAATTCCCCTTCTTATTAATTCTTTAATTACGATTTCGGGAGAAACGGCACTTACTGGTAAAACCCCGGAAGTTAATTTCTTTTCTGCCGCTAAAATAGCAATGGCGGAAGCATGCCAGCCTGTTAACCTTTGCATAGACGTAAATCCCGTTTTCTCATCGAAATAATCTATTAATTCCGCTTTAATTGTTTTCTTCCGTCCGTTTTTCTTACCCGTCGCTTCAACCCTTATCACGCAAATGTCTTTGTTGCTTTTAGGTTTGATCTTCGGAGCAAGCAAAGTATGGTAAAATTCCCTCGGCGATATTTCACAATCGTTTATTTTTACCGGGGATTCTTCGAACAAACCGAGCTCGGAAAAAGCTTTAAATTTTTGCCAATGTCCCGGATACCGTAATGTTTTGTTTGTAAGGGTTTTAACTTTTCCTTCCAATTCCCACGGCAAAGTTGAAAGTCCGCCCGAAGTAACCGCAGCTTCCAGTTTACCGAGCGGTTCCGGGAACTCCACTTCCTCGAACATATCGAAGCACGGAACGGAAGTAATTTTTCCGTCAATTAAAAACACCGCGCTGCCGTAATATTCGTTCGTTAAACCGTTCAAATTAAAATGCAATTCGTAATTCCATGGCGGTACCGGATTTTGCGGCAATCCCGCTCCGTAAGATTTAATTTCCTCGGCTTCGTCCAATTCATCGAAAAGGTATTTGATTATTGATATATTCAAGCCGGGATCCATTCCGCAATCGGGAATAACGGTAATTCCGGCTTCTCCGGCGCGTTTGGTTAATTCCATTTGTTTACGGACAACATCCGTATTTCCACCCAAATCGGTCATGTGGGTTTTCGATTTTACCGCGGCTTCGGTGAGACTTAAATTAAATTTGTAAGGCACAGCGCTTACGAAAGCATCCACGCTGTTTAAGATTCGGGCAATCTCTTCCGGATCGGAAGCATCGGCTTTAACTGACGAGCAAATATTCCTTCCCGTTAATTCGTTTACGGTTTCGGCGGATTTTTCAGCCGCATGGAAATCCGAATCGATTAAAATAACTTTTGCGGCATCGCCGAATTTTACGAAATCGTAAGCCGAAGCGAGACCTTGCCGCCCTGCTCCGATTACGGCATAAACATAAGCCATTTATTCTTCCGGCGTTACGATTCTGTAGGAATGGGTAATTTCCACAGTTGCTTTAAGCATTGCGGTAACCCCGCAGTAAACTTCTTGCGATAATTCGATTGCGCGTTCAACGTCTTTTTCTTTTATATTTTTACCGTAGAAAACAAACTCCAAATGTATTTTGGAATAAATTTTCGGATGAGTATCGGTTGTTTCGGCGGATATGTTCATTTCAAAATCATCGAGTTTTACTCTTTTTTTCTGAAGAATAGCGGCAACGTCGCTCGCCGTGCATCCGGCCAAACTCAGTAATAACAATTCCTTAGGTCTTATTGCCGCGTTGCTTCCTCCGAAATCTTCCGGACCGTCAACGGTTACCCAATGATTCGAATCGGTTTTTCCAATGAATGTGATTCCTTTGATTTGCTTCAAGTATGCTTTTGCAACACCCATAATTACTCCTTTTCTTTCTTGGTTACTCAAAAACTTGTCTTTGTTTGATGATTAATCAAACGGTAAGATTCATAAATCGAAATATACCCAAAAGAATTTTGCTTGTGAAAAATTATTTGAAAGAAAACAAAAACGGAAAATTATTAAATTAAGGTTCAAAAATTAGAACGGTAATTCCGGATTGAGCAATAAAACACAAAACATTTTGGGCGGAACGCTGGTCGTAATTGCCTTTTTATATTTCATAACCGACCGTGAAACTCAGAATATAATTCTCGGAACAATATTTATTCTTTACGGAATTATCGCCGTTTACCTTTCATTCGGGAAGAATAAAAATTCCATTTTATTTCTCGGAACGGTATTGTTTTTAACCGGAATAGAATTGTTGCTTCCGTTTGTTTTTACAATAAATTATTCTTCCGGATATTTTGCCACTTCGGTTTTGTTTATTCTCGGCGCGGCAAATTTAATGTTGTTTCTCGACAACAACAGTTTCAAGTTTCATTTGCTGTTGGGAATTTTGCTGATTTTTATTTCCGTCCTTGTTCCGCAAAAAGAATATTTCTGGTTTGTGGATTTGGCGGTTGATAAAATGATAATGATTTTATTAAATATTTGGCCGGTATTATTGCTCATTACCGGAATCGGTTTAATTACATCGCATAGAAATAAGCGGATAAATTGATTTCGAACCCGCAGAACAATCAATACGGATAAAACACATAAAACAAAACGGAAAAGAAAAACAAAACCCACATTCCGGATTTAACTTCCCTTACTTTTCCTGCAAAAAATTTTGTTATGGGATATAGAACAAAACCCGAAGTCATTCCGATTCCGGGATTATAAGTGAAACTCATTAAAACTATAATGGAAAAAGCCGGAACCAAATCCGACAAATCGGAAAAATTAAGTTTGGTTACGGATGACATCATTAACAATCCCACAATTATCAAAGCCGGACCGTATGCGTAGGTCGGAACCGCGACGAATAACGGAGCAAAGAACAGAGCCGACAAAAACAGAATGGAAACTACAATCGCAGTAAAACCGGATCTTCCGCCGGATTTAATTCCGCTTACCGATTCCAAAAACACACCTGCGGTCGTTGTTCCGAGTAATGCGGCGACAACCGTAGCTAAAGCATCGCACAACATCGGCTTTTCTATTTCGGGAAGATTGCCATTTTCATCTAAAAGTCCGGCATTGTAAGAAACACCGATTAACGTTCCCATCGTATCAACAAAATCCAATACGAAAACGGTTAAAATTACCGCAATAAATCCCCAACTTACCGCTCCGGCAATATCGAGTTGAAGAAAAACCGGTTCCAAAGAAGGCGGCGAATCTATCCATTTTTCCGGAAGCGGCGATACACCTAAAAGAAAACCCAAAAAAGTAATCGTTAATATCCCGATTAACACCGCACCGTTGACTTGCCTAATCATTAAAACGGCAATTAGAATAAATCCGGTTATTCCGAGAAGCACGGGAACACTGCTTAAATTCCCGATATGAACCGGGGCGCCTTCAACACCTAATTTAACAATTCCGGTTTCGTTCAATCCGATAAAAGCCAAAAACAATCCTATTCCTACCGCAAAAGCTATTTTCAAGCTTTCGGGAATCGCATTTGCCAGCCAACTTCTGATTTTAAAAAGGGTCAGTAAAGTAAACAACACCCCGCTGATAAAGATTGCTCCGAGTGCGGTTTGCCAACTGTATCCCAAAACTTTCACTACGGTATAAGCAATAAAAGTATTCTCTCCCATGTAAGGCGCAATGGCAAAAGGTCTTTTTGCATAAACGCCCATTAGAAAAGTTCCAAAGAATGCGCTCAATATCGTTGCCGCCATCGAAGGTCCGAACGGAATTCCCGCAGCTTCCAAAATTTTTGGGTTAACGATTATTATGTAACCCATTGTTAAAAATGTTGTTAATCCGGCAATGATTTCCTGTTTCAGGTTGGTATTTAATTTTTCGAACTCGAAGAACCTGGCAATCATTTGATCCCCGCAGTTTTATTTGAAAGGCGTTACAGACGGAACGGTTAAAGTTAATTATAGTTTTATTATATTTCCATACTTTAATATTAACGAATATACGGAACGATAAATAAAAATGACATCAAAAGAAATAAGAAATCAATTTCTGGAATTTTTCAAGAGCAAAGACCATAAAATTATTCCGAGTGCGCCTGTGGTTCCTTACGACGATCCCACACTGCTGTTTACTAATGCAGGAATGAATCAATTTAAAGATGTTTTTCTGGGAAAAGGGGAACGCGATTATACACGAGTGGCAAATACTCAAAAATGCATACGGGTAAGCGGAAAACATAACGACTTGGAAGAAGTGGGCAGGGATACATACCATCACACATTTTTCGAAATGTTGGGAAACTGGTCATTCGGCGACTATTATAAAAAAGAAGCTATTGTTTGGGCTTGGGAATTATTAACCGAAGTTTGGAAGTTACCGAAAGAAAGACTTTGGGCAACGGTTTACAAAACCGACGACGAAGCATTCGATTTATGGAAAACCGAAACCGATATAAATCCGGCTCATATTTTACGCTTCGGCGAAAAGGATAATTTTTGGGAAATGGGCGAGACCGGTCCGTGCGGACCAAGTTCTGAAATTCACATCAACCTGAGTGATGATTATGATAACCCGGAATACGTGAACGCCGGAAAAGAAGAGTGCATTGAGATTTGGAATTTGGTATTTATCCAATACAACCGGGATGCCGGCGGAAAACTTCACGATTTACCGAAAAAACATATTGATACCGGAATGGGTTTCGAAAGAATTGTTGCTGTTTTGCAAAATAAAAATTCGAACTACGATACCGATATTTTTCTTCCGCTAATTGAAGCTATTGCGGAAAAATCCGGAATCCCTTACGAAAACGAAGAACATAAAGTAGCAATGCGCGTAATTTCGGATCATATAAGAACGCTGACTTTTGCGATAGCAGACGGTGCCGTTCCCGGTAACGAAGGAAGAGGTTATGTTCTCAGAAGGATTTTAAGACGTGCCGCCAGATACGGAAGAAAATTAAATTTAAAAGAACCGTTCCTTTACGAATTAGTCGATGTTGTTGTAAACCGGGCCGGCGGCGGAATGGGCGAAATTTTTCCCGAGATAAAAACAAATCAGAAAAACATAGAAAAAATAATTAAAGCCGAAGAGGAAAGTTTTAACCTTACGCTCGATAGGGGAATCGAATTATTCGAACAAGTTGTTGATAAAGCAAAAGCGGAAAATAAAAAAATAATAGCCGGAGACGATGTATTCAAACTTTACGATACTTACGGATTTCCCGTGGATTTAACTAAAGTAATGGCTGAAGAAATCGGTTTCTCGGTAGACGAAAAGCGCTTTAACGAATTGATGGAACAACAGAAAGAGCGCGCAAGAAAATCCACAAAAGAAAAACTGGCATCGGTAAATATTATTACGGACGAATTAACCGGTTTGGAACCGGTGACAAAAGAACCTACGGAATTTGTCGGTTACGATTCGCTCGAAGCAAAGAGTAAAATAATCGGAGAAAAAACAGTTGACGATAAAGGTTTAATTCTGCTCGATAAAACCCCGTTTTACGTTGAAGCCGGCGGACAGATTGACGATTTGGGAAATCTGATTGTTTCGGGCGAACAACTGAACGTTATAGATGTCGCCAAAATTAACAATCAAGTTGTTCATGTTATCGAAAATACGAAGAATTTGGATTTAACTCCCGGCGAAGAAGTTATTGCCAAGGTTGATGCAAAGCGCCGTTGGGATATAATGAGAAACCACTCGGCAACACACTTTTTACATGCGGCATTACGAAAGATATTGGGCACACACGTAAAACAAGCCGGTTCTTATGTTGGTCCCGACAGACTTAGATTCGACTTCACGCATTACAAAAAATTAAGCGAAGAAGAAATCAAAGACATTGAAGCGCTGGTAAACGAGAAACTCCGCGAAAACATTGAACTTATTCATCACCGTAACATTCCATTTGAGCAAGCTAAAAAAATGGGAGCGCTAATGTTCTTTGGCGATAAATACGGAGACAAAGTAAACGTTGTTCAGTTCGGCGACTTCTCGCTCGAATTTTGCGGAGGCACTCACGTTAAAAACAGTTCGCAAATAGGCTTATTCAAAATTATCAGTGAATCTTCAATCGCCAGCGGAATAAGAAGAATTGAAGCGGTAACGGGCGAAGGCGTTGAAAAATATATTTGGGAACAAATTACAAATCTTAAAAAAGCCGACGAGAAAATACACATATTACTCGACGAGAAAAAGAAGATTGAAAAAGAACTTACGCAATTTAAGCTAAAAGAAAAACTCGGTGGAATAAACGATGTTTTGCAAAATCCCGTTCAAGTTAAAAACATTAACGTTTTCAAAGCGAAAGTCCAAGTAAACAACATGGACGAACTGAAATCTTTAGGAGACGAGTTAAGAAACAAAATGGGATCGGGAATAGGACTACTTATTTCCGAAATTAACGGCAAAGTCGGCATTGTCTGCGTGGTTTCCGATGATTTAATCAAAAAACAAAATCTCTCCGCCGGAAAAATCGTGGGAGCGATTGCCAAATTGGTAGGTGGTGGCGGTGGCGGAAGACCGCATCTTGCAACGGCTGGCGGAAAAGACGTAAGCAAAATTGACGAAGCTTTGGATAAATCGGTTGAAGTGATAGAAAACCTACTCTGATACCGGCTAACAACGGGGAAGCTTGTGAGGAAAATATTTTTCCATTTCTTTCTGTTAATTGTAATAAGCGGCTGCTCTCACGAAATCGTTAATCTCTCCGATGCAAAAAATGAAGTGAGGGAATATTACGAGTCCGGAAAATTCGACGCCGAAGTGAATTCAATAATTAACTCTGCAATCAAAAAATTTAACGAAACAGATTTACCGGAAAACGCCGCCGTGGTTTTCGACGTAGACGAGACAGCCCTTTCCAATTACGATTACACAAAAAAGCTCGGATTCGGTTACACTTGGCAAAGTTGGGACGATTGGGTAAAGTCCGCCAAATCCAAAGCTATTCCGGGCGTTAAAAAGTTATACGACTTTCTAATTTCCAAAAACGTCAAAATAATATTCCTTACAGGAAGAACTGCAGACCAATGCCGCGCCACCGGAATAAATTTACGTATAGAAGGATTTGTTAAATACGATACGTTGATTTGCAGAACCGAAAAAGAAGCTCACATGAAAACGAAAATTTATAAAAACAATGCACTGAAAATGTTGGCGAAGAAAAATTACCGGATTATCGGATGCATCGGAGACCAACCCGCAGATGTAAATCCGGATATTTGTAGATTAAATATTTTGGTTCCTAATTATCTTTACAAATTGGATTAAATTACAACTTTGTTGGAAAGTTCGTTTGTGTCATCCGGCTTAATCGGAAAATGCTGCGAAAGAACTTTACCGATTTCTTCAATTCCCGCAATAATACCTTGAGTAAACCTTCCGTTACGGAATTCATTTTCGATTAAACTTCTTATTCTTCCCCAAGTATCGGGAGAAACTTTTTCGTTTATTCCTTCATCGGCAAGAATGTAAAATTTACGCTCGCCCAAAACAATAAATAACAAAATACCCGTTTTATCCCGGGTTTTATCCATGTTTAATCTGAAAAATTCTTCTTCAGCTAATTCTTTAATCGATTTCTTCCTTTTTAGAAACGGAACTTCTTCTTTGATGCTTACACGTATTTCTCCGGAAGTAGTTTTTTCCGCTTCCTTTATTTTATTTGAAATTCTCAGAAAATCATCATCCGTGAAAAAATGGTATATCAGTTCGTTCATAATCGGTTTGTAAATTTAGTTGTTTCGAATAAGAAAATTAAAGATTTAACGTTACTTTAATATTAACATTTTTTTATTCATTTCAAAATTTCCGGCTTGTAACTTGTAGATATAAACTCCGCTGGGTAAACCGGCGGCATTAAACGTAACACTGTAATTCCCGGGATATTGTCTTTGATTTACAAGTGTTTTTATTTCTTTGCCGAGAACGTCGTAAACTTTAAGGGAAACAAACCCCACCTCGGTCCTCCCCTTTGCTAAAGGGGAGGAAGCAGGAGGGGTTGGAATTGTATATTTTATTGTTGTCGAAGGATTAAACGGATTGGGATAATTCTGCTCCAATTCCAATTTTATCTCAGGAAAAATACTGCCGGTTTTAACGGAAGTAAGGAAATCGCTCGGCGGATAATACGGTTTGCTTATAACTCCTTCATCGCTTAACAAAACCTCAATGTCCGGATTTTTCAAGATGCTGCTTATCTCAACCGAATCTCCGTTGAGCAGAACCGTATCCGCAATTAACCGCACACCGTGAGAATAATCGGCGTAAGAGGCAATATGACCGTTATACATCGGTTGAATGGGATTGTTAATTCCCAAGTGCCATCCGTAAATTACCACTCTTTCATAGTTTCTGTCGTTACTGTAAATTTTATTTGAAATGATAATATCTTTTTTATGTCCGGCTATTATGCTGTCGCCCGTTCTATCCAATCCCAATTGAGTGATTTGCAATTTTATGGAATCGGTATGTTGTTTAAAAACCGGAACTGTCGTCATTTTATCCGAAGGCGGAATCGGTTGGGGACGCAATTTAATTCCGGCATTATTGTAAATGAGATCAACCATTTTTTTGGTAGGCAAAGAGCAATCGAGCCTATCGGCAAGATATTGTGCAGTAGAGGGCGTCATGGGCATATATAAGTAATCATCGTCGGACCCGATTGCAACGTAATCGCACAAAGTGTAGAAAACCAATTCGTAATTTTGTGAATTAACAGTTTTCTTTACCGTAATTGCTCTTAATTTTCTGGAGAACAAAGGAACGTTACCATTTAAAATTTCTTTAACTACGGCTTTTTCCCTATCCTCAATGCTTAATCCGGTAACCAAAGATGCGAAAAAAGAACCGGGGGCAGCATCGGGTTTTCTTTCCGGAATGTTCAAATATTTAAGCGAATCACTCCCTTCACCAGAATAATTCTCACCGGCGGCAAAATTATACGGATAAGTAAATAGAAGCAGAACTGTTATAATTTTTAAACATTTAAACATAAATATGTTTATTTTGATATTACAAATAATGATTAAATTTTGCAGACTTTTGCTTTTTCGGATTAAACTTCACCGTGTATTATCCAATATCTTTCCTACCGTCAAAACAAATTAAACAATATGGGACTCCAAATCAAATTTACGCAGAAAGAAATTCAAATCAGAAAAGTTAAATTGGGAAAGACGGGGATGCCCGATTGACATCCCCGCATTTAAATTATTCTTCGTGGAAGCTTTTCACCGCGCTTGTCAGATCGCTGAATATATTGAACACTTTATCCATTCTGGTAATGTAAAACATTGAAGATTCAGTTTGATCATCCCAGACAAGTTTCAGGTCGCCGCCTCTCGATTTTGATTTTTTAAGCGCATTGACCAAAACTCCCAACATCGTTGAATCGACAAACTCACAGCGCGTTAAGTCTACTACGAATTTGTGGTTACCTTGGTCAATCAAATTTTGCACATATTCTTTAAAGTCTAATGCTTTATCCATCGTTGCGCGTGCAAGGTTAACGGTAACAACACATACATCTTCCAAGCATTTACTTTCAAAATCATTATCGTGTCCCGCTTCGTAATCTATTTTGTCTATTTCCGGAAAATCGTTTTGCGCATCGAAATTTTCTGCCGGCATAGGTTCTTCGTGAGTTTCGAAATCTTGAAAATCATTAGTTTCAACTTGTTGTTCTTCTTTTATTTCCTCAGCCGGTTGTTCTTCCAACATTTTATCAATTTCTTCAATCGAAAGTCCTTCGTCCAATTCATTAAATTCCTCATCCATTTCAATAACGGGTTGTTCAGCCGATTCAGCCGTTTCGACTTCGGATTCTTGCTCGCGATGGTTATCGTTCAGCAATGCTTCAAGTTCCGCTATTTTCTGAACTTGCCGCTCAATCATCTCCTCTTTTTGTCTTAACTCAGATTCATCTATGGAAATTTTTTCGCGCAAGTCTTCTATTTGCTTTTTCAAATATTCTGCATTTTCGTCTTTTTCCTTCTTAAGCTGTTCAAACTGTTCTTCCAATCCTCGAAGCTCGGCTATTTTCTGACTTTGATTTTCAATGATTTGCTCCCGTTGGGCATCGAGCATTTCGAATTCGGTTTTTTCGAGCTTCAGTTTTGCAAGTTGTTCGCTTTGATTTTTTATAATTTCTTTCTGCTCTTCTATTTGCCGACTAAGCTGATCTATTTTTGCGCTTAGATCTTCGTAATCGGATTTCTGTGTGGAAGAAGTTTCTAACTCCTTAATATAATCTTCAAGACTTTTTATCAGTTCGTTTTTCGCTTCAATTTCCACATAATTTTTCTTGTTAATTTCTTGATACTCGTTCAGTTTGTTCCTAAGCGCATCCAACTGTTTTTTCTGACTTTCTATTTGCAGTCGCTTTTCATGATCTGCTTGTTCCAGTTCTTCTTTCAATTTTTCCAATTCGGAAATTCTGTTCTCAAATTCTTTTACGCGCTCGCTGTTTTCGTTATCGGAATCCGAAACATGAGCTATTTTTTCGTTCAGTTGGTTAATTTGCGATTGAAGTTCGGAGATTACGCCTTGATTATGAACCAGTTCGGCTTCTTTGGTTTTAAGTTTTTCGGTATAATCATCCAATTGTTGTTGCAGTTCGCTGCTGTTAGAAGTGTAATGGCTGAGTTTTTCTTCAAGCTCCGCAATTTCGCTTCTTAATTTGCTTATTTCCTCTTCCCTTTCTTTAGCTTCTTCATCCCGCAAATTAAACAATTGTTCATATTCTTCCGCTTTTTCTCGGAAAGTGCTTAATTCGTTTTGCAGACTTTCAAACTTATCGCTGTATTCCGCAAGTTTCGATTCAGCAGCCACCAAGGCTTCTTCTTTTTGTTTCAGTTGCTCAATTTTTTCGGATAGTTCGCCGTTGTATTTTTCGTGTTCGTTGAGTTTGTTTTTATAATTTTCAAATTCCGAATAAAGTCCGCTTAATTCATCGCTTTGTTTGGTAATTATTTCGTTTTGTTCTTCAACTTTTGATTTGTATTCGTCAACGGCGGAATTCAATCTGCTTAACTCTTCGTTTAATTCGGCAATTGTTTTTTCGTATTGCGCTTTATCTTCTAACAAGCTCTGTTCAGCTTTTTCCAAGAGCGAAATATTTTCTTGTAGTTTTTGTATTAATTCGTCTTTCTCCTGCGTTGAAAGACTGCAATTTTGCATCCGTTCTTCATATTCGTTCAATTTGTTTTCGATTTCTTCCGCAAATTTGACTTTCTCGTTGTAACTGACTTCCAATTCATTCTTTTTGTTTTCCAGTTCGGCATTTTGCTGTTCCAAACCGGCTTTTTCTTCTTCCAGTTTCGAAGCTAAGTTTTCAAGCTCATTTAATTTCCGTTCGATTTCGTTCACGTAGTTTTCTTTTTCTCTTAAACTGCTTTCAAGATTTTCTTTCTCTTGTTCAAGTTCGGATTTCTTATTCGATAATTCGTTTAAATTTTGTTCGTATTCGCTGCTCTTGTTTTCAAGTTCGTTTAGTCTCTGTTCCAGTTCCGAATATTCTTTTTCTTTTTCGTAGAATTTATTTTCCCATTCGTATTGTTGTTTTTGCAATTCGGAATATTTTTGTTCCAGTTGAGATTTTTCTTGATCGAGATTAGCTTTTAAGTTTTCCAATTCGTTTAATCTTTGCTCAACTTCTTGCAAGTATCCGTCTTTTTCGTTTAATCTGTTAATCAGGTTTTCTTTTTCTTTTTCAAGTTCTTCTTTTTGCCGCTCAATTTCCGCTTTTTGATTCGAAAGCTCGTCGAGTTTACGTTCAAATTCGTTGTTCTTACTTTCAAAGCTTTCAACTTTGTGCTGCAATTCTTCCAATCGATGATTTTGCGCTGCAACCAAGCTTTCGTTTTCGGCGTTTTTGTTTTTAAATTCCTCGACCAGTTCGGATAGAGAAGCGATTTCTTCTTTAAGCATTTCTATCGTTTCGATATATTCTTCTTCCGCTTTCTCAAGATCCATTTCCCTTTGTCTTACTTGCGTTAGTTCATTGCTTAATTTATCCACTTGTTCTTGCTTAAACTGATCATCCAATTCCAAAGCATGAATTCTGTTTTCGAAATCCTTAATTCTGTCATTCAAATCCTCGATGAATTTCTCTTTTTCTTCAAGACTCTTAGAAAGTTCCATCTTATAAATTGATAATTCATTCAGTTGCTCCTTCTGTTTTTCAATTATTTCGCTTTTTTCTACTTCCGCGTTATCCAGATTATTCAATTTATTTTCCATTTCGGAAAGACGGTTGTTTTGGTCTTCTATTATTTGGTTATCGCGTTCTATTTGAATTTCATATTCATCTATTTTGTTTTTCAGTCCGGCTATTTCGTTTTTCAACTCGTTAATTTTATCAATATATTCTTCTTCGGCTTCTTCAAATCGTTGTTTTTCGGAACGTAAAGCATTGAGTTCCGAATTCAATTGTTCGAATCTTTCGTTCTGGTCGCGCAAGCTGCTTTCGTAGTGAACAACTTTTTTATTTAATTCATCTAACACAGTGTCTTTTTCGCTAATCAAATTCGATAATTCTTTTTCCTTCTGTTCAAGTTCAGCCAACTTGCCGGTTTGACTTTCAATCAATGCATTCTTTTCTTCGTCAACATGTTTGAAGTGTTCGACTTGTGCTTGCAATTCATTAATTTGGGAATTCAAGTTAGCAACAATTTCATTCTTGCTTCTTCTTGTTTCTTCAAGTTCGTTTTCCAGAATTTTAATTTGTGCAAGTTTCTCGTTCTGTTCTCTTATAAATTTGGTTTTGGCTTCAATAACTTCGTTAAGATCGTTAATTTTCGCATTAAGATCAGATAATTCCGATTCTTTAATTGAAAGCTGTTCGTTTTTCGCTTTTATTTTATCTATAGCGGAATTCAGTTGCGATTGCAATTCGTTGATTTGAGCTTCGTATTTGCCAATTTGCTCGGTTTGAGATTTGAGTTTATCGAGATATTCTTCTTGAGTTTTGTTCAATTTCTCAAGTTGAGCTTGAAGTTCGTTTATGAATTGTTCTTTTTCTTCGGATTGATGTTTCAGTTTCTGTGCGTTTATCGTCAACTCGGAAATCTGATCGGATAATTCGGAAATTCTTGCGTTTAATTCCACTTTTTCGTTTTCGCTCGATGTTTTGTACTCGTTTAGTTCATTGAGTTGATTTCTTAAGTTTTCGATTTCAGCGTTTTTCGCATTTTCCGATTCCGTTAATTCCGCAATTCTGTTTTCCAATCCAGTTATTTTTGCCACTTGTTCGCCGATTAAATCATTTTTTTGTTTCTCCGAGCGTTGCAGTTCTTCCACGTAATTGTTCAATCTGTAAATTTCTTCGGCTTTACGGTTAATTTCCTCATCTTTTTCGGCAATTACTTTACCGTTGGCTTCGGCAAGTTCTTCCAAAACTTTTACTCTTTCGCTAAATCCTTTAATCGATTCTTCTTTTTCAAGAAGTTCGTTTCTTAATTTTTCATTTTCCGACTTAAATAGTGAAAGTTTTTCGCTTTGTTTTTCAATCAGATTAACTTGTTCTTCGTGTACATTTTCATAGTCCGCAACTTTTTGCATCAAATTCTTAATCTGCAGATTTAATTGCTCAAGAATTTTATCTTTTTGTTTTTCAAGTTGTTTTTGTTCGCTAATAACGGTCTCAAGTTCGGAAATCTTATGGCTTTGAGTAATGATTATTTCATTTTTCTCTTTTTCGGATTTTTCAAGTTCTCTTTCTCTTTCCTCCAATTCTTCAACACGTCTCGCATAACTTTCGATTTCCGAAATTTTTGCGTCTATTGAAGCATTGAGATTCTTAATCGTTTGCGATTTTTCTTCGTTTTCTTCTACCAAAGCCGGAATTTTTTGAACTTCGTTTTCAAGCTCGTTTTTGAGTTCTTCCAATTCATTTAATTTGGCGGTAAGTTCTTTTAACTGTTGGTCTTTTTCGTTAATGAAACCAATTTTTTCTTTCAGTTCGCCTTCTAATTTTTCAATTGTGCTTTGTTTTTCGGATATTCTTCCCTTTAATTCTTCAATGCGTCCGTTAAGTTCGTCTTTTTCCTTATATAAGCTATTAAGCTCTTCGGTTTTACCGGTTAATTCGTTTTCGGCGTGGTTAAGTCTTTCTTTATATTTTTCTATTTCCGATTTCAAAAATTCAATTTCGTTCTGTAATTCGTCAATTTTTTGAAGCCCGCTTTCCTTATCCAGTTCCAGAACACTTATTTTCTCATCAAGGGCGAAAATTGATTCTTCTTTTTCCTTTAATTTTTTCTCCAATTCTTTAATGAGAAACTCACTTTCTATAATATCGTTTTCTAAGTTTTTGTTTTTATTTTGAAGTTCTTTAATTAATTCGTTCTTTTCGCTCAATACCTTTTCGTGTTCTTCTTTAACCAATTCAAGACCTGAAATTTGACCTTCGAGCTCTGTTATTTTGTTTTCCAGTTGTTCTTTATCTTGTTTAAGCGATTGTTCCGATTCGTTTAATTTTGCAATTAAATTGTTTTGTTCGGAGATCAATTCCGATTTTTGCGAAATTTGATTTTCGTAAGTTTTGTTTAATTCTTCCAATTCGTTAAATCGCTTTAAGTACTCTTCGATTTTATATTCCAAACCGTTTATTTCATTTTTTAATTGCTCCCGTTCTTCTTCCAATTCTAAAATTTTAACGCTCTGCTCGCCGATTAACGAATTTCTGTGTTTATCTACATGTGAGAATTTTTGTTCGAGTTTTTTATATGCTTCCAATCTTTCCCTGTATTCTTCGGCTTTTCTCTGCAGCTCTTCTTTATCATTTCTAAATTGACTAAGCTCTTCTTCAATTTTTTGCTTTTCTTCTTTTATCAGATCGATAATGTGTTCTTTTTCGGAAAGTTTATTTTCATAATTTTCCGTTAATTCCTTTAACTCTGCATTAAGTCCGGCAATTATTTCATCTTTGGATTTAATTTCGTTCTCGAATTTTTCCCGGACGGCAGAATCCGATGAAAGCTGCTCGGTTATTTCACGTATTTTCTCACTTTGCGAATCGATTACTTGTTCAAGTTTTTCGTTTTTATCTTTTAAATAAGATATCTCAGCCGAATAGTTTTCAATTTCTTTATTTTTTTGTGAAATTACATTTTCAAAATTTTCCGAATCGGAATTCAAACGACCGTTTAATTCAACGATATTTTGTTTTAACCCTTCTATTTCTTCATTTTTTGCCGCAATTTCCTCATCAAATTTCTGATAAGCTAAAGAAAGTTTGTTGTTCAGTTCATTTAATTCTGCGTTTTGATTTTCAAGTTTGCTATTTAATTCTTCATTCCGGTTTTTAAGATTAGCAATTTCATCTTCGTATCCTTGAAGCAATTCATCTTTTTTTCTGTCGCTTTCTTTCAAATCTTCAAATTCAATTAATAATTTTTGATAATCGGCTTCGCTTTCTTCTTTTGACATAAGACTTCGATTATGAAGTTCATCGATTTGATTTTTATAGTTCTCCAAATCCCTACGCAGATTTTCTATTTCCTGGTCTTTTTCTTCCAATCTCGAATGAAAACTTTCTTGTTCTTTTTGAAATTCGTTTAATTTTTTCTCGCGTTCATCTATTTCTTGTTGAGCTTTTTCAAGTTTTTCAGCTAATTCGTTTCTTTCGTTTTGCAGGTTTCTTAATGCTTCTTCGTTTCTGTTTAATCTTTCTTGAAACTCTTCCGATACCGCCGCGCCGTTCAATTTGAACGCTTCCAATTCTTTCTTCAGTTGAAATAATTCTTGATCCTTTGCTTCGAGGGATTTTAAGTAGTGGTCTTTTTCCGACTGGATTTGATTAAGTTCGTTTTTCAGAGATTCGATTTCTTCCAGATACGGTTGAACTTTTTCTTCCGTTTCGTTTTTATTTTGTCTAACATCCAACTCGTATATCGGGGTTTCACGTTTGTTCTGTTTTTTAATTTTTTCTTGGCGTGCCCTTTCAACCAATTGTTCAAGTTGCTTTTTGGTGTATTTGTCCAAGTCGGTTAGTGATTTTTTAATATTGCTGAAAATTACATTGTAATGTTCCAACAAAGTATCCAACTCGGCTTCGGAAAGAATTGCCAAATAAGAATCCCTGAGCGCAACGGCAGTAGATTTTCGTGGTGATTTAAGGAAGAACTCGTCTTGACCGAAAAACTCATTTTCGCCTAAAATTATTGAATTTGTCTTTCCGAATGCTTTTCGTTTAAGTAAATTAACCTCACCGTTCAAGATCAGATAAATAGAATCAGCCGGATCTCCTTCGCGAAATATTACTTCACCTTCTCTGAAAGTCTTCAAGTTAATTTTTAAATCTTTCAGATTATACTCGGAAAGATCCGCATTTCTGAATAATTGATTACTTTTAAGCGCTAAGTTCAATTGATTTTGCATGGAGTTCTCTTAAATTATTAGTACTAACTATTGGATTATCGATTTTATTATTGTCAAGTTTATTATTTTATTGTGAAAAATTTTTACACTCCGCCGAACGGGTTTTTACAAAATTGTGATTTGAATCACTTCGAACAACTTTTGTGCCGAAAAATTTTATTTTGATATGATATCGTCGGAGATGTTCAACAGAAAGTTTAAGCTGTTTTCCAAGCTTAAAAAAACTTATAATATTTCATTTTGAAGATATTTTTATAATATGTCTCAAAATGAATTTCCAAATTGAGATGAGTAACAAAATTATGCATTTTAATCGCCTGCCCTTGAATGTAAAAAAATATCTCGCGCGCAACGGGGAATTTTTTAGAAATCCGGATAGAACAAAAAGTAAATTATACGATTTGGTTGTGGTTATACCGGCTTTAGCGGAATTAGAAAATTCAAAAAAGTTGTTGAAATCATTAGAAAATAACCCAAAATCTAAAAATACGCTGGTTTTAATTGTGGTAAACAACAGGGCGGAATCAACTAACAAGGTAAAAACCGAAAATAAAAAATTAATTGAGTTTTTAGGTAGCCGGATTAGAAAAACACGTAAATTCGATTTGAATTTCATCGATGCAAGTTCACCCGGGAAAGAATTGCCTGAAAAATTTGCCGGAGTGGGCTTAGCCAGGAAAATCGGAATGGATTACGCACTTACCGTTTTCGATTATTCGTCAAATTCGAAAAAAATTATCGCTTGTCTCGATGCCGATTGCCTGGTCGAGGAAAATTATTTCCGGACAATTACGGATAATTATACCAAACTTAATTTATCAGCAGCAGTTATAGATTTCGAACATCAAACACCAAATGATTCAAAACAGCATTTGGCAATTGTTAATTACGAAATTTTTCTAAGGTATTATGTATTGGGATTGAAGTATGCAAATTCGCTTTATGCTTTTCATACAATCGGCTCTACTATAACCGTTGATTACGAAAACTACATAAAAATCGGCGGGATGAACAAGAAAAAAGCGGGCGAAGACTTCTATTTTATGGAAAAATTGGCAAAAGTGACGCATATTGGCAGACTCAAAACCACCAAAGTTTATCCTTCGGCAAGAAAATCATGGCGGGTTCCCTTCGGAACGGGACAAAGAATAAGCAAATTTTTAACAAATTCCCGTGACGAATATTTTTTATACAATCCCGAATCTTTTGAAATTTTGAAAAAATGGTTGGAAGTTTTTAATTCCACGGAAGTTTCAGATGCTAAGGAATATTTAAAAGAAGCAGAAAAAATCAACCCCCAATTAAAAAATTTTCTGAAATCCGCCGGCTTTGAAAATGATTGGCAAAAAATCTTAAAAAACTCAGGTAACTTACGCCAAATCATGCATCAAAAAAAGCTGTGGTTCGACGGTTTCCGTACTTTAAAATTGATTCATTTTTTAAGGGATAACGGTTATCCGGATATCGAAATGTTTGATGCGGTTGACATTTTACTATCCAAATTAGGAACGGAAACAGGAATTAACAGAACTTCCGGCATACCGCCTTTGGAAACCCAACTGGAATATTTGCAAAAACTAAAAGAAAAAGAATTAGATTAAGGGTATTAGAAAACACCGAGCGGAAATCTTAAATTATATATCCCAAATTCCAAATAACAAATCACAAATGACAAGTGACTAATGACATTTCCCTACTGACAATTACAAAATGTGTCACTCCTCTATCGTTTGATGGATGAAATGGAAAGTTCTCTTTAGATCCCGAAATAAATTCGGGATGACAAATTCTATTCCGTGTCATGCTGAATTCATTTCAGCATCTGATTTACAAATTTCTTTTTAGATCCCGAAATGATCCGCCGGAGGCGGACGGAAAGACAGGTTCTTCTTACTGTCATGCTGTTCACCGGAAGCGGGTAAATTTAAAATCCAACCGTAAAACCTAATTTAGTTTTTGTATCCAAAGATTTTTTCCCGTCCGGCGGAAGACTGTCATATCTCAAATTAAATTCAACAGATAACCCGAATTTTTTTGAAATTTTTACATACAGACTATTTTCGCTCAACACCCTGAAATCATTAAATCCATTAGCTTTCGGTTGATAATAAACCACAGAAGCCACCGAAGCGTTTCCGTTTAATTTCAACCTGTACGATAAATAATTACTAATCCTGAAAACCGATGTTTTTACCGGGTGAACCGCCGTTTCGGGCAAATCATATTTTTCGTGTTCGGTCATTCCGGCAATTCCGTAGCTCAACAAAGAAACATCCGATCTGAACAAATTAAACCTTAAACCCGCTCCGCCAATAATGCGAAACAGCAATAATCTTGCCTTGTTATAATCGATTTGTCCGAAAACTTCCAATTTGATAACTTGAGTAAGATTGCGAACATAGCGCAAATGAAATAACGCTTGGTTCGAAAATTCCCTTCCGCCTTGCCAGCCGTATTCGCCTTGTGCAACCGCAAATGTATAGAAATTTTTAGCTTGATAATCCAAACGCCCTTCCAAATCAATTTCTTGTATATCTTTATTTCCGGTTTTTGCAGATATTCCGATGCTCGTTAAACCGGAGAATCCTGTTCCGTTTAAAAATTTTCTATGCTTTTCAATATTTACTTGCGCAAATAAAAGCGATTTAAAACACAACAGAATAAATACCCCAATGACCGCTTTTTTCATAATCCGTCCGCTTAATTCTTAGAAAATGTTTGTCGGAAAATTAATTACTCTTTTGCAATTTTCTAACATAAATTTAGTAATTTTTAACAAACGTATTATAAAATAAAAAGGAACGAAAATGAAACCGGCAAACCCACTAACAAAAACAAAAACATTAATTATTTTAAGTTTATTAACACTAAGTTTTATGCTAACCGGTTCCCACTTAATTTCATACAGAATATTCACCGGCGAAGGAAAAGCAACCGATTTTCAAGCGATTGTTGATGCATCACAAAATTACGATATAATATTCTTCGGAGAACAACACACCGACCCGATAGGGCATTGGCTTGAGTTCCGTCTGCTTAAAGCTTTATACGAACGCGATTCTTCTAATGTTATCGTTGGTATGGAAATGTTCGAAGCCGACGGTCAACTTTTAATCGATGAATATTTTAAGAATCAAATTTCCCAAAAGTCGTTTGAAAAAGAAGAACGCTTGTGGAATAATTACCAAACCGATTACAAACCGATTCTGGAATTTGCAAAAGAAAAAAATCTGAGATTCGTAGCTACAAACATCCCGCGCCGATATGCCGCTATAGTGGCAAGAAAGGGAATTGCGTATTTGGATTCTTTGGATTCGCAATCAAAACAATTTATTGCCGAACTTCCCGTTCCGTTTAATAAAGATTTACATGTGTACAAAGAACTTTCGGAAATGATGGGCGGCGGACAAATGCACGGTGGGAAAACTCCCGGAACAATTAAAAAGGAAACGGATGAAAATCCCAAATCAATGCACACGCCTAAAGGAACAATAAAAGCGGGAAACGATAAAACAGAAAACGAAAACCAAAAAGCAATGGAAGAAATGAAAAAGATGATGAAAAATCATGGATTGGGTCATATTGCCGAAGCACAAGCTATTAAAGATGCTACAATGGCTTATTTCATTTTAAAAAATTTTGAAAATGGCAAAAAATTCATTCACTACGACGGATCAAAACATTCGGATTACCACGAAGGAATAGTCTGGTACATAAAACAAAAACGCCCGGATCTGAAAATCCTTGTTATTTCTTCGGTTCAACAGGAAAACCTTGATTCTCTAAACACTGAAAACAAAGGGCTTGGCGATTTTATTTTGGTTACACCCGAAGATATGACCCAAACACACAGATAAGCGGAAAGATGAAAATCAAAAAGATTTTTCTTACGGTGATATTTGTAGCGCTTTGCAATACTTCCGGTTTTAATGCTCAATCGATAACCGACATTATCAAACCGATTAACCTGAAAAGCGGAAAAACCGATTCTGTGATGATTGATGATTTGTTTTTCTCTAAGAATTACAATTTAAATTTTCTACCGAATGATTTAGTAAAAACCGTTTACAATCCGCAAACCCGTTATGTGTATTTCAAACCGGATTCATCTTTTCAAGGAATGACGGTTGTAAACTTCACTCTTAACGGCGAAATCAACGCAATTCCTTTGGTTATAAAAAAAGAAAAATTTTACAAATTTATTTTTAGCCCCGATACCGTTTACAAAGTTCTAACCCTTTTCGGAAGCTTCAACGGATGGAACCGCCACCAATTGTTCATGTCGGATAAAGATAAGGACGGGATTTTTGAAGTTGAAGTTCCCCTTGAACCCGGAACGTATCAATATAAATTTTATGCAGATGGAAAAGAGATTGTTGATCCGCTTAATCCCGAAAAGGTCCCAAACGGATTCGGCGATTTTAATTCGGTTATAACCATTCCCGATCCCGACACAATAAAAACTTTCTTGCACGTAGGAAATTATCGCAAGCTCCGGGATTCCGTACAATTCGAATTCATTTACGAAACTCAAAGTAACGATTATAAATTACAACACGGAGACGTATTTGTTTTTTTAAACAACCGTTTGTTAAACGAACAGAACGTTAAAATTGATAAGAATAAAATTTATATAAATTTAAATCCGGAAAAGCTGAAAGGAAAAAACACTTTAAGAGCAGCCGTTTCAAAAAACGGAAAAGTTACCAACATTCAAACCGTAAAACTATTTGACGGAATTCCCGCGGGAAAAGATAACTTTACATGGAATCAAGCAATAATTTATTCGTTATTGATTGATAGATTTTACGACGGCGATACCACACTTAACAAACCCGTAATACACGATTCCCTTTCACCGAAAGCAAATTATATGGGCGGCGATCTCGAAGGAATTATTAAAAAGATAGAAGAAGGTTATTTCGATTCACTTGGAATAAATACTTTGTGGATTTCTCCCGTATACGATAATCCGAACAAAGCATATCGGGAGTATCCCGCACCGCACCGTTGGTTCAGCGGATATCACGGCTATTGGCCCATAAGCTCCACACGGGTCGAAGAAAAATTCGGTACTATCGAAAAAGTTAAAGAATTAGTCGGGAAAGCACACGCACACGGGTTAAAAGTGTTACTCGATTTTGTATCGAACCACGTTCACAAAGAACATCCCTTTTTCAAAAAGCACCGGAATTGGTTCGGCAAATTAAAATTACCCGACGGAAGATTAAACATCAGGTTTTGGGACGAATACCGTTTAACAACATGGTTTGAACCTTATTTGCCTTCTTTCGATTATCTCGGCTCCGAAGAAGCGTTAGATACAATGACCGACAACGCAGTATGGTGGTTACAAATTACCGGCGCAGACGGATTCCGGCACGATGCGGTTAAACACGTTCCCAATAAATTTTGGAGAGTCTTAAATAAAAAAATTACATCGCGGATAGAAATTCCCAAACAAATAAGAGTTTACCAAATCGGCGAAACATTCGGGAGTTACGATTTAATTAAATCTTATGTCAATAACGGTCAGCTCGACGCTCAATTTAATTTTAACCTTTACGATGTTGCGCTTCCCGTGATTATAAAACCCGGTTTACCTTTTTCAGTACTCGACAAAGAACTACACAAATCATTTACCGTTTACGGCTATAATAATTTAATGGGAAATATTATGGATAGTCATGATAAAAACCGCTTTATGGCTTATGCGGACGGTGATTTGGATGTAAGTCAATGGAGCGCGATAGAAGAAGGATGGAAAAATCCGCCGAAGGTTGATAATCCGGATAATTACAAAAAATTAATTTTGTATATGGCTTACATGAACACAATTCCTGGAATCCCCGTTATTTATTATGGAAGCGAATTCGGAATGAGCGGCGCTTCCGATCCGGACAACCGCAGAATGATGAGATTCGGTTCCCAACTTTCCCCTTATGAAAAACATACTTTACAAGAAGTAAGCAAAATAATCAAATTAAGAAGAGAACATCCAGCATTAAACTTCGGGGATTTTTATACCCTTGCCGCCGATAAAAACATTTATGCGTATATGAGATCGGACATGAACGAAAGAGTTATAGTTGTATTAAACAAAAGCAAGAAACCGGAAAGGGCGGAATTTGTTCTCCCGGCTTTTTTTGATATCGATTTCATTACAAATATACAAACCGGTGCTAGAATCCCGGTAGAGCGCAATTCAGCGAGTTTAATAATTAATCCCGAAAGTTATTCGGTTTTCACCGTACCGGAATTTGAGTGAATCTAAACTCTTTTTAACAACGCTACATTTTCAATATGATAAGTCTGCGGAAACATATCGACCGGCTTTATTTTAATTAATTTGTAGCCACCTTCAATCAACAATTTTATATCCCGCGCTTGTGTTGCCGGATTGCAACTTACATATACAATTTTTTCCGGCTTTAACTTCAAAATATCGTTTACCGTTTTAGGATTCATCCCGCTGCGGGGCGGATCGGCAATGATCACGTCCGGCAATTCTATTCCCAAGTCCTTTACTTTTGGAATGAATGATTTATTCAAATCGGCAAGAATAAAGCCGGCATTATTCACATTATTCAGTTCACAGTTAACTTTAGCATCTGCCACGGCGGAATCAACCGATTCAAAGCCGTAAACTTTTTTAACATGTCCGGAAATAAAAATTGATATTGTGCCGGCGCCGGAATACAAATCATATACAACTTCACTTCCTTTAAAACCGGCAAAATCCAAAGCGACGCCGTAGAGCTTTTCCGCTTGAAATGTGTTAGTTTGGAAAAACGAATTAGCGCTTATTCTGTATCTATAATTCCCGATTTTATCGTAAATAAAACCCGTACCGGCATAAACTTTTTCGTAATCTCCAAGAGCAACTTGTGACTTCTTTAAATTTATATTATTTATAATTGTTGTTATTTCCGGAATTTCACTTTTTAAATATTCCGTATATTCATGCATTAAATCATCATCTTCCCCTGAAGTAACTAGGTTAACCATAATATCGTTTGTATGTGCGGAAATACGAATTACCAAATTCCTTAAAAAACCCGTATGTGTTTTAGTAGAATAAACGGATACATTTCTTGACTTAAAAAATTCTCTCGTTTTATTCAAAATTGTATTACTTACGGGAGATTGTAAAAAGCATTCGTCGATATCCAAAACTTTATCAAACATTCTCGGAATGTGCAAGCCGAGAGCAAAATAAGAATCAATTTCAGCTTGTGAATTTATTTCTTCCGTGGTTAACCATCGTTTGGCTGAAAAAGAAAACTCCATTTTATTACGGTAGTAATAAATTTTTTCGGAAGGCAATACAGGTTCAACAGTGTAATTTTCAAATCCACCCAACCTATTGAATATATCAACAACCTGCTCTTCTTTATATTTGATTTGCAAAGAATATTCGAGGTCTTGTTGTTTACAACCGCCGCAAACACCGAAATATTTACACTTTGGAACAATCCGTCCTTTAGCCGGAGATATTATTTCTTCTACTTTGGCTTCGCCGTACGATTTTTTCAGTTTGAGAATTTTGGCTTTAACAACATCGCCCGGATAAGCATGATGTACAAAGATTACATATTTTTTATTATCACTGTCGGATACGTGATTTAATTCCGATTTATTTATTCTGGCAATTCCTTTACCTTCAAATGCGTAAGATTCAATTTCAAGAGTTACAACATCGCCTTTTTTCATCGACTAATCTATTTCTCCAAGGTATTTTTGTAAAATCTTTTTCCATTTGGGTGATTCGATTTCGTACAACAAAACACGATTAAGTTTTTCTCTTAATTTGCTATTCTGCGGCATTGCAAAACCGTAGTAAAGTGGATCGAGCGTAACCGGCAATACTTTGAGTTGATTGGTTTTACCGCTTTTTATAATTTCGTATTTTAGTATCGGGGAATCGTAAACCACGGCGTCGATTTCATTATTCGATAGCGCATCGATTGCTTCCGAAACAGTTACGTAGTCGCTATTTTTAATATTTTTCCTATTTAAATAATTAATACTTGACGATGCGGAAACCGTACCGACCCTTGAGTTATACAAATCATTAAGCCCTTGAATCTGCGATTCGAGCTGTGTAACGGTTAACGCGGAAGCTATGGCTGCCGTGAAACTCGATATAATTATTAATCCGGCAAACATCCAAATCAGTCCGATAATTCTTCCGCCAACGGTTTTAGGAACTTTGTCTCCGTATCCGACGGTTGTCATTGTTACCGCAGCCCACCAAAAACTTGAGCCGAGTCCTTTTGTTTTACCGTCGCCGAAATGTTCCTTGTTTTTCTTCCTTTCGAATATCCACGTAATAAAACCCACGAGAAATAAGAGTCCGAGCAAAACAAAAACAATTCTCAAAAAATCATAAGAGAGAAACCTATCCAGCACCTTCAATATTGTGTTTGATTCTTTAATCCGCGTAGCGATACCCAAACCTGTAATAAAATAAGGATGAGAAAAATCAAAATTTTTTTCTCTTTCTGCAGTTATTGTTAAAGGGGCAACGGCAATATCGATTTCGCCGTTTTTCACAGCATTGAGCAATCCGCTTAAATTATATTCGGTAAAAGAATATTTAACGTTCAGCGAATCGGCAATCTCCTTCCAAAGCTCTATTGTTATTCCCGTCCAACCGTTTTGATTTTTAATAACAAACGGCTCGGCTTTTTTTGTCCCGATTCTAAGTATATCAGTGTTGACCGGTTCGTTTCCATATACGGAGACAACAAAAAACAGCACAAAAAGAATTGTTTTTTTCTTTAACATCATAATTTATCATTCTATTTTTGGCAATACAATTTTAACAAACTTTCGGATTAAAACAATATATTTAGGGTTCAAAAGGAGAAAATCTTTTATAATGAAAAACAAACTTTCGATTTTACTTTTATTCCTTCTTGTTTCCGGATGTATTCAAAATTTGCCGTTGGACGAAAAGATCGATAACTACGAATTGATTAACCAAGACAGCACCGCTGTTGTTTTTCCGGCTGATTTTAAATCGAAAATACTTGTAGTAGGATTTATTTTTACAAACTGTCCCGATATCTGTCCGCTTACAACTAACAACATGCACTTGATTCAAGAAGAGTTGAAAAAAGAAAACATCAACAAAGACGTTCAATTCCTTTCGATAAGTTTTGATCCGGAGATAGATAAACCTTCCGTGTTAAAAAAATTTGCCGAAGTAAGGAACCTTGATTTAAATAACTGGCAATTATGCACAGGCACCCAGAAAACTATTAATAAACTTCTGGATGAGTTTAACGTTCTTGCCGTGCAAGCGGATACTATTTATCTGCCGAATAACAAAGTACAATACTATTATGTCCACACCGACCGTATTTCATTACTTGACCAAAAAGGAAATCTGCGAAAAAATTATCCCGGCAGTAAAATAAATATTAAAGAAATTGTTGCCGATATAAAGGAGTTGGAAAATGAAAAATAAATTCTTTCCGGTTATTTTTTTGTTGTTGGCACTTTTGGTTATGACAGGCTGCAATAATAACAAAGAAAAAAAAGAAGCGGTTCCCGAGAAAGAGGAGTTGTCAATTAAAAATCCTTGGATACGACCTGGCGCGGAAAACAGAAACTCCGCCATGTATTTTGAAATTTACAACAATACCGCTAAAAGCGATACGCTTTATTCCGTGGAATCGTCTTTGGCAAAATTGGTACAGATACACGAAACCTACAATAAAGGAAACGACATGAAAGGCATGCGCCACGTCGATTTTGTAGTGATTCCCGCCCACACTAAACTGCAATTCAAACCTGGTGGTTACCATGTAATGCTTATCGGTCTGGCAAAAGATTTGAAACCGGGCGATACCGGCGAAGCGACGTTATTTTTCAAACTTAACGGTAAAGTGCAAGTAAGAGCCGAAGTAAAAGGGAAATGATTAATTATATTCGTCCCAACTTTTAATTTGTAAATCGTTTATGTCTTTGGTGCAAAACGCAGTGATAAAGGCGCGCGCCAATCTAACATTGGTAAGCAGCGGAATGTTAAAATCTATTGCGCTTCTTCTGATTGTGTAATCGTTATCCAATTCGTTTTTACTTAAATTTTTCGGAATGTTAATTACCAAATCAATTTTATGCGATTTGATATATTCCAATGTATTCGGCTCTTTGCCGGAATCCGGCCAATGTAATAATGTGGAACTAATATTATTTTGCGATAAAAATTTATGAGTTCCTTCGGTCGCATAAAGTTTATACCCTTTCCCGATAAGTAATTTTACGCTATCTAACAATTCTGCTTTCGCTTCTACCGGACCTGTTGAAAGCAATATGTTTTTCTTTGGAATTTTGTAACCGACCGAAAGCATAGCTTTTAATAAAGCTTCGTAGAAATCATCGCCGAGGCAACCGACTTCGCCTGTGGATGACATATCCACTCCGAGAATGGGATCGGCTTTTTGTAATCGTGCGAAAGAAAACTGAGGCGCTTTAACACCGATATAATCAAGCTCGAACAACGATTTGCTAGGTGGAGCAACTTTATTTCCCAACATTATGTCCGTAGCAAGTTCAATAAAGTTTGTTTTTAAAACCTTCGATACAAACGGCAAACTGCGGGAAGCCCTTAAATTGCATTCAATTACTTTTACATCGTTATCCTTTGCTAAAAATTGTATATTGAACGGTCCCGTTATATTCAACTCTTTTGCTATCTGTCTGGTTATCCGCTTGATTCTTCTTACGGTTTCAAAATAAATTTTCTGCGGAGGGAAAACCATTGTTGCGTCTCCCGAATGAACTCCGGCAAATTCGATATGTTCGTTAATCGCATACACAACAATTTCTCCTTTACCGGCAATTGCATCTATTTCTATTTCCTTTGCATTTTCTATAAACTCGGAAACAACCACCGGATATTTTTTCGAAACTTTTTGAGCTAACAAGAGGAAATGCTGCAATTCGTCTTTATTCGATACTACATTCATCGCTGCGCCGGAAAGGACATAAGAAGGACGGATTAAAACCGGATAACCGACGGTATCAATAAATTTGTAGATATCTTCGATACTCGTTAGTTCTTTCCATCTCGGTTGGTCAATTTTCAAATTATCCAACATTTGCGAAAACTTGTGACGGTTTTCTGCGCGATCTATCGATTCGGCAGATGTACCTAAAATATTTATATTTTGGCTATTTAATCTTATTGCAAGGTTGTTTGGAATTTGTCCGCCCGTGGAAACAATTACACCAAGCGGGTTTTCAATATCAATTATATCCAAAACCCGTTCGAACGTTAATTCTTCGAAGTAAAGTTTATCACTTAAATCATAATCGGTGCTAACGGTTTCCGGATTAAAGTTAATTACAATAGATTGAAAACCGTTTTTCTTGATGGCTGTAAGAGCGCTAACGCCGCACCAATCGAACTCGACGCTGCTTCCGATTCTATAAGCTCCCGAACCGAGAACAATAACAGATTTTCTTTTGTCTTCGGGCAACGGATCGTTCTCCGTTCCGTTATACGTTAAATAAAGATAGTTCGTCTCGGCAGGAAACTCGGCCGCAAACGTATCGATTCTTTTAACAACGGGTTTGATTCCTTCCGAAATTCTGTGTTCCCTTACTTTTAACAAATCGTCTTCAATTTTAGAAACCGGGCTTTTTAAGATTAACCGCGCCAATTGAAAATCGGAAAAACCGAACTGTTTAGCTTTAACCAGAAGTTCCCGCGGAAAATTTTCGAGGGAATTAAATTTCTTTATTTCACCTGATAAATCGACAACTTCTTTTATTTTAGCCAGAAACCACTTATCTATTTTGGTCAATTCATATAACTTATCGATTGAATAGTTTTTCTCGAACGCTTCCGCAAGAGCAAAGATTCTGCGGTCGGTTGGGTTTTGTAATTCATGTTCCAAATCGTCAAACGAAATTCCGGTGTTTGCTACAAGACCATGCATACCTTGTCCGAGCATTCTTATTCCTTTTTGAATTGTCTCTTCGAAGGAACAACCGATTGACATTACTTCCCCGACGCTTTTCATACTGCTGCCGATTTGTTCGGAAACTCCTTTGAATTTGCTTAAATCCCAACGCGGTAATTTACAAACGACGTAATCCAAAGCAGGTTCAAAGAATGCGGAAGTGGTTTTGGTTACTGAATTTTTTAATTCGTGTAAAGCATAACCCAGTCCGAGTTTTGCCGCAACAAAAGCCAATGGATATCCGGTTGCTTTCGATGCAAGTGCACTTGAACGTGAAAGTCTTGCATTAACTTCAATCACGCGGTAATTTTCGGAATCCGGGGCCAAAGCAAATTGAACGTTAAATTCCCCGACAATTCCCAAATGCCTGATAATCTTAATCGAAATTGCCCGGAGCTTGTGATATTCTTGGTTGGTAAGTGTTTGAGAAGGAGCCACAACAATACTTTCGCCGGTGTGAATGCCCAACGGATCCAAATTTTCCATATTGCATACGGTAATGCAATTATCGTAACGGTCGCGTACGACTTCGTATTCAACTTCTTTCCAACCTTTCAAAGATTCTTCAATTAATATTTGCTTGGAATAAGAAAGCGATTTTCCGGCAAGGGATTTCAGTTCATCCGGATTGTTAGCAAAGCCGCTACCGAGACCGCCGAGAGAATATGCCGAGCGGATTATAACGGGGAATCCCAATTTCTTTGCAGCTTCTATTGCTTCGCCGGTTGATGTTACGGCAATGCTTTTCGGCGTTTCGATATCAATTTCGGCTAATCTTTTTACAAATATATCTCTGTCTTCGGTATCGATTATGGTTTGAACGGGGGTACCCAACACTTCTACATTGTGTTTTTCGAAAACACCTTTTTTGTAAAGTTCAATTCCGCAATTCAGCGCGGTTTGTCCACCGAACGAAAGAAGTATTCCGTCCGGTTTTTCTTTTTCTATTATTTTTTCCACAAAGAACGGGGTGACAGGCAAAAAATAAACACGGTCAGCCACACCTTCGGATGTTTGCACCGTAGCAATGTTGGGGTTAACGAGAACGGTAAAAATATTTTCTTCTCTTAAAGCTTTTAAGGCCTGAGAACCGGAGTAATCGAACTCGCCGGCTTCCCCGATTTTAAGTGCTCCGGAACCCAGTAATAAAACTTTGGTAATCTTTCTCATTTGTTATTGTTTATTATCAAATCTATAAACTCATCAAATAAAAATTCAGTGTCGGTCGGCCCGCTTGAAGCCTCGGGATGAAATTGAGTAGCGAAAAACGGTTTGGTTTTATGCTTTATTCCCTCGCATGTTCCGTCGTTCAAATTAACAAATAATTCAGACCATTCATCACTTAATTTGCCGGGATCCACAGCAAAGCCGTGATTCTGCGAAGTGATATAGCATTTCTTATTCTCTACGTTAATAACCGGCTGGTTATGACTTCTGTGACCGTATTTCAATTTGAAAATATCCGCTCCGGCGGCAAGCGACATAATTTGATTACCCATACAGATTCCAAACAATGGTTTGTTGTCGCTATATATTTTCTTTACATTGGCAACGGTATCCTCACACTTCCGCGGATCGCCCGGTCCGTTTGAAATAACAACCCCGTCATATTCTTCACCCGTAAAATCATAATTCCACGGAACCCTTATTACCGTTGTATTTCTGCGAATCAAACATCTCACGATGTTATGTTTAACTCCCAAATCGACTAGCACAATTTTATACTTTCCTTTTCCATGAACGGTTTTGCGGGCAACGCTAACTTTCTCTACCATGTTTTCAGTATTCGGATCGTAAAACGGAACATCGTCGTTATCGAAAATAATTTTACCCAACATCGTTCCTTTTTCTCTTAATTTTATTGTTAACGCACGTGTATCTATTCCGTACAAACCCGGGACTTTGTTCTCTCTTAACCATTCGCTTAAACTTCGTTTTGCGCTCCAGTGGCTGTACTCGAATGAATAACCGGAAATTACAAAACCTGTAATTTGAATTTTCTCCGACTCGAAATTTTTAACTATTCCGTCTTCCATAGAAAATTCCGGCACGCCGTAATTTCCGACCAAAGGATATGTGGAAATGAGAATTTGCCCTTTGTACGAAGGATCGGTAAGACTTTCGGGATAACCCGTCATTGCGGTATTGAAAACAACTTCCCCCGAAACAGATTTTTCGTAACCGAAAGAATATCCTTCAAACGTCGAGCCGTCTTCGAGAATTAACTTTGCTTTGCGGTGGGACATTTATTTTATATGTTAAAAAATATTGTCGCTAATCTACAAAAAAATTATTTAACTTCAACATAATCCGAAACAACGGATTCATTCCCGTCCGAATCAAATGCCGAAATTACAAAAAATGTTTTCCATGCGGGATTTGCCGGCATCTTATAATTTAATATAAATTCAGTTAAGGGGTCGCCTTTCAGAAAAGCCGGAACAGTTTTTATTAATTTTAAATTTTTATAATTAAATTTTGAACCGGACGACGAATAAATTTTGTAACCGTAAATATCCGGTTCCTTATTTCTGTTCCATGTAAGTAAAATTCTGTTTCCACCAGACATTCTTTTTACTTTCAAGTTTTGCGGTTTGGAAGGTTTTCCGGCGTATGGATTTTTGAAATAAAATTTTAACCGCATATCATTACCGGTTTGTCCCGTAATTTCAATGGTAAACTTAATCTTCGCCTTATTTGATGAAGATGGATTGCTGACGGGAGAAAACACGTTGTTGTATTTTAAATCGAATGCATCGAAAGAGTCGCCCCAAGCTGCATTTCTCGGATAAACAGGTTTGAAACACGCATAATTTTTACCCTTAATATATTGGGTAAAATTCATTTCGTTTTTACCGTAGGGATTGGGTCTGAGTTTTATTAATTTTTTATTCAAGGTATCAATTTTAAAATCCCAATTTCCGTCAGCGCATTCTACAAAAACCTTTGGGGCAAACCGGTAAGGGTTTTTGATGTGATAAATATAAATTCCTTTATCCCCGGCTTTGTCGTTTGGACTAATCTTTTGTCTGTTTTCTATTACGAACCATTCATTCTTGGAAAGTTTTAATCTTAAAGCGCTGCTTGTTGTCATATAATCCGGCAGGGTATATTCAACGTCCACACCCGCTTTAACGTCAACGAATTTCATCCAACCGAGGCGTGCTCTTTCCCACGAATGCATTCCCCGGCTTGCATTCCAAACTGGTCCGCCGGTCATCAATGCCAAATTCGTTACACCGTTTAGGTGACCCGCACCCAACAGAAAATGCCCGAATTCATGTGCAGCTACATACTTAAACCATTCAAACCCGTTTTTACCTCCTCTTGCTATTAATCCCGAACCTTGGCTGAGACTTCCGCTTTTTATTGTTACCCCGTCATCGGTTTTAATTTCACGCTTGGTTAAATACATTCGCGCAATTCCTGTCCAACCGTTGTTAAAAAACAATCTGTTCGGGAAATTACGGTAAAGCAAAAATACCATATCCACTTTCCCGTCCGGTTTTCTCACAAATTTACGGTTTTTATCTCTGCCCCAATTATCGTATTTCGAATAGTCGATATATTTGTCGAGACGTTCCAATATTTCTGTATTCACTTCAGATATGTTTTTGTATTCTTTCATATCGTATTTTGGCCGTACTAGTTCCGGGTAAACATCACCGATTAAATTCAATTTTCCGTTGGACATTTCATAAAAATACTGTGTAAGATTATTTACTTTAAATTTATTTGTGGGATGGGAACTAACAAAATCTTTTGCCCAGCTAGGTAAATTGATTGTATCGTAAGGCCAAAATTTACTCTTTGTTGTCGAGTCGTCGTCGAACTGAATAAAAATAAAAAGCGCTTTAACGGTTCCTTCGGAAGGGATTGAGTTTCCGCCCGTAACAAATTTTTTCTTTCCGGCTTTTCTTTTCGAGAGATTTTCGAAAAATGCCCGTTTGTTTTTAATTTTGCCATGTTGCGGGTATAAATCGGAATTAATAAATGTTAGTAAAAACATTAATGCTAAAATACCCAACGGTCTTAAAGTTAGCATTAAATTCACTCCGGCTTTTTTTCCGAAAGTGTTTTAAAGGCAAGAGCATACAAGCGGATTTGCTTTAGCATAGAATTTAATCCGTTATTACGCGTTGGGGAAAGATGTTTTTCTATTCCGATTTTCTTTAAAAATTCCGGCGGATTGGAAAGTATATCTTCCGGAGTTTGACCTGAATACACTCTTAAAAGAAGAGCAACCAAACCTTTAACAATCATTGCATCGCTATCGCCTTTAAAATAAAGCTTTCCGTCTTTGAATTCCGGATAAAGCCAAACCTGCGATTGACAGCCGGATATTTTATATTTCCCCGTTCGGAATTCTTCCGGATACGGTTCAAGTTCCTTTCCGAGATCAATAATGTATTTATAGCGCTCTTCCCAATTGCCAAGGAATTCAAATTCTTCTTCGAGCTGTTTTTGTATTTCTTTTATTGAATCACTCATTTCAGATATTGTAATTACTTAAAAAATACGGCAGCATTTGCCGCCAGGTCGGCCAGTCATGGCGCATGTCGTGACCCCATAAATCAAGCCAATGCCGGATTCCTTTGGAGTTCAAAATATTCGATAAGTGAATAGATGCACTGGGGTCTTCATACTCGCCTTGCCCCGATGCAATTACTATTCCCAAATTATTCCGCATGCGGTTGAGCAAATTTTCGTCCTTTAAGTTCGGCAGATAATCTACCGGTGAATTAAAATAAACGTGATCGTCGTAGTATCCGTCGGTATATCTTTTCAAATCATATACTCCGCTCATTGCAATTGTTCCGCGGAACAAATCGGGTCTTCTGAAAAACATGTTAGCCGCATGATAAGCACCGAGGGAAGCACCTGTTGTAATTATCGGAACCTGCCCTTGACAATGACTGAAAATAAAATTAACAACTTCTTCAACAACATATTGGTTGTACTGTCCGTGCCGGATTGATTTGTGCGGCGGGTACATGTGCTTGTTCAACCAACTCTCGTTGTTAATGCTGTTGATGGAAAATACCTTGCATTTCCCTTCGTCGATAAACGGGGCAATCGCGTCAATCATTTGGAAACGTTCATACTCAAGAAAATCAGCGCCTGCGGTGGGAAACATCAACAACGCAAAACCGTAGTGACCGTAAACCGCAATTTCCATGTCTTTGTAAAGGTTGGGACTATACCAAGAATAAATTTCTCTGTGCATTTTAAAACTCTTTTTTATTACTTGAAAATTAGACTAATACAAATGAAAAAGCAAACGAACGGTTTTTGCAGTCGGGAAATTTATAGGGTTGTTCTTACGAAATATTATTTCAATTATCATTATCGGTATTCAATTTTTCCGGATTACGGACAAACTTTTTATCTTCAGATTTTACTCGCCTTTCCAGTTTTTTAATATCTTCGGCAGGCGGAAGATCTTCCGGGCGTATTCCTCTTTCCAACAATAATTTCCGTACCGCTTTATTATTACGGATATGTTCCCATGCAATACGGTTACCTTTGCTAATATCTTTATTTTTGATATTGAAAATTGTAATTTCGGTAGCGAAATCTTTTGCCTTGATAGTAATTGTAGGTAAAAAATCGGCGAGAGGTCTATTCGGTTTTATCCCTAAACGTTTTTTCATTTGACCGGTTGTTAGACCAAACAAAGCTTTATCTCCTTTACTCCTGATTATGCCGAAATTTTTATCGTTTCCGGTACGTTCAAATATAAGTTCGGAAAGCTCTTTTTCAGATAATGTTAATTTTTGACGGGCTTGTAGGCGTTCCCAATCTTTAATTCGTTTTTCAATAATCTCGGCTTTTCTGGTTTGTACGGCAAAATAGTTTTGGGCAAAAGCGATAGCTTCTTTTTGCGGGTCTCCGTTTTGAGCGATCAGATAACATGCAAAACGGGTTAACATGAAATCCCGAATTTCTTTTGTCGCTCCTTTAGGCATTGCTATCGTTTTGTTGACGTCAACAAAATGATCGTTAATTTGATGCCCGGCCGTTTCGCAGGCGGTTTTTGCTTTGTTTATTACTTTGGAAAAATTACGCCATTCGGTATAACCCAAGAGATGCTGCAAGTCCCGGGCAAACCAAAATTCAATTCCGTTTTCGGTTTTATTGGCATAGGATTCAAAATCTTCAGTTAACGATTTTATGATTTCTTTTTTCATTTTTATTATCCCAATATTTCTTGGTGCATTCTGAAATTCTTTTTTAATATTTAAAATTTAGACTAATACGAATGAAAAAGCAAACCCGGAACTAATTCATTAAAAATATGTTGAAGAAAAGCGGAAAGTTATTCTACCCATTTATTGATTTTTACCCAAACTTTTGTTTTTATATAAAGTTATTTACAATTTTTATTAATTATGAAAAAATTCGAATTAGTTTCAAATTATAAACCGTCCGGTGATCAACCGGAGGCAATACGGCAGTTAACCGAAGGCATTTTGCGGGGTGACAAGCACCAGGTTTTGCTCGGTGTTACGGGCAGCGGGAAAACTTTTACAATGTCGAACGTTATAGCAAACGTTAATAAACCGACATTAATAATTTCGCCGAATAAAACTTTAGCTGCACAGCTTTATTCCGAGTTCAAATCTTTTTTCCCCAATAATTCGGTTGAGTTTTTCATCAGTTATTACGATTACTATCAACCCGAAGCTTATGTTGTAAAAAGCGACCTTTACATCGAGAAAGATTTTTCCGTTAACGAAGAAATCGACCGGCTCCGGCTTAAAGCCACAACTTCGCTTATAGAAGGAAGACGCGACGTAATAATTGTGGCAAGCGTAAGTTGTATTTACGGAATCGGATCGCCGGAACAATACGCCAGACAAATTTTATTTGTAAACCGGGGGCAAACGCTTGACAGAAAAGATTTTTTACGCAAGCTTGTTGATATTCATTTTGTAAGGAACGATTTCGAATTTACACGCGGAACTTTCCGTGCGCGCGGCGACGTTGTGGAAATAATTCCCGCATACGAAGACGAAGAAGCAATCCGTATAGAATTTTGGGATGACGAAATCGAAAGAATTTCGCTCATCGATTCTCTTACCGGAAATTTTATTAAAGAAGTCGATAGCGTTGCAATCTATCCGGCGAAACATTTTATCACAACTCAAGACCAGCTAAACCGCGCTATCCGTTCCATCGAGGAGGAATTAAAAGAAAGATTAAAATATTTTTGGTCGGAAGAAAAATACCTGGAAGCTCAAAGACTCGAACAGCGCACACGATACGATATCGAAATGATGAAGGAAATCGGTTACTGCTCGGGTATAGAAAACTATTCGAGGCATTTGGACGGTAGACCGCCCGGTTCGAGACCTGCGTGTTTGCTCGATTATTTTCCCGAAGACTATCTTTTGATTATAGACGAATCCCATGTTACCGTTCCGCAAATCCGGGGAATGTATAACGGCGACCGGGCAAGAAAAGAAACTTTGGTCGAATATGGTTTTCGTTTACCATCGGCACTCGATAACAGACCGTTGAAATTCGATGAGTTCGAGGAACTTACCAATCAAGTGGTTTATGTTAGTGCTACTCCGGGACCTTACGAGCTCGAAAAAACCAAAGGCGTTGTGGTAGAGCAGGTAATCCGTCCCACCGGTCTTTTGGATCCCGAGATTGAAGTGCGCCCGGTAAAAGGGCAAATTGATGATTTGATCGGCGAAATAAGAGACCGCGTTGCTAAAAACGAACGGGTTTTGGTCACTACGCTTACCAAAAAAATGGCCGAAGATTTATCCGATTATCTCGATAAAATCAATATCAAAGTAAGATACATCCACAGCGATATAGATGCGCTTGAACGCGTGGAAATAATCCGCGATTTACGAATAGGCGATTTTGACGTGCTCGTCGGTGTGAACTTATTGCGGGAAGGTTTGGATTTACCCGAGGTTTCCCTTGTTGCAATTATCGATGCAGACAAAGAAGGATTTTTAAGAAGTGAGCGGTCATTGATGCAAACCGCCGGCAGAACCGCACGGAACGTTGACGGAAAAGTTATAATGTACGCCGATACAATTACGAATTCAATGAAAAAAACCATAGACGAAACCAACAGAAGAAGAAAACTTCAGCTCGAATACAACAAAAAACACGGAATTACACCGAAAACCATTTACAAATCCAAAGAGGAAATTTTATCGTCTACATCTATTGCGGATGTACGCGGCAAGGAAAAAGAACAAGAAACAAGCTTTTCCAAAGTTGCCGAACCCGTGATTAAATATATGACGGCCGATCAAAAAGAAGACCTGATTAAACAAATGGAAGAAGAAATGTACACCGCAGCTAAAGATTTGGAATTCGAACGTGCGGCATATTTGAGGGATGAAATAGAGAAGTTGAAAAAAATGGTCGGGAGGAAATAAATTTCAAATCCTAAACTTTAAATTGCCGGGGACGCAAAATTTACGTCCCCTACTTTTTTCTCGTGAATTAAAAAAATTTTTTTCAAATTGTTCTTCTTAGATCCCGAAACAAGTTCGGGATGACATATTCTTTAATCTGTCATGCTGTCCCGAAAGCTTTCGGGATCAGCATCTGATTAAATCATGAGTTCATTTTAAATCCCGAAACCATCCGCCGGAGGCGGACGGAATGACAGATGAAGAAATTCCAAATAACTAATGACAAAATGTTTCATTCTGCTAAAGTTTATAATTTTTAACCACAGATTCGCACGGATTTCGGCACAGATTTTCACAGAAAAGAATTTTATTTTATTGCTACCACCGTCCATACGGTGGTAGAATTAAACCGACCGAACCCCGTAGGGGTGGAATATTTATAATAATCGTAAACCACAACAACGTTAAAACCCCGGCGGGGTGACACCTTAAATTTAAGTCATGCTTAATCTGTGCCACTCCTACGGAGTTTTGATTTTATGTTAGAATGCTTGTTCTATAAATATGCCACGCCTACGGCGTTTGGGGGAAGAAATGGAGAGTTCCTTTTAGATCCCGAAACGAGTTCGGGATGACGAGTCTTTATCTCTCATGCTGTACGCAGAAAGTGGGTTTCCCATGTCATGCTGTCCGCTGCAAGCGGATTATTTCAGCATCTGATTTAAATTACGAATTCATTTTTAGATTCAGAAACAAGTTCGGAATGACATGTTAATAAGCAATCCGCCGAAGGCAGACGGGATAACACGTTCCTCACAATGTTATGGAATGTGTCATGCCGAACTTGGTTCGGCATCTGATTAAAATTACGGATTCCCTTTAGATCCCGAAACGATCCGCCGGAGGCGGACGGAATGACAGTTAAATAAATCCCAAATAACAAATTCCCCATAAATAATTTCTGCAGGGTAACGTAAAAACTTCGTAAAACTTTCTTTATTTATTTCTTGCCGGTTACACGTTTGTAAACTATTTCAAAACTCTTAAATTCCTTGCCGTCTTGCTCCATATACATTTCAAACAACTGTGTGTTTTCGTCAACAAATTTCACTACCGATTTGAAAGGGACTTCTTTTTTCGAAACCGGATCAACGGCAAAACCGGAATACTTTATGGAATTTGACTTTTTATCGTATGTGCCGACCGCAGTTGATATACCTGTTCCCATGTTATCAATCCATACACTTTTGAATTTCCCCAAAGCATTATCGTAACCGTCCAAGGCTATTCCTTCCATGGGCATATTCATTACCTTTCCGTGCAATGTGGATTTCAGATAACGACCGCCTAAAATGGATTCCACTTCCGCCGTCCCTTCCGATACCGCCGGTTCCGCGCCGGGTTGTTGCCAAAATTTCGATTCGGTTTTCCAAGTACCGGCGAACTTAGCCAATAACTTATGCATTTCACCTGGCGTCATGTAATTCATCCAGGCTTTTTGCTCCGGGCTCATCGGATGTTCTTCTTGTGCAAAAAGAGTAAATGAAGTAAATAACAAACTGATGAACAGCGTTGCTGTTAATATTCTGTTAGTTTTCATTTGGTTTTCCCTTTCTTTTGTGAAATTTAAGACAACCTATCCAAATATTTTATAAATGTCAAATGTTTTTGAGTTTCTAGTGCAATTTTTATAAAATGAATTCAAGTAATCGAGAGCAAGTAAAATGATAAAATTAAAACTGGGAATTTGTGTTTTCTTTTGTGTTGGGATTTTCAATCAAAATTTTTCACAAAATTCCAATGATATCTATTTGATTAAAACAGCTTGGCATATGGGAATTTCGTTAAAGATCGACAGCTTTACTGTTTCCAAATTAAACGTTCTTAGATACTTCGAAAAATATAAATTTGCCGATATCGGTTGGGGCGACGAAGATTTTTATCAAAATCCCGGTATCAATATTTTGCTGGGATTAAAAGCGCTTTTCTTCCCAACGTCAAGCGTGGTGAGAATTTCGGGAATTTATTCCGATATAAAATATCTAATCGATATAAGCGATTTTGCGGTCAAACTAAGTCTCTCCGAAAAACAATTTTCAAAACTGCTTGAATTTATTGACAAATCATTAACAACAAATGACCACGGCAACTATGTTATTGCTTCGGAAAAGAACGGAGGACAAATTATTTTTTTCAAATCGAATCTAAAATATCATGTGTTTCATACATGCAACACGTGGATTGCCGAAGCATTAAATTATGCGGATTTAAAAATCAGTAAAACCGGAATTATCACCGCCCAACAACTTTACAGGGAACTTAGGAAAATTGGCAAGGTTCTCAAATCACCACGTTAATACTTTTATATTCATAACTTTTAATATTATTTTTTAATAAACCCGATTTGCTAATGCGGGATATTAATTTTTGCATTGAATAAAACGAATTCTCTGTATAACTTGCGTAAAATTAAAGAAGGAGTAAAAGGAATGTTAAATAAACTGATTACAATTTTCATTATTTTTCTGCTCGCTAACTTTTTAGTTATCGCTCAATCAAAAAATACGGAACAAAAAACGGAAAAGAATATGAATGAAAATAAATTTGAAAAAGCCACATTCGGTTCGGGATGTTTCTGGTGCACCGAGGCAATTTTCGAACAATTGGAGGGCGTTATAGATGTTGTTTCGGGTTATTCCGGGGGAACGGTTCCAAATCCGACTTACAAACAAGTTTCGTCCGGCACCACAGGTCACGCCGAAGTATGCCAAATTACATTCGATCCGGAAGTTATTTCTTACGACGAACTTTTAAAAGTGTTTTGGTCAACTCACGATCCAACAACTTTAAACCGCCAAGGCAACGACGTTGGGACGCAATACCGTTCGGTAATTTTTTATCATAACGAAAAGCAAAAGGAATTGGCGGAACAATACAAACGGAAACTTGACGAAGCTAAAATTTTTCCCGATCCGATTGTTACCGAAATCTCACCGTTTAAGCATTTCTACAAAGCGGAAGATTATCATCAAAACTATTATGAACTTAATCCGGATCAGGCTTATTGCAGTTTTGTAATTACTCCGAAAGTAGAAAAGTTCAAAAAGATTTTCAAAAACAAACTGAAGAAAAAATAATTAGCGGTTGTTCATCAAGTCGGTTAACGAATTAAACACGGGCACACCGCAGCGGCTTAATTTTTCGCGGGATTGGTGTCCGCCGGCAAGCAAAACGCAGCGGGCGCCTATTTCGTTTGCTACTTCAAAATCGTGAACGGTATCGCCGATGAGCAATGTTTTTTCCGGGGATGCGCCAATTTTCTTTATCAGCTCGCGACCCAAATCTATTTTGCTTGTTGCGTAAATGTGATTTAAGCCGATAATGAATTCGAAATATTCCCGTATTCCGAAGTGATCAACAACCGCATTTAAAGTATCTTGTTTATACGCGGATAAAATTGATTGTTTAATCCCTTTTCCTTTAAGATAATTCAGCATTTCCATGGCGCCCTTGCTCAATCCGCTTTCCAATTTTCTTTCTTCGTATTCGTCCATCCATTCTTTCCCAACCTTTTCAAAAGGTTCTACAGAAAAATCGAATCCGGCGGCGATATAATAATTTTCCACCGGGATGGTAAAAATGGATTTATACTTTTCCACCGTTAGTTGCGGCAACCCCCTTCTTTTTAAAACGCCGTTTATAATGTTAACGCAAAGGTCAACATCGTCGAAAAGCGTTCCGTTCCAATCCCAAATAATATGTTCGTATTCTTCTAATCTCATTCGTACTTGTTTTTAGACGCCAAATATTCATAAACTGCCGAAGGTAATAAACCGAGAATTTTAACAATTACCGACATCGGAAGCGGGAAGGAAAATACTCTTTTCCCTTTTTCTATTCCTTTAATGATATAGTCCGCCGCTTTATCCGGCTGCATAAGAAAAGGCATGGGGAACCGGTTTTTGTCGGTCATCGGAGTTTTTACAAAACCCGGTTTTACCGTAATTACTTTAATATTATATTTTTTTAATTCGATTCTTAAACCTTCCAAATAAATCGATGCGGCGGCTTTGCTTGCGCTGTAAAAACTGCTGCCGGAGTATCCGCGGTTATCGGCAAGACTCGAAATACCGACAATTGTTCCTTTCTTGTTTGGGATATAATCTTTAATTAACTGCTCGACCCAATAAATAATACCGAATACATTAGTGCCGAAGATTTCTTCTGCTAAACCGGAATCGAATTTTTCCACTTTCATTCTGTATGACACGCCGGAGTTTAAAATTGCAATATCAACAAAACCGGAATTTTCTTTAATAAAAGAATACGCTTTTTCCACATCCGGTTTTTTACTTACATCGCACTTTACCGTTAATATTTTAAAACTCCCGGCAGTATTTTCAGCTTTAAATTTTTCAAGCGCTTCCAAATTCCGCGCGATTAAAATCAGATTATTACGTTTAGCAAGTTTTTCCGCAAGAGCTTTGCCTATTCCGCTCGAAGCGCCCGTAATTAATATGTTTTTACCGGATAGTTTCATTTTTCAAAAAATTCCGTTTCAATTAATTGCTTTGCTGTTTCGTAATCGGCTCCTTCAATCCTATTGATTTTCACCCCTTCCCTTTCCATTTTCCTGAACCACGTCATTTGACGTTTGGCAAATTTATAAATTGCGGTGCTCAATTTCTGAAATAAATCGTTATAGTTAATTTCCTTTTGCAAATACATTGAAACATATTTGTATTCCAATCCGAACGCGCGGAGTTTTTCATGGGTAATTCCTTCTGCAAGCAAATTTTCCACTTCCTCGATCATTCCCCCCTTCAATCTCCTTTCGAGTCTTTCTTCTATACGTTTACGTAAAATTTTGTTTTCTACTTTAATACCGATAACGAGTGAGCTTACCCGCCGTTTTTCGTCCGTTAAGTTTGCCGGGCGCTTCTCCGCTATAATTATTGCTTTAACCAGCCGGTCGATATTTTGAAGATCGGTTTTGTTGTGTAAATTCGGATTCAAGCTCAGTAATTTTTTTCGCAAAGTTTCAATATCGATTTTCTTTAATTCGGCAATTCTTTTTTCGTCGAATTCAACTTCGGGTAAATTATAGCCTTGTAAAACGGAGCTTAAATACAATCCGGTTCCACCGACAAGAAACGGGATTTTCCCTTTGGAAATTATTTCGTTGAAAGCTTCGAAAAATTTTTTTTGAAATAAAAAGAGATTAAATTCTTCAGCCGGTTCAACCAAATCGATTAGATGATAACGGATTTGTTTCCCTTTGTAAAAATATTCGGATAAATCTTTACCCGTTCCAATATCCATTCGTTTATAAACTTGGCGGGAATCGGCAGAGATTATTTCACCGTTAAACCGGTATGCAAGCTTAACGGCAAGTTGGGTTTTACCAACGGCAGTCGGACCCAAAACGGTTATAAGCTGATACCGCATTTAGAATATCAATCATTCTGCGAGGCAAGAGGCAAAACAATAGTAACGGTTGTTCCTTCGCCGGGCGCTGCGTCAATAGAAATTGTTCCGCCGTGGTCTTCCACGATTTTCTTTGCAATCGACAGACCCAAACCGGAACTGCTGGGTTTGTTAAAAGACACAAGCGGTTCAAACACTTTCGGTAAGTTTTCTTTTTCTATTCCAACGCCTTTATCTTCAAAGGAAATAGCAACCTTATCGGTCATGTGTTTTGTGGTAAGCCAAATATTTCCTCCGTCAGGCAGCGCTTCAACCGCGTTTTTCAAAATGTGGTAAAAGCTTTGGTAAAATTCTTTGGAATCTACTTTAATGAAAGCATCTTTATCCAAATCTTTTACGAGTGTGCAATTTTTTGCGCGCAAGAACGGTTCTATTTTATTGGAATAATCATTTATCAAATCATTTAAATTTAACACTTCCTTTCTCAAAATAAAATTTCCTTCCGTAAAGCTGGAAGTGGTCATAACTAAATCGGAGACTTGATTTAATTGTTCTACAAGCATATCGACTACTTGTTTCGCATCTTTGGGCAATTGTTTTTTACTTAAATGTTCGGCATATCTTTTGCTAACAAGGATAGGTTTCTTTAAGTCTTGCCCGATAAAGCTTCCCATTTTACCAAGCGAAGATTCACGCTCTGCTTCCAGAAGTCTTTCAACAAGCGATGCGTTTTCAAGGGCAATAGCTGCATGATTAGACAAAGCGCTTAAAAACCATTCGTCCTCTTCGGAAAATTTTCCGTTCATGCTGTTTAGCAATTGTAGTACTCCTACTATCTCCTCGCGTTTGTTCCGTATGGGAAAACAAAGCATGGATTTTGTTTCGTAACCACTTTCTTTATCGACCGAAGGGTTGAACCGTGGATCTCCATGGACATCTTCCAAATTAACCGTTTCGCCGTGTTCGGCTACCCATCCGGCAATACCTTCGCCGAACTTAAGTTTAATTTCCTTAACACCTTCTCCAGTGAGTACCTTCGACCAAAGTTCGTTGTTATCTTTATTAACCAAATAAAGTGTACCTCTATCGGCATTCGTCAAATCCAGAGCAACGTCCACAATATTTTTTAACACATCGTCCAATTTAATATTCGAATTAACCAATTGCGCGGCCTTGATTATCATTTCAAATTTTTCATTTGTCATTGTAGGTCCTCCTTCGCGGGTTTTAAATTCGTTTTCGGAAGCGAGACTTTCTTCAACTTGGGAATGGTCCACCAAATCATCCGAAGGTTCATTTTCTTCATGTTTTTCCAAATCGTCCAACAAATTTTCAACTTCGTTTACATCAGATAAATTTTCGTTTGAAAAATCTTCCTTGCTATCTTCATTTTCAATATTATTGTTTTCATCGTTCATTTCATTTTCCTCTTGTAAATTTCCGGAAAACACATTGGAGCCGGAGGATTCTTCGACCATTTCTTTTGCGGCGTTAATTAACTTTTCTTCCAAGAATTCGTCGTCGTCCAAATCATCCAATGTTTCGTCTTCGTCCTTCAATTCTCCTATTTTTTCGGCGATGCTTTCCGAAATGTCCATATCTGTTTCGGAGAGTTCTTTTTCCAAAAGTTGATCTTCAACGATTTCATCAACAAAGTCTTCCGATTCCAACGGTTCCATTTCAACATCCGCTACTACCGTTTCGTTATCTTCTATTGCTTCATCAAGAAAATTTTCCACAAGTTTTTCGTCGACAAATTCCTCAACGTAATTCGAATCATCAACGGGGGTGTTGATTGACAAATTAATAGCAATTGTGTGATCTATATCTATTAATTTTTGAACTTCGGATCTGCTGAGTTTAATGAGATAAGAATCCGCTATTGCAACGGCTGTTGTTTCTCTTTCGGTTTCCTGTAAAAATTCTTCCTCTCCGAAAAATTCGTTGGGACCGAAAACATTCGATATGGTTTTCTCTACATTTTTCCTTCTTAAAACATTAACCTCTCCGCCTACCACAAGATAAATTCCTTCCGTGCGATCTTCTTCTTTGTACAAAATTTCGCCCTCTTGCAAAGTAACTATTTCACCGTTGATCTCACTTAAATCGAATTTGGATAAGTCGACGTTTTCGAAAAGTTTGTTGCTCGCCAGCGCGTTTAATAATTGATTTTCCATTTGACTTGTATTTACTTGTTAATACCCCGCAAAAATACTGAACCGTACTTTTACTCAAAAGCTTATTAATTATTCTTAAATTTGATTATTTATAACTTAAAACGCAAGAAAAAACAAAAATTTGGAATAAATCTTATAACCTGACACGGACTAACCGTCCTGTTTTGGAACAATCAAAATATTCTTGCGACCAAAGAAAACATTGGTTTCAAAAACGTTTTACATGTGTTGGCAAATTATTTTACAACCATAAAAAACGCATGAATGGAAATATATGCTTTATTATGTTAAATTTGGTCTCGTTTTTAAATTACTTTTGTAAAAACCCATATTGAATCTTTTTTTTATAACCATCATCAAATTTAATGAACGATCTGGAATTAATTGAAAAAGCGAAGAACGGGGATAATAAGGCTCTGACCGAACTTGTAAAAAGATACGAGCAAACGGTTTATAACTTTGCGTTCAAAATTTGCAGAGACAAAGAGCGTGCCGAACATACGATGCAAGAAACATTTTTAAGTATGATTAAATCTTTGCATCAGTTCAGCGGTAATTCAAAGTTCTCTACATGGCTTTATACAATTGTTTCAAATCATTGTTTGATGCTTGCACGTTCGCAAAAAGTGAGGGGTTTTACATCGCTTGAGGATGACGACGGAATAATCGAAGAAAAAAACGTTGCCGATTGGAAAATTACCCCCGACAAAGTAACCGAGAATAACGAATTAAAGAAAATTTTGGACGACGCTATTAAAAAATTACCTTACGATTACAGAATTGTTTTTATGTTGAGGGACATCGAAGGATTTTCTACCGAGGAAACCGGAAAGATGACAAACCTTTCCATTCCGGCGGTTAAATCGCGTTTGCACAGAGCAAGGGCATTTTTAAGGAATGAGTTAAATGCAGCATTCCAAGAATAAAAAAAATAAAATAACGTGCAAAGAGGTAATGCATCATCTTTGCGAAACACTTGGCGAAGATCTCGAGTCGCCGAAGTGCGTGGAAATTAAGGATCATCTCGATAATTGCGAGAATTGCCGCAATTACTTCAAAACCATCGAATCCACAATTCAATTCTACAAACAGTATAATGTTCAATTACCGGAAGAAAGTCATAATAAATTATTAGACTTTCTCGGATTAAAAGAAGACGAAGACGAATAAACATTTCATTTTTAACCGGAGATAAAATTGTTAAAAGATTCATATACATACTCAACCAAATTACAATGGCAAGAAGGTTCGCTGGGAATTTTGCGTTCCGGCGGTTTTCCGGAACTGGAAGTTGCTTCGCCGACAGATTTTCCTTTCGGTGTGCCGGATACATGGACTCCGGAACATCTTTTCGTCGCTTCAGTTGAAATTTGTTTGATGACCACATTCACTGCCATCGCCAGAAATTCCAAAGTGAGCCTGGTTCATTATTCTTCTGCGGCAACGGGCAAAATGGAAAAAACGGATAACAAGTATATGTTCACCGAAATCGTAATCCGTCCGGTTGTTAAAGTTGAACTTGAAAAAGATTTGGAAAGAGCCGAACGCATTCTGTATAAAGCAAAAAATATGTGCCTTATTTCAAATTCGATTAAAACTGAAGTGAAAATTGAACCCGAAATTTCATTGGGTTAATTTAAATCAGATTTTCCCGCAAATGTTTGGGAAGTTTCTTTACCACCAAATTATAAGAGTTGTCGATCCAAACTTTTATCAACTTCTCCGGAATATCCGAATCAAGAAGTATGGTATTCCAGTGTTTTTTATTCATGTGGTAACCGGGTGAAACTCCTTCATAATCGTTCCGCAGCTCAAGTGCAAGTTCCGGTTCGCATTTTAAATTGATTGAATAGGGAAATTTCATGTTCAAAATGCAAAAAATTTTATTGTGGACTTTAATAACAAGCGAGTCTTCATCGAAAGGCATGCTTTCGTTAGCCGCTTTTTTAGATAAACAATACTCCCTTACTTTTTCTAAATCCACTTTGAGCTTAATATTGTGTAAACATTTTCTTAGATTTATAGTTAAAATACCATAATTTCGTGAAACTAATTGCTACTAATTTTGTAATATAAAAAAACAAACGGTAAATACATGAGATTTTTAATAATTCTTCTTTTCATTTTCATCACAAGTTCCAGTTGCGATGTTAAGTCTTCCGAAACTTTAGCTGATGATACATCCGTTGAATTGGATACCAATAAAGTTCTCCAACCGAAGGAATACTTTCCTAAAATTGAAATGGTAATCACAAAAATCCTTTCGCGTTATCATTACAGAAACGTTCAAATAAACGATTCCCTTTCGGAAATTATATTCGACAATTACATAGATGCGCTCGATTATAATAAAATGTATTTCCTTAAAACCGATGTGGAAAAATTCCGTAAATACCATGATAAAATTGACGATTTTCTTTACGACGGAGTACTCGATCCGCCTTACGAAATTTTTAATGTTTACAAAAAACGCTTGAATGAACGGATGGATTATGTTTTCGATCGGCTTAAAAAAGAATTTGATTTTACTATTGACGAATATTACGAACCCGACCGCTCGGAAAAAGATTGGGCAAGCACGGAAACGGAACTCAACGAACTTTGGCGAAAACGCTTGAAACACGAAGCGTTAAATTTAAAACTCACCGGAAAAGAGTGGGATAAAATCGTAGAAACTTTAACCAAACGCTATCAGAATTATCAAAAGGCTATTTTGCGTTACAAATCGGAAGATGTTTTCGATTTATTTATGAACGTTTTTGCCAATGCAATCGATCCGCATACAGCTTACTTCTCGCCACGTGAATCGGAAAACTTCGATATCAGAATGAAACTCTCGCTCGAAGGAATCGGAGCTTTGCTACAGCAAGACGGCGATTACACAAAGGTAGTTAGAATTATTCCCGGCGGACCCGCATACAAAAGCGGTTTGTTACATCCGGACGATAAAATAGTTGCGGTCGGTCAAGGCGAAGACGGTGAATTGGTAGATGTAATCGGCTGGCGCATAGACGACGTTGTTCAGAAAATAAGAGGGAAAAAAGGAACAATAGTCCGTTTGGCAATTATAGAAGCGGGAAGCACGGCGGATGTTGCCACCGATACAATTTCTTTGGTTCGCGATAAAGTTAAACTTGAAGAGAGAGCAGCTAAAAAAGAGATTGTGGAAATAGAAGAAGAAGGAAGGAAATTCAAAATCGGTGTGATTAAAATTCCAAGTTTTTATATCGATTTCGAAGCGAAAAGAAAAGGTATTGAAGATTACAGAAGCACCACACGAGACGTAAAGAAGCTATTGAACGAATTAAAAGACAGTGTCGATGCGGTTGTAATCGATTTACGAAATAACGGCGGCGGAGCGCTAGACGAAGCAATTTCGCTAACCGGATTATTCATTAAACTCGGTCCCGTTGTTCAAGTACGTAATTCCAACGGTAAAATAGATATCGGAAAAGATACCGATCCGTCCATTGCTTACAGCGGTCCGCTCGGAGTTTTGGTTAACCGGTTCAGCGCTTCCGCATCGGAGATTTTTTCCGCAGCCATTCAAGATTACGGCAGGGGTTTGGTTCTGGGCGAACAGACTTACGGGAAAGGAACAGTTCAAAATTTAATTGATTTGAAAAGATTTCTTCCCGCAATTGACGGAAAAGCAGGCGAATTGAAACTTACAATCGCTAAATTCTACCGGATTACCGGAAGCAGCACGCAAAACATGGGAGTAATTCCCGATATCAAATTCCCGACCCCAATCGATCCTGACGAATTCGGCGAAAGTTCGAATCCGAGCGCATTGGAATGGGATAGGATTTCACCCACGCGATACACAAAATATGCCGACCTTTCCCCGTTCATTCCGAAGCTGACGGAAGAACATGAACGCAGAATAAAAACCGAACCGGAATTTCAATACATTTTGGAAGATATTAAAGAGTACAAGGAAAACAAGAAAAAGAAAAAATATTCCTTGTTGGAAAGCGTTAGACGGGCGGAAAAAGAAAAAAACGACAAAAAGAAAAAAATGAGGGAAGAAGCCCGTAAAAAAATTCTTGGCATTAGCGGCGATGACAAAGACAAGAAAAGACCAAAAAATCTAAAAATAGACGATCCGAATCTTGAAGAAACGGGACACGTAATGGCGGATTTTATTCTTTTGGAAAGCGAACAGCAATAAAATCTTCCAATGAAAGATTTATATTGTCCGGATTTAGCAGACGGCGAAAACGCAAATGATCTAAAATTTTGATGCGTTGACCAAAATCCTTATATGAAAATCTACGGGTTTTTCGATATCAAATCGAACAGTATTTTCTCAATATGATTCATCAAAACCGTTACATTTCTTTTTAAATAGCCAAAAACAGGCTGTTTTCCAAACTTTCTTTTTACAAAGCAACTGGCACTGAGCTTGTTAGCTTCATTTGAACGAATGTGATATAAATCACACAAAATATTAATTAGCTAAAAATTTATCCGGTTATTTCGATAGTGCGTAAAATTCACTTATTAAATTAATTCATATTCCAAGGAGTATTTATGTTAAACAGAAAACTCGTTTTCTCACTATTTTTGTTTATTTCAACTCTGTTTTTAATTTCATGCGATAAGTTAGAAAATCCTTTAGATATCCAGCAAAACGGAAACGGAAATTCCGTTGTATCCAATAAAACAGGTCAACCTATTCCCCAAATTGGCGACGACGCTGAATTAGGCGGGGTTCTTTCAACAATAAAATTTGACGTGCAAGCCGCGGAAGGTTTACCTTCTGCAAGTGTTGTAATGGGATTTGCAAGTTTCGGTAACGAAGAAGATGCGGGAACCGTATCGGTAAACGGAAACGAGCTTGGGAAATCGGAATACGATGGAAAAGTTTATTATATGAGTCCAAGTCTCGGTAGTTTCGAAAGCTTATCGAATGTAGAATTCGACGGTTCGGAACATAATTGGGAAGTTTCGGGCGGCGGCGGAATATCCGCATTCAGCGCCGGTGTAGAAAGTCCCAGCGATTTTGAAGTATTAAGCCCTTCCGCAGATTCGGTAGTAAATAAAGCTGAGGGACTCGAAGTCAGCTGGTCGGGTCAATCCGATAACGAAAAAATGTTGTTTGTATTAGTCGGAATGGACGGAAATGCCGATCCTTATGTCAAGCAAGAAGTTCCAAACAACGGTTCATTCACAATTCCCGCTTCGGCATTAAGCGGCTTTAGCGGCAAAGTTCTTCTTCAAGTAGTAAAATATAAATATTCGTTTGCTGCAAGCGGCGGTAAACAATTTTTACTAATCTCCGAAGTTGTTAAATCCGTGCCGGTTACTCTTCAATAAAATTTAAATTACTTAATTTAAGCCGGTTTGTACAAACGCAGACCGGCTTTTTTGTTTATAAAATTTTTAATCACCAACGATAAGTATGCTTGTCTTAAAACTTAATTGTTGTAAAAGTTAATTGTCCGCATCCGTTTGGATTGGCAAAATCCGAAATCAATTCGTCAGTATGAAATCAAAACTATTTGTAAACTCAGGTTTCTTACAAACCGGGCTTCTAATTTTTCATTTCAATTCATCCATAAAATTCGTAATTTGATTTTGTATCCGGTCGTTTTTTACTCTTCTCTTATCATAAGAAAATTCGGAACTCTTTATGGATTCAAACGTCAAATTCGATAAATACTTTTTCCTTTAGAAAAATTTTGCTCTTAAATTAAAAAACAATTTTAGCGGAAAGACAATGAGATTAAAAATAATTTTCGGTGTGTTTTTAATTGCAAATTTTATAGCAGCCCAAACCCGCCCGACAATTTCCGACGAGCCTTTAAGTCAGCGAATTGCCAATTACAAAATGGATGTTCGCTTAACCCCGGAAACAAAAACAATCGAGGGAAAAGAAATTCTCACGTGGAGAAACGTTTCGCAAGATACGATTAGGGAATTAAGATTTCACATGTATATGAATGCATTCAAAAACACAAAATCCACTTTTTATAAAGAAGGCGGTCACAGATTCAGAGGCGGAAGCAATAAGAAAAAGAAAAAAAACGAATGGGGTTGGGTTAAAATACTAAGCATTAAAGACAATTCGGAAAACAATCTTACCGGAAGCATGAAATATATTCAACCCGATGACGATAATATTTACGATCAAACGGTTTTAAGCGTCCCACTGACAAATCCGGTTTTGCCGGATTCAACCATTGTTTTGGAAATTGACTTTCAAACAAAATTACCAAAAGCGGTAGCGCGTTCGGGTTATGTGCGCGATTATTTTCTGGTGGCACAATGGTTCCCCAAAATCGGCGTATACGAAATTCCCGGCGAACGGCACGCAACGGAAGGCAGATGGAATTGTCACCAATATCATGCTAATACCGAATTCTACGCCGACTTCGGAAATTACGATGTTAAAATTACTTTGCCGAAAGAATATGTTACGGGTGCAACGGGAATCGAAAAAGAAACAAAGCTTAACACCGACGGAACAAAAACGGTAAATTATTACGCCGAAGACGTTGTCGATTTTGCATGGACGGCTTCCAAACGATATAAGATTTTCACCGACCAATGGAATCACGTAAAAATCAAAGCAATGGTGCAACCCGAACATTCGGCACATTCCGGAAGATTGATTTCCGCAGTTAAAAATGCACTGGAATATTACGCCAAACACGTTGGCGAATACCCTTACACAACAGTTACGATTGTCGATCCGCCTTACTACGCCGGCGCCGTAGGGGGAATGGAATACCCGACATTTTTTACTACCTTCACGTTCTGGGGTGTTCCGGAAAACGTCAGGTTCATCGAATCGGTTACCGTTCACGAGTTCGGGCACAATTACTTTATGGGTTTACTTGCCACCAACGAATTCGAAGAAGCATGGTTGGACGAAGGGTTCAATACTTATCTCGAAGCGCGTATAATGGATCATTATTACGGCGAAAAAACTTCCGCAATTGATTTCTTCGGTTTTCACGCGGGCGATTTTGAATTCATACGTGCTGGATATGTGGGAATGAACAACCCCAAAGTTGCACCGACCGCCACACCGGCTTGGAAATTTCCGTACGGTTATTCGACTTTCACTTACAGTAAAACGGCAACATGGATGACGATGCTGGAAAGATTGATCGGCACGGAAACCATGGACGAAATAATGCAAACCTATTACAAACGTTGGAGATTTAAACACCCCGACGGAAAAGATTTTATTGCCGTTGTAAACGAAATTGTAAAAAAGAAACACGGAAATAAATTCGGCGAAAATATGAATTGGTATTTCGACCAGGTTTTATACGGAACCGGTGTGTGCGATTATAAACTTTCTTGGATTAGGAACGTTAAAGTTAAGAAAGACAAAGGAATTTTCGACAATCCCGCCGATACGCTGAACAACAATAAAATCACAAAAGATTCAACGTGGTATAAATCCAAATTATACGTTGAGCGGCTCGGCGAAATACAAATGCCCGTTGAAATCTTGGTTCACTTTTCGAACGGATTCGAAAAATTAGAACACTGGAACGGGAAGGGAAGATATAAAATCTTCGAATACGAAAAACCGCATAAAATCGTTTGGGCAAAATTGGATCCCGAAAATAAACTTGTAATGGAAATTAACTTGAAAAACAACAGTTTGAACTCAAAGCCCCGGACTTCGGTAATTTGGAAATATGCATCCAAAGTTTTGTTTTGGTTGGAAAACTTAATGGTATCCGCAACGATGCTGTTTTAATTTGTTAACAAAAAATTTCAGAGCATAAAATGAACGTTTTAAAATCATATTTTAACGGATTAAAAACCGCTTGGAACTCCAAAAGGATGACAGCTTTGCTGTACATACTTTTGCTGATTTTCTCATTTGTTGTCGTTATTCCTTTCTTCGGAATTTTGAAAAAGGAAACCGGTTTTTCAATGTCGGTTTATCCGCTGCTAAAAGATTTCGATCTCACTGTTTACTCGGATTTCATTCAACATTCGGGAAAAGCCATAAAACCATTTGTTTCAATAGGAATTTGGCTTTCGGTGTTTTATTTGTTCTTCGGAGTATTCTTGAGCGGCGGAATAATTCATATTATTTACGACGAAGAAAATAATTTTTCGTTAAAAGAATTTTTTGCTGGTTGCGGAAATTACGTTTTACCCTTTTTCAGATTGACTTTTTTCTCGTTTCTCGTTCAAGCGGTTATTGCTCTTATTATTTATGTTCCTTTGTTTGCTTATTTAGATTCGTTGAGCGAAACCGCCGAATCGGAAATAACGCTGGTTTATACTTTTATTACCGGCGCCGCAATCCACTTGATTTTAGCTGCAATTGTTATGCTGATTACCGATTACGCAAAAATAATGATGGTTGTAAACGAATCCCGCAAAGCGTTCGTCTCTTTTTGGTTGTCGTTTAAGTTTTTCTTAAAATATTTTTTCAAGGTAATTTTCCTTTATATTTTGCTGCTTGTCTTTCCGGTCTTAGCTTTAATTGCATACTTTATTTTTTCCCAACATTTCACAATAGTTTCCAAAAGCAGTTTTTTGATTGTAGTCACGGTTCAACAGGTTTTTGTGTTGTTCCGGCTTTGGTTTAAAATATGGTTTTACGGAAGCGAAATTTCTTTCTTAACGGAAACACTTGGAATTAAAAGAAAACCGGCTACGGAAGAAGTTTGGGATGTTCACGCATTGGAAGTCTCGGAAGAAGAAATAGAAATCGATCCCGACGAATTATAAAAAGGCTGTCTCAAAACTTAAAAATCGTCATCCCGAACTCGTTTCGGGATCTAAGTGGGAGAACCAGATGCTGAACCAAGTTCAGCATGACAACGAACAGAACATGTCATCCCGCCCGCCATTGGCGGATGGTTGCGGGATCTAAAAATACAATGAAATGCTATCCCGAAAGTTTTCGGGATAGCACGAAACTTCTGAGACAACCCCAACCCAAAATATATACCCGATCAATATCTGTAATGATCCGGTTTGTAGGGACCTTCTACCGGAACGCCGATATATTCGGCTTGTTCTTTTGTTAGCTTTGTAAGTTTAACTCCAAGTTTTTCCAAATGGAGACGCGCAACTTCTTCGTCAAGGCGTTTCGGTAATCTGTAAACATCCACTTCATATTTATTTTGCCAAAGCTCAATTTGTGCAAGCGTTTGGTTGGTAAACGAGTTACTCATTACAAAAGACGGATGTCCGGTTGCGTTCCCCAGATTTACTAGCCTTCCGTCGGAAAGCAAAATTATCGAATGCCCGTCGGGGAAAACATATTGATCGACTTGCGGTTTAATATTTATTCGTTTAATTCCTGGATAGTTTTTTAATTGATCGACTTGAATTTCGTTATCGAAGTGACCGATATTGCAAACGATTGCGCCGTCTTTCATTTTTTCCATATGTTCGATTCTGATTACGTCTTTGTTTCCGGTTGTAGTAACAAAAATATCGCCGATATCCAAAACATCTTCCACGGTTTTCACTTGAAATCCTTCCATGGCGGCTTGAAGAGCACAAATAGGATCAATTTCCGTAACAATCACGTTTGCGCCGAACCCTTTCATCGATTGAGCAGAGCCTTTTCCAACGTCTCCGTAACCGCAAATAACCACATTTTTGCCGGCAACCATAATATCGGTACCCCTTTTTATTCCGTCGGCAAGCGATTCGCGGCATCCGTATAAATTATCGAATTTGGATTTGGTAACGGAATCGTTAACGTTAATAGCGGGAAATAATAATTTTCCGGCTTCTTTCATTTGATACAACCTATGAACTCCGGTAGTTGTTTCTTCGGAAACACCTTTTACGTTTTTTGCAATTGTTTGCCATTTTGTCGGATTTTCTTTCAAGGTTAGTTTCAACCTTTTGTAAAGTTCTTTTTCGTCTTCTGTCTCGGTTTCAACATCCAAAACGGAAGGATCGTTTTCGGCTTCCACGCCTTTGTGAATCATTAATGTTGCGTCGCCGCCGTCGTCCACGATTAAATCGGGACCGCTGCCATCGGGAAAGGTTAAAGCTTGCTCGGTACACCACCAATATTCTTCCAATGTTTCTCCTTTCCATGCAAATACGGGAATTCCCCTTTCTGCTATTGCCGCCGCCGCATGGTCTTGAGTCGAGTAAATATTGCAACTTGCCCACCGGACTTCAGCACCCAGCTCTACCAGTGTTTCGATTAACACGGCGGTTTGGATTGTCATATGTAATGAGCCTGTAATTTTAGCACCGCGCAATGGTTTTTCTTTACCGTATTTTTCACGCAATGCCATTAATCCGGGCATCTCTTTTTCTGCAAGATTAATTTCTTTCCTTCCCCAATCCGCCAGGGAAATATCCTTAACTTTAAATTTTATTGTTTGATTTTCTTTTTCCAATAATTCTTTATCCATTTTATTTTCCTTTGTGATTAAAATACTTTTTGAATTCCGGTACCAAATCGAGTTTTTCCCAAGTAAATTCCTTTTCGTTTCTTCCGAAATGACCGTATGCGGCAGTTTTTCTGAAAATCGGTCTGCGTAATTTTAATCTTTTTATTATACCGAGTGGAGTAAGGTCAACAACATCCCGAATCATTCCGGCGAGTTGCTCGTCGGAAACTATTCCGGTTCCCTTAGTGTCCACGTGAATCGATACAGGTTCCGGAACGCCAATTGCATAAGCTACCTGCACGAGACATTCTTTGGCTAATTTAGCCGCAACTATGTTTTTTGCGATATGCCGTGCGGCGTAAGTTGCGCTTCTATCAACTTTTGTCGGGTCTTTCCCCGAAAAAGCACCGCCCCCGTGCGGAGCCCAACCACCGTAAGTATCAACGATTATTTTTCTTCCTGTTAGACCTGCGTCTCCGTGCGGTCCGCCAATTACAAATTTGCCGGTGGGATTAACGTAAATTTTGGTTTCTTCCGTTAATAATTTTTTGGGAATTACATGTTTAATTACGTGTTCAATTACATCTTTGCGGATTGTGTTTTGTCTTACGTTGCTATCGTGTTGGGTGGAAACAACAACCGCATCAACTGCTACGGGTTTGTGATTATCGTCGAAAAGAATTGTAACTTGAGATTTTGCGTCTGGACGCAAATAAGGCATTAATTGGGGTCGCCTTTTTCTTATATACGCAAGTCTTTTAACCAATTTATGAGCAAAAACTATCGGCATCGGCATAAATTCGGGCGTCTGATCACATGCGTAACCAAACATCAAACCTTGATCGCCCGCTCCGCCTTTATCGACGCCCATTGCAATATCGGGCGATTGGGAATGTATTGCATTTAAAACCGAACATGATTCGGAATCGAATTTATATTCGGCTTCGGTATATCCGATTTCTTTAACTATATTTCTAACAATATTGGGAATTTCAACATAAGCTTTTGTTGTAATTTCTCCGCCGACCAAAACCAAACCGGTTGTAACGTAAGTCTCGCATGCAACGCGTGCCGCAGGATCTTGCTTTAATATTTCGTCAAGAATTCCGTCTGAAATCGCATCGGCAATTTTATCGGGATGTCCTTCGGAAACAGATTCGGAAGTAAAGTAATAAGACATTATACCTCATGAGATTTTTGTTTGAAAAACTTTAAATTTTGACCAAATAAAAACATATACAAATTTGATTACAAAAACAAATACTTATAGATTATCGGAAAAGAAACGCGTAAATTTATAACACTTAGATTTCAACCTAATATTAGGCAGGAAATGGAAACAAAAATTACGAGATTATTCGGAATTAAATATCCTATAGTTCAGGGTGGAATGGTTTGGGTTTCCGGTTGGAAATTAGCATCGGCAGTTTCAAATAACGGGGGATTAGGATTAATCGGTTCCGGCTCCATGAAACCGGACTTGTTAAAGGAACATATACGAAAATGCAAACAAGCAACGGAAAAACCTTTCGGTGTAAATGTTCCACTTTTGCGCGGGGATGCTGAAGATTTAATCAACACCGTAATCGAAGAAAACGTTAAAATTGTATTTACTTCAGCCGGGCATCCGGGAAAATTTATCGATAAATTGAAATCAAACGGAATCACAGTTGTTCACGTTGTGCCTTCGTTGAAATTTGCCCTTAAAGCGGAAAGTGTTGGCTGTGATGCGGTTGTTGGAGAAGGCGTTGAAGCCGGCGGACACAACGGATTAGACGAAATAACAACAATTAGTTTAATTCCACAGCTTGTTGATGCTTTGAAAATCCCGGTTATTGCAGCCGGCGGAATTGCAGACGGCAGAGGAATTTTAGCAGCACTTTCACTCGGTGCGGAAGGGGTGCAAATAGGCACGCGTTTCGCCGCAACCGTCGAATCTTCAGCTCATCCAAATTATAAACGTAAAATTCTGGAAGCAAAAGATAACGATACGGTTTTAATATTGAAAAAAGTTAGTCTTGCCAGAGTAATAAAAAACAACTTTAGCCGGCTTGCCCTTGAAAAAGAAGAAAACTGCGAACCCAAAGAAGAATTGTTAAAATTGTTACAAACCAAACGGGAGAAGTTAAGTATATTCGACGGCGATTTTGAAAACGGTATGCTGGAAGCCGGGCAAGGTTCCGGATTGATAAAAGATATCCCGACCGTTGCAGAGCTTTTTGAGAGACTTATTAACGAATACAATCTTGCAATTAACAGATTAAAGGAAATGCAGATTTAAGTTGCAAAACCGTATTCGTCCATTAAATTAGTGGTTGTAACAATATTAAATTGAAAGAAAAGAACTATGGAGAATGCCGGAAACCATTTATTAAATTACAAATACATTTTTGAATGTTCGAACGGATTTCAGAAAATTTTCGAAGTGAAAATTCACAAAGATACATTGTTGCTCGAAAACCCTCCCGCGGAAAATTTACCTGAATGGACAAAACTCAAAAATTTTAAATGCCCAAACTGTCCTTTAAATGAAAGCGAACACGAATATTGTCCCGTAGCAATAAATCTTAACAGAATAATTTTTTTCTTCCAAGACGTTCCGTCGTTTCAGAAAGTTAAAATTACCGTCGTTTCTCCCGAACGTAATTATGTCAAATCCGCAGATGTTCAAACCGGGGTTAGCAGTCTGCTCGGATTAACCATGGCATCGAGCGGCTGCCCAATCGTTGGAAAACTAAAATCCCTTGTTAAATTTCATCTTCCTTTTGCCACCATTGAAGAAACGGAAATCAAAATATTCTCGATGTATTTGTTATACCAATATTTTATAATGAAGAAAGGCGAAGAACCCGACTGGGAAATGAAAAAATTAAACGAACTTTACAATGACATAATGATTTTGAACAAAAATGTTGCGGAAAAAATAGCCGAAGTTGAAAACAAAGACGCAAGCATTAATGCTGTTGTTGTACTCAATAATTTCGCCGACTCTGTTACATTCGGATTGGATATGGATGCTTTGGAACATTTGGAAAAGTTATTCGTGTAACTTATTTAATTCACCGGAAACACATTGCTCGGTGTCTCCCTTTCCGCTAATTTACAACTAAATAAATCATTTTATATCAAATTCATCACCCGTCCGGTTTGTTTGCAATCACTTTTTAAGTAATGATATTTGTTAAATTAATTTAGTATTATTACAGGTTTAAAATCCGTAATGTAATTATGATGAAAAAAGTTGCCGTTTTAGGTTCAACCGGCTCAATAGGGTTGAACACTTTAGAGGTAATTAGAAAGCTCCGTGATCGGTTCGAAATATCTGCAATTACCGCCGATACAAGCATAGATTTGTTGGAAAAACAAGCCAATGAATTTTCTCCGGAATTTATTGTTGTAAGAAACAAGGGAAATGCAAAAGAATTACGAAGACGTATTGGTAACAAAATTCAAGTTTTGGAAGGTGAGGAAGGTTTAGTAGAATTTACAAAATCAACCGACTATGACATTTTGGTTTCATCACTTGTGGGTTTTGCAGGTTTGGTTCCGACAATCGAAGGAATTAAGCGGGGGAAAAGAATTGCTTTGGCAAACAAAGAGACTTTGGTTGCCGCAGGAGAAATTGTTACTCAATTAGCAAAAAAACACGGTGCCGAAATTATTCCGGTCGATTCTGAGCATAGTGCAATTTTCCAATGCTTAGTAGGTGAAAAAAGTAACACCATTCAAAAATTAATTATAACGGCTTCCGGCGGTCCGTTTTTCAAAAAACCGGTGGAAGAACTTAAAAAAGTTACGGTTGAAGAAGCATTAAATCACCCCAATTGGGATATGGGAAACAAAGTGACAATAGATTCGGCAACAATGATGAACAAAGGACTCGAAGTTATCGAAGCGCATTGGTTGTTTGAACTTAATAAAGAAAAGCTCGATGTTGTGGTGCATCCGCAATCCATTGTTCATTCGATGGTTGAGTTTATCGACGGATCGATAAAAGCACAACTAAGCTTGCCCGATATGAAAATACCCATTCAATACGCTTTAACTTATCCGGAAAGAATGTACAGCAATTTTGTTAATACCAATTTCCCGGAACTTCATACACTTTCGTTTTACGAACCCGATTTTGAAAAATTCAAATGTCTCGGTCTGGCATTCGAAGCAATGGAACAGGGCGGACTTGCCCCGTGTATACTTAATGCGGCAAATGAAATTGCGGTTGAAAAATTTTTAAAAAAAGAATTAACCTTTTTACAAATTCCCGAGTTAATCGAAAAAACATTAAACAAAATTCCAAACACGTTCGAAATTAACCTTGAAAACGTAATGGAGTACGACAAAAAAGCCCGGGAAGTTGCAAAAAATTTAATATAGGAGAATCTGATTAAATGGATTATATAATTTATTTCGTTATCACAATCGGAATTTTGGTGTTTGTACACGAGTTCGGACACTTTGCCGCCGCAAAGTTATGTAAAATGCGTGTGGATGTATTTGCTTTGGGAATGGGCAAAAGACTTTTCGGTTGGAATAAATTAACGGGATTTTCTTTCGGCAATTTACCCAAAGATTTGGATTTGCAAGGACACACAGATTACAGGGTAAGTATGCTGCCTCTCGGCGGATACGTTAAAATAGCGGGAATGGTCGATGAGAGCTTCGATACAAAATTTGCCGACGAAGAACCCAAACCATACGAATTCAGGGCAAAACCTACTTATCAAAAATTATTCGTTATTACTGCCGGTGTTTTAATGAACCTGCTGCTTACAATTGTTATATTCTGGGGAATAAACGCTTACACCGGAAAACAAATAATCAAAACAACGGAAATAGGGTTTGTTGCCGATACAAGCCTTGCCGCACAAGCAGGCTTCAAAACGGGCGATAAAATTTTGGAGGTGAACGGGCATAAAGTAAAAAATTGGCACGACCTGACTCTTTCTTTCATAGAAGGAATCGGTAACAACATCGAAGTTAAAGTGTTGAGAAGCGGACAAGAAGTAACTTTGAACATCCCGAGCAAATTAATTTCGGAAAAAATTGTTAAGGAAAATTCGTTTCTGCCACTTCCTTTTACCAAACCGTTTATTCAAGATGTAGTTGAAAATTCACCTGCGGAAAAAAGCGGAATTAAACCGGGCGATATGTTTTTGAGCATCAACGATATTGAAGTAAAAAACAGTGGTGAGGTAATCAAATTAATTTCCACGCATAAAAACCAAGATATTCCCGTAAAAGTTTTACGCAACGATAAAGATACCGTTACAGTTACGGTAAATCCGGGTGAAGAAGGGAAAATAGGAGTTTACATCGCCGATATTTATACCGGTCCGGTTGATTCGGACAGCTACAGCTTGGGTGAATCTTTTACAAAAGCAATCAGCGATATCGGCCGTTATACCGCATTAACCTTTTCAATGGTATCGAACGTTGCAAAAGGAGAGGTTCAATTCAATCAGGCTTTTGGGGGACCGGTTAAAATTGCCAAGTTTGCCGCAAAATCCGCAGATTCCGGTATGATGTCGTTTCTCTTTTTCCTTGCTATGCTTAGTTTGAGTTTGGCTATTATCAACATAATGCCTTTTCCCGTTCTCGACGGTGGACATTTCGTTATTATTTTGATCGAAGGAATTCTTGGTAAAGAGCTACCCGTCAAAGTGAAAATTGCAATTCAGAACACAGGATTTGTGATTTTACTAATGCTGATGGCGTATATTATTTACAGCGATATCGTTAGTTTGTAAAGATTCGGGCGGGTTTATAAAATTACTTTTTTCTCTGATCGCTGACGCAAAATTTCGAAAAGCAAAATGCCGGTTGCCACGGAAACGTTTAAGCTTTGAATTTTTCCTTGCATTGGAATTTCCACAAGGAAATCGCAATTTTCCGCAACCAGTTTTCTGATTCCTTTTTCTTCGTTACCTACAACCAAACCAATGGGACCCGAATAATCTACTTCGGTATAATTTTTCTCGGCGCCAAGCTCAGAACCGACAATCCAAAATCCGTTTTTCTTTAATGTTTTAATTGCATCAACCAGATTATTTACACGGCATAATTTAAGGTGCGAAACCGCTCCGGCAGAAGTTTTAACAACCGTTTCCGATACCGGCGCGGTGTTCCGGCTGGTTAAAATCACTCCGCTAACACCCGAAGCTTCGGCTGTTCTTAAAATTGCTCCAAGATTATGCGGGTCTTGTACCGAATCTATCAAAAGCAGAAGCGGTTCTTTTACCTTGCCCGACTCTTCCAAAATTTCACCGAGAGATAAAAATTCCGTTTCGCCGATAATTGCTATTACACCTTGCGTGTTGTCTTTTCCGCCAAGTTGACTAAATTTTTTCTGGGAAACTTGCGAGAGCTTTATTCCTTTACGTTTGGCAAGCTTTTTAATCTCGTTTACGGGTTTTGAATGTTGGCTGTACAAAACATAAATCTGGTCAATATTCACACCCGATTTTAATGCTTCAAGAACAGGTTTCCTTCCGTAAATTCTTTTCATTTTAAGTTTAAACGGTTAATTATCGCATCAAGGTTATCTTGTTTCACATCTTCTTGCTCACCGGATTCCATGTTTTTCAAAACAACATAACCTTTTTCGAATTCTTCTCCACCTACAAACAAAACAAAGCGCGCCTTTAATCTGTTTGCTTCCCGCATTTGTGCTTTAACGCTTCTGGAAAGGTAATCAAGTTCCGTTTTCAAATTATTGTTTCTCAATTCCGCGGCAATTTTGAATACGTCGGAAGTTTTAGCCGGTTCCATTCTAACCAAATAAACATCCAACGATGATTTATCTTCTTGCGAACAACCTTCGTTTTGACAAGCGAGCAAAATTCTTTCCATTCCCGCCGCAAAACCTGTTGCGGGCGTTGGAGGTCCGCCCAATTGTTCGATTAACAAATTATATCTTCCGCCGCCGCACAATGCGCTTTGGGATCCTACGCTGCCGCTTACGATTTCGAAGGTTGTATTCGTGTAATAATCCAAACCCCTTACAAGTTTTTGATCGACCTTAAATTCAATACCGATTCCGGTCAGATAATTTTTTACTTTCTCAAAATGCTCCAGGCTTTCATCCGAAAGAAAATCCAATATTTTCGGTGCGCCGTCCATAATTTCGATATCCCTTTCGTCTTTGCTGTCGAATATTCTCAGGATGTTGGTCTCAAAACGCTTTTTGCTATCTTCCGATAATGAATCGAATTTATCGCTTAAATATTTTTTTAATTCCGATTTATAACTTTCCCTTTCCGAAGGAACGCCCAGGGAATTTATTTTAACTTCCAAATTTTTTAATCCGAACGATTTAAGAATGTCATAAGCAAGTTCAATCATTTCGGCATCCAACATAGGATTATCGCTACCGATTGCTTCGGCGCCGAATTGGTGAAATTCCCTTAAGCGTCCTGCTTGCGGGCGCTCTTGCCTGTACATGGAAGATATGTAATAAAGCTTGTGCAAATTTTGTTTTTTAGACAATTTATGTTCGATGAACGCCCTTACTACCGATGCGGTCATTTCCGGTTTTAAGGTAATGCTCGTTTTGCTTCTATCCGTGAAGGTATACATTTCCTTGCTTACAATATCCGTTGCTTCGCCTATTCCCCTGCTGAATAACGATGTCTCTTCGAAGGTTGGAGTTCTTATTTCTTTATAATTAAAACAAGACATCTTTTCTTCAACAATCTTTTCAAGTCTTTTCCACTCGCTTATTTGCTCGGGCAAAATATCTTTTGTGCCGGTAATTGCCTTAATCATTTTTCCTTTGCAATTTTGATTAAATAATAAACTGAGGTTCAAATATAACTATTTGCACGGGTATCCAAAAGGGCGGGAACCAACTTTCGACTTCGATTTATTAAAGTTTCTTTTCTTCTTCTTCAAAAATCAAGTAAATTTCTTCGGCGGTATTAGCGTTCAATAATTTCTCGCGGAAAAGATCGCTGTTCATCATACGGGAAATTCTGCTAAGCAGTTTAATGTGCGAAGCCACCATATTTTCTTTTCCCACAAGCAGAAAAATTAATCTTACCGGTTGCTCGTCAAGCGATTCGAAATCAATCGGTATTTCCGTTTTACCAAATGCGGCAATGGTTTCTTTAACGCTGTTCGTTTTACCGTGAGGAATGGCAAATCCTTTACCAACGCCGGTGGACATTATTTTTTCCCTTTCGTGCACAACGTGTCTTACTTCTTCCACATCTATTACGCGGTCGTCATCTTTAAACAAATCTATTAATTCGTCAATTGCACCTTTTTTCTCTTTGCTTTTCAGAGTAGGAATGATTTTATCAACGGAAAGTATATCGCAAATTTTCATCTTGTCTTCTTGCTTAGTAATATTAAAATATAAACGACTACTAAACATATAAAAGCAATCGCTCATTATCAATTTAACAAGCCGGAGAAATAATAATAAATTATTATAAAAATATTGCCTTGCAAGATAATTTGATTTAATTTTAACAATAAAAATAATTAAGGGGAAATATGGATATTCAAAACAAAACAGTATTGGTCTTCGGGGCTTGGGGACTTGTAGGTAACGCGGTAACAAGAAAATTAATTCCTGAAAAACCGAAACAGATAATAATTACTTCTCTGAAAAAAGAAGAGGTTGAAGAAGAAATTCAAAAACTCCGCAAGGAATTTCCGGATTTACCCGATGACTATTTCATTCCATGGTGGGGAAATATTTTCGTACGCGAAGAATTTAAAGACATTAACCGGTTTGAAATTCTTGAAGACCCCGCGAAAAGAAAAGTTCTTCTGAAAGATATTATGGAAGAACTTACACCCGAAATGCTGGAATCTTCTTCCATCTACAAAATATTGGAAAAATACAAACCGGAAATTATCGTCGATTGTATAAACTCGGCAACGGCTATAGCATATCAAGATGTTTATTCAACTTATCACCGTATAAGCTCGATGATTGCCGAAAACCCAACCAAAGAAGACATTATTGCCGAAACCGAAAAATTGTTGTGCACGCAATATATTCCCCAACTTATCCGCCATATTCAGATTTTATATAATTCAATGAGTAAAAACAATACAAAGATATACGTTAAAATCGGAACGAGCGGAACCGGTGGCATGGGATTGAACATTCCGTATACGCACAGCGAGGAAAAACCTTCGCGCGTATTGCTTAGCAAATCATCCGTTGCCGGCGCCCATACCCTTTTGCTGTTTTTATTGGGCAGAACCCCGGATGCCGCGATTACTAAAGAAATTAAACCTACGGCTGCAATTGCGTGGAAAAAAATCGCTTACGATGAAATAAAGAAGCGCGGAAAACCCATAAAACTTGAGAATGTAAATTTAGACGAAGCCATACCCCTAACCGGAAATTTGCAATTAAAAGTTGGGGAAAAATTTAAAGTTACCGACGAAACCCTGAAATCCGTCTTTATCGACACAGGTGAAAACGGCACATTTTCGCGCGGCGAATTCGAAACAATTTCAACCCAAGGACAAATGGAATACGTAACCCCCGAAGAAATTGCTGCGGATGTGATTTTTGAAATCAAAGGCGGAAATACGGGTCACGATATAATCAACGCTCTTGATAATGCCACACTCGAGCCTACATATCGTGCGGGATTTTTACAACACACGGCTGTAGAAAAACTTGCGGAATTGGAAAGGATACACAACGTAAACAGTGTGGCATTCGAACTGTTGGGACCGCCGAGACTTTCAAAACTCCTGCACGAAATCAACTTGATAAAGCTTGTTACCAAATCCATGAAAAATGTTCTCGATTATACTCCGGAAGAATTGAGCGAAAAAACTTTCACCGAAATTAAAACAAACTCCAAACTGCGTAACGAAATCATTTCCATCGGAATTCCCATTCTATTACCCGACGGGAAAAATCTACTTCGCGGAAACGAAATAAAAATTCCACCTTACCGGGGAAAAAACGAATTGGAAATTACGGACGAAAAAATTAAATTGTGGGCAAACGACGGCTGGGTGGATTTAAGGGTTTGCAACATGGAAGTTTGGCAAGAGCGAATTAAAGCCATAATTTCCGAAGCCGAGTCGATTCCGCCGGACGATACAAGTTCAATGCATGTTAGAACGAAAGAGTTTTGGAATAATTTCGAAGAAATTAATATCGGAAAAGTTGTGAGTTGGATATTCATCAACGAGGAACGCGGAAAAAGAATGAAAGCATAAAGCTGATATGACAAAACTAAAAAAATATAAATTTAAAGCAATAATCAAAAAAGGAAGAAGCGGGGGAGCTTTCGTTGACGTTCCGGTTGATATTGAAAAAACATTCGGAACGAAAGGACGCGTTAAAGTAAACGCCGTTTTCGATAATTCAATATCATACAGAGGATCGATAGCCCCGATGCACGGAAAACACGTGCTTGGAATAAGAAAAGAAATAAGAAAAAAACTGGGGAAGGATATCGGAGACACTATTTCGGTAGTATTTGAAGAAGACACAAAACCCCGGACGGTTGAAATTCCCGATGACTTAGCAGAAAAATTAAAACGTAACCTAAAAATTCTCGAACAATTCCATAAACTTTCTTACACGCACAAAAAAGAATATGTTAAGTGGATAAACGACGCCAAGAAACCGGAAACAAGAAAACGGCGAATTCAAAAAACACTGGAAATGTTAAAGAATAAATAGCGATTACATTATGAAATCATTCCAGAACCGCGATACATTTATCATCACCGTCGTTATTCTATTGTCTTGGATTTATGCACTGGTGCGGTATAACATTTTTAAACACGTAGATTTCGCACATCTACCTTTATATGTTACCAACAAATCTTTTGCTCTTAGTGCGGTTATTTTAATTTGTATTTCAACTTTGAAAAACGAAAAATTCGGAAGGGACTTTTCGATTTATCTGAATACTGCGGGATATTTGCTAGGACTCACTCATCTGTTAATCTCAACTACTATTCTTAATCCCACATATTTCCCCGATCTATTTGCAAAAGAAAAATTATCGGTTTTGGGTGAGATGGGATTGTTATTCGGTATTTTTACGTTCATTATTTTCACGTTCCTTATTATTTTTTCCGTCACACGAGATTATTACAGAAACCTTTTCAAGCAAATTTTCACAATAAATTTTTTGAACCTGGTTGCACTTACATTTTTAAGTGCGCATGCTTTGTTAATCGGAATAAAAAATTGGCCGGCGCCGCAAACATGGCCGGGATTTCTTCCGCCCATAAGTTTGTTGGGATTTATAGCTTCCTCAATAACTATTTTAAAAAGATTATCCCTTCCGGCTCAAAAGAGCGAAGAATACTAATGCCTAAAAATTCGGAGTAAACTTTTTACCTTTATGGAAATTGTAAAAAATGTTTGCCGCTTCTTCGGGATCGTCGGTAATTGAAAACAAATCAAGGTCTTCCGGACTAATATATCCTTCTTTCAATTGTTTATCTTTTACCCAATCGATTAACGAATTCCAATATTCGCTGCCCATTAAAACAACGGGAAATTTTGAAGTTTTACCCGTCTGAATTAGAGTTAGCACTTCAAATCCCTCGTCTATCGTTCCGAAGCCGCCCGGCATAAGAATATAACCTTGCGCATATTTGAAAAACATTAATTTCCTTACGAAGAAATATCTAAAAGTTAAAAGCTTATCTTTATCGATGTAGGGGTTAGCGTTTTGTTCGTGCGGTAATTCAATATTAATACCGGTGGAGCTTCCGCCGGCTTCTTTAGCGCCTTTGTTTGCAGCTTCCATAATTCCCGGACCACCCCCGGTAATTATTCCGAACCCTTTGCGTACAACTTTTTTAGCGACCTCTTCCGTCAACTTATAATATAAGTGTCCCGGTTTTACCCGTGCGGAACCGAAAACCACAATGCTGGGTTTGATTTTAGCCATTGCTTCAAAACCTTCGACAAATTCCGCCATAATACGAAATACCCGCCAAAGATCTTCTTGTGATTGGTTGAGTTTCTCTTCCAGTTCATTCATTTTATTGTTATTGCCATTCAGACCGTTTTCCATTAAACTCTCCATTAGAAAATTAAATTTAGGGAACAAATATAATAATTCTGTGCGGATTATAAGGATTAAAAAAATTCCCCATAGATTTGGGTTTTTTAATCGTATTACAATTTCATTATATTTTGCTTTTAATTTAAAAGAACGTAAACACAAGGAATGAAATTTCAGTTCCTTTTTCGATAATAATTTCCGGACTATTTTTTAATAGGAAAAATTTGGCGCCGTTTAAGAATTATATAATCGACAGAGATGAAATTATCGGGAGCTACGAACATCTCCACGAATTTTACAGTATGTATCTCAGGAATGAACGGGATGTTATAGTCTGGTTTCCGCCTTCTTATTTTCACTCACATAAAAATTTTCCCGTTCTCTACATGCACGACGGTCAGAATTTGTTTAACCCGCATACTTCGTTCATCGGATACGATTGGAAAATGGACGAGACATCTACAATTCTGATGGAAGACAAAATTATAGAAGAATTCATTATTGTTGCTATTTATAACACAAAAGACCGCTTGGAAGAATACAACTACTTTACACGCAAAGGAAGGAATTACGCATTTTTTATTATCCGGGAGTTGAAAAGATACATCGATGAAAATTTTAGAACGTTAACCGATGCTAAAAACACTGCTTTGATGGGGTCGTCGATGGGTGGTTTAATTTCATTTCAGATGTATTGGAATTTTCCGGAAGTTTTCGGAAAAGCCGCATGTCTTTCCAATTCTTTTTGGGTCGATGACGGAGCGGTATTCGATATGGTAAAAGAAAATCCGGAAGCAAATAAAAACGGGAAATTATATATCGATTGCGGGAGCGAAGAGAAAGAGTTGGTCGGCGATTTTAAAAAAATGTGCGCATTATTAAAAGAATATGGTTACGAAGAAAATAAAAACTTAAAATGTGAGATTATTGAAGGCGCTAAACATTCGGAAGTGGATTGGGCCGCGCGCGCTCATCTTCCGCTTGAGTTTTTATTCGGATTGAAAAACAATAACCCTTAACAAATGCCAAAATGTTTCACTCCGCTGGAGTTTTAATTTTGTGTTAGAATGCTTGTTCTATAAATATGTCACGCCATACGGCGTTTGCGGTAAGAAATGGAGAGTCTCTTTTAGATCCCGAAACGAGTTCGGGATGACAAGTTTTTATTTCAGTCACGCTCCAGCAAAACAATTAATTTACATGTCATGCTGTCCCGAATGCCTTCGGGATCAGCATCTTATTGTCACTAAGGGTTCATTTTAGATCCCGAAACAATCCGCCGTGGCGGACGGAATGACAATTTTTCAGTTAGTTATTCTTATAAGAACAATAAACGGCCTAAAACAATTTGCGTTAAAAAATTCGTGCGGAGTAGCGTTAAAAAAATAATGCTGTCTGAGTCCCGGTATATCGGCAGATATAGCGGGACGAGTTCATTATTTTTAGCTACGAAGCTAAGAATTTTAGCAAATTGTTTTCAGTTTACCCCTAACGAAGTGGGGCCTTGATTTTTTCTTTGGTTCGTTTCTTTTGTATCAAGACAAAAGAAATGAACATTTGAGTTTTGGTCTAATCGGTTTAATACTTGTTCTATAAATATGTCACGCCATACGGCGTTTGCGGTAAGAAATGGAGAGTCTCTTTTAGATCCCGAAACGAGTTCGGGATGACAAGTTTTTATTTCAGTCACGCTCCAGCAAAACCATTAATTTATATGTCATGCTGTCCCGAATGCCTTCGGGATTAGTATCTAAAATTTATAACACAGTTCGGAAATATTTATTGCTACTACAGTCCATACGGTGGTAGAATTAAAGAACGAATATCAATTACATACACAAAAGCAATCAATAAATAAACACTTTCTTAACAAATCTCTTGAAAAAAAACATATTTTTACATAATATAAATTCAAAAAGCCAGGGGATTAAAATGAGCAGTGCAATTTTAACTACAAAATCCAATAAAGATTTGAAACTTTTATTGGAGCTTGCTAAAAAATTAAATATAAAAGCAAAGATTCTAACCAAAGAAGATTTGGAAGATTTCGGAATGTTGCGCGCAATTAAAGAAGGCAGAACAAAAGAATATATCGATACCGAAAAATTTATTAAAAATCTAAAAAAATGATTGTCCGAATCGACAAATCGCTTCAAAAAGACATCTCAAAAATTCAGGATAAAAAAGTAAAATCAAAGCTTGTTCAAGTTATTGTAAACATACAAAAAGCAAATAAACTTTCGGAAATCCGTAATATAAAAAAGATTAAGGGTTCCAAAAATTATTACAGAATAAGAGTTGGTGAATATCGTTTAGGTTTAATAATTACAAGTAAACAAGCGGAATTAATCCGGTTTATTCATCGCAAAGATATTTATAAATATTTCCCGTAATAAATATTACCTGCCTTTTTACTAATTAAGTAATTTTCATGTCAATCCGCAGAAATTTGTTTTGTAATAGAAACGGGTTCCTTTCAGATCCCGAAACGAGTTCGGGATGACAAGCTTTTTTATGTGTCATGCTTTTCGACGCAGGCGAATCATTTCAGCACCTAAATTACGAGTTCATTTTAGATCCCGAAACAATCCGCCGTGGCGGACGGAATGACAATTTTTCAGTTAGTTATTCTTATAAGAACAATAAACGGCCTAAAACAATTTGCGTTAAAAAATTCGTGCGGAGTAGCGTT
>JALVFE010000024.1 GCA_027030245.1 Melioribacteraceae bacterium
TTTCAGGACTTTATCTTGATGTTCTTCTTTTGTAGGCATTTTTGCTCTGTATTTTTTGATACACAAAAATACAAAAGATTTTCTTATTTAGAATAATTTTAAATAATTTTTTTTGATGATTGCATTTATGTTTGTTATAATGTATAATCACCAATTTCTTTTAATTGAGCTTCTAAATATTTTTTGATTTCTTTAAAATTGGAATAATAAAACGAAGAAATTTTCAGCAAATTTTCATTTTCTTTTCTTAATGTAATTAATTCATAATCAAATCCGGGAGTCATTTCGAACTTCCGAGTATAGCCATCTATTTCTTTTAAATGAATTTCTTTTGTTTTTCGAGTTAGAATGTTTGTATATATCAAAGTATCATTATTTATTGTAAGGCTGTTTACTCTTGTCAATATTTGGTGTAGCGTAAAACAGGCTGCTATAATCATCCAGAAAAAACTCGCAACAAAATCAGAATCATACTTGTGTGGTTTAGTGATGATAATTTGTATGAAAAGTGTAAGCAAAATAATAATTACAATGAGTAATCCAAAGCCGCTAAATATTTTGAATTTTGATTTCATTATTTGGCAGATTCAATCTCATAATGTATCAAAGCAAGTTCTTTTACTTTTTTAAAATCACTATCCGCAGAAATAAGAGGGAGGTCAAGATATAATGCCGATGCAATTATTATGCTGTCCGGTAATTTTGTGTGATATTTTCTTCTAATTTGTATGGTTTCTTCTTTGATAGGATTGTTAATATTGATGATTTTACATTGATTGACAAATTCTCTGATAACATTTTCTTCTTTTTTTGTTATATCTCTAAAACTCAATAATTCCAATTCAGTTACAATAGAAATATAAATTTGTTTTTGATTTAGCATTTCAGCTAATGTAATATCACCGCCTAATAAATAGAGAATAATGTTTGTGTCTATAAAAAGTTTATTCCCATTCATTGCGTAGTTCTTTTTGTATGACTAAAGCATCTTTTTTTAATTTAATTTTGCCTAAATATTTATATGCATCAATTCCTTTTGATTCTGATTCTTTTTTTAATTGTTTTAAGATTCTTTTGATGCGTTCTTTGGTTGCGCCTTGTTTTAATACTGTAACCATGATTTGTAAATTTGCTATACAAAGATAATTATTTTTTTAGATAATTGTAAGTTCAATTATTAAATGCAATATTTTGTTACCATAAAATCATATATTTGTAAGCCAATCAAATCAACTGATAAGTGTTATGACGCCAAACAAACTTCCTAATATCCGTTTTTATGAAGCTATTATTCCCATAATATTTCTAGTTATTTTATTAAGTTTTAATGTGTTAACCGTATTTGGTGACGATGCCACATCCGGTCCCAACCAATTTGCCTTACTGCTTGCCGGCGCCGTAGCAGCGGTTATCGGCTTTCGTTACGGGGTGGATTACGATACGATGTTGGCAAGGGTGTCAAAGAATATTCAATCTACCAGTGGCGCCATACTCATTTTGTTGTTTGTAGGCGCTTTAACCGGCACTTGGCTGTTGGGCGGCATCATTCCTACAATGGTTTATTACGGTTTAAAATTGCTCAATCCGGCTATTTTTTTAGCATCTACATTGATTATTACCGCTTTGGTATCATTGATAATCGGGAGTTCGTGGAGTACCACCGCTACGGTTGGTATTGCCTTGATTGGTATCGGTAAGGCGCTGGGCTTTCCACCCGAAATGGTTGCCGGTGCCGTGATTTCCGGTGCCTATTTCGGCGATAAAATGTCCCCTTTGTCCGACACCACCAATTTGGCTTCTGCCATAGCCGGCGTCGATTTGTACCGGCATGTGCGCTATATGATGTACACCACCATACCAACCATTTCTATTGCTTTGTTGGTTTTCATCATCTTGGGATTTTTCCATTCCGGTAGCCAAATACAAGACACGACAGCCCTTTTAGCGGACATCAAACAATCATTTTTTATTCATCCGGCGCTGTTGTTGGTGCCGGCAATCGTGATATTTCTCATCATCAAAAAAACGCCGCCTTTGGTAGCGCTGTTAGCCGGCGTTTTACTGGGCGGATTGACGGCTTTGTTCTTTCAAAAAGACTTGTTGCTGCAACTCATCGATAAAAACACCGGATTTTATACCGGCGCTTACAAAAGCATTATGAAAGCCATTGTTTGGGACATCAATATCGATACGTCCAACCCTATCCTTAACGAGCTGTTTTCATCCGGCGGCATGAAAGGGATGTTGTCAACTATCTGGTTGATTATCAGTGCGATGTTCTTCGGCGGCATCATGGAAGCTATTGGTGCACTCAAAAAAATCAGTGATACTTTGTTGCAAACCTTCAAAGGCGTTTTTGGGCTGTTTGCCAGCACCGATTTGACCTGTATTGTCTTCAATGCCACGGCGTCCGACCAGTATTTAGCCATTGTTGTCCCCGGCAAAATGTACAAACAAGCCTATGACGATGCCGGACTCGCCCCCGAAAACCTCAGCCGGACATTGGAAGATTCCGGCACCGTAACTTCCGTTTTAGTGCCGTGGAACACCGGAGGGGCATATAATTCTAAGGTTCTGGGCGTCCCCACCGAAAGCTATTTGGTTTACGCCGTATTTAACTGGTTAAGTCCTATTATGACTTTGATTTTTGCCTATTTCCGCATCAAAATTAAAAAACGCAAAGAAATTAATACTCTTGATTATTAGGGCGTTCGGGCGGGCTATCCGCTTGTAGTCGCCTTGTGTCGCACTGTGGTTTTATCGGCGGGCGGGGGCTTCCTGCGGGCGCCC
>JALVFE010000025.1:0-220000 GCA_027030245.1 Melioribacteraceae bacterium
ATTGTCTTGAGTTCATATTTGCTTTCATAGCCCACATAGCCCTCATCTCAAATCCCCCGCTTGGTGCGCGTCCATCCAGGTCAAAATATTTCAACGGGTTATCCAACGCATAAGCATAGGGACTAAAGCCAGGGTATTTGTCCGCCAGCGGGTCAACACTTGTCCACCTGCCGATATCGCTATCGTAATACCTTGCACCTGGCAAAGCCATCCCTTTGGGAAAAATAATTAAAATCCGTTTCTTTATCACGTTCTTTTTCAGTAAAATCGTAGCGGTCATCGACAGCGGTGTTATACTGCAAAACCGGGTTCGGTTATTTGTAGGTCAACATGCTATGTTGACCGGGGAAATTGAGATTTTGGTTATGGTGGATTAATATTTGTGTGACCTGCAATTATTTTGCGGACAACTTGGCAAGTTGTCCTACAATTGGGTGGATTGTTGGGACGAGGCATGCCTCGTCCCTACGTTTGTTTATTTATTATAAATAATCTTCCGGAGTCTCATGGCTGGTGAGTTCCACACCTCGGCAGATGCAGAAAAACACGTCGAGGCGTGGGCCTCGACGACAGGGGATTTATGATATTGTCGTAGATTATATTTCGGTATGAGTTATTTGAAGGTCAATATGCTATGTTGTCCAAAATTGTAAGGGACGCATAGTTTGCGTCCACTACGAATTTTGGATTGAAGTGTTGTCTTTTACTTCAAGAAAATTCCAAATTAAAGACATGGTCAAGTAACATGCGAGCTTCACCATCTTTATTTTTTATTGGGAAAAATATTATTAGTGTAATAAACCCGTAATTATAAAACAATAAATTCAAAATAAATAATAATATTAATTCCCTCAATACAAACTTCTTTGTATTCTCTTTATCAACCTTTAACTTCAATAAAATTGTACCTATAGTTCTATCCCTAAATAATAGAATTGATAATAAAGTGTTCAAAATATAAATCAAATAAATCCATTCATAAATGCTAATTGAAATTGATAAAGATTTTTCAGCAACAAACATATAATAAGAAAGAACACCAATAGTGATTGCTAAAATAAAATCTATAAACTTTGCTAATAAGATTATTAAATACATTTTGTAATTCATACAATTACTCTTTGTTTAATAGATTGTTGTTGTTTCATCATCATCATCATCATCTTCTTCTCTCTTTTTCTTTAATTTTTCTTTTCTTTTTCTTTCTTCATTCTGTTGACTTCTATCTTCTTCTACCTTTGCTTTAATAAAATCCATGAGTTGTTCCGATACCTCACCGCTCTGAATTAGTGCTTCCACAGCTTTACCATCAATTAAATTCCGTCCCATTTTATAATTTCCCAAAATCATTCCTTCAACAATATTCATAGCTTTTTCAACTGATTCACTTCCGCCAAGTTCGGTTGCAAATTTTCCTAATAATGTTTTTGTAACTTCCGCTTTCATCCCATCTGGAGTAATTAAAGCAATATTTAAATCGTTAATGCCAGCACCAAGATTATAAGCAGCAACAGAGGTTATTCCAATTCCACCGAGCATAACTAAAGTACCTAGTCCAGCAGTTTCTGGAATTGAAGCTGCACCAGTTCCAATTGTTGCGAGACCAAAACCATAAGCACTTACTGAACTCACTATTCTCCATCCTGCTTTAAAGACTGCCAACCAATCTTCTCTACCATCCGGATCAAAATAATTCAACGGGTTATCCAACGCATAAGCATAGGGACTAAAACCATGGTATTTTTCCGCCAGCGGGTCTATGGTTGTCCGCTTGGAAATAAAATCGTAAGTTAAATATGAAATGCTTTTTTGCATAAGTAAATTTATATTCAATATTTAACTATTTCAAACTTAGGGAATAATATTCTACTTGCCTTAGGGATACGTAATGTTTGTGTACCGTACGAATTTGTGGTCGAGGGTTGGGTTTAGATTGAAATAGAAAAGCTAACATTAGCTAGTAGCTATATCTTAATTTATCATTCTTTAGTTCTATATTTTTTAAGTATAAAATACAAGATAAATACTACTATACTGCTAAACATTATAGCAGTATCCGCTGATTTTCCACTAATTACACCAGTAAAACTTAAAATAGCAGAAATAATAATAATGAAAAGGATAGCTATTCCAATAATATTCTTTTGTTTTTTATTCATAATAAGCTCCTAATTTGTCAAGCATTTCTTTCAATTCAAAATATTTTGGCCAATAAGCAGAATGGATTCTAAATTTTCTACCATCTGAAGTTTTTAATAGTAATAAATAGTACCTTTCAAGTGTATAGGTATACTTCTTTTTATCAGAGATCTTGATATCTTTAATACTATAAATATAAGGTCTATTCAATTTTTTTTAATAATTATATTATTTTTTATCAATAAAATAGTGGTTATAATATTATCTATAAAATCAATGAAAATACTTACAAACAGCATAAGAAAAATTAATATATATTCTGCTAACTGAAATTTTTCTCTTTGAAAACTTAATTTTTTACTATTATTTAATGTATCCAACATCTTCATTGTTATAAGCACTTTCGTTTTCTTCTTCATCATCATCCGGGTCATATAATATTTTCATAGTATTCTTAATTAAATCATTTGTAGTTTTCACTTGTATACCTAAACCCATAGTTTCTTTAACAACTGTTGCCTTCCGTATCATATCAAAGTTTTTAGCTTCCTTTGCATTTGAAGGTAATAACTCATTTATATTTTTTACACTCTTAAGCGGAGATGTACCAATTAACCCTATCGCCTCGTCCACAACTTTTCTTACTGTTGCACCCTGTTTACCTAATGTTTCACCCCCTATAGCATCAAACAAACCTGTAGCAATTTTTTTTGGCTCATCTTTAAAACCTTCAATTAAATTTGCTGTACCAAATGCAATCGTTGTAGTACCATAACTTGCTAAAGCCAGTCCACCAACAATACCAACGCCTGTTACACTTGTGCCAACAGCTAAACTCATTCCAAAGCTTACTTGAAATGCACCCCCTATTATACTGGCAGCACCACCAACAACTTTCCACCAGTCTATCATTCCATTAGGATCAAATTTATTTAGTGGGTTATTTTGTACATATATATATGGTGATAATCCTTGGCGCTTATCCGCCAGCGGGTCAACACTTGTCCACCTGCCGATATCGCTATCGTAATACCTTGCCCCTGGCAAAGCCATCCCTTTGGGAAAAATAATTAAAATCCGTTTCTTTATCACGTACTTTTTCCGTAAAATCGTAGCAGTCATCGACAGCGGTGTTATACTGCAAAACCGGGTTCGGTTATTTGTAGGTCAACATGCTATGTTGACCGGGGAAATTGAGATTTTTGTTTTGGTGGATTAATATTTGTGTGACCTGCAATTATTTTGCGGACAACTTGGCAAGTTGTCCTACAATTGGGTGGATTGTTGGGACGAGGCATGCCTCGTCCCTACGTTTGTTTATTTATTATAATCTTCCGGAGCCTCACGGTTGCCGAGGTCCACACCTCGGCAGAGTAGAAAAAACCGTCGAGGCATGGGCCTCGACGGCAATGTAATATTGGATTGGCATTGGAATGCTATTAATAAAACAATTCAAAAATCAATAATATAAATCCTATTATACCAATTAAGATCATTATATATACAAAAATAAAATTAATTTTTAACCAAAACTCCGCTTTCTTAAATTGTATCGGTGAAGTTATAAGTAATATTATTATTCCAAGTATTCCAAGTGAAATAAGTATTAAGTAATCAGAATTCATAAAATACTCCCCTATTTTTCTATTCCAAAACCGATACCCCACGATGTTACTGAAATATAATTTTTATAAATCTGCCTCAAAACTTTCTCATTCTCTGGTGTTAGAAACTTTCCAGCATTAATGCTATTGGCAGCAACACCTATTCCAATTGTTGCACTTTCAAACCAGAAATTATTGAGATATTTTGTTTCACCTGTTATTGCATAATTCAATCCGCTTGCACTACTTGCAACAATACCAGCGAGGGTACTCGTTGTAGTTAAAACTGGCGCAACAAGAGCTGTTTCAGGATTACTAGTAGTCACTAGAGCCGCAATGGCAAAAATACCACTAGATGTAGAGGCTATGCCATGAACTTTATTAATTCCACTTACAGTTGCTTTCTTAGCTTTATTTATTTCATTGTTTAATATTTGGGCGCCTTTCATTTCTTCGGAATTTATTAGCATGTCAACATCATTTTCAACATTTGGTTTTTCGGAGATATTAGCTGTTTCAGATAGGAGGCTAATAAATCTTAAAAATTTGTTCCAAATATTTTTCTTTTCTTTTTCATCTTCATCATCTTCTTCATCATCCAACTGTTTTCCATCCGGATCAAAATATTTCAACGGGTTATCCAAAGCATAAGCATAGGGACTAAAACCGGGGTATTTTTCCGCCAGCGGGTCAACACTTGTCCACCTGCCGATATCGCTATCGTAATACCTTGCCCCAAAATAATTAAAATCCGTTTCTTTATCACGTACTTTTTCTGTAAAATCGTAGCGGTCATCGACTGAGTTGTTGTATTCTGCAATAATAGTGCCGTACGGTTGGTAATTTTTAGAAGCAACAACGTTATCATTCCCATAGTCTGCTGTTTTATGTATCACTTGTCTTATACTGCCAAGGTGGTCTTTTCACGGTTACCGAGCGGCAGAGTAGAAAAAACCGTCGAGGCGTGGGCCTCGACGGCAGGGGAAAAATAATATTCAGATTTGGCACACTTTTCTATTAAAATAAATCAATAATTAACAAAAGTAGTCCTATAAAACCTAAAAAAATCATAATGTAAACAGCAAAAAATTGGAATCTAATTTCAAAAGGTTCTTCACTCTTATTTTTGGATGAAATACTTAGTAAAATCAAACCGAATATACCAACAAGAATTAAATACAAATAGTCTTCATTTATTCTCATTATTTATTTACTCCTAACTCCATTCCCTAAAAATAGTTTTTACGAACAAGGCATGCCTCGTCCCTACGTTTGTTTATTTATTATAATCTTCCTGAGCCTCACGGCTGCCGAGATCCACACCTTGCCAGATGTTGGCTTACTTAAAATATTTCCATTCCACTTCAAGCTATTTCTAACAAATATTAAAGAACTGTCATATTATATACAATACAATTCTAAGCGTAAAAACACGGCGAGGCGTGGGCCTCGACGGCAGGGGAAAAAATATTATTAGCCGATTTATCATATACCTAAAATAAGTCAATAATAAACAAGAATAATCCTATAATTCCCAATAGAATCATGATGTATACAACCATAATATGTATTTTAAGCCAAAAGGGTTCATTTTCGCTTTTACCGGAAATAATTAAACGAATAATTGTGCCTAATATTCCAATTACAATAAGTGTTAAATAATCAGTATTCATATTTCCCATTATGGAAGTAATCCAATTTCCCAACCAATACCAGAAATGTTATTTTTATAAATTTGTTGCAATATTTTTGCGTTTTCTGTAGTTAGAGTTATGCTTGGTTTAATAACTCTTGCCCCAGCACCAATTCCAATAGTTCCAATTTCATAAATAAAATTATTTTTATATATTGATTTACCCGTTAGTGCCCAATTTAATCCGCTAGCAACCGCAGCAACTAGACCGGTAGCAGAGCTTGTTGTTGTAAGAACAGGTGATATAGGAGTCCCGGCAGTTGAAAGAGCACCAATAGCAGAAACACCACTAGTTGTTGATGCAATATCGTGAACATTTTCAATTCCTTTTACAGTTGCTTTCTTTGCTTTTTTTATTTCATTGTTTAATATTTGGGCGCCTTTCATTTCTTCGGAATTTATTAGCATGTCAACATCATTTTCAACATTTGGTTTTTCGGAGATATTAGCTGTTTCAGATAGGAGGCTAATAAATCTTAAAAATTTGTTCCAAATATTTTTCTTTTCTTTTTCATCTTCATCATCTTCTTCATCATCCAGCTGTTTTCCATCCGGATCAAAATATTTCAACGGGTTATCCAACGCATAAGCATAGGGACTAAAGCCAGGGTATTTGTCCGCCAGCGGGTCAACACTTGTCCACCTGCCGATATCGCTATCGTAATACCTTGCACCTGGCAAAGCCATCCCTTTGGGAAAAATAATTAAAATCCGTTTCTTTATCACGTACTTTTTCCGTAAAATCGTAGCGGTCATCGACTACGTTGTTGTATTCTGCAATAATAGTGCCGTACGGTTGGTAATTTTTAGAAGCAACAACGTTATCATTCCCATAGTCTGCTGTTTTATGTATCACTTGTCTTATACTGCCAAGGTGGTCTTTGATGTAATAGTATCTGTTATTACCCGGTTTTTCTACATAACCGAGCAAACCGTTACCATAAAGGTTTATACTTTTCCCTGCTGCCGAGGTCCACACCTCGGCAGATTTAGGTTTAAAGCTTTACCCCTTAAAATGATCTTATCACAAATAATTTCCAGAACAAAACACGTCGAGGCGTGGGCCTCGACGGCAAGGGAATTTACGTTGTTATCAGAGTCCAAATTTCGGCATGAGTTATTTGTAGGTCAACATGCTATGTTGACCGGGGAAATTGAGATTTTGGTTATGGTGGATTAATATTTGTGTGGCCTGCAATTATTTTGCGGACAACTTGGCAAGTTGTCCTACAATTGGGTGGATTGTTGGGACGAGGCATGCCTCGTCCCTACGTTTGTTTATTTATTATAAATAATCTTCCGGAGTCTCATGGCTGGTGAGTTCCACACCTCGGCAGATGCAGAAAAACACGTCGAGGCGTGGGCCTCGACGACAGGGGAATTTACGTTGTTGTCGGAGTACAAAATTCGGCATGAGTTATTCGTAGGTCAACATGCTATGTTGACCAAAGAGAATGTGAGCTGGATTTTTGATTATTAATATTATTAAATTGTATTTTTTGGACAACCTGGCAGGTTGTCCTACAGTTGTGAGAGACGTAATGTTTGCGTCCCTGACGTTTTGGGGAGAAATTCCAGGATATTATTATTCGGATTCTGAAATTTTCTAAGTATTTTTGCACAATATTTCTAACAAACAATTCAAACAAAAATGAACGGTTCAAAATTCGAGAAATTAATGAACATAATGCGCCGCTTGCGCAAGGAATGCCCTTGGGATAGAAAACAAACCCACGATTCCATAAAAGCGGCAACAATAGAAGAAGCTTATGAAGTAATAGAAGCTATTGACCATAAAAACTACGAAGAGCTAAAAAACGAATTGGGCGACTTACTTCTTCACATCGTGTTCCATTCAGCCATTGCAGAAGAATCGGGGAAGTTTACAATCGACGATGTGATAGACGGAATAACGGATAAATTAATCCGCCGGCATCCTCACATTTTCGGAGATGTTGTTGCCGAAACCGGCAAAGAAATTGAACGGAATTGGGAAACAATAAAACTGGAAGAAGGCAGAGATTCCGTCCTCGAAGGGATACCGCGGGTTTTACCGGAACTGCAAAAAGCATACAGAATTCAAGAGAAAGTTTCAAAAGTCGGTTTCGATTGGAAAAATAAGGATGACGTTTGGGAAAAAGTTAAAGAAGAAATATCCGAACTTCAAAAGGCGGAGAAATCCGGTGATAAAGAACAAATCGAAAATGAAGTAGGCGACCTGTTTTTCGCATTGGTAAATTATGCAAGATTTCTCGGCGTTAACCCCGAAAACGCATTACGGAAAACAAATAAAAAATTCCTTAACCGTTTTCAATATATCGAAGAAAACATAAAAAAAACGGGAAGAAAAATTACCGATTCAAATTTGGAAGAAATGGATAAGTATTGGGAAGAAAGCAAAAGTAAATTTTCTTAATACTTTAATTTTATTAATTATAGCTTTCTTAAATCCCGCATCATTTCTTCAAACTGATCGAACCTCAATGCTTGATCGGGATCGCTTAAGGCTTTTTCCGGTTCGGGATGAAACTCAACCATTATACCGTGCGCACCCACTACCTTTGCGGCTTTAGCCAACGGAACCACTTTATCCCTTTGTCCGATTGCATGCGAAGGATCTACAATTATTGGAAGATGGGTTAACTCCTTCAAAATCGGGATGGCGCTTAAATCCAACGTATTGCGCGTTGCGGTTTCAAAAGTTCTGATTCCGCGTTCACATAAAATTACTTGTCTGTTCCCTTGCGAAAGAATATACTCGGCTGCGTTCAGAAGTTCATCCAGCGAAGACATCATTCCCCTTTTGAGCATTACCGGTCTGTGGCATCTGCCCACGGCTTTCAAAAGAGAGAAGTTTTGCATATTGCGGGCGCCGATTTGCAAAATATCCGCTTGCCTTGCCACGGCTTCCACCTGGTCGGGCGATAAAACCTCGGTAATAACCGGCAAACCGAAAGTTTTTCCGGCGGCTTCGAGTTCGTTTAATCCTTCGAAACCGAGACCCTGGAAACTATACGGGGAAGTTCGCGGTTTGAAACAACCGCCCCTTAAAATATGCGCTCCGTGTTCTTTCGCTTCGTTGGCACATGCAAAAATCTGATCGTGCGATTCAACCGAGCAAGGTCCGGCAATAACAATAAAATTATCGCCCCCGATTTCAATATCGCCGATTTTAATTATCGTATCTTCCGGTTTGTAATCCCGGCTCGCCAATTTATAACTTTTCTTAACTTTTTGTTTTTTAGGTAATTCTTTTTCAACAGGTTTTTCTTCCTTCTCGATTTCCGGTTCCCTGCTTGCATCTGCGAACGAATCGATTTTTGTCTTAACGATGTCTTTCGACGGATAAGTTCCCAATATTTTTAAGAACCTCGTGTATTTGCCCAATTCGTCCAACAGTTGCCTTATTTCCGGATCGGCTGTGTTACCTTCGAAATCCAAATAGAACATTTCTTCCCAAGGATTTCCCAATATCGGGCGGGATTCGAGTTTAGTCATATTGACATTATATTTATGAAAAACGGAAATAGCTTTTGCCAACGAACCCGGCGTATGAGAAGTTGCCATAACCAACGAAGTTTTTGCGGGAATTCTTAAATCTACTTCCTTCGGCTTTCTGGCACAGACCAAAAACCTCGTAAAGTTTTCCGATTGATTGGCAATGTTTCTTTTTAATATTTTAACGTTAAATAAATTTGCGGCTTCTTCGCTTGCTATTGCTCCGTATTGCGGATTATTTTCCTCAACAATTTTTTTTGCGGACATTGCGGTATCGGAATAAAAACTGATTTCGCAGTTCGGCAAAGAAGCTAAAAATTTACTGCACTGCGAAGCTCCTTGGTAATGCGTAAATATTTTAGTCAGTTTTGAAATTGTGGCGTCTTGCGTTCCAATCAAACAATGTTTTACTTGAAATTTTTCTTCTCCCACAATCGATAACGTTGTATGAAGCAATAAATCGTACACTTCGTTAATTCCGCCGGAAGTTGTGTTTTCAATCGGCAGAACCGCAAAGTCGGCTTCGCCTTTTTCCACAGCTTCAACAACTTCGTCAAAAGTATCTTTGTAAAGAAAAATCAGCTCTTCTTCATTATGAGCAAAAAATTGCGTGGACGCCAAATAGCTGTAAGAACCTTCAATTCCTTGAATGGCAATCCTTAAAATGCCGGCATCGTTTTCCGGTTTGTAGTTTTGCAAATATTTCTGTTGAAGACGGACCGAATCATCTATAATTTCGTAAAATATTTTTGTCAGGAAATGCGAATCCAAATTATATTCTTTACCGATCGAGATAATCTTATTCAGAAGTTCCATCTCGCGTTGCTGATCCCTGATCGGTTTGCCCGATTCTTTTTTTGCGATTACAACTTCCTTGCTAACCTTTCTGCGTTCGGCAAGAAGTTTTATCAGTTCGGTATCGATATCGTTGATTTTTTTTCTTAATTCTTCGATGTTTTTGTTCATTTTATATTTGTTCGGTCAGTTTTTTTATAAAGTAAAACGGAAACTACAAATTTTTGAATTGATTGTAAATATCGGAAAACGGATTGGGAAAATTTATTGTTGACCGGTAAAACGCGGAAAAACTATTCCGCTTTGGGAACCGTAAAGTAAAACGTAGAGCCTTTTCCCTCTTCGCTTTCGACCCAAATTTCGCCGTTATGTTTTTCCACGCTTTCCTTGCAGAGAATAAGTCCGAGCCCGCTCCCTTTTTCTTTCTCGGTTCCGTATTCACTGAAAGGTACATCAATTCTGAATAGCTTATTAATGTTTTCCTTGCTTATTCCTATTCCGGTATCGCTAACGCTAACCTCGTATTTGCCCGGTTGTTCGGAAATGTTTATGCTGATTTTTCCGCCGCGCGGTGTAAATTTGATTGCGTTGGTCAACAAATTTTCAATCACCGATTCAATCATTTGTTCGTCAACAAAAACATACGTATCGGGTTTCACGTTATTTTCTATCGTAAGTTCCTTTGCATCCGCATTTGGTTTCAGCAAATGAATTGCGGTAAGCACAAGTTCGTATAAGTCAACTTTTTCGGGATTAAACTCCGCTCTGCCGGAAGTTATTCTCGACCAATTAAGCAGATTTTCGAGCAATCTGAAAAGGTTTTTGCCCGCATTGTTTATGTCTTTTACAATTTTAACTACTTCTTCTTTACTCAATTCGTCGTAATCTTCGGCAACCAATTGCGAAAGACCTAAAATCGCATTAAACGGTGTGCGCAAATCGTGAGCGAGAATTGAGAAAAATTTATCTTTATCCCTGTTAAGCTCAAGCAACTTTTCTTCCGATTCGCGCAATTCTTTATTAAGCTTTTCAAGCTGAATGTTCTTTTGCTCAATCGAGTTTTTGCTAAGCTTTAATTGATGAATATAATTATCCAGTTCTTCGCGTGTTTTCTTTTGCTCGGTGATATCAAGAATCGAGATAATATATTTTCCGGAATCGATTTTTTTCGCGCGGAAATCTATTTGTTTGATATCCCCGTTTTTGCATTGTATGCTTAAAGTTTTAATTATATTTTTTCGATTAATTTCTTGATTCCAAACATCCGTTACAACGCGTCTGTAACTTTCATCGGGGAACATTTTTTCAAACCAATTTTGCAGATCGCCCAGTTCATCCAAACCGTAACCGGTGATGCGGATAAATTCGGAATTAACGAAATCAAACTTATCGCCGGAGAGAAGAGCCACACCGTAAGGAACATTTTCGAGAACCGAAACAAGTTCGTTTTCTTTATCGGTTTCTTCAACCGCAATATGCACAGGGAAACAATTAAGAATGTATTCGTTTTTCCCGTCGCTTCCGAATACACAGGACACATCGCACGTAAAGTTTATTGTGGCTTCGTTAAAATTAAACGCCAACGTAATTCTTTCGCGGGATGAAGTTCCGCATTCCAATTTGTTTACGGATTCAACCAGTTTTTCACTGTTTTCTTCATCGAGAAAATCAAGAATTTTCTTTCCGGCCAATTCTATACTGCCGGTCAATTTTTTATTTTTCCCCTCGTTGATATATTTAATGAAAAACAGATCGTCCAACACAATCGCAAAACCGGTTGTATTCGATAATATTTTCTCCGTTATCTCCGCCCTTTCCGAAAGGGTTTTATAACGTGTGAGTGAAAGTTTTGCCCGCTCCATTTGAAATTTTAACTTCTGAAGCGTAACGGGAATAAACACTACTTCGAATGGGGTTTCCAGCAAAAATTTTGAATCATATTCATTTTCGGCGGCTAAAAATAAAACCGGTATGCCGTAAGCTTCGAAAAGGATATTAGCCGTTGTGGATCGATCGATTTTACCTTTCAGAGATTCTGTAAGAAACACATAATCGGGTTTGGAATTAAACGCAATTTTCAATCCTTCCTCACCGGAGGAAGCAAACATTACGGTCACGTTTCCGGTTTGTTTTAATATTTCCGGAAAATCCGAGTTTTCAAGCTCACCGATTATCAATATTTTGTAGTTTTTTTCTTGCACAACCATCAAATAAATTTCTTATCTATAATTAAAAGAATTCAATTCGAAAGTAAAGGAGAAAAATAGTAATCAGTTTGATTTATATCACAAAAATGATAGACATTCACTAAATGAAAATGAAAATCTCTTCTACACCTGAACATTCTTTTAATCCAATTTCCACACAATTTTACATTTGGTAAAGTAAAATATTGACAATCTCATCAATTATAAATATCTTTGAAATAAGATACCTTTATCTTTTATTCAATTGTATCTTTCTTCCTCAAAAAAAACGATGAGGATATGAAAGGTGTTTTATCATATCTTATTTTTTTCTTTTTGACTTTAAACCTTACGGGTCAGGTTTCCCACATTTGTTTGGATTGTCACGGAGATAAAGAACTCCATATTCTGGAAGACGGAAAGTATCTTTCGCTTTACGTTAACGAAAATAAATATGCGTTATCGGTTCACGCAAAATTGGATTGTAACGAATGCCACAAAAATTACGACCCGTTTAACCTTCCGCACATAACAAAAGAAGAAAAGACTGAAATAACATGTATAGAATGCCATGAACAAGAGAGTTCGGAAATAGCTTCGCATTCACCGGAAAAAGTGAAATGTTACGATTGCCATTCCAAACATTATACACAGCAAGGTGAAACATTACTTTTTGAAGAACAAAAGTTTTGTATTTCATGCCATGATAATTCTTCGGCGAGAAATTATATTAAAAGCATTCACTACTTACCCGCCGGTGAAAATGAGAAACCGGTAAAATGCTTGGATTGTCACGATCAAAAAGCGCACAGAGTTACTCCTGCCCGATTCACCGAAGAAAAGCTTCACGCCGTTTGCGCTCAATGCCATGAAACCATCGTTGGACAATATGAACTTAGCCTTCACGGTAAAGCTCTTGCACAAGGTAAATTTTTAGCGCCCAACTGTATAACATGTCATAATAAGCATAAAATTATTAGTCATAGAAATCCCGCCGCCAATACTTTTAAGATGAACATCCCGAACCTTTGCGGGAAATGCCACAAGGAAGGCACTAAAGTTTCGGAATTAAAAGTAATATCCCAAAGAAACGTTTTAGCAAATTATTCCCAGTCAATTCACGGCGAAGGGTTATTCAAGCGCGGATTAATCGTAACGGCTGTTTGTAACGATTGCCATAAATCCCATAATATTTTACCACATCAAGACCCTAAATCTTCAATAAACAGAAACAATATTGCAAAAACATGCCAACAATGTCACGCTCAAATCGAAAAAGTGCATGTAAAAGTTATCGAAGGTCAATTGTGGGAAAAAGAGCCGCATAAAATTCCGGCTTGCGTCGATTGCCATCAACCGCATAAAGTAAGGAGGGTTGTTTACGAAGAAATTTTTACCGACGATTATTGTATGGCATGCCATCAAGATAAGACGTTACAATATGAGCGGAACGGTGAGCAAAAGTCGCTTTTCGTAGATTTGGTAGAATTTAAAAATTCCGTCCATAAAGAAAACACTTGTATAAAATGTCATTCGAATATTAACATAAGCAATTTACCCGTTTGCAAGGACAGCGGACCTGTCGATTGTTCGGCATGTCATGCGGAAGTTGTTGAAATTTATAAAACAAGTACGCACGGGAAATTAGTTGCAGATGCCGATCCAAATGCACCTTATTGCAATGATTGTCACGGAACGCACAATGCATTATCCAAAAAAAATGTTAATTCGAAGACTTTCCGTACCAATATCCCTACGCTTTGCGCCGATTGCCACCGGGAAGGAGAAGAAGCAGCCGAACGTTATGAAGGGAAAGAACATAACATAATTAAAAACTACACGATGAGCGTTCATGGTAAAGGACTTTTAAAAAGCGGTCTTGTAGTAACCGCAACTTGTGTTGACTGCCATACCACCCACGGAGAGCTCCCCGCTTCCGATCCGCGTTCAACTGTTTACAGCGATAATATCCCGAAAACTTGCGCGACATGTCATTTGGGAATATATGAAGAATTCAAACGAAGCATCCATAGTCCATTGGTTAGCAAAACAGAAGAAGAATTACCTACGTGTTACGATTGTCACCGGTCACACAATATTAAACGGGTTGATGAAACCGATTTCAGACAAAACATAATTGACAGATGCGGAAGATGTCACGAAGACGTGACCGAAACATATTTCGAATCTTTCCACGGTAAAGTTTCAAAACTCGGGGAAACGAAAGTGGCAAAATGTTATGATTGTCACGGTTCCCATAACATATTGCCTGCTGAAAATCCCGAATCGATGATAAGTGCAGCCAACGTTGTGGAAACCTGCGCAAAATGTCATGACGGCTCAAATGAAAGGTTTGCCGGTTATATTACTCACGCAAACCATTATGACAAAGAAAAATACCCTTACCTTTATTACACATTTTTATTCATGACGATTTTATTGGTTGGTACATTTGCGTTTTTCTGGTTACATACTTTACTATGGTTACCGCGGGCATTAATAGATAAAAAAATGATATTTAGGAAAAAGCAAAAGAACAAAGACGATGAATCAAACAATTAGCGCAAATAAATCAAATAATATTTACTTTGAAAGGTTCGATTCTTTTTCGCGCTTTCTTCACGTATTGGTTATTGTCAGTTTTCTTTTATTGGCGTTGACCGGAATGACAATCAAATTTTCCGGTAGTCCGATATTTCAAACCATTTCCAAAATATTAGGCGGATACGAAGTAACAAGCGTAATCCACAGATTTGCTGCAATAATAACCGGCGTTTATTTCGGTCTTCATATATGGTATCTGTTAAATAAATTAAAAACCGGAAAATTGAGTTTAAAAGAATTACTTTCCGGTGAAAATTCTTTGGTCCCGAACAAACGTGATTTTACAGACTTTTATAAGACAGTAAAATGGTTTTTGGGACTGGGTCCTCGTCCCGATTACGGCAGATGGACATACTGGGAAAAATTCGATTACTTCGCAGTATTTTGGGGAGTTGCCGTTATCGGTTCAAGCGGAATGTTGTTATGGTTTCCTGAATTTTTCACAAATCTGGGATTACCGGGATGGACAATAAACGTGGCCGCAATAATCCATAGCGATGAGGCATTGTTGGCTACCGGTTTTATTTTTACGGTTCATTTTTTTAATACACATTTTCGCCCCGAAAAATTTCCAATGGATACGGTTATTTTTACCGGAACCATATCACTTGAGGAATTGAAGGAAGAACGCCCGAGACAGTATGAATATCTATTAAAAAACAATGAGCTTGAAAATTATTTGACTAAAACGCCTTCTACAAAGGCAATCAAAGCTTGGAAGGTATTCGGATTTACAGCTTTATCCATCGGTATCATTCTTGTTCTGTTAATTATTTACACACTAATATTTTTGTAATTCAAATTTGGAAAGGCACAAAAATGAGAAATTTTATTCGCGTAAGGGTTTTTGAGAAAAATTATTTAAAGTACGATTTAAATTATTTCTTTTTAATGTTAATTCTTAGTCTGTTCACACCAAATTTAAACACCGCACAAATCGGCGAATGTATGGAATGTCACGGAGACGCAAATTTAACAATGCCCCGGAACGGCAAAATAATTTCACTCTATGTAAATCTATATGAATACAAAAATTCCGTTCACGGCAAATTGGACTGTAACGAATGCCATACAAATTTTGATCCACAGGATATTCCGCATAAACCCGGAAAAGATATTTATAAAGTAAACTGTGCTTCATGTCATGAAGAACAAGTTGTACAATCGGAAAACGATATACACCACAGATTAGTCGATGTTGTGAAAGACCTTCCAACTTGTGTAACTTGTCACGGAATACACAATACGAAATCAGTTCAGGATATTACAGATAAATCCCAAGAATATTGTTCGGATTGCCACGAAACCAACATGCTTTTGGTTTATCCGTATCATTTGAAAGAAAAGGATGCAGAGACCAACTGCAGCAATTGCCACGATAGTGATATATTGCATTCGGACTTAGATTATTCCGTTCATAAGGATTTGTTTTGCACGGATTGTCATATTTGTCCTGAAGATAACAAAGCATTTTTTAAACAAGCAATTTCAAATAATCCCGATTTAACGGCGACAAATTGTATACCTTGCCATACACAAGAATTTAAAGAGCACAAAACAAGTATCCACGGATTATTAATTCAAAAGGGCGATACGGATGCCGCCGCTTGTTGGGATTGTCACGGCGGTCATGATATACTTGCGATTAACGACCGTGAAAGTCCGGTGTACATAACAAACATCGCAAAAACATGCGGATCTTGTCACGCCGATACAACTTTCCAAGCCGAACATCCCCTGCCGATTGTCGATCCGGTTAGGACTTACGCACAATCGGTTCACGGTAAGCTATACGAAGAAGGTGCGGTAAACGTGCCGACATGTATAACATGCCACGGTATCCACGATATTAAAAATGTTGTTCAGCCCGGTTCTCGAATTTCTCCGTTTAATCTACCGAACGCTTGTGAAGATTGTCATCCCAAGGAAACAAAAGAATATAAGGAATCCATTCACTGGGCTTACGCATTAAAAGGATTCAGGTTTTCGCCGGTTTGCAACGATTGCCACAACGAGCACGGAATAGAAGCAATAACCGGTCCACAAAGCAGAAAAGAAGCAAAAAAAATACAAGAAGAAACCTGTATGAATTGTCATCAAAGTAAAATGCTGGCAAATAAAGTGGGTTTACACGCAGACGAACCTCATACGTATCAAGATAGTTACCACGGATTAGCGGTTATGCGAGGCGATGAAGATGCGGCTATGTGCGTCGACTGTCACGAAGTACACAGAATCTTACCTAAAAATAATCCGGAATCATCAGTTAATGTAAATAACGTGAAAATGACATGTCAAAAATGTCACGAAGATGCTACACAAACATTTGCGGAGAGTTATTCGCATCATGATATAACGGTGGAAAGCAAATTTGTTGAAGGACTTATTAAAAACATTTACTTCTGGTTGATTGTAGCCGTGATTGGTGGAATGGTTTTGCATAATCTGATTATATACATTTACGAAGTCAGACGTAAGAAAAAGCATATTAAATCTTCCCCCACTATTCCAAGATTTACGAAGAATGAAGTTGTTCAACACATATTGCTTTTAACTTCTTTTATTACTCTGGCTATAACCGGTTTTGCATTAAAATACCCAAACAGCTGGTGGAGCGAGGGACTTGCAGCATTAGGATTAACGGAAACATTAAGACAATATGTTCATAGAACTTCCGCCGTAATCATGGGAACAACCGGATTTTATCATATACTGTACTTAATTTTTACAAAACGAGGACGCACTGTTTTGGCAGCTCTTTTGCCTAAGTTCAAAGACTTAAGTCAAGCTGTACAAAATATTGCATATTATCTGCACTTTACAAAATCCAAACCTGAATTTGATGAATATGACTATACTGAAAAAGCGGAATATTGGGCATTGATATGGGGTACACTTATAATGGGAGCAACAGGATTTATACTTTGGTTCCCTACTTCCGTTGGCGAATGGGCACCGATTTGGCTAATCAAAGTAAGTGAAACAATTCATTTTTACGAAGCAATTCTTGCTTCACTTGCAATTTTGGTATGGCATTGGTTCTTTGTTATTTTCCATCCGAAAGAATATCCGATGAGTTTAACTTGGACTGACGGTCAAATGACTGTTCATGACTATAAACATCATCATCCTGAACATTTTAAGTTTGTATTGAAAGAATGGATTGAATACAAAACAAATGCAAAGGAATACAAAAATTTAGATATAGATACTCAGTTATTTATTGAAAATTTGAAAAAACGAGGTTACGATCCGGATAAAGTTTTCTTGGACGAATTAAAAACAGATATCAATTTAAGAAAATGGCTCGATGAAACTTTTGAAGGAGTTAATCTGGAAAAAATTATGAGTTAAAAAATTATTGCCAAAATGAATTTTAAAACGTATATTTAATTAGGATATTCATGACCTTTTTATTCATTTTTATTGTCCTTTCAAAAAAAAAGGAGTTAAAATGAAATTCAAGAATAATTTATTCCTCTTCCTTTTCGCCCTTATCTTCGTATCGCTTTTACTTAATGCACAAGAAAAACAACGTACTTACGTCGGTGCGCGAAAATGTAAAACCTGCCATAAAAAAGAAAAAATAGGTAATCAATTCAAATTATGGCAAGAAAGCAAACATGCAAAAGCCTATAAAACCCTGCTTACGGAAAAAGCAGATTCTATTTCAATGAGCCTCGACAGCATGAAAGCGGTAGACAATAAAAATTGCTTGAAATGCCACGCAACCGCTTACGATGTTGACAAATCTCTTCTCGGTAAAAAATTTAAAATAGAAGACGGCGTACAATGTGAATCGTGCCACGGTGCCGGCGGTGATTATAAAAAGAAAAAAATAATGAAAAAACACGACCTTGCCGTAGCAAACGGTCTTGTTGAATATAAAGACGAATCCGAAATCGAAAAACAGTGCAAAACTTGTCATAACGAAGATAGTCCAACTTATAAAGAATTTGATTTCAAGAAACGCTGGGAAGATATAAAACACCCTATTCCCGACAAAAAATAATTTTGGTTATATTGTTTTGGAAAGTATGCTAATTATATTTTGACAAAGAATAACTATAAAATATTTTTAATATATACTTTAAATGTTAGTTAATTTGTTAAAACTCGTTTAATTAAAACGAGGAGGGTTCATGCCAACAAAAACATACACATCACTAGTGTTAGTTCTCTCCCTACTTTTTCTCATAGGATTCTCTTCTTATACTTCCGAGGACTATACTGTCCGCAAATATTTAGGAACAAAAAAATGTAAGAAATGCCACAAGTTCGAAAAACAAGGGAAGCAATTTCAAATTTGGGCGGAAAGTATTCACGCTCTCGCTTACGAAACTTTGCAGTCGGAAGAAGCAGATAAAATTTGCAAGGAAATGGGTTACGGAGATAAAGCTACAGAATCCGAAGAATGTTTGCGTTGCCATGCCAGTGGTTGGGAAGTGGATGAAGAAATGTTAGGACCGAAATTTAAAATAGAAGACGGTGTGCAATGCGAAACTTGCCACGGTGCAGGCGGCGATTACACAAAATTAAAAATCATGAAAAATTACGAAGTTGCAAAGGAAAAAGGTTTGATTGATTTAAAAGATAATGTGGAAGAATTTTGCAGAAGCTGCCACAACCCGGATAGCCCGACTTTTGCCGGATTTAATTTCGAAGAAATGTGGGCAAAAATAGAGCATCCGTTACCCTTTAGACATAAAGATAAATCGGCGGGAGAAAAATGAAATCATTCGTTTACTTTTTGGGAATTTTGCTTATCGTATCGGTTAATTTAAAAGCGCAAAACGTGAGAGGTAAAATCACTTCGTCATTTTATTCTTTCGAACGGTACAGCAGTTTGGATAACTCCGACCGGTTTCTGCGCGCTTACCAAACTATGAATTTGAACGTCACCCAAAGTAAGTTTTCTTTCAGAACAAGAATTAATTTTGAAGGTGATTTAATTAACCCCCTTGAACGTGATCCAAAACTACGCTTTTACAAACTTTATTTTGAAGGTAAAAACATTTCCGATATTTTAAGTTTTAAAATCGGACGTCAACCAATCTACAACACCGTTGCCGGCGGATTGTTCGATGGAATACATCTGAAACTTAAATACAAAGGTTTTAAGCTAACGGGATATTTTGGCGGTAACGTTGCACCTTATCAAAAACTAAAATTTACGGACGATTTGAGCAACGATTATATCGCCGGCGGCAAATTAACCGTTACTGAAATAAAAAATCTGAAATTCGAATTAAGTTACGTAGATAAAAACTTTAAGCCCGTTGATTATTCGGCTATTAGACTTGACGAAAATCTTAATCCGATTAACGTCTTAATCAGGAAGAATTCAAATCAGTTCAGATTCATTTCCGGAGCCATTTCTTATAAACTGAAAAATGCTTTCAGAATCAATACCAAATACGATTACGATCTCAACTTTGAAACTACTTCCAAGTTTATGGTTTCCGCACGATACGAGCAAATCAAAAATCTGGGAATTTCGCTGTTTTATAATTTCAGGGAACCCCGGATAAGATACAATTCCATTTTCGCCGTTTTCAATTACGGAAACACGCAAGAACTGGAAGGCGGACTGGATTACAAAATAAACAATAAAATAACCGTTTTCGGTAAATTCGGAAACGTTACTTACAAAGACGAAAATTCGCAAAGATTAACCCTTGGTATTAATTCGAATTTCGGTAGTTTAAGTTTTAGGAAAACATTCGGATACGCCGGCGAACTCGATGCAATTTCGGTTTATTCGGCAAGAACATTCATGAACGGATTATTAACTCCTTCAGTCGGACTCGCATACACATCATACAAATTATCTCCGGATGCAGAAAAAAATAAAATTCTATCGTTCTTGGGGGGAATTAACATCAGACCTTGGAAGTTATGGTCGTTTGATCTACAAGCACAATACTTCAACAATAAAATTTATAAAAACGATTTACGTATGTTTTTCAAAATTAATTATTGGTTCAACACTAACTTAAATTTGTTGTAAAATGAAAGCAAAATATATTTATGCGGCTTACATTCTTCTCATTGTTGTATTCACTGCGTTTGCATTTCAAGACGAAGAGAAGAATAATAAAGTAATTAAATTTTCGCATGGTTATCATCTTACCGAAGCCGATGCCGAGTGCTCAGATTGCCACGGTGCGGTTTGGGAAAGCGAAAACATGTTCGACCGTTTAATTCCCACGGAAGAAACGTGCGGCGAGTGCCATGATGTTGAAGACAAGGAAGAATGCAGCGAATGCCATTACGAGGGCGTTGAGAAACTACTTGTTCCTTCCAAACCGACACTTTTTTTCAATCACAAATTACACATGGAACAGGATCTCGAGTGCGAAACATGCCACAAAGGATTGGAAGACGTCAATTACAGTTTCGAATCGCCCGAATTACTGCCCGATATGGAAAGTTGTTTTAACGAATGCCACAATGAAAATTCGGTCGCCGATAATAATTGCCAGACTTGTCACATTTCAACAATTGCTCTTATTCCCGATAATCATAAACAAGTCGACTTTTTCGATAACCATAAATTCCTTGCCGAAGATACCGGTGAGAATTGTGTAATGTGTCATTCAAATTCGTTTTGCGAATCTTGTCATGTTTCCACAAATGCAATTCTAGAAGCTAATACGGCGAAAGATTTTTACACTCCGTATTCCCCGCACAATTTTATCGATAACGTAAAACAGCAACAATTAGTAAGGGTTCATGATTTGAATTACGTTTACACTCACGGAATAGATGCCAAAGGGAAAGAAGCGGAGTGTTTAACATGTCATCAAGATGAAATGTTTTGCGTCGAGTGTCACAATTCCCAAAACGAAGATTTTGCGTTGAGCGGATTTGTTCCCCTTTCGCATTCAAAGCCCAATTTTACTACGATTGGTGTAGGCAGCGGAGGCGGAGAACATGCAATTTTGGCAAGAAGGGATATCGAAAGCTGCGCGTCTTGTCACGATACCGAAGGCGCAGATCCGTCTTGTATCCTTTGTCATTCGGATCCCGACGGAATTAAAGGTACAAATCCGAAAACACACGAAGCTAATTTTATGCACGATGTTGAAGGCGATTGGCATAATTCAGAGGGCGCGGTTTGTTATGAATGCCATACAGATTTCAATGCCCGACCAACGGGTCAAGCCGGAATAGGATTTTGCGGTTATTGTCATTCTAACATTGAAGAAAACGAAGATTAAATCGGTGTAACCAAAATGAAAATTTTGATAAAATATTTATCGCTTACTTTTTTAATTATCTTTGCCGTTCTTTCTTGCAGTAAACTCGAAGACGATATTGCACCGCCGATCAAACCTTCAGGCGTTCATCCGGAAGGATTCGGAAAACCGGGCGCTGTAAATTTTCATTCCGTTTGGTTCGAACAAAACAACTGGAACTTAAAATACTGCCAACAATGCCACGCAGCCGATTATGGCGGAGGAACAAGCGGAGAAAGTTGTTTAACGTGCCATACGGAAACCGCGGGACCGGAAGCATGTAATACTTGCCACGGGGATTTCTCTAATCCGGAACGTATTTCACCGCCACGGGATTTATCGGGTAATATTGAAACTTCGGCTCGCGGAGTGGGTTCACATTCCGCTCACGTTTACGAAAACGGATTAACGGAAAACATCGATTGTTTCGAATGCCATCCTAGTGAAACGGGCAGCAACGAAAAATATGTTTACGCACATGTCGGAAATCCTCCGGCGGATATTGAATTCGGGAAATTCTCTTCCCCGAACGGTAACTCGGAATACGATTATAATTTACTTACATGCTCCAATGTTTACTGTCACGGGAATTTTTCTTTCTCAAGAGACTCATCGCAATTTACATTTTATTATTCCGATTCGGTTATAACAGGTGAAAAATTTTCACCGGTTTGGAATAAAGTGGACGGGACACAAGCCGCATGCGGAACATGCCATCTTCTGCCTCCGCGCGGTCATAAAGATGCGGGCACCGACCCGGATGCCACTACGTGCAGTTCTTGTCATCCGAAAGTAGTTGACGCAAACGGGAACATTATTGATAGGTCAAGACATATAAATGGTATGAAAGACGTTTTCTAAAATCTGTAATTGGAATCATGGAATTCAATAAACATACTGCCGAAGAGATTTTGGATTCGTTGAATGAAGGAGTTTTTACCGTCGATAAAAATTTCCGGATAAACTATTTTAACAAATCCGCCGAGAGAATTACGGAATTAAAAAGAAACGAAGTTCTGGGAAAATTCTGCAAACACGTTTTCAATTCAAAAGCATGTTATAATGAATGTCCCATTGCAATTGTACTGCGTCAGAAAAAAAACATTCACGAATTCGAATCCGAAATTCATTGCCCCTCCGGAGTAAATAAGCCGATAAAATTAAGCGCTGCTGTTTTATACAACGGCAATGAAGAACCGAGCGGTGGAGTGATTTCATTCAGGGATATATCGGATTTGGATAAAATCAAAAGGAAATTGGTACAAAACTCACAATTCCACGGCATAATTGGTCATGCCAAACAAATGCAGGAAATCTATACATTGATTGAAGAGATTGCCGACTCGGATGCACCGGTTTTCATTCACGGAGAATCCGGAACCGGAAAAGAGATGATTGCCAATGCGATTCAAGCAACAAGCCACCGGCGCGATAAACCTTTCATAAAAATCAACTGCTCCGTTTTCCCGCCGAACCTTTTGGCAAGCGAACTTTTCGGACACGTTAAAGGCGCATTTACAGACGCAATAAAAGACCGTGTTGGAAGATTTGAACTTGCAAATACCGGCACCATTTTTCTCGATGAAGTTGCGGAAATGCCTTTACAAATGCAATTGCAGCTACTCAGGGTTTTGCAAGAAGGAACTTATGAGAGAGTCGGCGAATCAATCACAAGGAAAGTTGACGTCCGCGTTATTGCCGCAACAAACAAAAACATTGAGGAAGCGCTCGCAAAGGGTGAATTTCGCGAAGACTTATTCTATAGGCTCAACGTTATACCAATTTATGTTCCGCCTTTGAGGGAACGGATGTGCGACATTGCGCCCCTCGCCGATCATTTTCTTAAAAAGTTTTCATTGATGTACAAAAAAAACATTTCGGAAATTGACGACGCCGCAATGGATATTCTAATGAATTACGAATGGAAAGGAAACGTACGGGAATTGGAAAACGTATTGGAGTATGCATTTGTAAGAACGCCGGACGGTGAGAAAATTACATCGAGCAAACTGCCCGTTTCGATTAAGCAAAAAGTTTCCAACAAAATAAACAACAATTCGTTTTTGTTTAACGACCCCGAAAAAGAAAAACTTATCCGAATTCTCGAAAAACATCAATGGAATAAGAGCAAGGCTGCAAAAGAATTGGGAATAGGCAGAACAACTTTGTGGCGGAAATTGAAAAAACTTAATCTTGTTGAAAAATAACTGTTTCACGTGTTTCAACTGTTACCCAATTTGTTTCACCTTCATATCTTATTATAATTCAAGCAATTAACTAAACTTCCGGTCAAAAAGATTTTTGTGCGGAACAGTTTGTTTCACTTCAACCAATTTAAATCTTTGATTTTATTCTAAAATAACACTGGCAAAGAATTTGAACTTATTTTATTACTATGACGGAAATGTTAGGAAATCAATTTTTTATGGCACGTAAATACGAAGATGCATTGCGCATCTTCGAAAAGTGCAAAGAAAAAGGAGAGCTAAACAAAAACATCATGAGAAAGATGGTTGTCTGCTACACACAAACCGGTAAAATTCAAGAAGCCGCGAAAATGTTATTAACGTTAATTAATGAAGACCTGGATTTTGTGTTAAATACCGATCCGGTAAAAGACGATTGCCCGTGTAGCGAACTGGTTAAAGAATATGAATCCCGTTTGCAAATATCGGTTGAGAGTTTCGATTTTCTAACATCGCTGGGAATTCTCTGGTTATACTGCGATTTGAATAAGTCGGTTTGTTATTTCAAGAAAGCTTCTGAAATTTATCCGGACAATAGCATCGTTAATTCCATTTTATCTAAATTAATGAGCAGGCAAACACTTTCGGAAAAAGAATTAAATAACAATTAATAAATTCATTTGAGAGGTGTACATGAATAAAATCAAACTTGTTTTAACCTTGTTCGCAATGATTTGTCTCTCTCAGTACTTATACGGACAGGCATACTTTAACACCAGTCTGCACAATACCCGCGCAGGTAAGATTTCATGGTATAGTGCCGAAAACGGTGGTTTCGAAACGATAACTAACGTACCGATCGACAGCTTGGGATGTATTCATTGTCACGGACCCAACAACGCAGACGGTGTGCCTAACGGAGACGATTATGAACCCGGATGCGTAGATTGTCATCCGAGCAATTCCAATTTTAATCCGGATTCGATAAAAGTTGAACAGTGCTACAGCTGCCACGGCAGACAAAAAAAAGTAGCGATGGTATTACAATTACCCGACGTTCATCGGGATGCCGGTATGGTTTGCTGGGATTGTCACGAAGCCGAAGATATGCATGGGGACGGAAACGAATACGGTTCGCTTTTTGAAGAAGGTGCAATTAAAGCTAAATGTGAGAACTGCCATATCGATGAAAATTCTAATCCGCCAATGCCCGACCATACGCAGTACGATCCGCATAACGGTAAGCTTGATTGTACGGCTTGTCACGTTACTTCCGTAGCGGCTTGTTACAATTGCCATTTCGAAAGTATGACCGAAAGCCATTTAAAACGGGCATACAAAGTAATGAGCGATTTTGTATTATTGGTAAACAGAGACGGGAAAGTCCACAGTGCAACATTTCAATCTTTAACATATCAAGGTTCGGCTTTTAATGCGATTGGTCCCGGTTCATCGCATACAATCGGCAAAGGAAGAGATTGCGAAGCTTGCCACGGTAACGATAATGTGAAAGAATATTTTGATACCGGAGAAATCAAGTTTACCACGTGGAACGAAGCAGACAGCACATTGACTTGGAAACACGGTATTGTTCCGATTCCACCGGATTACGAAACTACTTTTAAAATGGATTTCATAACTTACAACGGTAATCCGGATGATCCGGTCGAACCTTCTAAAAATTGGTCGAAAATCGGAAAAGACCTTCCCGATGCGGTTCAAATGAAATTCGCAACGCCGTTAACCGAAACCCAGATGCTCGCGCTTTCCAAAGACGTTGGTACAATTGCCGACAATTTTGCAACAAGTTTGCACGGCACACGCGCTGGAAAGATTTACTGGTATGGCGCAGATAACGGTGGGTTCGAAACTTTAACCAATGTACCGATTTCCGAAATGGGTTGTGTTGAATGCCACGGACCGAATAATGCCGATGGCGTACCGAACGACGAAAACTATGAACCAAGTTGTGTCGATTGCCATCCTTCCGGCTCGGCATTTAACCCCGATTCTATTAAAGTAGACCAATGCTACAGCTGTCACGGAAGACAAAAGAAAGAAATAGCGTTAGGTTTCACCGATGTTCACCGGGATGCCGGAATGAAATGTTGGGATTGCCATACTTCAAAAGATATGCACGGAGACGGCTCGGCACCTCAATCAATGTTAGAACCAACTTCGATAGAAGCGGATTGCGCTAACGAAGGATGTCATCCCGAAGGATCGTTGCCTTCGGATCACGCAAGCAAAGATCCGCATAACGGAAAATTGCATTGTACTACATGCCATGCGCAAACGGTTATAAGTTGTTACAACTGTCATCTTGAAAGTAAAATAGAAGGTCATCTGAAAAGGGCTTATAAACCGATAAACAACTTTGTTATTTTGGCAAACAGAGAGAAAGACGGTAAAGTCTATCCGATGACTTTCCAATCGCTTACATATCAAGGAAATTCGTTTGTAGCTTTCGGACCTTTCACTTCACACACGATTACCAAAGAAGGCGCAAGGGTTTGTACGGATTGCCATGCTAATTTCGGTGGAACTGTGGAAGCAATTCAAGATTATAACGACGACGGAATTATGCAATTTGCAAAATGGAATGACGAAGACAGCACGCTAACTTGGTTAACCGGTGTTGTTCCCATGCCTGAAGATTATCAACGTTCTTTCAAAATGGATTTTATTACTTATAACGGCGATCCGCATGATCCGGTAGGACCTTCGAAAAACTGGTCGTTTGTTAAAGGAGAATGGGATGGTCATCAAATGTTCTTTGCAACACCGTTAACAACCGAGCAAATGGCGAACCTTGGTTTCGATACTACGCTTGTCGGTGTAAAACGGGAATCCGGAATTATTCCCAGCAAGTTTGCACTCGAGCAGAATTATCCGAATCCGTTTAACCCGACGACCATTATCGAATATTCGATTCCGCACAGAGCTCAAGTCGAATTATCGATTTACGATGTGCTCGGTAATAAAATTAAAACACTGGTTAACAAAAACCTTTCACCCGGTGTTTACAAATATGAATTCGACGGCAGTAATTTAGCCAGCGGAGTCTATTTCTACAGATTAGCTACAAAAGATTTCACACAAACGAGAAAATTCGTTTTGATGAAATAAAGGTTAAAAGTTAAATCTTCTTGATTGAGCCCGGTTCGAAAAATTCGGACCGGGTTTCTTTTTAATCGTTCGGCGTATCCGTTAAAGGCTGCGTTGTGAAAAAATCTTCATAAAATCGTTTTACGTATTTTTCCAAAAGTTCATCAATACGTTCCATATTCTCGGAAGCAATGATTAAACCGGCGTGATATTTCTTTTTTAACTTCCACACAATTTCCGGATCGTCGTAAGCGGACAAATCGGGCCACTCTTGTTTTGCCAAGGATGTTATAATTGCCGCGTGCTTATTTTCTACGGGTGGAAGTTCATAAGCGGCTCCCTGTGTTTTTTCAATCTTTGCCCATTCTTCCCAAAGATTAATGCCGGTTGCGGCTTTCACCAATTCCGAAAGATTTGCTCCGCCGACTCGGGCTGAAGTTTCAAGGAAATATAGTTCTCCGTCTTCTTTTGCTTTAATAAATTCAGTATGCGAAACCCCGTAAACCAAACCCAAAATTTTAATTACGTTTTTATTAAACTCTAAAATCTCCTTGGCTTCCGGAGAACCGGAAGGAACGGTTTTGCTTGTAAAAACCCGCCCTTGATGCGCAACTTCCATCGGGGGAAGTCCGTATTTGCTTACCGAACCGAAAATAATTTTACCGTTCGTAATAATTGTATCGGAATGATAAACATCTCCTTCGACAAATTTTTCCATAAGATAAAACGATTGCTCGTCACCAAGTTTTTCCAGCGCCTCCCAAACTTCTTTCTCCGAATTCACTTTGATTAATCCTATTGCCCCGGCTTTCATTCTCGGTTTAATTACATAAGGAAATTCTACTCTTTCAATAAAATTTTTTATTTCGTTATGATTTAATAAATGGACAAAAGGCGGGATGTTAATTCCTTCGTCCAAAGCTTTTTTTCGCATCGCAAGTTTATCGCGGAAGTAACGCGCAGTGGTATCGCCCATTCCCCCGATTCTTAAATGTTCGCGTAAAGTTGCGGCTTTTTCCACATCGAAATCGTCAAGGGCAACAATCCTGTCAATTTTTTCCGTTCTTGCCAAATAACTAACGCCGTAAATTACATCTTTCATATTCCATTCTTTATTGTTATCGGGGATGAAGAAAATTTCGTCTATACTTTCGCGGGGCCAGTTTTCATTTTCCAAACTTTGGGATGTCAGCAACAACACTCTGCAACCTTCCCGTTTGCATTGCTTAATGAAATCCGTACCTTTGAAATAACTGGCTATGCACAAAATTGTTAGTGGTGAATTCATGGGTCGACCTCGATGTTTAAGTTTGAGTTAATAAAATGTATTACGGTAGGAGAAAAAAACAACATGCCCGGAAGAGATAATTCCGGGCTTAATAATTAGATTCCAACTCTCGGATGTTCTTTAACCCAATTTTCCAAGAATTTAATTATTTCCACAGTGGAAGCACCGGGAGTAAACAATTCGCCGACACCCATTTCCTTTAACTTTTTGATATCTTCTTCGGGAATAATTCCTCCGCCGAAAAGCAGAACATCATCCATACCTTTTTCCTTCATCAATTCCAATACCCGCGGGAAGATCGTCATGTGGGCACCCGAGAGAATGCTAATGCCTATCGCATCCACATCTTCTTGCAAGGCGGCTTCAACAATCATTTCGGGGGTTTGGCGAAGTCCGGTATAAATAACTTCCATACCGGCGTCCCGCAATGCCGAGGCAATAACTTTCGCTCCCCGGTCGTGACCGTCCAAACCGGCTTTGGCAATAATTACCCTAATTTTTTTATCCATTCTTCACCCTTAAGTGTTTTAGAATAATCAAATATAAAGAATCTTAATAAATTGTGCACTAATAAACATCCGTAACGTTTTTATTGTTTCAAATAGTTTTTTCTTTTCGCGAAAGCGCCGAACAAACCGCCCGTATGTAAAAACATTACACTCGATATTTTTTTACCTTTCAAAAACAATTCGTTATAGGCATAAAATGCTTTTCCCGTGTAAGCGGGGTCCAAAATAATTCCGGTTTGCCCGGCAAATTCTCTTATCACATCAACTTTTTCCGGAGCAATGTGTTTATATCCTTCTTCGGAATAACCGCCGATTACTTCGAAGCGCGAATAATCTATGTTTCGCGTAATTTTATATTTCGCATTACATTCATCGGCAAGGTTAATAATTTTCTCGGTCATAAATTCCGGCGAATGGAGAACGTTGACCGCAAAAATCTTAAAATTCAAATTATATAAGTGTAAACCCAGAAGAATTCCCGCAGTAGTTCCGCCGCTTCCGGCAGCCACTAAAATTCCTTTAATTCTTTTTTCGCCTATTTGTTCCTTCAATTCTTTTACAAAATTTATGTATCCCCAAATTCCCAAAGCGGAAGATCCGCCTTCGGGAATCACATAAACTTTTTTGCCTTTCTTCTCAAGTTTTTTCTTTTCCGTTGCAATATGCGAATCCAAATTTTTGTACTCATCCAGATTTAGAAACATAAGTTCGGCGCCAACCATTTTATCCAAGAATAAATTTCCGTCGTAATTATTGCGTTCCCTTCCCCAAAGAAAAAGCTTGCTTTTTATACCGACGGAAGCCGCCGCAATTGCGGTTGCCCGTGCATGATTCGATTGCTCTCCACCAGAAGTGAAAACATAATCAGCGTCCAATTTTTTAGCTTCGTGTAGGAGGTATTCCAATTTTCTTATTTTGTTACCGCTCAGTTCTGTCCCCGTGTAATCATCCCTTTTAATAAAAAACGTACATCCGTTAAAATTAATTTTTTTAACCGGAGTCGGGATGTTAGCCAAATCGATTTTCTTCGGAGTTCTCATTTTACCCCCATATTTATTTACGTGCAATTATCTTTTTGTAATATTCCCTTGCAAATTCCAGTTCTTTTTGCGTATCTACGGAAATACTGTCGTACTCGGTAACAACAACTTTTATTTTCATTCCGTGTTCCAACATTCTTAACTGTTCCAACTTTTCGGCAATCTCCAAATCGGTTGGTTTTAAGGAAGTAAATCTCAACAATTCTTTTTTTCTGAAAACGTATAAACCGATGTGCTTGTAAACATCGGTCAATAACAATTTTTCCATATTGGTCTTAGCTTCCCGGACGTACGGAATAGGCAGCCGGGAAAAATAGAGCGCGTAATTGTTATAGTCGAATACAACTTTGGGTATGGAATTTGAACGGAGTTCGGCTATATCCGTAATTTTTTTTGCCAATGTGGAGATTTTTACATTTAAATCGAAGAGAAGCGGTTCAATTGCTTGATCTATCATCGTTGGCGGAATAAACGGTTCGTCGCCTTGTATATTCACAATGATTTCAGCGGAATGAAGACTTTTGGCAACGTAGGCAATTCTATCGGAACCGGAAGGAAGGTCTTTTGGAGTAAGAACAACTTTATCCGTAAAAGTTTTTACGACATTGTAAACACGGTTATCGTCAACAGCAATAATTATTTCGTCCAAAAGCTTCGCTTTGCTCGCGCTTTCGTAAGTATGTTGAATCATCGGTTTACCGCCAATATCCGCAAGCGGTTTACCCATCAATCTACTTGATGCAAATCTTGCCGGTATTATTCCGATTATCATTTCGATTTATTCAATTAAGCGAACTATTGTTTAATTACTTTCGGCACTTTAAAAAATTCATCTGTCTTATCCGGAGCATTTTTCAAAGCCTCTACGGTTGATACCGAACTTTTTCTTTCATCGGCTCTTAAAACATTTTCCTTTTCCAACGGGTGGGATAAAGGCTCGGTATTTTCGGTATCAAGCTCATTAAGTTTTTCCACGTATTCCAAAATTCTGCTGAGTTCCACCGAAAGCTCGTCAACTTCTTCTTCCGAGAATTTCAGTTTTGCAAGCGAAGCTATATACTTTACTTCTTCTTTTGATACTTTCATAATTTTTATCCGTATTATCCTAAAACAAAATTTAATAAATCTAAGTGTGATCTAAAATTAAAATTTTACCGATTTTATAAACCTTATTCTGTTCTTGATGGAAGGATGACTGTAAAAAAACCACTCTACAAACGGATGCGGATCTTTATCCGATAAATTCTGCTCGGTTAATTTTTCCAAAGCATTTATAAATACTTCTTTTTTCCCCGTGGAAATTACGGCATACTTATCGGCTTCGTATTCGAATTTTCTTGAAATTATATTCGTTACAGGTTCGAGCAAAAGCCCTATAACCATTGCCCATAATGACAAAAGCGGAATGGCATCTATTTGGGAAATATCCGTAAAGCCAAACCACGGTAAAGAAAGTTTATAGAAATACGCCATTAAATAAAAAGTGAGAAAACTTGAGAAAACGCCGATTACTAAATTTTTTACGATATGTTTATGTTTGTAATGCCCGAGTTCATGCGCTATAACCGTTTCTATTTCGTCTTCGTTAAATTTTTCTAGAAGCGTATCGCCGAGAATTATTTTTTTCGTTTTTCCAAGTCCCGTAAACATTGCATTTGCTTTTTTGGTATTCTTGCTCATATTAAATTGATATAAATTTTCTATTTTCATTCCGGCATTTTTTGCAAGCGTATCGATTTTGTTTTTCAAGTTTTCGTTTTCGAGAGGTTTTATTTTGTAAAACAACGGCAGAATTACAACAGGCAGAAACTTTGCCAGCACAACTGAAAATAAAAACAAAAGAATTGAAAACGGTAACCACCACAATTCACCGAAGGAACGGATTGAATAATAAAAAGCCAAAAGTAACGGAATGCCAATTATGCCTGCAACAAGAGTGCTTTTTAAATTTTCCCAAACCCATTGAAAAAAATTCTGGTTGGATAAGTTATATTTATGCTCGAGTATGAAATCGGAATAAAAATTCAGCGGGGAAAATACTACGGACATTGCAAATCCGGTTACCGCTACGAAAAGTAAAAAAAGCAGATATTCGTTTCCGGTAAATTTGCTTAAATAAGAAACAAGCTCCGTACTGTAACCGGTCTTAAGAAACAAGTAGATAAGAATAAAAGTCAGAATCGTTTTTGCAATGGAAATTGCAAGTTTGATATTGTTATATTTTTTGGCGTTCAAGAGTATCCTTAAATTTTTAAAAAGAAAATATAAAGAATTTCCGGTTGGGTTATAATTTAAGAGAAATGATAAAAAAAAGCCGGAGAAGAACTCCGGCACAATTCTAACTTACAGTCTCTTCCTCTACTTCGGCAGGTTCGTAATCGTCGGATGGTTGCCAAGTGCTCGGACTTGAATCCGCTAACTTAAATTGATCTATAAGATGACGCAAACCTTCCGTTAAACGGTGCAGGTTTTCGGCAGAATAACTGATTTGCCTTGTATTTTCGGCTGCTTGTTGCGTAACTTGTGTAATAGCTTCGATATTTGTACTAATTTGTTCACTGGCGGAAGATTGCTCTTCGCTTGCCGCAGCCAATTGTGTAATCAGATCGGCAACATTTTCGAAATGATAAATAATTTCGTTCAAAGAATTACCGGCTTTCTGTGCAAGATCTTTACCTTTGTTCACCTCTTCGGTTCCCATATCTATCGATTTGATAGCGCCGGAAGTATCGTCCTGGATTTTCTTAATCATCAATGCAATCTCTTGAGTTGCCTTTGTTGTTCGTTCTGCAAGTTTACGAACTTCATCGGCTACGACTGCAAAACCTCTTCCTTGTTCACCGGCACGGGCGGCTTCTATTGCGGCGTTAAGCGCAAGCAGATTCGTCTGATCGGCAATTTCATTAATAACTTCGATAATTTCACCGATTTGCAAACTGCTTTCGCCAAGTTTTTCGATAGTTCTTGCCGACTCGGATACGACTTCGGAAATTCTGTTAATTCCTTCGATTGTTTGAACCACGATTTCTCCGCCTTCTCTTGCTTTGTCTCCGGCTTCTTTGGCCGTTGTTGCAGCAAGATTTGCATTTTGCGTGCTATCCATAATTGTGCGTGTCATTTCTTCGATTGAAGTTACAACCTCGCTTGCCTGCTGACTTTGCTCGCTTGCGCCGGCAGCCATTTCTTCCGTACTCGATGATATTTGTGCGGAGGAACTGGCTAATTCCGCGGCCGACTCCGCAACTTTCCCAATTAATTTATTCAACGAATCGATTACTTTGTTTATGTTATCTTTAATTAACCGATAATCGCCTTTGTAATCGCCTTCCATTTTTTTGGTAAAATCTCCAGAAGCCATTGTATTTAAGACTTCCGCAGCTTCTTTCAGAGGTTTAACGAATTCATCCATCATCGAATTTATACCTTTGATGATTTCTTTCCATTCACCTTCGAATTGTTCTTCATTGCCACGCTTGGATAGGTCGCCAACTTCATTTGCTTTTATTAATTTATGGATTTCGCTCTTCAAGTCAAGTAACGTTTCCACTTCTTTATTAAAAGCATGTGTCAGAGTATCTTTTTCGGATGACGGATTAACTTTGATAAATTGACCGGAAGCAATTTGCTCGGCAGCTCTGATTTTATCAATCTGAGCGGCTTTTAGTTTACGAGTCATTTCGGCCAGTTCGCCAAACTCGTCGTTCGAATTAACATCGATATTAACGTCATAATTTCCGAGGGAAAATTCATGCAATACTTCTTTAATTTTCTTAATCGGTTTTGAGAGCGCCGGTGCAAGAAAGAAAAGTCCGAATAATAAAAATACCGAACCTAAAACCATACCGCTAATAATGAAGATTTTGGAAAATTTTACACCCTCTTTCAAATGTTGATCCATTAATTGAGTTCTGTGTTCAAGTTTATCGAGAATGTTCTGGAACTGGTCGACGATTTCATTTCTTATCTCTTCGCCCGAAGAAGTAGCTATATCTGCAGCCATATCGTAATTTTGTGATACGGAAGCACTGATAATAGCGTCGCAAACCAAATTTCTATATTTCTCCCTTAGTTCCCTAACTTTTACAAAATCCGCTTTGAGCAGATCATTATTTAATGATTTTTCCAACTTATTAATACGCTCATCGATGCTCTTTTTAATTTCCTCATATTTTTCCATGTCTTTGTTAAAAGATTCGGCAAATTGGGGAATAGAAAATTTCAACATCATAAATTGAATTTTTCTAAAATCAGAAAATATTTTTTCAATTTCGCTTTTGGGGCGGATAAACTCCTTGAACATTTTATCCTTTACTTGTTCCATATTATTAATTTGATAAAGGATATTACCTACGATCAATGATCCAACCGCACCGAGAACGAAAAAACCGAGTTGCATCTTACGAACGAATTTCAGTCTGAATTTATTTTTTTTCTTTTGCACAGGATTTTGGGGTTTACGTTTTCTCATATAGACCTCAACAGAAAAGAATTACCTTAATTTGAATTTAATTTGAAGTGACAATTTTACTTTTACCGGTTTACCTTCTTTCATACCTGGAGTAAATTTTGCCGCCGAAACCGCTCTAATAACTTCTTCGTCACAGCCGGCTCCGATTCCTTTTATTATTTGTACCTTATCAACTGTACCGCTTTCGTTAATATAAGCCAATGCATAAACCTTACCTTCCACACCGGCTTTTTTTGCTATTTCCGGATATTTGATACTTTTATATATTGCTTCGAGTCCACCGATTGGAGAGGGCATTTTTTCGGCAAAAGCCAAATATTTGTCGCCTTCGTTATCGGGATTACCGAAATCATTGATTTTGTTTGCAGAAATTGCAGAGGTGAAAATTACCAATAATAATACTGCCAATATTTTGATTTGAACGTACATTTGATGCCTCATACTAATTATTTGTTGAGTGTAGTATGATTATCGAAAAAAGTTTCAAATAGTTTATACTTAAATAATATCATAATTTTATTATTTTCCAGTCAGAGTATTTTAATATTTAATTATTTAGTTTATCGCTGTATTTCAAACTACACTCTTACTTTATACGGCTACCGTTTGCTCTTCCGGTTCTAACGGATTGCTTTCTTCATTTTTACGATCGCCTTCTATTTCTTTAATGTAAAATCTCTCCAATTTGGATTTAAGATTTAATGTTAACCGGCTCAAATCATCTACGGCTTCAACTATTTGTTGCACGCCCAAATTTGTTTGATTTGTTACGTTACTGATAATTTCTATATTCGAACTGATTTTTTCCGCAGTTTCGGCTTGCTCTTTGTTTGCATCGGCAACTTGCGAAACAAGTTCAACGGTTTTCTTTACACTATCTATAATATTATTCAGCGATTCACCGGCTACATTAGCTTTTTCTTTTCCTCTCTCAACTTCCGCTTCCCCTTCTTTTATAGAACTTACGGCTTCATTAGTATCTTTTTGTATTTGTTTGATCATATCTTCAATTTGAGTCGTTGCATTTGTGGTTCTTTCGGCAAGTTTTCGCACCTCATCGGCTACAACCGCAAAACCTCTGCCTTGTTCTCCCGCTCTCGCAGCCTCGATTGCCGCATTCAATGCCAAGAGATTGGTTTGTTCGGCTATCTCGTTAATCACCTGAATAATTTCACCTATTTGGTTACTACCTTCTCCCAATTCTTCAATACTTTTAGCCGACTTTTCTACAACCTTTGCAATTTTGTCCATTCCTTCGATTGTTTCCAGCACAACTTCACCTCCTGTCGATGCAATTTCACCGGCTTGACGGGAAGCACGCGAAGCTTCTTCGGCAAAATTGTTTGTTTCCAGAATCGAACTTGTCATTTGGTCGACCGCTGAAGCCACTTCTGCCGTTTGTCCGTTTTGTTGTTGGGTTCCGTTTGCTATTTCTTCGATATTCGAAGATATTTGAACACTTGCCGAGGCCGTAGCTTCGACCGCATCGTAAACTTCGAGTATCAAGAATTTAATATTCTCTACCGCTTGGTTGAACCCTTTGAACAATCTGCAAATATTATCGTTCGAACGTTCGGGTTTCAAACTAACTGTTAAATCGCCCTGGGCAAAACGTTGCATAGCTTTTAACATTTTTTCCGTGTTCCTGTCCAAGTATCTTCTGTTTTCCTCTATATCTTTAGTAGCTTGCGCTATTTTTTCTTCCACTTCGCTTTTCTCTTTTAATAGAGCGGAGCGGGTCTTCTTAATACTCGCAACCATTTTATTAAAATCACTGCCCAAAATACCGAGTTCGTCTCTGCTTTTAATTTCTACTTCAACATCGAGGTTACCTTTAATTACCTCGTGCGCAGCGGAGCTAATACTTTTTACCGGTTTTACTATCTTCTTATCTATAAATAATAAAACAAAACCCATTACAATTACAGATAAAACGAGAAATACTACTTGAAAACTCTTTAAACCTTGCACATTCCCAACCGTTGCTTCCTCGTATAATTTTACGGCTTTATTCATTTCTTTAAGTAACGGAATATTATTATCCATTATAAATTTGATGGCATTTTGTTTCTCGGCATACGTTGGCGAGGAAGCTATTACCATAACTTTTTTGTAAAACGGTCCCCATAAATCTTTTACTTTAAATAATTGCTCAACGATATGTTTTTCCTCCGTTTTCGGTAGACCCAGATCGGGATCCCCGAAAAGCAAACCGTTCAAAGTTTTGTCGAACAGTTTTGCCGTTGAAATTAATTCCGACGGTTTTACCTTACCGGAAGAAACGCCTAGCGCTTCTTTAGCCAACTTTTGCGAAAGCATACGTTGCTTTCCGGCCAAGTTTATTACAACACCGTCTTTTTCTTGCGAAGCCAATACCATAAATGTGTAAACTACCATTGCCGTAATAAACAGCAAAAATACGGTGGAAAGCATGTAAAACTTTTGTGCGATTTTTAAATTCATTTTACATTTCCATAAATTTTAGAATGATAAACCGTTGATAATGATAAAATAATTTTCATCTATAGTTCATTTTCGGAGATTACTTCATTTATTTTAGTATAAATTTTAACTAAGTACAGGAAAGAGACTAGTATGTAGTGAGGTTTATTTGACGATTTTTAAAATATCTTTAAACTCTTGCGTTCCGCAAACGTTAAGAAGTTCGAACAAAATCGATTCTGTTGTGGTAATTTCGGCACCGTTTTTTCCCATTCTGCGCAAAGCGATTTCGTAATCCAATTCTTTACGGGAAGATACGGCATCTGCAGGCAAATTTACTTGGAAACCGTTAGCCAATAAATCCAATACGGTCTGTTGAATACAAACGTGTGTTTCGATTCCGCAAACAACAATTTGCGAATAATTTTTCTTTTTAAATTCATAAAATAAATCTTCTGCGCCGTAACAGCTAAAGCTCATTTTTTGAATTGCTTCGATCAATTCCAATTCTTTTTTTATAGAAGTTTCCGTTTCACCGAGACCTTGAGGATATTGTTCGGTATAATAAACGGGAATACCCAAAATCTTAAATCCGTTAATCAATTTAATAGTGTTGTCAATTACCCTTTCTTTATGCTGCATAACGTTGAGTATTTTTTCCTGGATATCGACAATTAATAAAACCGTTTTATTTCTATTAAGAATTTTAGGATTGCGTTGCATCTGTTCTCTCTATATTTTTTAAGATATTAATTACATCATGTAAATTCATTGCTTCAAAATCCGGTTTGATTTTGTTACCGTTTGGCAACGGATATTTTGTTTTACCGGTGTAAATCAAAACCGAAATTCCGTTAATTTCTTGTGCTCCTTTTATATCGGTTTCCAAATCGTCGCCGAGCATAACAAATTTATCGCCCAAAGAAAATCCTAATTTATTCAATGCCGCTTCGAAATAAAAAGGAGAAGGTTTACCGATTAACAATGCTTCTTTTCCCGAAGCATATTCAATTCCGGCAATAAACGCACCGGCATCGAGCAACATTCCTTTTCCGGGATCTTTCCAAAATTTATTTTTGTGCATTGCTATCAAATCGGCTCCGGCAAAAACGAAGTTAAAAATTTCGTTCATTATTTCATAATTCCATTTACCGCCAATATCTCCGATTACAACGGCTTCCGGCGAATCGAAAGAGATAATTCCTTCGAATGCATGAATCACATTCTCCGAACAGTACACTGCAGCAGATTTATATTTGTTTTTAACATAAGCGGCCGTTGCATCCACGGCGGTTATAACCGGAAAATTTATCTCAATGTTATTTCTTTTAAAAAAGTTAACTATATCAGCGGAAGTCGACAAAGTGGAATTACTTAATATGCAGACTTTCCGGTTTTCGTTTTGCAAGAATTCAATAAACTCGTTCAATCCCGGTGCGGGAGATTTTCCAATCCGTAATACTCCGTCCAAATCGATTAAAAGAGGGAACATATTCGCTCCGGTTAATTTAATACAAAGATAAAGAAAAATGTTTTCTACTTCCAAAAACTAAAATAAAATGAAAATTATCCGATAAAAGAATTACTTGACAATGGGTGTATTCATCCTTATTTTTATGTAGATTAAATCTAAATAATGAGCGAATTCATACTATGAAGACAGCAGCCGAGTTAAAGGCGGGAGAAAAAGGGATTATCGAAAAAATAGATTTCGACAATCCGTGTTCCAAAAGAATTGTAGAGTTCGGGTTTACGCCCGGAAAAGAAATTGAGATGGTAAACGAATCCGTTTTTCGTGATCCTGTTACATTTTCGATAAGGGGAACATTAATTGCTATAAGGAAAAACGAGGCTAAGTCTATTATTCTGTCATGAACAATTCCAATACCGGGTCGCTACCTTTTGTTATTTTAGTCGGTCCACCGAACTCGGGTAAAACCACACTTTTCAATTCACTTAGCGGAAAAAATTTTAAGACAGTTAACTATCCTGGTTCAACCGTAGAGTATCACACCGCAGAAATTTCCGAAAAATATAATTGTAAAGCTTTGCTGTTAGATTCGCCGGGTATCATAAGTTTGGCGCCAAATTCACCCGATGAAAAAGTTGCGGTCGATTCGCTTTACAATCATCCCAAATATGGTAAACCAGATTTGGTTGTATTGACTTTGGATTCAAGTCAAATTTCCCGTCATCTTTTGCTGGCAAAAGAATTAATCGATTCGGGATTTAGAATAATTATCGCTTTAACAATGAATGACATTCTGGAGAAAAAAAATTTACGTATAGATATTGATAAACTATCAAACTTACTTGGAGCCAAAATAATTCCCGTTAACGGTCAAACCGGCGATGGTTTGTTTCAATTAACTCAAGCAATCAAAAACGAATTAAAAAATAACGGCTCCCCCAAACAATATCATAATCCTAATCTCGATAAAGGAAATTATAACGAATACCTTTTAAAAACATATAACGAAATTGAAAAAATTAAAGACCAGGTTCTGGTGCCTGTGGTTCCCAAAGAAAAACTGGAACAAGCGAATGCGGAACTCAAGATATTGAACGACCAACTAAAAGAAAAATTGGAAGAACCGGATAATCTTACGCTTAAAATCGACAAGATTTTACTTCACAAATTTTGGGGACTGGTTATTTTCAATTTAATAATGGCGGGAACTTTCATTTCCATTTTCTATATTGCTCTTCCTTTAATGGAATTGGTCAACGATTTCTTTACGTTTCTCTCCGGTTCCGCATTAGATTTTTTGGGAAATACATGGTACGGTAATTTGGTTGCCAACGGAATAATATCCGGAACCGGCGCAGTAATAGTTTTTGTTCCGCAAATTTTTATTTTGTTTCTAATTCTCGGATTCTTAGAAGACACCGGATATCTTGCCCGCGGTGCAATGTTGGTTGATAAACCGCTTTCAAAACTCGGCTTGAACGGTAGATCGTTTGTCCCGATGCTTTCGGGATTTGCATGCGCAATACCGGCAATAATGGCTGCGCGTACAATACGGAGCAGAAAAGAACGGCTGCTTACCATTTTCATTATCCCTTTGATGAGCTGCTCTGCGCGGTTACCCGTTTACACCTTAATTATTGCCTATCTCACTCCGCCCGAACATTTATGGATAGGCGGATTTGCTCTTGCAGGAATTTATTTGTTCAGCGTGGTCAGTGCGGTTATAATCGCCGGAATTGTTAATAAATTCAGTAAAACTTTGATAAGGGAAAAATCCCATTCTTCCTTCATGCTGGAACTTCCCACATACAGAAAGCCGAAACTTAAAGTAATATTGAACAACGCGTACGTAAATTCCAAAATGTATTTGATTAAAGCGGGAACCGTTATTCTGGTGCTTTCAATTTTTTTATGGTTTATTACATTTTTCCCGAACACAAATCCTAAAATTAACACCCAAGGTTTAGACAAGGAAGAAATAGAAACTTTAATTAACTCGGAACGATTGGAAAACTCTTATGCAGCAAAATTGGGTCATTTGATTCAGCCGATAATGACCCCGATAGGAATGGACTGGCGCGTTGGGGTTTCGCTAATTTCCGCATTTGCCGCAAGGGAAGTTTTCGTCAGCTCGTTAGCTCTTATTTTCAAAGTTACCGGCGACGGTTCGACGCAAAACTCTTTATTAACCGCAATGCGCAACGCAAAGGTTTCCGGAACAAATCAAAAATTGTTTACGGTGGCAACAAGCATAGGAATCATTATCTTCTTTGTCTTCGCACTGCAATGTATTTCAACTTTGGCAATTTCCAGGCAGGAAACCGGCGGGTGGAGAATCCCGATGCTTCAATTATTCATTTATACTTCAATTGCTTATATTTTAACGTTTATTACCGTAAACGGATTGAGAGCTTTCGGAATACAATAATTTTTTTTGCATGAATAAACTATACGCCAATTTTGTTTTTTAATTTGTTTAATCTTTTTCGTGCTTCTACAAATTCCGGTAAATCTTTATCCGCCTCACGCCAAATGTCAAGAAACTTCTTATAGTTTTCAACGGCTTTAGTTAATTTTCCTAATCCTTCGTAGGTTTTCCCCAAAAAGAAAAATATTTTCGGATGATACAGCGGATAAAAAAGGAAAAATTCATCGTGCATATCCGGTAATTTATTTAGTGTTTTCAAAGCTTCATTATAATAACCTAATTCATATTGCAACTTTGCCATCTCATAATAAAGCAAATAATTAAACGACTCTTCCTTGTATCTTAGAACACTATCAAGGAGCGCCAAAGCGGCAGGATAATTTTTCCTCTGAATCTCATATACACATTTTAACGTTAATTGCCACGGTTTCATTTTTGTATGTTGCATTGCTAAATTCAAATCACCGTGAAAAACGTAAAATAAAGTTATTCCGCCTCTGTAAATAGCATTGCTGCTTTCAGTGCCATATAAAAGTGCCTTTTTTATTTGTTCCCAAGCTTGGTCAAAATTTCCCCAGCCGTTCCGTAACGTAATGGCTTTGATGAGATACCAATAACCCATTCCCTCTTTATTATTATTAATTAAACATTTATTAATTAGAGAATCGCAAATTTCCAATGCCTTCAGGTATTTACCGGAATACCACAGAACCCCAACAAATTTTCTATAAACCATTTCGCTTTTTTGGGGAGTTACATTTAAATTCAAAAACGGTGTAATGATTTTTTCCGCCTCTAAAAATTTTCCCGTATAGATGTATAGCTCGGCTAAAGTAGAAGCCGCCGAATAATCATTGGGAAAAAGCTCCAGTCTGCGTTTCAGTTCTTCAATCGCGAAATTTTTTTTACCCGATTTGAAATAAGCTACCGCAAGCAAGTTTGTTGATTCGCTTGATGGCGAGACTTTAAAATATTTTTTTGCCGTCTCCAACATTTTATCGTATTTCCTTTGATCGCGGTATGTCCAAGTTAAATGCTCTAAAGCACGCGGGAAAGTCGGATCTATTTCCAAAACCTTTTTAAGATATTTTTCCGCATTAACCAAATCGCCCGAATGATAAGACCAATCGCCGATATTGTAAAGTAATTCTTTATCATCCGGATATTTTTTTTCTCCTTCTTTTAATATTTCAATCGCGGAATTAAAATCGTATTCGTTTTCTTTCACTAAAGCTTTAAGAATATATTGTTCTTTTTCAGGTATATTGTCCAACAAACTATATGCTTTTGCGATATACTTTCGTCCTAATTTTTTATTCAATTCCCAATCGATTGCATAAGCCATTCTGTAGTAAGCAAGACCGAAAGTCGAATCGATTTCAATTGCTTTGGCAAATTCTTTCCGTGCGCCTTCGAAATCAAGGTGATCTATTAATTCTTCACCTTTATAAAAATGTTGATAAGCTTTCAAATTTGCAGTTGTAATTTCCGCAACTTTTTTGCTCGTCGCATGTATGTCCGATATTTTCTCATTCAATTTTTCACGGGTGTTTTCAGAAAGCCGGTCGATCATATCGGGAATGCTCTCTTTTCCTTTGCCTTTAACACTCACCGTAAACAAATATTCGTTTTTCCCGACGTCCAAAACTTTCATATCAATAGCATAAACGCTTCCGAATTTACGCAGCGATGCAATTGCCAAAGTATTAATATCTGCTTGTTTGCAAATTGTTCTACCGAGATGTTCATCAATTTTGTTCAAGTTCTCCTTTCCCAATCGCTTCAGAATATCAAACATTCTCGAGCGGGTAATAACTTTCAGCCGTTCCGACTGTTCCAAAGCTGTAATAAGCATTCCCGAAAGTCCGTTTAGCTCAGGTTCGCCCGTTTCGTTTTTAAAATCGACAACGGCGATTGGTATCCGCTGGCCGCTTTGCGCTTTGGGAGTAAAGAAAAAATAAACCGCCAGAAAAACAAGTAGCAAACCGAAACCCAAAATGGAAACATATTTTGAAATACGGTTCGGCTTTACCGATTTGATATCCGGATGTTCCACATCGATTTTATTTTTAATTTCGCTCAAGCCTTCAATCAATTCCGTTACATCCGGAAATCTTTCTTCTTTATTTTTTGCCAAACATTTTTTCAAAATCTCAATTAGTTCGTTACGGAAATTTTTTACGTTTATTAAAGAATAATCCGGTTCGTCATTTAATATGGAATAAATAACCGCTTGTTCATACTCCCCTTTGAAAGGCAACTCTCCGGTTAACATTTCATATAAAACAACGCCGAGCGACCAGATGTCTGTTCGCTGATCGATTTCCTCGCCGCGACTTTGTTCGGGCGACATGTAAGTTGCCGTTCCCAACGTAAATCCTTTTTGCGTCAATCCGCCTTCGTTCAAACCTTTGGCCAGACCGAAATCCAAAATTTTTACTGTTCCGTCATTGGTAAGAAAAATATTGGCAGGCTTTATATCCCGGTGAATAATTCCCTTTTCATGGGCTTTTTGCAAGCCTTCGGCAATTTGAATCGCAATTTCCAAAATCTCTTTAAGTGTAAGGTTTCCTCTATCAATTTTCTTTTTTAACGTTTCGCCTTCGTAATAAGACATTACAATGAAAAGTTGGGGTTCACCGCCTCCGGTTTTCGTTTCGTCAATTTCGTGAACGGTGCAAATGTTTTTATGATCCAATGCCGAAGCGGATTTCGCCTCGTAAATGAAGCGCTGTTTCATTTCTTCATTGTAACCAAAAACAGAAGGTAAAAATTTTATTGCAACGTAACGGTCGAGTTTCAAATCGAGCGCTTTATAAACCACGCCCATTCCCCCGCCACCAAGTTTTTCCAAAATTTTATAATGCGATATTATTTCACCGGTCATCATAAGCCTATCCAATTCAAATTATTATTCGGTTGATTACCGGTAACGAACATACCATATTGACGTTTACCGGCAATCAGTTGTTATGCTTCTGCAGTTTGGCGGAAACTCCCGACCGCTTCGTCCACGGAATCATAAATTTCGAATATTTGATTCAACTTGGTAATCGAAAGCAAACCTCTCATTCTCTCGTTTATTTCCGCGAGTTTCAATTTCCCGCCTTCGTTAGCCACCGTAGTATAATTTCTAATCAGCATTCCCATTCCGGTGCTGTTCACGTAAGAAACTCCGGATAAATCCACAACAATATTCTTTTTGCCTTCTTTGAGATATTTGCGGATTGTTTCGTTAAAGTCGTTTGTTTCGGATCCGCCCAACAATTTTCCTTTGATGGAAAAAATAACCGCGCCGTATTTTTCCGATACTTTGAATTTCATTTTACCCTCCTGATAATTAATAATGTTTTATCATCGCTTTGTAGTTCTTGTCCGGAAAAAGTTTCTGTTTCTTTAATAATTTTTTCAAGTAGTCCGGCGGCAGTTAAGTTACGGTAATCGATAATTGTTTGGAGTAACCTGTTCTCGCCGAACTCGGCGCCTTGTGAATTCATCGTTTCGGTAATACCGTCGGAATAAACAACCAGAATATCTCCTGTTTCAATTTGTATGGTATCTTCTTCATACATAATCCCGTTCATAATTCCCAAAACAATACCGCCTTTACTCAGTCTTACCGTTTCGCCGTTTACGGAAACTTTAACCGGTTCGTTGTGCCCGGCATTGCAGTAAGTGATTTTATGATTTTTATAGTCCAAAATTCCGGCAAAAAACGTGGCATATTTATCAATTTCGGTACTGTTTTTCAGCAACGTATTGCACGAAGTCGTAATGTCTTTAACGGTGGAATGAATTTTCACTTGACTGCGAAAAGTTGCTTGAAGGTTAGCCATTAATAATGCCGCGGGAATACCCTTCCCCGTAATATCGCCCAAACAAAAAACAATACGATTTTCTTTCTGAATAAAATCGTAATAATCTCCGCCGACTTCCCTTGCCGGGATGTTAATTGCCGCAATATCGTAACCAGGTATCTCGGGGATTTCTTTCGGTAAGATGTTCACTTGAATTTCTGCCGCTGTTTTTAATTCTTGTTCCAATTGCAGAAGTTTTTTCTCTTCTTCAAGCAAACGGGCATTGACTATCGTTTGGGAAGATTGGGCGGCAATTATCGAGAGAAGTCTTTTATCTTCCTCGGTAAAATTATTTTCATTCTTTTTATTAAACGCAGAAATGATTCCGATTACTTCCCCTTTGTGCAGAAGCGGAACACTTAGAACCGATTTGATCATCGAAGAATCCGAGAGCGACCATTTAAATTTTTCGTCTGTTCTAATATCGTTAACAAGTAAAGGTTTTTTGTTTTTGAGTATCCAGCCCGTGATTTGAGAATTTAATCTAAATGGAATAAATCGGTTTGTTTGTTTATCCGCTTTTCTAATCATTGTTTGTAAAGGTTTGTCCGGAGTTTTTTCATCCAAAAGCATGACAGCCGCTTGTTCGGTATCCAAATGCTTAATGCACTTCCACACAATTAAATCTATAATTTCATTTAACTCGAGAGTCGAGCTTATGGCGGTGGCAATTTCGTTTAATACGGAAAGTTCCTCGAGCGATTTTCTCAAACGCTTGATTTCATTGCGAAGAAATCCGGTTTGGTTTTCCCTGTCCATTTCTTCGGATTTATTTTATAAGAATAAAATATCCTGCACAACTCAAACAGAAAAGGGAATTTATATTACTACAGTAGTCTCTTTAGGCAAATGAAGGAATACGGGAAAATGACGGAAAAGTGGAATGAACTTCATAATTATTCCCCCAATTAAGCTCACTTTAAAATAATAAAATTATACGATTTTTGCTATTCACCGGCTTAAGATTCTATTCCCCTCCGGCTTAAAATTCCTTTTTCGTAATAATGTTTTACTTCTTTCATTTCGGTAACAAGGTCCGCCTTTTCAATAATTTCATCGGGACAGTATCTACCGGTTATAACAATCTCAACGTTTGTTGGTTTCATTTCGAGAATTTTTAATAAATCTCCGGTGCTAATAAGTTTGAAGTAAACCGATACGCAAGCTTCGTCCAGAATTATAATATCATATTCTCCCGATAACATTTTTTCCGTTGCGGATTTTAAACCCCGTTTTGCCTTATCAATATCCTCTTTGCCCGGGAGTTCTTTTTTATAAACGAATTCGTCGCCGCCGAATTGCTCAACCGTAATCCACTCCGATAATTTTAGCAAACTATTTAATTCGTTGTATGGAAATTCTTTCATGAATTGAGCAATGTATGTTTTAAGTCCGAACCCCGCAGCCCGGATTGCAAGTCCGATTGCGGCCGTTGTTTTTCCTTTACCGTTTCCGGTATAAACTTGAACGAATCCTTTATTTAATTTTGGCATATCGCACCCTACTTAATTGTAAGACAACCTGCCAGGTTGTCCGTAAAAAATATTACTAATATCTAAAGTCTTACGGAAAAGATTTTACTAATTTAACAATATTTAATATTGTTTGGGTTCATTTGGTCGACATAGCATGTTCCCCTGCCGTCGAGGCCCATGCCTCGACGAGTTTTTGCGCTATGCATAATATAAAATATGACAGTTTTTAATATTTGTTGGAAATAACTTGAAGTGGAGCGGAAATACTCTAAATATATCAACATCTGCCGAGGTGTGGACCTCGGCAGCCATGAGACTCCGGAAGATTATTTATAATAAATAAACAAACGTAGTCCCTTCAACCCTTTTGTCGGGGCGTTGACCCGCCCGTAGTAATATTTCCCAATTCATTTGCAATCAAGGCCCACGCCTCGACGAGTTTTGTTCTTTGAATTATTTGTAATAAGAACATTTTTTAATATTCTTAAGGGGAAAAACTTTAAACCTAAATCTGCCGAGGTATGGACCTCGGCAGCCATGAGATTACGGAAGATTATAATAAATAAACAAACGTAGTCCCTTCAACCCTTTTATCTGGGCGTTGACCCGCCGGTAGTAAAATTTCCCAATTCATTTGCCGTCGAGGCCATGCCTCGACGTGTTTTACATAAATTATTTATTGCAGTTGAGACTGATGCCTTTTATATAGTATAATTGTAAACACTTCTAAAATTACTATCGACACAAAAACATTTTAATTATTTTTTAATAAAATTTTATATAATTGAATATTATTTTCTCTTCAAACGAGCGATAAATGTAATACACATATAACCTAAAAACATAAAATGGGTTTACGGAATAGAAATAACTTAACGGCGGAGCAATTCTATTTTGTAACAACAACAGTAAGGAAACATGCCAATGTTTTTGTAAATTCGGACTATTGTGATATTTTAATAAATAACATAAAATATTACCAAAAGAAATATGAGTTTATAATACTCGGTTATGTAATAATGCCAAGCCATTTCCATTGGATAGTCAAAACAGAACCAAAGACCGGAACAATTTCGGATATAATGAGAGATATAAAAAAATATACGGCTTGGGATGTGCTTGAAAAATTGGAGAAAGAAAAACCGGAAATGTTACAAGTATTTCGTAAAGAAGTAAAGCCCGGACAAAAAAGGCAATTTTGGATACATAGATTTGATGACCAAGTAATTAGAAATAATAAAATGTTTTGGACAAAGCTAAAGTATATTCATAATAATCCGGTAAAAGCCGGTTTGGTTGAACGTTCGATAGATTATAAATATTCAAGTGCAAGGAATTATATGAAACAAGATCATTCCGTTATATTTGTTGACACAACTTGGGGCGGAGTGGAAATACTTTAAATAAATCTGTATCTGCCGAGGTGTGAACCTCAAATGTTATTTATCTTCGGAATATTATTGGAGGTAGCTATGGCTCATTCATATATGGAATTGTTTTAGGATTTTAATGAGTTGATTACTATGTATAAAACTTATTTAGTATTTATTGCGTGCGGGATAATTTCATTAATAATATTACTTGCTACATCTAGTAATAAAGAAAATGAACCAATGTGGATGAAATTGGGATGGATTTCATTGATTTTAGGTGTTTTAATTGGAATTTATGGATTGGTATTTTTAATTAAAGAGTTATTCTTTTAAGATAAGCAAGTCTCTACAAATTTCCCCCTGCCGTCGAGGCCCGCGCCTCGACGTGTGTTTGCGCTATGAATGGTATAAAATATGACAGTTCTTGAATATTTGTAGAAACATTTTGAGATGGTGCGGAAATACTTTAATTAAGTTTACATCTGCCGAGGTGTGGACCTCGGCAGCAGGGAAAATAGTATGTTTATATATGGACTAGGGTTGGCCTGTAATATGAATGAGTAAAATTATGGATAAAACTAATTTATTTATAATAGCAATTGGTATCATTGCCTTAATAATTTTAATGCTTTCACCAAAAATCAAAAGTGATGAACCGCTTTGGATTAAAATAGGAAATATCGCTCTTTACATTTTAGTATTAATGTCAATTCTAGCACTTTTTAGATTAATTATAGATATTATTGGTATATTATGAATAAACTAATTCATAAGTATACAACATTAAAGTAATGTGAAAATTTTATTAAGCATTATATTGCCGTCGAGGCCCACGCCTCGACGTTTTTTTGCACTATGCATTGTAAAAAACAACCGTTTTTTTAATGTTTGTAGAAACAGCTTAGGCGGAGTGGAAATTTTTTAAGTAAGTTTACATCTGCCGAGGTGTGGACCTTGGTTGCAGGGGAATAAATATTGGAGTAAAATGAATTTAGAATTACAAAAAAAGTTGTTAAACCAATGGGAAGAACAAAATATTTTAACAAAGAAAGAAGCTTCTAGATTAAATTTTCATTTGTCTGAGCTTTCTGATAGAGTTAAAAATATAAATGTTTTTCTCAACGAAAAAATTTTATTTAGGTTAGAATCTTACGATCCAATAAAACTAGCTGATGAACTTATTAATTTTGAGATTGAGTTAGGTGTTGCAATTGATTATTTCAAAGATGCGAGAAAGTTTCTTAATAAAGTTACAGATAGACTTTATAAAAAATACTCAGAAGAATCATGACTTTTCCTACTTAATTCACAATGCCGTCGAGGCCCACGCCTCGACGTGTTCTACAATTGTTGAGGGCATATATCCTGGCAATAAATATGATAAGTAACAATAGTGGAGCTATGTTTTGGTAATATTAAATGTAGTACTACTAATAATTTTGGTTATTTTACTTTATTTTGATGTTGCAATAAGTAACAAGAAAAAGAAAATACAAAGTAGAAAATTTCATGATCTTATTAACTTAAAAAATTTAATTAAAAAATTATCGGATGATTTTATAGGGCAAGTACTTGTTATAAAGAATGAAAATAAAACGCTTATCGAAATATTAAAATATCAAGAAAGAAATATGTGGGGAATAAAAATCTTTTTTTGCAATGATATAAATAATGAAAAATATTCTTTACTTAAATCAAAATTTAGTGAAATTGAGATAGTTCGTAAAGCAGGATTAAATTCAGAAAATAAACAATGTATGGTGATTAACTGTAAAAATAATCTCGAAATTGTTTCAAAGATTTCTTTGTTTTTAATAAATGATATTTTAGAACTTACTAACAAGAATAACTTTGATATATTCTTTAAATGCATAAGTATTGAGGTATAGGTATAAGTTATTTATGTTATTTATAATAACATTTATATTTGTAATATTAATTATTACAACTCTTATTGATATACGAACAGTTTATCTTTATACTGGTTATTATTTTATAGGTAAGACAATAGTGTTTAAACAATTTCCAGCAGTTTTGGAACTGTTAAAGGATGCAAATACTAATGCAATAGCGTCAATTATTTTTCCAAAAGCACAGATGAGATTTAAAATAATAAAAAGACAAAATGAAAATGAATGGTGGTTAGAGTTACAAGTGAGTAATAGAAAAAGAAAAATTTTCGATGAAGTTTACGCATTATACTTTACGCACAAACCAAAAAAAATAATGAATGGCAAGATTATCTATTATTTAGGTTATGATGTTTCTAAAATATTCTTTTTTTTAAGTGAACTATTTATTAAAAATTTGGGAATAAAAGAGACTTCAAAAATATCAGTTGAGTATAAAAACACAAGAATTATGAAAAGTATAAATGAATACATTATGGAATATTCGGAGTTTTAATTTCCACTACCGTCAAGGCCCACGCCTCGACGTGTTTTTGTACTATGCATTATATAAAATATAACCGCCTTTAATATTTGTTAGAAATAGCTTGAAGTGGAGCGGAAATACTTTAAGTAAGCCAACATCTGCCTAGGTGTGGACCTCGGCAGCAGGGAACTATGGGGTATGGTATGGTTTTTCTACATGAATTAAGTCATACTGCTTTAGGCAAATCTTTTTATAATTCATCCTCACGCTTAATAGACATAGATGGAACAGTAATGGGACAGGTTGTTCCCAAAATGAACGTCATAAGAAGTGAACTGGGAGCAAATTTCGGTCAAAGAACACAATATGCTGCACAACGTGGTATTGGGAACTTATTTTATATTCCATTTGGAAATCAAAGAATAACTTTTATAAAAACGTGGAAATAATTATTATGAAAAAAATAATTAGAATAATTACCATAGGTTTTTCCGTATTTTTTTTTGTTTCGTGTTGTTCAAGCAAACTAAGTAGTGATGTAATGATGAGAAAACACCTTGCTGTTATTAAGTATCTGGAAAATCATCAAGTAACTAATGATTTTTTAAGGGAACAGAAAATTCCAATCGATAAAAATGCAAAAATTGGTTTAGCTGTATCTCCAGAGGTAAATTATATTGATTTAGTTTCATTTGCTTCATTTATTAAAAAGCATAGTTTATATAATTTGGATATATTAGGATATAAACCAAGACCAAACGATAATGTTTTTGATTCTTTGCTTGTACTTGATAAAAAGTTAAGATTTAAAACATATTATAATTATAAATTAGAGAATTTATCGACTGATAAGAAATCAAAAGCTATTATTTTTTTTTCTAAGGTGTTTAATAATATATTAGGAGTTAGACTTATTTATGATAGAAATTTTGAAAAAGAATTATTACCAATTAGTTATGAAAATCCTAGTTTAGAGTTGTTATTCATTTTTGATAAGAATGATAAAATAACTCATGTATTGTATGAAGAATTTTGGCCATAAATTATAGTTTATTTCTCCTGTCGTCGAGGCCCGCGCCTCGACGTGTTTTTGTACTATGCATTATATAAAATATGGCCGTTTTTTAATATTTATAGAAATAGCTTAGGCGGAATGGAAATACCTTAATTAAGTCAACATCTGCCGAGGTGTGGACCTCGGCAGCAGGGAAATGAATACATTATGGAATATTCGGAGTTTTAATTTCCACTACCGTCAAGGCCCACGCCTCGACGTGTTTTTGTACTATGCATTATATAAAATATAACCGCCTTTAATATTTGTTAGAAATAGCTTGAAGTGGAGCGGAAATACTTTAAGTAAGCCAACATCTGCCGAGGTGTGGACCTCGGCAGCAGGAGAAACTTAATTTCTTTGGTCAACATAGCATGTTGACCTACATCCCACTTATCCTACAATTTCCCGTGGATTAGTTCATCAACCAACCGATCAGTTTTATAAACATACTTTAATGCTTCTATCAAACCTTTAGAATCCGTAGCCACTGTCCGGTTATTCTCCTCCAGAAAAATTATATATCCGGCAAGACTTTCAATATTGCCATCGTGAACAAGTCCTACAATTTCGGCATTGCGGTTAATAACGGAACTTCCGGAATTTCCTCCGACTATATCGTTAGTTGACGCAAAACCGACCGGCGTTGCTAAATCCAATTCCGGCGGCGGTGTTTTCCACCGTTCGTGCAAACCCCACGGATATGTTTTCCCGCCAAATGAAAAATACCTGTCCCACAATCCGTAAAAAGTTGTTTTACCCGGTGCGATAGTTCCGTTATACTCGTAACCCTTGATTACCCCGTCCGATATTCTTAACGTTAAAGTTGCATCGGGTGGAATCTTATTTCCGTAAACTTGATAAACTGCCCCACCTAGCAATTCGTTATAAACATCCAGAGAATTGTTCAATTCTTGCCTGATTAACCGGAGCGAATCTATTTTATTTTCTGAATATTTTACAAATCGAATAAACGGATCGTTCGAATTAAGAATGGAATCCGGTGGCAAACTAATAAAATTATTAAACTTTTCTCTCGATGTAATGCCGGATTTTCCGAATACATAAACAGCACCGTTTATCCCTTTCCTTCCACCGTATATGTCTTTAATTAGTTTATTATTTTCACCAAGCACGCTTTGGATATATTTGGTATGCGCTTTCAGAAGCAGCATATTCAATTCTTCGTCAATATCTGCGGGATAAATTTCCGCACGGGTACTGTCAATTTTTTCCGGTAAGTAGTCTTCTTGCCGTTCTGTTTCTGGTAATTTCATTTGTTCGGCATAACGAATTATCTTTTTTGCAATGTTGAAATACACCGGTTTTATTGCGCTTCTCGCATTCAGCGCATAATATTCATCAGCGGTAGCCTTTAGTTTGTTTATAACGGTTGCAATTGAATCCCATACAAAACCGTACTCGGCGTTCAAGCTTTCATCGCTGTGTATTTTACTTTTCAAATCGTTTTCGAAAGCGGTTTTCTTTTTCATTATATATTCGTCGTTCAAAGCGGCTAAGCGACCGGCATAAGATTTCCTCGCATTTCCCCATCTCATTATTTGCCTTAAATATTCGCTTTCCTCTTCCGGACGGTTTTGGAATAATCTGAAATAAACGTAATATATTTCATTAAACTGTTTAAGCAAAAATCTATAAACTTTTTCTCTCAAGTAATTCAGTTCCGCTACGGAAATAAGTCTGTATGTTCTTCCCGGGCGACCAACAACAAAAACGGGTTCGTTTTCCTTAGCACCGTTTTTACTCCACTTAAAATAATTATCAACCTTCACGGGCTTCCCTTCTCCGTCGTAAGCGCGGTAAAACGCAAAATCTAATTCGTAACGGGGATAAGTGAAATTATCCCAATCCCAACCGGTTGCCGCAATTTGGAAATCCGGCGACATTACCAAACGGATATCATCGTAACGTTTGTAACCATAAAGCGAATATTTCCCTCCGTGATAAAGCGAAACCACTTTACAAAGCAAACCTGTTCGCTCGGAATAATTACGCTCCAACTCGAGAATTTTCGCATTTTTCAAATCCGTTTTTTCCGCTGCGGTTTTTCCTTTTGCCGTTTCACTTTTAATCGAGTCAGTTACATCTTCGATAAACTCTAACTGATCTACATATAAACCCGGAATTTTTCTTTCTTCTTCCAACGTTTCGGCAAAAAAGCCGTCCCGCAATAAATTTTCACCTTCCTTTTCCACAAGCTTAAGCGTACTTCTACCGCAATGGTGGTTAGTCATAATCAATCCGTCTTCGGAAACAAAAGCGGCAGAACAACCGCCACCAAATTGCAGAGCGGATTTCATTACTTTGTCCAACCATTCTTTTCCCGGAGAAAAGTTATATTTAGTTTGCCATTTTAATATTGGCACCGAGTCGAAAGTCCACATACTTCCAAACTCGCCGAGATTAAACCCGACCGTATCGATTTCCAAAGGTTCGTAAAATCCCCGTTGGGCTAAAAAATTATTTTTAGTTGAAAAAAACATCAAGATAACGGCAATTATGAAATAATGAGCTTTATTCCGCTGCATGAATACCTCGGGATATTAATTAAATTTTATTTAGATTTATTATTGTTGCAAATCGAATTTGTAACCTTCATTCAAAATACCAAAATATTTTTTATTTTTAATCAGGTTAATTGTAAAAGGAGAAAAGAAATATGAACATAAGCTGGAAGGACAAAAGTTTATATTTTAAGGGTTTGTTACTATTAATAGGCAAAGATTTTGTAATCTCCGAAGAAGAAAGAAAATTACTTCAAGATATCGGAAAAGCCCTCGGTTTCGAACAAAAGTTTATCGATTCTTCCATTGATAACTTGTTGGAAAACAAATATATAACCGATGAACCGCCAATATTTTCGGATAAGGAAATAGCAAAGATATTTATCAAAGACGGAATCCGGTTGGCGATTTCGGATAAAAACATGCATCCGTTCGAAATCGAATGGTTACAGAACGTAGCCCGTTCTAATAATCTGGATACAAACTTTGTTAATGACCAAATTGATTTTTACTTGAAAAATCAATATTTGAAGGAAGACCAGGACAAATTGGAACTTCACAATTTATAATTAATACGGAATCGATTTGCATTCCCCCGGAAAAATAATTTTTAGTGAAATAGACAAAGTTTTTAATTTACAAATTCAAAACAAGTGGAACGTTCGCAACACCGGTTTTACCGAACGGTCGGAAAATTTAGATAAAATCCGGCATTGGATTTTAAACAACAGACAAAAAATCCGTGATGCGGTTTATAAAGATTTTAAAAAGCCTTTCCCCGAAACCGACTTAACCGAAATTTTTAACACTTTAGCGGAAATTCGAACAACAAAAGCGAACCTGAGAAAATGGATGAAGCCCCAGAAAGCCGCACCAACGCCCTCAATGCTAACCACACACGGTTATGTTATATACGAACCGAAAGGCACCGTATTAATAATCTCACCGTGGAATTATCCGTTTCTGCTTGCCGTGGAGCCGTTAATTTCTGCAATTGCAGCCGGTAATACCGTTATTATTAAGCCTTCTGAAATTTCACGAAACACTTCCGCAGTAATTAAGGAAATGGTAGACGAACTTTTCCCGCCAAACGAAGTCTGTGTTTTCGAAGGCGGAAAAGAAATTGCCACTTACTTATTGCAAAAACCGTTTGACCACATATTTTTTACCGGAAGCACAACCGTCGGCAAAATCGTTTTGAAAGCAGCGGCAGAACATTTCACTTCCGTTACACTTGAATTGGGCGGGAAATCACCCGTCATTGTCGATTCATCCGCTGATTTGAAAGACGCCGCTCAAAAACTTGTTTGGGGTAAATTCTTAAATGCGGGTCAGACTTGCCAAGGTCCCGATTATCTTTTAATCGATAAACGGATTAAGTCAGAACTTATAGAACTACTAAAAAACTTTATCAATAAATCGTATGGTAAAAACCCTAACGAAATTAAACACTCGCACGACTTTGCCAGAATAATAAATTTCAATCACATCGGAAGACTAATAGATTACCTGGAAGAAGCTAAAAAGTATGGAGCAAAAGTGGAAATAGGCGGAGAATACGACAGAGAAACAAATTATTTTTCCCCTACCGTTTTAAGCGGCAGTTTTACCGGCACCAAATTAATGGAAGAAGAAATTTTCGGACCAATTTTACCGGTAATGACTTTCGAAAATATTGACGAAGCAATTGAAATAATAAAGCGGCAGCCTCCGCCTCTTGCGGTTTACATTTTCAGCAACAAAAATAAAACAATCGAAACGGTTAAAGAAAATACCGTTTCCGGCAGTGTTGTAATTAATGATTTAGTATTACAATTCTCACACTATAATTTGCCGTTCGGCGGAATAAAAGAAAGCGGATTGGGAACGGCACACGGCTTTTACGGCTTCGAAGCTTTTTCAAACAGACGCACCGTTCTAAAGCATCATAAGTTCAGCCCGATTAAACTTTTCTATCCACCGTATAACAACGGAAAACAAAAACTGATAAATCTGTTAATTAAATTTTTCCGTTAAGTTCTTTCCTAATCCGTCTTTAATTTAATTAGTCATCCAACTCGCCGGTTTTGAGTTCGTCAACAATTCTATCTGCATGATAAACTTTATCCAACGCTTCCAATATAGCTTGCGAAGCAACGGCAATCATTCTGTTATTTGCCGGAATGTAAATAAAATCGCCGGCTATACTTTGTACGTTTCCGTCGAATGCAACCCCGACAATTTCTTTATCTTGGTTAATTACCGGGCTTCCAGAATTACCGCCTACTATATCGTTCGTGCCAATGAAATTGTACGGAGTCGATAAATCCAAATCTTCCGGCGGTGATGCCCAACGTTCCGGCAAATCCCAAGGATATTCTTTTTCGTTTCCGTAATATCTGTCGTACATTCCGTAAAATGTTGTTTTCACAATTGCTTTGGTTCCGTTATACGGAAATGTTTTTACAACGCCGTCGCTTATTCTTAAAGTGAACGTAGCATCGGGTGGAATTGACGTTCCGTATATTTCAAAAATAACGCGACCCAACAAACTTTCGTAAACATCTTCGGTATCGTTAATTTCTTTGGAGCGTTTAAGCAATTCTCTCAATTCATCTTGAGTATGAACAATATAATAAATAAAGGGATCTTCAGTAGCGAGAATTTCTTCCGGCGGTTTTCTTAAAAGTTGTTCGGTTTTTTCTTTGCTTGCCAATACGGATTTTTTTAACATCTCTTCAGCGGCAAGTTCGCCGGACTTTTCGCCAAACACTTTTAAAACCAACGGATTATCGTTTCCCAAATTCATTTTTACGAAATCGACAAAAATACCAAGTTTAACTTTGCTTAATACGGTATCGATTGTTTCCGGGTAAAAATTTGCGATAACCGAATCGAGTTTAGCACCTTTATAAATATCGGGTTTAACGCTATCGGGAAGTTTCATTTTCTCGGCAAACGCTACAATTTTTTTTGCCAGACTAAAATAATCGTCTCTTATAAACCTGCTTCCTCTGTATGCGGCAATTTTGGTATCAATTTCTCTCAATTCATTTCTGGTTCTCTCTATTGCTTCCCAAATATGTCCGTAGTTTTTATTCAAATTGGGATCCGCAGCAACGGCTTTTTTAAGTTTCCCTTCAAAATCTTTTTTCCTTGCCATTATGTTCGGGTTGCGAAGAGCTTTATACGCGTAATGAAACACCTTTTGTGCATTACCGATTCTCGTTCTCATTTTTTCGAATTCATCTGCTCTTCCGGGATATAAAGATTTTAATTCTTCAAGTTTTTCGTAATAATTATCTAACAAGAAAGCGCGGTTTCTGTAAGTAACATCCCTAAAATATTCAAGCTGTGCAACGGTTTTCAATCTGTTCGTGCGCCCCGGATTACCAACTGTAAAGATCGGTTCGTTTTCCTTCGCTCCGTCTTTACTCCATTTGAAATAATTTTTCGTATTTAAAGGTTTACCGTCTTCATCGTAAACCCTGAATATTGTAAAATCCAAATCGTAACGCGGATAAGTAAAATTATCAAAATCACCTCCGAAAGCTGCGATTCTTTGTTCGGGTTCGAATACCAAGCGAACGTCGTTATATCTTTTATATCCGTAAATTGCCCACTTGCCGCCGTTATAAAATTTAACGATTTGGCACTTGAGTCCTGTATCTTTATTATATCTGTCTACAAGTTCGCTTACTTTTTCGTCACGCAGTTTTATTTTTTCTTCCTCCGTAATTCCGGAATTAAATGCAGCTTCCACCGAATCGGTAACGTCAACAATCAATTGTAATTGTTCGACGTACATAAACGGAGCTTGTCTTTCGTCTTCCAAGGTTTCGGCATAAAAGCCTGTTTTAGCCAAATCTTCGCCCTCTTTTTCAACCGATCTTCTATGCCAAACCGAGCAATGATTGTTCGTTAGAATTAACCCGTTAGGCGAAATAAAACTTGCAGTACAACCGGGAATACGCAAAGCGGAAAGTCTTACGTCATCGAACCAATCACCCGAAAATTCAATACCGTATCTGTCATTCAGGTATTCAACGGGCGGATAATCGAACGTCCACATTTTCCCGATATCGAATTTATCGGACTGCGGACTTAAAGGTTTCTCAAAATCTTGTGCGGATACATTCAATACTAAAAAGAATGTAAGTAATATTAACAAAGTTTTTAAGTGAGTAATTGGATGCAATTTCATTTTATCTCCTAATAAATGCTAATACAAATAAAATATTTTTTCGAATTCTTAAATATAAAGAACCATCTTGTAATTAATAATTTTTCTTTGAAAGATTACATTACCCAACTAAAATAAAATAAAACAAATTATTTTATTATTTTACACGAATAAAAATCAGAACACAAAAATTTAGGAGAACCAGATGTCCAAAATTCCAGGATTTAAAGCTTACGACATAAGGGGAAAAGTTCCGGGCGAACTGAATAAAGATTTGGCTTACAAAATAGGCCGGGCTACCGTTAAATATTTGGGAGCGAAAAAAATAGCAATTGGCAGAGACGTAAGAAAATCTTCACCGGAATTAGCAGAAGCACTGGCAAACGGAATTACCGATATAGGTTGCGACGTAATAGACATAGGGCTTTGCGGAACAGAAATGATTTATTTCTCCACACCTAAATTTAATGCGGACGGCGGAATTATGATTACCGCCAGCCACAACCCGCCGGAATACAATGGCTTAAAGTTCGTACGGGAAGGTTCAAAACCGATGGGATATGATTCCGACTTAAAATATATTGAAGAGATGATTGTTAACGACAGTTTGGGCGAATTGGCGGAAACGAAGGGACAAATAATAAAAATGGATGTGATGAACGACTTTATTAACAGTTTGAAAAAGGTTTACAATAAAGAATCCATAAAGCCTTTCAAGGTTGTTGTGAATGCTGGTAACGGTTGTGTTGGTCCCGCTTTGGATGCGATTGAGCCCGATTTACCGATACAAATGATAAAAGTTCATCATGAACCTGATCCCGAATTTCCCAACGGTGTTCCGAATCCGCTACTACCGGAAAACAGACAATCTACTATCGATGCAATAAAAAAACATAATGCCGATTTGGGTGTAGCGTGGGACGGCGATTACGACAGATGTTTCTTCTTCGATGAAAACGGCGAATTTATTGAAGGATATTATATCGTCGGATTGCTGGCAAAATCGATTCTTCAAAAGTTCCCCGGCGAATATATCGTTCACGATCCGCGATTGATTTGGAATACGATTGACATTGTTGAAAAAGCGGGCGGCAAAGCCGTTGTATCCAAAAGCGGTCACGCTTACATAAAACAAAAAATGAGAGAAGTCGATGCAATCTACGGCGGTGAAATGTCGGCTCATCATTATTTCCGCGATAACAATTATTCGGATAGCGGGATGATCCCTTTTCTATTGGTAATGGAATTAATGTCTGTGGAAAACAAACCTTTAAGCGCGTTAGTCGGAGAAATGATTGAAAAATATCCATGCTCGGGTGAAATTAATTCAAAGATAGAAGACCCGGCAGGAAAACTTGAAGAAATAAAACAAAAATATTCAGACGGTAAAATCGATTTGCTAGACGGAGTAAGTGTTGAATACGACACTTGGCGTTTTAACGTAAGAATGAGTAACACCGAGCCTTTGCTTAGGCTAAACGTGGAAACCAAAGGGGATAAAGAATTACTCGAGCAAAAAACCAATGAATTACTTGAATTTATTAGAAATTAAATTTTTTATGTAAACATTTTCTCGGTTAATTCGTCAAATATAGCGAATTAATTATCGGAGGTAAAAATGAGCGAACAAAAAGAAAAAGCAATTGATGTTGAAAAATTATTAAAGAATAAACTGAAATCGGTCAGTGTAGGCGATTTGGAAGACGCAATTGCCAAAGTGGTTTCCGAAATGGTTGGCGAAGATTACAAATGCACAATCAGCGAAGTAAAATACACATTGTTCAGCGGTGCCGATTTTCATGTTAAAATTGAACTGACTTATAATCCGGAAGATTAAATTCACTTTACCGAAAACAATCCGAACTAAATGGAAATTTTTCTAAATACTCTAATAATTGCCGGCGCCATTTTAGGACTTTGGGGCGGCGCCGTTTTGGTAGTTGAATCCGCTTCACGCCTTGCAAAAAAATTAGGTCTTTCCGAACTCGTTATTGGACTAACAGTTGTTGCCATTTCCACATCCGCACCGGAATTTGCCGTAACGGTATCGGCTGCGGTAAAAGGACAATCCGCCATTTCAGTTGGAAACGTTGTCGGTTCGAATATTTTTAATCTCGGGTTCATTTTAGGATTAGTCGCTATCTTCAGTAAACTTAGAATAAGCAAAAGGCTTCTTTACCGGGACGGTTCTTTGCTAATGGGCACGGGGATTCTTTTGCTTATCTTTTTTTACGACCGTACATTGTCGCAGTTTGAAGGTATTTTGCTTGCAGCGACTTTAATAATTTACGTGGTTTATTTAATCAAGCATAAAGAAAAAGGGGAAATTGTAGAAGAAGTTCCCACCGGGAAATTCAGATGGATTGACATTCCCAAACTAATCATTGGCGTCGGGATTATAATAATCAGTGCAGATTATTTGGTTGAAGCTGCAGCGGCTCTAGCCCGGCATTTCGGGGTTTCCGAATGGATGATAGGAATAACAATTGTAGCTGCCGGCACTTCGATGCCCGAATTTGCCACTTCGGTAGTTGCCATATCAAAAGGCAGACACGGAATTTCGGCAGGCAATTTAATAGGCAGCGATTTATTTAATTTACTTGGAGTACTCGGTACAGCGGGAATAATACATCCTTTGCACATTCAAACCAACGAGTACACCGGATTAATTTTATTGGCTGTTTCTTACGTTATTCTTTTAATAATGATGCGCACCGGATGGCGGATCTCTCGCAAGGAAGGAATTTTATTAATCTTAATTGCCCTTCTCCGTTGGTCGATTGATTTTATATTTTAATCAAATCAATTTTTTCAATTCTTCAATCACGGTATCGATTTCTTCCTTCGTGTTGTAAAAGTGGGGAGAAAATCTTATCATCCCTTCCCTCATTGAGCCTTTAATGTTTTTTGCTATTAACCCCTCGAACACTGCTTCCGCATTATCAATGGGAAAAGTAACAATACCGGAAAGGTTTTCCCTTTCAACATTTTCCAATAACGGTTTGATACCGACTTCCGGTAACCGGTTTCTGAAATATTCAGTGTTTGACAAAACAGAATTTTCTATTTCACTATAGCCGATAGATTTCATAAATCTTATCGCAGCGTTAAGTGCTGTTACTCCAATAAAAGAATACGTTCCGGTTTGAAATCTCGATGCGTCCGGTTTTAATTCCAATTTATAATCAAGCAAATCCCATTCATTTTCAACTGAAAGCCAGCCCACCATTTTAGAATCGATTTTATCTTGAAGTTCTCCGGTGACCGCAATATAACCCAAACCCATAAGTCCCATTAGCCATTTATGGGTTCCTCCCGAAAGGAAATCTATTTTGTATTTTTGAAAATCCAATCGCAAAGCGCCAACCCCTTGAATTGCATCTACGCAAAAAATAATGTTACGTTCCCTGCATAATGCTCCTATTTTTTCAAGTTCGGCTCTGTATCCGGAAAGAAACTGAACAAAACTTATTGAAATTAATCTTGTTTCGGGAGTAACTAATTTTTCAATATCTTCAAAAGATACGACACCGTTGCGTGATTTTACAAAATCAATTTCCACACCGTATTTTTTCGTATTTAGAAAGGGATAAATATTTGCGGGGAATTCTATATCATTAAGAATTATCCGGTCGCCTTTTTCCCAATGCAAACCTTGCGCCAAGATATTAAGTCCGTCGGTCACACTACGTGTAAAAGCGATTCTCGCGGGAGAAACGTTTATTAATTCTCCCAATAATTCTTTTGTTTCTTCCACCAAATCCAGTCCGGCATGGTAATTATTTATTTCCGAAACACTTCTTTCATGTAAATAATTTTCAATTGCTTCGGTCACCGGTTTAGACAAAGGTGAGATAGCAGCATGATCGAAATAAATCTTACCGGTTTGTAAATATTGAAACTCAGCCCTTACCGATTTCATTTATATACTTAAATTAATATTACTCTAGTGTAGATAATTTAAATCTATATATTCCATTTTTCAAAGTAACAACCCACGCATCACCTTTCGAATCGAAAGCAACGTCTTGAATTTTATTTGTCGTGAGAATTGTATTATTTTGAAAATACCGTATCCTATCGGAATAATTGACAAATCTAAACAAACCGGCATCCGAAGCTATCCATTTTTCATTTCCATCCTTAATTCTGATGGTATTTACCTGCACGTTGAAAAAATCGGGATAATTCAATTTATAAAATAAACCATTGAAATATTTTGAAAGTCCAACCGTGGCATAATTAAGCGGTTTAATATAATGAGCAAACCAAATCTCGTTATCGGCAGTATGTGCAACCGATTTGTAAAATATATTAGGATCATTCGCTTTATCGTCCGCTTTATTATAATGAGTAAAATAGTGATGCCAGGAGTTTCCGTCCCAGTAAGCTATCCCATTCTTAAATCTGACTGCCCACCAATTTCCGTTTTCGTCTACATCAATACCGGTAAAATAATTCTGATTGACTTTTTGAGATGGGGCTATCCTTAAATCGAATCGGTAAACAATCCATTTGTCATTTTTTAAGCGTGCCAATCCGTCGTAGGTGGCAACAATGGGATTACCGTTCAAATCGAATGCAATATCGAGAACCAAATTGTCGGGGAAACCATTATTTTGTTCTTTCTTGTAAGTTGTCCAATTAACCCCGTCGAACTTACTTAACCCTTCGGAAGTGCAAACCCACAAATTATCCAGCTTATCAAACTTTAAAGCATTGATTGTATTATCGACTAGCCCTGAATTACTTTGATTATAATTTACCCACGTTTTCCCGTCATATTTTACGACCCCGTTTAAGACAGAACCCAACCAAAGATTGTCTTTGCTGTCTATTGCTATTTTGTTATAAGCAAAATCCAAAATTTCGGATGTATTAGTGTTATAATCTACCCAATAAGTCGTATCGACCAAGTGAATGACTACATATGTATTTTTATAGCTTCTAACGGTTGCTTCGATACTATCCGTTCTTGCATTTTCTTTCATCAAAACAATTTTATATTTCCCGGGGATTAAAGAGTAAAAAGTATGCGGTGTTATTTGACCGGTAGCTTTACCATTTAAAAATATATCAGCTTTATCCGGTGTAGATACACAAGTTATCGAGCCGCGCATTTTAGGATTAGCATTAAAATCGATTAATAAACTTACAATCGAATCCTTATTTGTTTCCACGGTAAAACTAGTATCCCTGTATAATTCCCTTTTAAGTGTAACCGTATATTTTTTAACCTCCAGCCAGTCGAGCGTATCCGGGGTTCTTAATCCCGTTGTTTTTCCGTCCAAGTATATTAAAGCACCGTCCGGAATCGAAGAAATAATCAACTTTGCGGCTACGGGTTTAGGACTGGTCGGCGAACTACGGGATACTTCTTTTTCACAACTATACACCGATAGTAAAAGTAAAATCATGTAAAAAAATCTTTTCATATCAACTTAAATATTAATAATTTTTATATCCAAACTGTCTAAGAAACTTGTCCGTAAATAACAAGGAAAATCTTTGTTCTATAAAAGAACCGAAAATACCCAAACCGCCCGAAATGTTACCAAAATCCCTAACATCCAAAGATATTGTATATTCGTCGAAGAGCCTGGAAGTTGATAAATAATAAGTGGATAAGTTTTTATCAAAAATACGGAGATGTAAAATAGCACCTGAGATTAAAATTTGGGAATTTTTTGGTTCGTTTTTCGCAATGTTTCTTAATACACTTTTCACATTATCCAAATCGTACACCACTTTCGGGATTTTCGTAGGTGGTTTGTTAATACCGATTGTTTTTCCATTTTCCTTCACAAACCCCCAAGGAATAGTTACCTTTTTAAGAGTAAGCTTTGTACCTGTATCCACATAATATATCAATGAAAATACAGGAATGTAAATTAAATTATTTTCGTTCGATTTCCATTCAAACACCACGTCACCTCCCTTCGAATCAGGAATAACATGGGAAGACCTGTTAAACTCTAATTGAACTTCAGGTACAATAGTTTTCGATCTCAACCGGTTACCATCGGGAAGCAGTGCTTCTATTTCCAATGTATCTCCTTCTTGAATATTGAATTTTGCATAATAGTAATTTTTTATGGAATTTTCTTCGTTACCTTCAATAGTGGTGTCGCGTAAAAAATATATTTTATTTACCCCGTTCCATAACAATATTTTAGCGTTGTGCACGAAATAATCATTCAAATTGCTATTCACTAAATTCTGTTGCGGTTCAGCAGTTTTGAATATTGTGACGGCTTGCAAATTTGTATCCGCTCTTATAATTCCGTTTAAAGAATACTTTAATTGATAATTATCGTAAGGGCTGAAATTCTCTTCACAATTCAAACTTGTGATTGTCAGAATTATTAACAATGTTATGTTTTTTAAGTTCATAACTTAAAGCCGATATTTACTGTGGGTAAAAACGGGAGCATATTTACTTTTTCCCCTGTAGATCTATCAAAATAGAATAAATTTTCTCTGTTGTAAACGTTGATTATATTCACGTCCAATAAAAGTTCCCCAAAACTAAAGCGAAAAGTCTTGGAAACGCTAAAATCCAACCGGTGATAATTAGGTAAACGTTTGATATTTCTATCACCGAGAACGGAAAAAGGAATATAATGGGAGAGAACATTTAAATAATCCAAGTCATTCAATGCTAATTTATAATATCTGGCTGTAGCCGGTGTAAATGGTAAACCGGTTTTAAAGGTCCAAGATAAACTGGTTTTCCAGCCTTTTCCCAAATTTATTTCCGCAATAATATTTCCATAATGCCTTGAATCGTACCTTGGATAATACAGCCATCCTTTAACTTGTTTATAAGCGTATGCTAAAGTGTAAGAAGCACTGAGATTAAAATTGCTATAATTTAAATTAGAATTTAATTCCAAGCCGTAGGATTCTCCGTTGCCGTTTATCAAATCATTTTCCCAGTCATATTTTTTACTGTCATTAATTGCGGTAATATCAGACAACTTTTTATAATATACTTCACTTTTGATATTCCAATTATTAAATGGCGTAATTTCAATACCAAAAGAATAATGCACGGCTTTTGGCAATTTTAAGTAGTTGGGAACAATAACATAAGGTTCAAAAAGCGAAACTACCTCGTTTTCGTCGGAAATAGTTGTAATTTCTTGTCTGTATTTCCCCCAAGCTCCTTTAATAGAAATAGCATCCGCCGGTTTATAGGTAAAACTTATTCTCGGTTCCAAATAATTATTACCGGAGGAAGAAACACTTGTAAAATTGTAGCGGGCACCGATATCGATTCCAAAGTTTTTAAATCTCAAATATTTATATTTTGTAAACAACACAAAATTAGCTCCGCGGTCGTTAAATGAAGATATACCTCCGAAATTATTTTCGTAAGTCAAATTTCCAACTAGTGTAAAAACCTTTAACCCACCGGAAAATTCGTCGTTGTTATCGTATAGATAATTAAATCTATAGTTAAGTGATATTTCCCTAAGTTTGTTTTTTATCAACCGTGCGGTGCTTTCGTTAGGATTTACTTCTCCTTTAAAATCACTCACTGAAACGTTCAATTCGAATATTAAGGGAAATTTAAACACTTCGAACCATGAAAATCCGAAAATATTATTAGACCAGAAAAAATTTTCTTTTAGCAAATTGGAGTTCTTCAACATATCGCCGCTGGTAAAAAAATGGGCAACAAATTTAGCGCCCGGAATAAAATCAGGATTTGAATAATTAATCTTCACGGAAGCATCGTAAAAATCGAACGGAAGCCTTCCTTTATTCAGTAATTTACCGAGTATTCTGGAACTATGACTTTTTCTACCTGTAATAGCAAAAGAACCATACGGAATAGGACCTTCCAAAAGTAATTTTGCGGTAAGCATACTTAGTGAAGCTTTTGCTCCGTAATTGTTTCTATTCCCATCAATTGTAATTACATCGGTCACCGATGAAATTCTTTCACCATATTCGGATGTAAAACCGCCTTTATAAAATTTTACATCTTTAATCATTTCAGGATCTATTACACTGAATAGTCCAAGTGCATGGAAGGGATTATAAATTGTTGCTCCGTTTAACAGAACCAAATTCTGATTATTATCGCTGCCCCGCACATAATATTTCGCCGAAACATCGGCAGTGAAATTTACTCCTGAAACAAATTGCAAAGCTTTGAAAAGGTCTGTTTCCACTCCATGGGGTAAGGCTTTAATATTACGTATGCTAAGTTTCTGCAATCCGATATCGGTTTCATTTCCGCGGGTTTTAATTTTGCCCACTTTCTCAATTGCACCAAGCTGTACGGGATTCGGAGAAATTTCAAAATTAACCAATAAAGTTTTATTTGGAGGAACTACTAATTTTTCTGACTTAGAAACATAACCGAGATAAGAAACGGTAAGTGTTAACTTTTTTTGAGCGGGAACCTTTGTTAAATAAAAATATCCATGCTCGTTTGTAGTAGTACCAATACTAAGTTCTTTAATATATACATTTGCTAAAAATAAAGATTCCCCGCTCAAGCTATCGGTCACGAACCCGCGTATTCTACCGTAGGATTGCGGAAGAACCGTATTGCAAAATCCTAAAATCGACACCAACAAAAAAAATACGGTTTTCTTTATATTTATTTTTACTTTCAAATCCCTATGCTTTTAACTTTAATACGATTAATTTAAATCTAACTATAAATAATATAAAATAAAACTCATTTCGGTATTATTTTTCTTTCTCGGCTCTCAACGAATCCCATGTCATATAAGCTATCAATATCAAAAACATTACCAATCCAACCAATTCGGCTCCGTGGGTTTCCGACCATTCGTGAAGTTTCCAATCGGCTCCAGCAGATTTTAGTATAACGCTTATCACTCCCATCAAAGCGCCACCGGCAATAAAACCGGATGCGATAAGAATACCCCTTTCTTTTCTTGCTCTGTTTAGGTCTTCGTCTTTACTTCTTGTAGAAACATAATGCGCAATTAAGCCGCCGACTAAAATCGGAGTGTTAAGTTCCAGCGGTAAATACATTCCCAATGCAAAAGCGAGAGCGGGAACTTTAATCATCGTAAGTATCAAAGCAAAAAAGGCACCCGCAATGTACATCATCCAAGGTGCAGGTTGATTAGACATAAGCGGTTTTATTACCGCCGCCATTGCATTCGCTTGCGGTGCAGGTAATTCGTTGCCCGTAAAACCATAAGTGTTGTTCAATAATAAAATTACCCATCCAACGGTAGCGGCAGAAACAACCGTACCTACAAACTTCCACGATTCCTGTTTATACGGTGAAGAGCCGAGCCAGTAACCGATTTTCAAATCTGTAATAAATGCACCGGCTACAGAAAGAGCCGTACATACAACCCCGCCAATGATTAAGGCAGAAACCATACCTGCGGGTCCCGAAAGTCCGGCTGCAACCAAGATAACTGAAGATAATATTAAAGTCATCAAAGTCATTCCCGAAACGGGATTAGTTCCGACAATTGCAATTGCATTTGCCGCAACCGTGGTAAAAAGAAACGAGATTATCAAAACAATTAACAATCCGATAATTGCATGCATCAAATTATTTACAACGCCAAATAAGAAAAACACAAAAATTAATAATGCGGTAACGGTAATGCCGCTGGCGATTATTTTCATCGGCAAATCCCGTTGTGTACGCAGAGTATTATTTTCATCCGCATGTTTACCGCCGAAAAGTTCTTTAAAACCAAGAGAGAATGCCGTTTTGATTACACCGGAAGATTTGATAATTCCGATTAATCCCGCCATTGCAATACCACCAATACCGATGTGCCGGACGTAATGGCTGAAAATCTGTTCGGCCGACATATCTTTAATTAACAAATCAACACCCGCACCGATAGGCATTGTGATGTAATCGCCCAGATACGCGAAAACCGGAATTATTACATACCACGCAACGAATGAACCGGCTGCAATAATTGCCGCATATTTTAATCCTACAATGAAGCCCAAACCCATTACCGCCGCGCCAACATTCAATTTAAATACAAGTTTAAATTTATCGGCGAGAGTTTGACCTGCCTCAATCACCCTTGTTGAAAATACTTCGCTCCACCAACCAAAAGAAGCAATTATAAAATCGTACAACCCACCGATAAGTCCGCTAACAACCAAAACTTTTGCTTGACCGCCTTCTTTTTCACCGGCGACTAAAACTTCGGTGGTTGCCGTTGCTTCGGGGAACGGAAATTTTCCGTGCATTTCCGCAACAAAATATTTTCTGAAAGGAATTAAAAACAATATTCCTAAAAATCCGCCGAATAAAGACGCTAAAAAGATTTCGATAAATTCGACTTGCAAATTCAATATATATAAAGCAGGTAAAGTAAAAATAGCACCGGCCACAATTGCGCCCGAGGTTGCACCGATCGATTGAATAATCACATTTTCACCCAACGCCTGCTTACGTTTGAAAGCCGTTGCCAAACCGACTGCTAAAATGGCAATAGGGATAGCGGCTTCGAAAACCTGTCCGACTTTCAAACCCAGATAAGCCGCGGCGGCAGAGAATAAAACAGCCATAATTAATCCCCAAAAAACAGACCATGCATTTACTTCGGGATAGGTCTTTTCCGGCTCCATAATCGGAATATATTTCTCGCCGGGCTTTAATTCAGTGTATGCATTTGCCGGCAATCCGACCATCTTTTTGTTATCAAGATCGCTCATTATTCACTCCCTTTAATATTAAAAAATACAGGAATTTCTTTCTCGGTTTTCTTTGTATCTAAATTTTTAAAATAGATTTTACCGAATTGTTTTGCATCCGCCGGAATGTTTTCCAGATTTCCGAATCTGCAATTCAAATCCGTTAGTATCGAAGGATAAAAAGTCACGAAAGGTAATCCGCCGGCGGTTACTTTGAATGACGGAGCATTATCAACATAAGTGTATTCTTCAACAAATATAGTCATATTACCGGCTTCATTTGCAAATGCCGGACGTAAAACCAAACTTAGTTTGGTAGTATCGGATTTAAACTTATTTCTAATTCCTATTTCATCCGATCTATAAGACAAACCGCCAAGTTCAAGCGCTTTACCGTTTTCATCATAAATCATCATTGCAAAATCCGTAGTTTTATTAAAATCTTCTTTGCTTATCGAAATCTTGAATTTCTTTTTTATCAATTCGGGAGTAAGAGTAAACGGCAAAGAATGATAATCGGAATTTTCCAAATGAATAATATGCTTTTGGTAATATCCGAGAATTTCGCCTTCCAACTTATATTCTTTCGCGTGAGTAAAAGTATTAATGAAAGTCAGTTTTGTATCGTCAGCGGATAATTCGTTTTTGTCGGAAAGTTGCACGCCGGAAAATTCGACTGAAAGATTAACAACGGAATTACCGCTTGCTCTGAACAAACCGAGCACATCCAATTCGTAAACGGCGCCGGGTATTAATTCGGAATAATTTCTCTCTACTGTTTTTTCGTCTTCCGCTCTCAATATAACTCTGTCTAATTGCCTTCCGTCCGGATCGTGCAAGAAATACCAAGCAAAAGCGTAAGTATCGGGATTTGATTTCATTTTCACTTTCATGGAAGATGCGCCTGCGGGAATTTGTATAAAGAACCGTTTGTGCTCACCGGGTTTTAATTCAATATCGTTCCAGTTCATCTCGTAATCGTTTTCTTCATTAAATCGATAGGGAATTACAACTGTTGCCATCATTGTAAATTCCGGGAATCTTGATTTATCGGCTCTGAATGCTTTTAATATCCCGTTGTATAAACCCGGCTCGGTTAGTTTCGATTTATCTATTCTTACGCTAACCGTAGTTGATTGATTATTTCTGATATATGTTTTTCTCTTAACGGGCTTTAACCAATCGGCGTAACTTTTAATATAGTATGATCTGAAAAACTTTTTCTTCCCTATTAAATTATCCCGCTTAACCGAGAAATTAAATTTCTCTTTACCGGTTAAGAACAAACCGTTCCGTATATAAAGGTTGGGCGCCGAACCGCCGGGCATATTCGGAGCAAAAGATTTAATAGTATAAGTTTCAATTTTTTTATGTTCATTCGATTTAATATATTTCTTTAACAGTTTCCAAGCATTCATTACGTTTATGTAACCGCCGCCTTGATCGAGAATATCATAGCCTTCCATTTTCGTAGCGCTTTCGGTTAAAACTTTATAAAGTAAGCGGGAGGGAATTTTTACATCGGGGAATTCAACTTTTGCAGCGCTTAAAAGCAAAGCCATAACACCTGCGGAATACGGCGATGCCATGCTTGTTCCCCAAAATCTGTCTCCCCTGCTGAAATTCGGGACGGTAGATGTGCAAGCTCCGGGTGAAACCACGTTAGGTTTTAATACTTCTCCGCCGCGCGAACTGAAATGCAAAATAATATTATTTTCCAATTCGGAGTCGAAAAGGTCACGACCAACTTCTTTTGTTAAAACCGCGCCTGTCGAAAATATCGCATCCGTTGCTGCCGGCATGCCGGTAGTTGAAATTCCGGGGCCTTCGTTTCCGTTGGATGTACTTATGTATAAGTAAGGATTATCTTTTACGAGTTTTTCCAAAAACTTTTCTATATCGGCGCGGCCTTCAATTTCCGAGCCGACACCGAAACTCATGTTAATAATGCAAGGTTCTTCCCTTTCTTTAGAAATTTTATCTGCATAAAGATATGCTTTTTTCATACTTTCGGTTACCGTAGCTCCACCGGCAAAATTATTATTTCCCAATTTCAGTCCCATAAGTTTTGCACCCGGCGCAACGCCGTTAAAATCGGGACTTCCGTCAATGTGGTAACCCGTAGCAATACCGGCGCAATGAGTTCCGTGCGAACCGTCATCGAAAAAGAAGTTTACTACTTTTCTTTCCGGGAAGATATTAACGGCAATTGTAAATTGGGGAATATCTTTTTCGTTCGGAATTGTGAACGTATCGAATTTTTCTCTGTAGTTTCTAAGCGGATTTTCATCGGCCAAATCGCCGTTGCCGTTTGCATCAACGTAAACAACCCAAAACGTATCGTTTTCTGCGGCAGTGCGGAATGTAACAAAATAAAATTTATCGTTCTTCGTTCCGTTTCCGTTTACGTCCGCGGCGCCGGAATTGGAGTTTTTCCAAAGCGTTTCGGAGAGAAGTCCGATAAAATAATTATCGTCTATTGCATGAAAAGCTAGTCCTTTCGATGATTCGATTTTATAACCTTTATCTTCATTTTCAAAAATCAGTTTACCGTCATCGTTGTCGAAGTCCGCTTCATAAAAATTCACATCGCCTTGACCAGTAAAATCCTGAACATCAATAACTTTTACTTCGCCTGTAGATGTTTTTGTTAATCCGTCTATTCCCATATCTATTCCGGTATCCAAGACCAAAACAATTGTTCCCCTTCCGTCATATTCGGGATACAGTTTAAGAAATTCTTCCACTCCGGTTGAATTTAATGTTAAAAACGTTTGGGTGGAATCCTGTCCGGTTATTCCTACCGTAAAAACAAAAAAGGAAATCAGAATAAGTTTTAACTTAGACATTTTATCACCTTATATTTTTTATTTAATCAAAAAACTTGTTTGCGATTTATGGAGTTTATCCAATTTATTGTAATCTAATTCGGAACCCATAACGCTATGCGGAATCAGGTAAACTATGATTAATAAAACAGATGCAAACAGCGCCCACTTATGCGGCTTTTCACTTTTTCGATACATATATAAAGCAAACAACCATCCGATCATAGCAATAAGGGTTTTATTATCCGTAAGATCCCAACCGAACGGAATGCCCGTCCATAACGCACCGAAAGCATATTGTTGTACCAAAGGGCCTAAAATAAATCCGCCGATAAAAAGAAAACCAATTGTCCAATAAGTCAATTTTCTCAGGTTGGCTTTTTTAGAAAAAATCTCCAAGCCGGTGCGGGTTGAAAGCAACATTGCTCCAAACATGAAAAATATATGCGGCAAAAGAACTGTCAGCGGTACAGCTCCTTTAAAACGTGTAACAACCGTTTTATCTCCGGGTATATTTATTAATTGTTCACCATATTTTAATTTAACATAATATTCTAATTTTCCGGCGGGCGGCTGATGCGGTAAATAAGCGATAAGACTTCCGTTTTCGTAACGCATTGGGATTTGAGTGTATTCATCATTTGTTTTGTAGCGCTTATAATAAAGAATACCTTCGATAGAAGAATCGGGCACGGAAACTTTTACTTCTTGATCGCCTTTTCCGCCATGACTTCGCGTAAATTTATAATCGATAACCATATTATTTAGATTTACGCTTCCACTGATAGGATAAGTGGGACCTGTTATTCTCTGATAATAAGCAGTTAAAAGTGTAATAAGAAAGGCAACCAACCACAGCCATATCCCGGACTTCATACTGAGCAACCTATAGAAATTTCAAAAACTCTTCAGAATCGAGATAAAATATACTTAATCTGGCAGTGAAAATAAATTAAATTCCGTTGAAGGAATTTGGGAAAAAGTTTATTCGGATAAGAGAGGAAACGTTAAAATAACATCTGTGCCTTTTTTGAGTTGACTTTCGATTTTCAAAGTTCCATTGAGATACGATGTAAGTTTATTTGCAATGGTTAATCCTAAACCGGCGCCTTCGTATTTTCGTCTGTAGGATTCGTCTTCCACTTGCTGGAAAGGCTCAAGAATCTTATCCAAATCCTCGCTTTTAATACCAATACCGGTATCGCTAACTATTATTTTCGCATTGTTATTTTCTTTTAACGTTTGTAATATAACTTTGCCATGCGGAACATTGTACTTAATTGCGTTGTCTACCAAAACATCCAATATTTTTCTGAACTTTTCTTCGTCGATTTTTACAATTAATCTTTCTGCGGCAAGATTTGTTTCGATTGTTATATCGGAATTTTCCAACTTGTTTTTGTAATCCAAGAATGTTTCGGTCACGAGCGGATTCAAATCCGTTTTTATCATATCGAAATCTTGATCGCCCGACTCGAGCAACGAAACTTCCACTATGTTATCCACCAAATGCAGCAACCGGTTTACACCTTCTTTCATATACCGTATCATTTCCAACGAAGAATCTATACGGTTCTTTTCCAAATCATCTTCGAGAAGTTCTGAATATCCTACAATCGCATTTAGCGGTGTTCTTACTTCGTGAGACATGTTAGCGAGAAAAACGGATTTTAGTTTGTTAAGTCTGTTTTCTTTTTCGAAAGCTTCTTTTAATTTTTTTTGGATAAGTAATTGCTCGGTAATATCGTTTAAAATTACAATGAATACACGTTCTTTATGGAAAGAATCGTAAATGAATGTAATTTTACCTTCGTAATTTCTTTCTTTGTATTCGTAAGCAAATTTTATGGAAAGTTCACCCGAACTTTCCAACTTAATTATATTTGTTTCAACAGCTTCAAAAAATCCTTCCGGTAAATAACGTTTAATCTTTTTATCCGTTACGGCATTTTTCTCCAAACCGAATAATTTTTCGAAAACTATGTTAATGTTTTCAAAATAGAGTTCGTCATCCGTCTTACGCACTATTAAAAGCGGATCGAAGATGTTATTGATAATCGATTTTTGTTTTTCTTCGGATTGTTTTATGTACCGGGTTTTAAGAACATAATGCGTAATATCGTTAGCCACAACAATAAAGCCGCCGTTTTCCCCTTTTGCCTTTACAGGATTTAGTTGAAGTTCTTTAAACCACAACTGATTTTTTTCATTTAAATCCGTAATTATTTTCGACCATTTTTTATGAACCGAAAGATGATTTTTCAGTTCCTCCAAGTCGGAAGAGGAAAGAAAATCAGAGATTATGTCGGGCAAATAAGAATTGTATATTTGCTCTATTCTTTTTCCGAAAAACCGCTCGAACGATTTGGAAGCATAATTAATAATTCCGTTTGCGTCAGTAATTAAAACGGAAATATTGCCGTACTCAATGGCTTGACCGAGATTATCGATTTTCTCTTCGATTTTAATTTTTGATTGCGGAGGAGAGACGGTCATAAAAAAATATTCGGTACCGGTTAATGTAAAGCGGTTAAGTTCAACGAAGAAAGGTTCGCTTTTATTTTCCGTTTCGATATAAATATCGGAATTGAATTGCGAATATCCTGAATTCTTGAAATTATTAAAAATTTCCGCGAACCCGGGTTCACTTTTCAGTTCCAGAACGGAATTGCCATCAGCAAGATTAAAATAACTTTGAAAATTTAAGTTTGAGTGAATAATCAAGGCATTGTCATCAATCAAAGCAAACGGTTTCGCATCCGGAATATCTTTAAATTTATTTTTATGAAAACCGTTTCCGTTCACCCCATCCGGTGGGAAATTATCAGTCCTTAAAATTTCATCCATGAATAACTGTAATTCTTTCTATAATTAAAGGATCGTTCACCTCATGTTCAAACAAATAATTTTTGACTAAGTTAAATTTTCCAAGTTTATCTAAAAAAGTGTAAACTCCGTAAAGTATATTTTGAAATTCCTCTAATAACTGCTCTTTAATTCCGTCGGTCAGGTTTTTCATCATTATATCGTCTTCGTTAGTAAGAGCCGAGTGTAAATCCAAATCCAAAATTCTATCGTACAATTGATTTATGAACGGAATTTCGAATTTAATCGGATTTTCCATAATAACGACTTTATCTTTAGCTACGGATAATTTCACCAATACGGCTTTTTCTTTTATTTTAGATCTATGCACATTCAGTATGCTGAATTGTTGCATGATGTTAGAATATAATTCGTTCAAGTTAATTTCCACAAAAAACTCAATTCCGGCGATGATAAATTTTAAAAATACGTTTTCGGAGGAAGGGTATTGTATTTCTTTCAATTCCCAATTTATATGTGCAAGAAACAAAGCCGCGGGAGAAAAGGTTATCGTATCTTTAATCGAGTGTTTTCCGGAAACATTATAATGAAGCGGAAACTCGGTTCGCGAGCTTGTTTTCTTTTTTCCTTTATAGGAGCCGTTTGGATTAATATTTAAAATTTTTTCCAACACGCCTATTCCTCCATCTTAACTATCGAAAGAAATAGGCAAAAGTTGATTGAATATCAGTCGATGTTCAGCATCTTATTGCCGAGTGCGTAGTCTTTCATTTCGGGTGATTGGAGGTTTTTGAGGGCATCGACAAATTTTTGTATTCTTTTAATCGATTCTTCGATTATATAAAAATCTTCGTCGAATCTTTTTCCGTTTTCGGCCAACTCGCTTTTCAAATCTTCCAAAGTTACAACGAGGCTGCTCAGCGGATTATTAATTTTATGACCGATTGTTGTGGCGAGTTCTACTATTGCTTTACTGTGCTCTATTTTTTTAAGTTCATTTTGAAGATTGTGAATTCTAATTCCGGAACGTATGCGTGCTAACAGTTCTTGGTTCTCAACGGGTTTAACGAGGAAATCATCGGCGCCTACATCCAAGCCGGTTACTCTGTCTTTTAACGAAGAACGGGCGGTAAGCAAAATGAAATAAATTGTTTTATATTCCTCGGTGCTTTTAACCGCATTACACAATTGCAAACCGTCCATTACAGGCATCGTCCAATCGGCGATTATTACTTTAGGTTTGAATTCTTTCAGAGCTTCTAAAGCTTCTTCGCCGTTTTCTACAGCTTTAACATTGTAGTCGTTTTTAGTTAGCAACCGTTCGAAAATAAAACGCGTATCGTATTCGTCTTCTACCAATAATATTTTATCTTCTTCGTTCAATTCAGTTTATGTTTATTGATTTTTTGCAAAAACGTATTTAAATCGGTTATCGGTTTAGTAATATAATCAACTGCAAAACCATTTTCTAAAAAATAATTAATCTCGCTGTTTTTTTTATAAGCGGAAACCAAAATAATAGGGATATGAGAAAATTTGGAATTTTGTTTTATTTTTTTTGTTAAGTCCATACCGCTTATGTTTTTGCCTTCTATCGTAGTATTTTTAAGATTAATGTCCAATAAAATTAAACTTATTTCTTCATTTTCAATAAGGGAAAATATTTCCTCGGCATCGTCCGATTGAAGAATTGGAATGTTCATTTTTCCGAAGAGATGGGAATAAAATTTTTTTGTAAAGGGATCGTCTTCCACCAAAAGTAAATAGCCAGACATCTTATTCCGAATATTTAACAATTATACTGATTCTGCGGTTGGAAGCATCGAAAGGATTTTTAGGATTTCTCAAACGTTTATCTGCATAACCACGTATTTCGTCAATCTGGGATTCTTTCACCCCGTTAGCCATTAAAACCCGGCGTGCGGCATTTGCCCTGTCTGCACTTAGTTCGAAGTTTGTATAGCCCATTCCGTTTCCCGGATAAGGTCTGGCGTCCGTGTGCCCTTCTATAACAATTTTGTTATTAACTTTTTTTAACCGTTTTGCGATAAGCGCTAATATCTTTTTAATTTCGGGTTTCATTTTGGCTGTTCCCACTTGAAAAAATTCACCTTTATCCGATTCGGCCAATTCTATCCTCAGACCTTCATCAACAACTTCTACATCAATAAGTCCCTCAAAATCCTCAAACCCGTTTCTATCCAATTCTTCCTTAAGGGCTTTCCCCATCTGGGTAAGTCTTTCCTTTTCCAATTCCTTTTTTTGAGCTTCCGTAAGCAGAGAGGGGGTGGCTTTACTATTTCTTCCCGCACCCTTGAAAACGCTTGGCCCGTTACCTGAACCGAAGCCGCTCGGATCGTTAAAATAACCGGCAATGTTATTTTTTACGTCTTCGTTTTGTGCAAGTATCCAAAGTACAATAAACAAAGCCATCATTGCGGTTACGAAATCGGAATAAGCAACTTTCCACGCTCCGCCGTGATGACCGTGTTTTCCTTTTTTGCCTTTCTTAATTATTATCGGCGCATCATTGTGTTCGTTTTCACCCATTCGCTACTCGCTTTTTCCTCTCAGATAATTTTCAAGTTCCGAAAACGTTGGGCGTACATCCGAAATTAATGTTCTTCTGCCTATTTCAACAGCAACAATCGGCGGATTTCCTTTAGCATATGCAATAACACAAGCTTTAATGGTTTCAAGATATCTCACTTCATCTTCAATCATGTGTTCGATGAATGTGGCAAGCGGTCCGATGAATCCGTATGAAAGCAAGATTCCAAGAAATGTTCCTACCAGTGCAGCAGCAACATGGTGACCAACTGCTTCGGCGCCGTCGTTAATACTTCCCATTGTTATAATGATACCGAGGACTGCCGCAACAATTCCCAACCCCGGGAAAGCATCGCCCACTTTGGTAAGCAACGAACTTACAGGATGGTTTTCGGCTTCGAATGTTTCTATTTCCACATCCATCAATGCTTCCACTTCGTGCGGGGGAACACCGCCGGATAACATTACTTTAAGCGTATCGCAGAGAAAAGCAACCGCTGTTTTGTTTTTAATAAATTTTTCATTTGCCGAAAGTATATCGCTTTCTTCGGGAGATTCGATATGTTTTTCGATTGCAAGCAAGCCATCTCTTTGCGCTATTAAAAACAAATCGTATAACGATTTGAGTAGTTGTAAATTATCTTCTTTCGTTGCATGTTTTAAGCTTATCGCTTTGGGAATTGTGGCAAATATCTTCTTTATGTTATCCAAACCGGCCATAATTAAAAGACTGCCAATGGCAGCTCCGCCGATGGTTATAAATTCTGAAACTTGCACTAACACCAAAAGATGTCCGCCTGCCATTGTAAATCCGGCAATCAGACTTGCTAAAACGACAACACCGCCAATAATTATAAACATATTAGTTAACTAGTTTGTTTTGAAAAATTTTGTTTAATCGAATTAACAATCTGAAAAATTTCGTTACATTTAAATTCGGCAAATACCCAATCGGTCGGAGAATTAAACTCTCTTTTTTCCAGTTCTTCACTTATTTCGGTCAATTCCGGATATCCCATAGTTCCGCCCGAACCTTTAATTTCATGAATAGCACTTTTTAGTTCTTGTTTATCTTTATTTCTAATAGCATTTGTAATCCTATTTTTCTTTTCGGGAAAAGAATCAAGAAAATATTCTATTAAATCATGCTTAAATTCGTTTACTTCTTCTTCCGTAAGCATTGCTTCGGAAACTTCCACGGATTCTTTTCCTATTACTTCGTTTATATATTCGAGAATTTTTTCATTTTTTAAAGGTTTGGATAAAACTTTGTCGGCTCCAGCTTCCAGTGCGGCAAGAACATTGCGACGTGCCGTATTTGCGCTGATTACTATAACCGGAATGTCTTTAATTTCATCCAACACTTTTTTAACATTTAACATTTTCAAGCCATCCAAATTCGGCATCATCAAATCGAGAAATATTACCGCCGGTTTAACTTCAATAGCTTTTTGAATTCCCTCAACACCGTCGGTACTTGTGTAAACCATAAATCCTCTGGATTCCAAAAATCTTTTTAGAAACATGAGAATTTCATTCGAATCATCAATAATCAATATTTTCTCTTTATGGTTTATCATTTTTCCTTGTTAATCTTGTTCAATTTCAGTTTGTCCAAATCGAGATGAATTTTGCTCATCTTGGTAGCTTGAACCGTATGTTCTTTTACTTTGGAATAAATTTCTTCGCGTAAAATTTTTACATCAGACGGAGCCTCTATTCCTATTTTAACTTGATTATCGTTTATTCCTACAACGGTAATAACAATATCATTTCCGATTCTTATTTTTTCGCCTTGTTTTCTGGTTAACACTAACATTTCACACTCTAATTTTTTACAAAAAGTTGGTAATCGACCGGATATGCTTCCGAATCTATAATCTTTTGAAATCCGTTTTTGTCTTCGTGGTTTATATAAATCGGTGCTTTTAAATTTATGGTAATGTTTGCAGGATCTTTATCCAATTTTACGATTCCGAAAGGTTCGTATCCTTCGTTTTGTTTATAATTTTCCATCAATAAATTTATAGGGAAAAGAGGGAAAACTATTTCCGGTTGATCTACGGAAGTAAGCCAGTAAAAAATTCCTTCGTCTTCCGAAATTAGTAAAAACCGTTTCAGTTCTTCGAAACCGAGAATCCCGTTTTCGAAAGAAATTATTTTCTCTTCTTGAAATTCTACTTCACCGAATTGATCTGTTTTAAGTTTCATTTTAGTATTACCTTTTTAATATTATAATATCAACCCTTCTATTTTGTGCCCTGCCTTCCGGAGTATCGTTTGATGCTACGGGCTTGTATTCCGAATAACCCACGATCGCCACTCTGTCGGGGTTAAGTCCTTCGGTATTCATTAAATAATAAGCTGTGTTTGTGGCGCGGGCAACCGATAAATGCCAATTCGACGGATATTGGGGTGTATTTATTGGAATATTATCGGTGTGTCCCTCTATTCTTATATCGTTCGGGATTGTTCTAAGTACTTTAGCGAGTTTACTTAAAATCGATTTTGATTCGGGATTCAATTCAGCTTCTCCCGTTTTGAATAAAATATTATCCAAAATTCTGATTGTTATTCCTCTTTCGTTTTCAATCAGCTGCACATTATTTCCGTAGTCGTATTCGTCAATCACACTCTGCAATGTTTCTCTTAGGGTTCGGCTTGAATTCATGTTACCCGTAAGTAACATGTTTTGGTTTCCCAACCCTTCCACTGCTTTTTTAGTACTAAAAACACTGCCGAAAGCATTCATAATATCTTTATATTTATCTGCGTCAACATTTGAAATCGTGTATAAAATAATAAATAACCCCAAGAGCAAAGTTATCAGATCCGCATAAGTAATCAGATAACGATCTTTATCGTGATCGTCTTGAAAAAATGAATCGTCCGGACTTAAGCGGCTCTTAGCATTTTTTGTTCTTTTTGCGGTAACAGGCTCATTAATCGCGATCTTATTAATGAGGGGATTTCCCCGCTCTGAATCGCCAGAACCCCCTCCAACGATACTTCCATCATATGTTTTTCTTCCAAGTGGCATTGTTTAAGTCTATCCGCTATTGGTAACCATAGTAAATTTGCACTAAAAATCCCCCACAAAGTTGCAATAAAAGCTGTTGCAATATTATGAATTAAGGTTTGCGGATCGTCTCCGGCTTGAGCCAAAGTCATAATCAGTCCCATCACGGTTCCGATAATTCCCATAGTCGGAGCATAACCGCCCATCTTACTAAAAATAAATATATTACTGAAATGGCGGTCTTGCATAGCTTTCATTTCCGCCAAAGCAATACTTTCCAAAGAATCGGCATCCGTTCCGTCCATTACAAATCTTAAAATTTTCTGAGGGAACGGATACTGTAATTTGGATAAATCTTTTTCTACCGATATTAATCCTTCTTGTCTGCTTTTAGTTGCTATGTAAACAAAAACGTTAATTAGTTTTTTTACGTCATATTTCCGCGGGAAATAGGCAAGTTTTATAAGCGGAAATATTTTTAAAAATTTATCGAACCCGAATCCTATAATTGTTGCAGCAAAAGTTCCGCCGAATACGATTATTAACGGCGGCAGTAAAAACAAACTTTCGGCTTTTCCGCCTTCTAAAAAAAAAGCTCCGAATACAGACGCAATTCCAAGAAATAAGCCGTAAACGCTTCCTTTATTACGGAACATTATAAGTAATCCAATAATGATTTAGGTAATATCATAGATGAAATTTTATAACTGGAATCCAAACTAAACTGAGCGCTTTCCAAATCGATTAATTCTTGCGCCATATCTACGTCGTTTTCCACAGATAAAAGTTTCAATAATTCAAATTTTTGATTTTGTAACAAATCCAACGTATCGTTTAACCGGTTAGTGATATTTCCCGCTTCAGATAATTTATCGAGAACATGAGAATTGAATTCCTCAACAATTTGAGTTTGCATTTTATTCGGTCTTTCGCCGTTTCTTAATTTTTCTTTAATGGATAAAAGAGTATTGAAAATATCCGCTTTCTGGCTTAATGAATTAACTATAGCGGTATCGTCCGAAGTTTCCATCATTTTATCAAAATCTATTACCAAGTTAATTTCCGGATCGTCCAACTGAATCATGATATCACTCGGGTCGTCTCCGTTAACCGAAACCAATTCCCCGCTCGATGAATCGAAAACCAAATCATTTACGGTTTGGCTGTCAATAACATTGGAATCCGAATCTACGATTTCATACGAGAGATCATAAGTATTATCGGCGGTTTTCGTATAACTTAATGTGATTGTATATTCATTACCGTCGGCATCGTATATTTTTTCGGAACTTTGTTGTACTGAACCTATCGCAGCATTTGAACTTAAATTTCCGGATTGTTCAAGCACCGGAAGGAAAAGTTCCTTGCCGGTAATATTCACTTTTTGAAATACATTGTTGGAAAGTCTGATTTTTTGTACTCCGCCGATATCGCCGTTAAACTCAACGCTTTTTCCGTCGGCAGATAAACTGAACGGTTTTGTAGAATGATTCGTTCCGCCGAAGTTATACATATTGTTATATTCCGAATTAGCCAAATCTATTATTGTATTCAATGCCGCATCGATATTTGAAGCAAACACATCCAAATCTTCATCAACCGTAGCATTAGTAAGTTTTGTAAATTCCACCAATACTTTTTGGGTTTCCGTTTGGATACCTTCCATTGCAACTATCGAACTATCAAGCATTGAAATGCTGTTTTCTATGTTATTTGCAAACGACTCATTATTACGTATTTGGTTTTTTAATCTCATTATTCTTGAGTTTGCCAAAGGCGAATCCGAAGGTTTATTAACCTTGTTTTGCGTTGTAATTCTTTCTTGAATAAACGCTATTCTATCTTTGGCATTCGATAAATTCCGTAAGAATGCAAATTGTAAAAACCCGTCCGGTACTCTCATTTTTTACACCAAGTTTATTAATGTTTCAAGTAAATCGTCTGCAAGCGTAATTAATTTTGCCGCAGCATCATACGATTTTTGATATTTAAGAACATTTACCATTTCTTCATCCGTAGAGACCCCGGAATATTGCATTTTCTGTTGTTCAAGTTGCGCCAAAACCAAATTATATGAATCGGCATCTTGGGAACTGACTTGAATATCGTTAGCAATTTCACTTATATAATTCGAATAATTTTCGGAAATAGTTAAGCCGTCTTCGTATGTTACATTTCTCAGACCGGCAATTTCCAACGCAATTTCATTATTTCCATTCGTACCGTCCTTAGAAACGGCAATCATACTGGGATTTTCAAGTATTTTCTCATTAATTTTTAATTCTCCGTTTTCGTAAGATGTGAAGAATAAAATGCCGTCTTGCGGCGGATTTGTGTTTGTGTAACCTTTTTTATGAACATTGTTAACCGAGTCGTAGATTTTCTGCGTAAGTGCATCTAAACTTTCCAGATACTTCGGGACTTTCTCGGCAAAAATATCGGTAACAGCTTTAAGTTCGCCGCCGCGTAGCGAAACGGTTGCGGCACCGTCTTTAGTTTGAACTTTAAGTTTCCCGTCTTCTTGGGCAAGTTTAAATTCAACTCTGTGCAATCCGTCAACGGCAAAAACTCCGCCGATGGAAACGTTCGCCACGTTGTTTTTATCTATATTAACATTAATGTTTGCTATTTGGCTCAACTCATTAAGCAACGCGTCCCGTTTGTCAAGTAAGTCGTTTGGACTGTATCCTACAACGGATGCTTCATATATTTGTTTATTCAACATGTGAATCTGTTCGGTAATGGTGTTTATTTTACTTACCATGTTTTGTGCATCCGCTCTCATATCAGATTGGATTTGCGTAAGATCGTCATGAATATTTTGAATTTTTTCCGAAAGTTGTTGAGCCGCTTGAATAACGCTTGTCCGTAAAGGTGACGAAGTGGGATCAACCGATAAATCATCCCATGATTCAAAAAATTTATTAATCAAATTGGAAAGTCCGTAATCGGAAGGCTCGCTGTATAAAGATTCAACTTGACTTAAAACTTGCGCTTCTTTCTGTGCGGAATAAAAATTCTGGTTTGCGTTTCTTATTTGCCTTTCCGTAATTTCGTTGCTTACTCTTAAAACATGATCTAATTTTACACCTGCACCGAATGTAAAGTTTGCTCTGTAATCCGGTCTTTCCGTTCCAAGAACAACCAACCGTCTGCTATAATTCGGATTATTCGCATTGGCAATATTATCGGAAACAATGGACAACGCCCTTTGATAAGTAAACAAACTTGTTCGCGATATATTAAATAAATTACTTATACCCATTTTTTAACCTTTTTTATCTATTAACGATTTGGTTGTTGTGTTTAATATTGCCGAAATAGTTTCCGAAACAAATTGACGCGTATGTTGAATAAGGAACATGTTTTGCTTATTTAACTTCATTATTTCGGAAATATATCCTTTAATGGTATTGTTAAATGTCTGTAAGGTCTTCAGCTGTTTTTCGTCCGCTCTTCCTTTTAATACAGAGAGCAGATTGGATATTTTGAAATCATTATTACTCAAATTGAGTTTTTGATAAATCTCAATGATGGAATCCAAGCGTTTCTCTTCATTAGTTTGAATTTTAAGCAACAATTTTTCTTCTTGCTTTATAATTTCTTCCAAAGCCGAATTATTACGTGAAACAAGTGCTTCTTGTTTCTTCTTCATTACTTCCAAAAGCGATTGCAAGTCTTTCTTTTGGGTTTCCAATACCGTTAGTATTTTATCGATTTTCATGATGAACTCAAATTATTTAAATAATGTTTAACTCTGTTTATATAAGTTTTTGTTTCGGTAAAAGGCGGAATGCCTTTGTATTTCTTAACGTTGCCGGGTCCGGCGTTATAAGCGGCTAAAGCAAGGTCTTTATTACCATTATATTGTCGAAGCATTAGCGCCAAATATTTAGTGCCGGCAAAAATGTTTTCTCTTGGGTCCCAAACATTCTTTACTCCCAAATATTCGGCTGTTGCATCGGTAAGTTGCATCAATCCTTTAGCATTTGCTTTGGAAACGGCTTTCGGATTTCCTCCCGATTCGGCTAAAATAACCGACTTGATTAATTCGGATTCAACCCCGTATTTTTTTGATGCTTCGAGAATTATATGTTCAAACTCGGCAATTTTATTTTGTTTGGCGTTAGCTTTTTTTGCTTTACGCATTATTTCATTTTTCAAGCTGTTCTTCACATTAATTTTCGTGAAACGCAGTTTATTTATATCGAGTTTTTCTCCGGTTAATTTTTCATAAATTTTACCCGCTACACCAAAACTTTTAGCTTCGGACATGTATGTAGCTAATTCGTTTTCAAAAATCGTATCGAACACGTCGCCGCCGTAGTTATTTTCGCCGAAAAGTCCGCCCACCGATTTTGTCATGCTTTTCAACATCATTCGTGTAAGCATGGATTCAAAATCAAGTGAAGTTTTAGCAAGTTTTCGCTTTTCTTCCGGCGTAAAATTATTTTTTACTTTTGCCGGTTGCTTAATTTGCTTTAACGGATTCGATATTTTTAACTCTAACGGTTTCATGTTAAATTATAATTAATTCTGCGTTTAATGCTCCTGCTTCTTTTAATGCTTGAAAAATTGCTATTATATCTCTCGGGGAAACTTTTAACGAATTCAAAGCCGCCGCAACTTCCTGCACATTAGTCGCCCCGTTTATTGAATATGTAGAACTGTTTTGTTGTTCCACTTTCGGTACTCTGTTATTAAAGAAAACCGTTTGACCTTGAGAAAATCCGGATGGCTGAGAAATTATCGGGAACGACTTTATGGTTATATTCAAACTTCCGTGAGTAATGGTAACCGGCGAAATTCTAACGTTTGTTCCAGAAACAACAGTACCGGTTTTCTCGTTTAATACAACACGAGCCACAACATCTTTGTTCACTTGAATTGATTCCAACGATGCCAAAAAGCCGGTGATATTACCTTTTCTGTTATCGGGAACCTTTACTTTAATTTCACTTCCGCCAATCGGTTTTGCCAATGAATCGTTAAACTGTGTGTTTATTGCATTTGCAATATTATTAAGCGTTGTGAAGTCCGGCTCTCGTAACAGTATTGTTATTTCATCCGTATTATAGTTTTCTGAATTTGTAATTGCTTTTTGTAATTCACCGCCGTTCGGTATCCTACCGCTAAGGGCGTGATTCCGCGCAACCCTTCCGCCACTAACGGTATTTATATCGTAACCGCCTATTGAAACTGCTCCTTGAGCAATTGCGTATACTTCCCCGTTCTTACCGGATAACGGCGTCATCAATAAAGTTCCGCCCATCAGACTTGTCGCATCGCCAAGAGAAGAGACAAGCACATCGAAATTTGCGCCTTGTTGCAGTAAGTTGCTAACGGTTGCCGTTACCATAACCGCTGCAATATTACGCGTTCTTAAGTTCTCTTGCGGAACGGTAATTCCGAAACGTTTGAGCATCGAAATTACTGATTGCACTGTAAACGTTGAACGGTAACTGTCGCCGCTACCCGCAAGTCCTACCACAAGCCCGTAACCGATTAATTGTTCCGATTTAACCCCTTTGAAATATGCGATATCCTTAATTCGTTGGGCATCTACAATTCCGTTGAGCAAAATAAAAATTAATATAACCTTTAAGTATTTCATTTTATCACCTAAAATAACCAATGGAATAGTTTAGTTAACCAACCCGGGCTTTGAACCCGGTCGATTGCCCCGCTTCCTTCCAGAATAAGTTCCGCTTCGGAAATATTATACGAATAAACCGTATTGTCGGCTTGAATATCCGAAACTCTCACTATGCCTTTTATTGAGATCATCTGTTCTTCACCGTTGATTGATATTTTTCTGCTTCCTTTTATATGCAGCAATCCGTTCGGTAAAACAGAATCGATAAGCGCACTGATTTTTGTTCTAAACATTCCGGATGATTTTGTCACTCCCGCACCTTTGAATTCACTGTTTGTGCCAAGGTCTAGATCGGCGCCGGGTATTGAATTTCCTGATACACTCCCTTTTCCTCCCAGACCGATATCGCTTGATCTACCCGTTGAAGTTTCAGCTTTGTTCGATGCTTGAGATGCTTCGACTACAACAATAGTAATCGCATCGCCGACACGCGAAGCTTTGTAATCGGAAAACAATGAATTTGATGCGTATTGTTTCATTGTTTGCCCTAAACTGCAAACAGTCATTGTTAGTAATATGATTATTGTTTTTTTCATTTTCTTACTCAACTATTTCTACTATATTTTTATTTATTACCCGCGCCGCAAATTGTTTACCATTTTTATAATTGTAAACTTTTATTACGTCATCTTTGTCTCCGGCGCTTCTTGTTTTAACATTAAAAGAAATTTCAATATTTCCGATTTGTTTAACGGCTTTAACAATCCGGTTTTTCTCAAGCAGCTTGCGTGCTTCAATCATTACATCCTGAAGAACATAATTTTTTCTTATCGTTCTTTTGGCTATCGCATTTTCAATATTAAATTCAACCGCAACCGGTTTATTTCTGAGTTTCGCAACATCCATTTCCTTTACAGTAAAATCATTGACAGACAATCTTTCACCTTTCTTTATGTCATTTACCGCAACCAGAACATTTTTATACAACCTTACTCTTAACGAAATATAGGATTGTGTTTTCGTATTTCCTTTTTCAAGATAAACCGGCAAATAAGCCATTGCGCCTTTTAATTTCAATTCTTTGTCTTTTGCCAATTCCACTTTCACGTTACGCGCTTCAAATATTTTTGGTGTTGATAACACTTCATACTCAAACCGGTTGTAGCCGGTTAATTTGGATTTCAGATAATCGTTAATCATACTATCCGAAAGCCGGCTACCGAATATTCCCAAAAGTATGATTAATATATTCGTTAACATTTTAGTTACTATCCCCGTTTTAGATTATTGGCTATTGAAAGCATATCTTCAACGGTTTTAACTGTTTTGGAATTTATCTCGTATGCACGCTGCGCTGCAATCATATTAATCATTTCCTCGACTATATCTACATTTGAAGCTTCAAGGAAGCCTTGGTTTATTTCCCCGAAACCGTCTTTAGCAGGATCTCCGAGAATCGGCGGACCTGATGTTTCCGTTTCTGCGTAAAGATTATCGCCAAGTGCTTTCAAGCCTGCGGGATTAACAAATTTTGCCAGTTGAATATTTCCCAATTCAATTTTATCGCCGCCCACTTCGGTTAAACTAACCGCGCCGTCTTTGGAGATATTTATCCGTAAAGTCGCATCGGTAATGGTAAAACCCGGTTCCAAAACATATCCGCCGGTTGTAACGATTGAACCGTTCGCGGAAATTTTAAACGAACCGTCACGCGTATAAGCATAAGTGCCGTCGGGTTTCCTTACCTGAAAAAATCCGTCGCCTTGAATTGCCAAATCCAATTGGTGATCGGTTTGTCTGAGATCACCCTGTTGAAATATTTTTTGCGTTGAAGAAATTTTAACGCCGCTACCAACTTGAATGGTAGGGTTTCCGTTTTCAACAACACCGGTTTCATCGGCATTTCTCGGATTAGCCGCAACCTCTTGATACATAAGGTCTTTGAACTCAGCTCTATTTCGCTTAAAACTGGTTGTATTAATATTCGCAATATTATTAGAAATTACTTCGATGTTCAGCTGTTGAGCATACATTCCGGAAGCAGCTGCTCTTAATGCTCTGTTTGGCATTATACCTCCTTATTATTAAACTTTACCGATTTCTTTTGCCTGTCCCATCATTTGGTCGAGCGAAGCAATCATTTTTTGTGAAGCTTCGTAATCTTTTTCCAATTTGATCATCGCTTGCATTTCCAAAATCGGATTTGTATTCGATTCTTCCAAATATCCTTGATGTATTTCGAAATCGCTCTCCGGCGCTTTTCTATAATCTTCATCCGCCAGGTAATATTTTCCGTTTCCGCTTCTTATAAGTTTGCGGGTGTCTTCAACTTCAACTATTTTAAGTTGATTAACAATTTCATCCCCCACTTTAATTATACCGTCTTTGGTTATCGTTACCGGTTTATTGCTTTCAAAGATGTTTTCCAGAAAAGATATTTCACCGTTTTTACCTTGTACTCTTTCACCGTCTTCCGTAGTTAGAAAACCTTCCGCATCAATTTTGAATTTGCCGTTTTTTGTTATTTCCAATCCTTGTTCCGTTTTAACCACAAAGAAACCTTTACCCGAAATCGCAAGGTCAAACGGGTTTCCGGTCTCGAGCAAACTGCCCTCAGAAAAATCGGTTATTTGTTTTACCGTTTTGTTTTCTTCCCTATCCAAATATTCTGAGAACGGGATTTCCCTTTTGAATCCGGTCGTATTTATGTTTGCTAGGTTATTGGCAACAATTTCTATGTTTCTAATTTTATCCTGCAAACTTTTGGCGGCAAAATAAAGACCTTTTACCATTGTTCATTTCCTTTGTTGTTAAGGTTTACTTCTTCCATTAACATAATTAGCCGCGATGTAACTTCGGCTTTATTTATTAACGGATTATTCTTATTAAAATATTTCTCCACACTTTGTTTTTCCATTAGGCTTAACTCAAACATCTGTTGAAGCTTGGTAACAATATTTTTTGTGTTTATTGTTTTCATTTTTTTTACGAATAATTCACTACTGATTTATAATTATCAAATATCTTTCTCATATTCTTTTTTTTAAATGATTTAAATCTTAAGAATGATTTCAAATGCATATCCGCATTTATCTTTTCATTAAAAGTTTCCGTAATAAATTTACCTTCTAACGGATCGCCGACAGAATGCAATTCGCCGTAAATTATGTTCTCCGTCAAGTACCCTATTAATTTATTTTCTTTATTATCAGTGGTAATAAAAAGATTATATACTTGCGTATCTTTTTCCGCTTCATACTTTACGTAGTAGAACTTGTAACCTCTTCCATTGCTTAATACAATAAAATCTTTATAAATTCCGGTAAGGGCGAAATAGCTTTTTTGAAGAAGATATTTTTCAAGATATTTCGCGATACTCCCGGTTAGTTGTTCTTCACCAATAGATTTTCTTTGTTGTTCATCTTCCAAGAGTTCGAGAATTTCAATTAAATTATTGTCCTTGTTTTTAAGCTTACCGGAAAGCTCTTCAGCGTTGTTGCAAACAAGATACGACCAAAGTGCTTGCGTAAAACGTGAAAACCCGTTTTCAATTTTATATTCGTTTAGCAATTCGAATATTTTTTCGCTAATGCTTTCAAAACTTTGATCAAATATTTTAATGAATCTGTCTAACACCTTTGCAGTATTGAGTTTATTACTGTTCCATATCAAATGAGTCAGTACTTTTAATTCATCTAATGAGTAATTTGAATTATTCATTCTTAAAAATGTTATCAATTCCTCTACAAAACTTTTTACCAACGGTTTTTGTAATACCAGTAACAGGTTTACCGTTTCAGTGGTTAACGGATTTTTCTTTATTCCCAGAATCTTCAATAATTTATCAATCTGCCGTTCATTGTTTTCTTTCTTTATGTCCAACGATACCGTTAAAGGATTATTCTTTATAATTTTACCTGCAACAATCTCACCGATTTCCAAATCAACCGGTAATTCGGTTACGTATAATTTTCCGTCTATTAAAACTTTTTCTCCTTTAGGGAATTTTTCTATTACTTCAATTTTAACCGGCGTATATCGAATAGTTGTTAACCCAACCGTTTTATCCTTTACCAAGCTTAATCTTGAAAACGGAATATAATTTCTATTTAAATATTTCTTTTCCATTATCTGCTTGCAATTAATTTTAACTTAGCCGCCAATAACAATTCACCTTTTGATATTGAAAGTTCTTTAGCCATTTTTGATAAATTTTCACTTTTGATATTCAATCCTATTTTGCCCAAGCCTATATTTTTTCTCAGAGTTTCAATTTCTTCGTTGTTTTTTCTAATAATTTTTTCGAGTCTTATTTTTTCAATGTTTGCTTTAATTTCCTCCGGGGAAAGCAAGGTTGCTTTAGGTTTTCTTTCCTTCCATTTTCTTACCAGCATTACAAGTAATGCCGTTTCGAGCATAACAAAAATGATAGCAAACATTGTTCGCGTTTTATTCTCAATTTTTGGTTTAACAAGCGATGTCGCTTTTGACGTTTCAATAAAAGTCGATTTCCTTTCATTCTTTTGAAGTTTACTATCAATAATTTCTTTAAGATCAATCCCCGCTTGCGATTGAGCTTTTATTTTACCTGCAAATCCCAATAGCATAACTGCCATAACAAATATTGCAAATGTTCTCATTTATCTTATTCTCCTTTTTAAGGGAAATGTAAGAACAATAGCCGAACCTTTATTTTCAAACGATTCGATTTTGTAATTTCCTTCGTGTCTTTTCATCAGGTTTGCAATAATGTTGACATTAATTTGATACTCACTCAGTTTTTGAGAATTGCCGGTATCCTTTTTCAGTTCGTTAGTTGAAATTATTCTAAGAATAACCTCATTATTTTTGTATCTCGTTTGAATTATTACCCCGCCTCTACTTTGCAAATCCGTATTAATCAAACCGAAAATATTATTCAGCAGTTGGAAAATGTAATTCGGGTGACTTAATACCGACGGTATTCTGTTTTCCAAATCCAGCACGCCTTCAAGGTTTAACCCTTCAAGAGTAGATTTCACAAGGGAAAAATATTCTTTGATAATTTTATTTATGCTACACGGTTGAATTTTAATTTCGTCGTGGTTCACTTCCGAAAATTTTACCAACCGGTCGATAGCTTTACTAATCTTATTAATTTGACGTTTAATTTTTTTCGTTTCTTTTTGATATTCCGGTTTAACATTCAACAAATCCAACTGCGAGATAATAACCTGCATAGGATTACGAATTTCTTCCAAAATTCCGTTCGTTAATTCGCCGATTGCCGCAAGTCTGAAATCATTAGAAAGTTTAGCTTGATAAGTTTGCAGTTCTTTGTAAGTATCTTTTATTTTTTCTTTAAGATGGGCTTTCCCGATTTTTGCCATAGCCGAATTGAGCAAAATCCGAATACTCTTCTTTTCCAAGTCACCCAATTTTTCCTTGGCAAGCGGAGTTAAAATAGCAAGAACGCCTTCGTTTTTGCCGTCGTCTTTAATCGGGAGAATCAAATAATTCAATTTAGGTCCTTGGGAATTATAACTTTCAAGATCGGGTACAACTATTTCCTTATCGGAATCAAACACCAAATTAAGCACACCCTCTTTATAAAAGCCGTTAATTGTACTTACTATTTTCGAATTATCAAGCTTGTCTATCGGTTTAAGATTCAAATATTCATTATCAAACAACAATAATGCGGTATCTTTCAGCGGCAATATTTTTTTCAAATAGATTCCGAGTTTAGCCGCCAGGATATTAGGATCACCAAGCGTTTTAGTATCCTCTTCAAATTCAATAACTGTTTGAATAATGAAAGAATACTTTTCAAGCAAAAAAGCATTGACTTTATTTGCTTCCCGCTTTCTTTCCGCGGCTCTTTCCTTAAACTCGGTTAGATTAACCAACGATTCATAAAACGGAATTGCTTCGATATTTGTTTCTTTGTGAAGTATCATAATTAAAAGACACTCGAATTTAGTTCTTCGATAAACAAATTCCTGTAACTTTCAATAAAGCCTTCCAAATCGCTTTCATTAATTTTAAGCGTTTCGAAAATGCTTTCGTCGAGTTTAAAACGATCATCCAAATAGAAATTACCTAGCTCGAGATATTGTGTCATATAATCCGCTAAATGAACAACTGCCGTCAGCACATCTGCGTTGGTACTTAAATTTGGTTTGTGATGGAATTCGATTGTTTCACAAAGATGAACCGGTAATTTCCATTTGTTCGAAAGGAACTTTCCGATTTCGGCATGAGTCATTCCCAAATATTCCAATTCTATTTCTTCCAATGATTTTTCCGAGTTAACAAATTCATTTGCTATCGATTCGTAAGCGGAATTGAAATATTTGTGCATTACGGGAATACCCAAATCGTGTAATAGTCCGGCTACAAAAGCTTCGCTTCCGATACGGTAACCCAAATCTTCGGCAATTCTTTTTGATGCCGAGCCTGTAATAATCGAATGTTTCCAGAAGTTGCTTTGATCAAAATATTTATCCGATTTATTTTTGAAAGATTCCACCATTGTCAATGCAACTACAATATTTTTGATATCCTGATATCCGATAATCAAAATTGCAAAATCGATAGTAGAAACCTTTCTCGGTAAACCGTATAAAGGAGAATTGGCAATCGATAATATTTTGGTTGACATACCTTGATCTTTTCCGATAATTCTTCCAAGCTCTGCCGCATTAGTAGAAGGATCATCCAATAATTTAGAAACTTCCATAACCGCAGACGACATTGCGGGAAGATTATAAATGTTAGAAAGCATTGATTCCGATTGCTTTCTTCTTTCTTGAATAAGTTGTTCTTCCATTTTGTTTATCCTTAATTAATTTAGTAATTAATAATTTCTTGCTGATATTCAAACAATTCTTTGTAGCTTTCAATAAAACGTTCGAGATATTCTTCGTCGCCTAATTTCAAAATATCGATTACGCTTTTGTCCAATTCCAAATTCCTATCCCATAAATAATTTCCTATTCCCAATTTAACGGTCATGTAATCCGCCAAATGAATTAATGCCGTAAGCTCTTTGTGTTGCTCGGCTTCGGAAGGCGTATGATGAAACGCTACCGATTCCGATAACGAAGCCGGCAAGTTCCATCTGTCCAATAAATACATACCTATTTCTTGATGAGTTAAACCGAGTATTTCCCTTTCCGCTTCAAGAAATGTTAAACCTTTATTTTCAACGGCATTTATTATCTCTTTAAATTCTTTGTTGAAATATTTATAAATCACCGGTATTCCCAAATCATGCAACAATCCCGCAGTAAAAGCTTCGCCGCTTATTTGATAACCGAGATCGTCGGCTATACGTTTTGCCGCAGTAGCGGTAATTACCGAATGCATCCAGTATTTTTTATGAACAAACTTCCCATCGCCCATTTTTTTTAAGGTCTCCATCATCGATAGGGCGATTACGATATTTTTAATTTGATTAAACCCGAGAATAACAACCGCAAAATCAATAGTTGAAACCCTTTTGGGAATTCCATACAAAGGAGAATTTGCAACCGTTAATATTTTTGTTACCAAACCTTGATCCTGACTAATCATTTTTCCCAATTGAGCTGCGCTTGTATTCGGATCGTCAATCATCTTGGATACCTCAACGATAATGAACGGGAGAGAAGGCAGATTATAAACTGACGAAAGAATTCTGATTGCTCTTTTCTTTTTTTCTTCAAGATTCCCTGACTTTGCTTCCTTCATAATCCTTTTCTAATTTTTTTCTTAGCTCTTTCATTATTTTCGAATGAATCTGCGAAACGCGGGAGACCGTTATGTTAAGCACATCTGCAATTTCCTTGTAATTCATTTCTTCGTAGTAATACAAACTGATAATCAACCTGTCTCTCTCGTTTAATTCTTTAATCGCTTCTTTTAAAAATTCTTTTTGCTCTTCTTTGTCGAATTGTTCGTCCGGTTTTTTTGCATCGGAAGGGATTACTTCCGAAAGCGTATAACCGTCTTCGCCATCGTAATGATGATGCAAAGAAACGTTCCGGTAAACAATTCTGTCCTCATCGTTCAGGTTAGCCCTCGGCTTTATTTGCAGCTTTCTCAGTTCGTCGATAATTTTTCCACGGATCCTCTGAATTGCGTAAGTTTCGAACTTTGTTCCGTAATCCGGATCGAAACGGTCGATAGCTTCGCTTAAACCTTCAACACCGAATTGGAAATAATCCTTTTCGTCAATAACATTAAGGTTAATGAACTTCGAGTGATGGATTACGTAATGAACAAGATTAGTATAATTAAACATTATCTGTTTTTTAATCTGCGGGGAGGGCTTCTTTTTGTATTGAGCCCAAAGTGTAGCATTATTCATTATCGCCGCTTCCCACTAATTTTTGGTTAATAGTTTGTTCTTTGTTACCGAACGCTTTGTTTATGGCTTTGATAAACGTAAGCGTTAAAACCGAAAATAAAATTGTAACAACCAGAAATACGATTGTTGACTTAATAATTACATCCTGCACCATCATTCCTTTTTGAGCAAAGATGACGATGGAGATGAAAAATATTAAGAGACCGAAATTGAAAATTATTTTACTCATTTTAGGTTCCTCCTTGCCAAGGTGAATTACAAAGAGCATACCAAAACTTTTTAGCGGGAAACGTTGATTTTAAGCTGTTTTAACAAGGTTTTTGAGCAAGAAAATTGCGGATGATTTTACGGTTGGCTATTATTAACCAGGTGATTGATTTTAATTAATTTTTCAGCGAGCATGCTAAGTTCGGCAATGCTTTTACCTTTTGGGAAATATTCGTAATATGGCTTTTGCTCGATGATGGAAGTCATAATCTCTTTGTCAAAAGTAATATTTCCGAGATAATTAACCTTTGAACCGAGAAAGTGGGAAACCGCTTCCGAAAGATTTTGAAATGCGGTTTTACCTTGTGCGACACCGGCTTTATTTACAATTACATTTATGTTTTTCCCAATTTCATTGACCTTTAACAATTTTGCAATTACATACGAATCCATAACCGATGTCGGTTCGGGAGTGGTTAATAAAACAATTTCATCAACAAGACTGAGAACCGTAATAATATTTTTGTTTGCACCTGGCGCAAGATCTAAAAATATAAAATCGTAATTACCGGCAAGTTTTGTTTTAATATCGCCGATTAGCCGGTACAGCATAGTTTCGGTAATAACCGGGTATTCAACCGCGCCTGAATCCCCGAAAATAAAATGCAAATTTGTTTTATACTTATAAATTAAATCCGTTATTTGTTTATCAAAAGCAAAATAACCATGAAGCTGATTTTGAGAAACGGAATTTAATAATACATTAATATTTGAAAGATTAAAATCCAAATCGATTACCAAAACCTTTTTGCCCTTATCCGCCAAAGCGGCAGCAATGTTAAGCGAAACAAAAGTTTTACCTACTCCGCCTTTTCCCGAAGAAAAAGCATATAATTTCCCGGCTTCTTCATTCCCGGATTTTAAGTTTGCTATATGGTTTAACTCATAAAGTCTTTTAGCTTGTCCAATCAATTTATTTTCCCCGTATAAATCATATTGGCAATAAAATTGGGATCGGCGGCAATTATGTCATCGGGAATAACTTGTCCGTTCGTCAAGTATTTTACCGGTTTGTTAATACTCGAAACCAAATTCAATATATTCCCGTAAGATATTGCTTCGTCTAATTTGGTGAATACCAATCCGTTGTAGTTGAGCTTCTTAAACTTCAGCGCTACGTCTACCATGTTTTTTATATCCACCGTACTGCTTAACACTAAATATGTTTCATCGACTTTTGCGGCTTTGAGATAATCGTTAATTCCGTCAAGAAGTTCCGGTTTATTTTGACTTCTACCAACGGTGTCTATGAAAATTATATCTTTCTTTTTCAACATGGATATTTGTTTTTTCAAATCCGAAGGTTCATACGCAACATAAAAATCGATATTGCTTATTTCGGAAAATATTTTTAACTGATCCATTGCTCCGAGCCGGTAAGTATCTATTGAAATCAAACCGATATCAAGGTTGTGGAGAATTTTGGATATCACCGCCAGTTTAGCAATACAAGTGGTTTTTCCAACTCCGGTCGGACCGACAAGCGCAATGGTTTTAGGTCCTTCGTTCTTTTTTACTTCGAAACTTTCGGTAGGAATCATCGAACCGATTACGGAAACCAAATGTTCGTCAATATTATTTTCATTCAAAAGACCGGAATATTTTTTCAGTTGTGCAATTATCGATTCCGCCAATCCGTTATTGATATCTTGTTTGATTAATCTTTCTTTTACCTTTCTTAAATCTATTTTATTTTCTTCTCTTATAATTTCCGGAGCGGGGTTGGGGAATTTCGGTTTTCGTTTCTGCTGATAAATTTTCTCCGATAATTTTTTCAGTTCCTCTTCAAAATCGGCAACAGAAGAATTTTGAGCTTTCAAATTTCTCTTTTCAGTTTTACTTTCCGGTTCGTCGAAGCCGGCTGTAATCTCAAACATCTTTCGACCGTTACCGTTTCCGAGTACTTTTGTATTCAAAACAATAGCTTCGCCCCCGAATTCGGTTTTCATCGATTCTATCGCTTCTTTTAAAGTGGGGGCAACAAATTTTTTTATCTGCATATTAGACCTCTACTTTACCAAGAAATTCGATTTCAATATTTGCCGGAAGTTCCGTGTACGAAAGCACTACGATATCCGGGAAAGTTGTGTGTAATAATCTAAACAAGTATGGACGTATGGTCGCGGAAGTAATTAAAATCGGCATGTAACCCAATTCCTTAACCGAATTAATATTTTCTTGGAGCGATTGATTCAAAGCTTTTAACATATCGGGAGTTAATCCCAAAGTTTGAGTTGCATCGCTTTGCTGGCTTAAAGCATTTGTAATATATTCTTCCAATTTTTCTCCGACCGCCAAAGCATGAATTGTATTATTGGAATCCTTGTATAAGTTTGCGATGGTATCACTTAACGAATGGCGTACGTATTCGGTAAGCACATCAACATTTTTGGTAACTTTCGAATAGTCAATTAACGACTCGAGAATTTGTACCAAATCTTTTATCGGTATTAATTCCTTCAATAAATTCTGCAATACTTTTTGAATTGTTCCGAGCGGTAATAATTCGGGATTTATATCTTCAACAACCGCCGGGTATTCTTTTTTCAAATTTTCAAGAAGTTGCTTAACAGATTGACGTGTTAAAATTTTATCGAAGTTTTTCTTTATGGTTTCTTGCAAGTGAGTTGAAAGAACCGAAATACTATCGACCACCGTATATCCGAGTAATTCCGCTTTGTCTTTTTCTTCATCGGTAATCCAAAAACCGGGCAAATCGAAAGCAGGATCTCTTGTAGGAATACCGCTGAGTTTTTCGGTAATCTCACCCGAGCTCATAGCCAAATATCGGTCGCTGTATATTTCATAATGCGCTACAATATTTCCTTTAATCTTAATTAGATATTCGTTGGGATTCAGTTGAAGATTATCGCGCACGCGCACCGGCGGAACCAAAATACCGTATTCCAAAGCAATATATTTTCTTGTGGAAGAAATTTTTTGAAACAGATTACCGCCCTTATTTTCATCAACCAATGAAATTAAACCGTAACCGATTTCCACTTCAACGGGATCAACTTGCAAGTATTCTTCCACTTTCTCTTCAGCGGTTTCCGTTGTAACAACTTCTTCTTCATCTTCGGAAGGAAGTTCTTCATCTTTCGATTTATTAAGGAAGAAAGTGATTACCCCGAGCGAACCGCCTAAAAACATGAACGGTATGGTCGGCATCCCCGGAACAATACCGAATAAAATAACGGCACCGGCAACAGTACCAAGCACACGCGGATTGGAAAACAATTGAATCCGCATTTGCTTATCCATCGATTTTCCTTCGGCGCTTTTGGTAACCACCATACCTGCGGAAGTAGCAATAAGTAAAGCCGGCACTTGCGAAACCAAACCGTCGCCAATAGTTAAAATTGTATAAGTTTGCAATGCGGTATTAATTGCCATTCCACCTTGAACCACGCCAATAATAATACCGCCGATAATGTTAATCGCGTTAATTAATAATCCGGCTATTGCATCCCCTTTAACAAATTTACTTGCACCATCCATCGCGCCGTAAAATTCTGCTTCCCGCGATATTGCATCCCTTCTCGCTCGGGCTTCCGCTTCCGTGATTAACCCGCTGCTCAAATCTGCATCTATTGCCATTTGCTTTCCGGGCATTGCGTCCAAAGTAAATCTGGCGGCAACTTCGGAAATTCTTCCGGAACCTTTAACGATAACTATGAACTGAATTATAACAAGGATTAAGAATACTATGAATCCTACAACATAACTTCCGCCAACTACAAACGAACCGAAAGTTTCTATCACTTTTCCAGCATAACCGTTTAATAATATTAACCTTGTTGAACTTATATTTAACGCAAGTCTGAAAATTGTTAACACTAATAGCAGTTGCGGGAAAACAGATATATCCAAAGGGGAATTGATATACAGCGAAACTATTAATATTAATACGGCAAAGGTAATATTTAATGCCAATAGAAAATCAAGGAAAAATGCGGGTAACGGAATAATCATCAATCCGAGCATAAAGATTATTCCGAACGCAAATAAGAAATCGCTATTTTCTAAAACTTTTTTCAGCATTAAATAATACTTTTCTTTTTATTATTCTTTAATTGAAAAACATACGCCAATATTTGTGCCACCGCTTTATATAAATTTTCCGGAATTTCATCGCCGACATCACACGCTTTGTAAAGCGCCCTTGCAAGCTGAACATCTTCATAAAGCGTAACATTATTCTCTTTTGCAATCTTTTTGATTTTTTGCGCTACGAGATCCATTCCTTTGGCAACAACTTTAGGTGCGGAATATGAGCCAACTTCATATTTTAGTGCAACTGCAAAGTGAGTAGGGTTTGTGATTACAACATCGGCTTTGGGAACTTCTTGCATCATTCTGTTCCTTGCCATTTCAATTTGCTTACCTTTTATCCGTGCTTTAATTTCCGGATCCCCTTCCGTTTGCTTATGCTCTTCTTTAACCTCTTGTTTTGTCATCATCAAATTTCTTTTGAACTTAAACTTTTGGTATGTCAGATCGGCTGCCGCGATTAATGCATAAACCAATGTGATTTTCCAAAGGAACGACATTGAATTTTCCATTATAAATTCAACAATCTCACCAAGCGTATAGTGGATTAACTTAAACGTACTCATTAACATATCGGATAAAATTATATATGAAACCCATCCGACAATTAGAATTTTGAACATTGATTTTAGAAGTTCCACAAGCGGTTGAGTTGAGAAAAACTTATTTTTCAAACCTTTAAGCGGATCTAATTTCGAAAACTTCGGCATAAGCGCTTTCGGCGTAAGCTTAAAGCCCACTTGCCCGTAACCCGCAATAAGCGAAATTAAAACCAATCCCAATAAAAGCGGCGCCATTGTTAACGCAAAAAACATTACCGCTTTCATGAAGTAAACACGGAGTAATTGAACAGTCAAATCGAGTTGACCCAAAGAACCGAAAATATAAACACTCAGTTCTTTAAAACGATTACCAATAAACGTTTTACTCGAAAACAGAATGAAAAGTCCCGTTGCAAATATTGCTAATGAGTTTAATTCCTGACTCTTTGCAACTTGACCTTCTTTCCGGCTATCGGCTAATTTCTTCGGGGTTGCTTGTTCGGTTTTTTCCTGTCCGTTTACCTCAGGCATTTACTCACCCCGCCATATACTTAATAATATCTAATAATTTCATTTCATAATTCTTCAAAAGTGTTTCAAAGAAATAAACATACATCGGAATCAAAACAATGAAGATTGCAATACCAACCATAATCTTTAACGGTAGGATCACAAAAAACACTTGAAAATTCGGGCTGACACGAGAGAGAATTCCACTGGCCAAATGAATTAAAAAAAACGCAACAATTACAGGTGCAGCAATTTGTATGGATAAAATAAACATAATAGCAGAGTATTTAATCATTAACGTATGGACGCTTTCGTTTATAGGATAAAAACCAAGCGGAATTACCTTGAACGAATAAATCAACGCCTGTATAATGAAATGATGCCCTTTAATCAAAAGAAATACTACAGTTGCCATCATTATCATTAAAACCGTAAGCATATTGTTTTGAGATTCGGTTGACGGATCGAACATTTCAGTCATTACAATTCCCATGTCCCTTCCTATATTCAGACCGGCATAACCTATTCCCTCGAATACAAATCTCAAAATCAAACCCATTAAAATTCCCGTAATTGCTTCCTTCAGTGCAATAAGAGCCAAAGGAATTAGCCTGTCGTCGTATTTAATATGACTCGTATCAACAGAGAACAAAATTACGTACGTAATTAATAACGAGAGTGCGAGCTTCGGCACCATAGGAATATTTTTGTTGTTGAAAAGGGGCACAACAATAAACATTGCCAGAATGCGGATATATATCATTATTCCGCCGAGAAAATCCGATACCAGAATTTCCGTCATTTCACAACTGTGGTTATTAGGTTAAATATCTTGTTGGTAAATTCAATCATCTTATCGGTAATGAACGGCAGCGATACAATTATCGCTATAGCCGTTATCATTATTTTGGGTACAAAAGTCAGCGTCATCTCTTGAATGGAAGTTGCCGCTTGAAATATGGAGAGTACAACACCGACTGTTAGTCCGGCGCCCAAAATAGGCAATAATATTAACAAAACGAGATAAAACGCTTCAGTTAAAATTCCTATAACTAAATCGATTGACATTATGCAAAACTCCTAACAAGTGAACTGACAATTAAATTCCAACCGTCTACTAAAACGAAAAGTAAAATTTTAAACGGCAGAGAAATAAGCATGGGCGGCAGCATCATCATGCCCATTGACATAAGAATACTGGATATTATCATATCGACCATAACAAAAGGGATAAATAAAAAGAACCCTATAATGAACCCGGCTCTTAACTCACTAAGAATATATGCCGGAATTAAAATATGAATAGGCAAATCCGCCGGAGTGTTAGGTCGTTGTATGCTCGACATGCTGGCGAAAAGCTCAAGGTCCTCATTCCTTACATTTTTAAGCATAAAATTTCTAATGGGCTCAATCCCCTTATCGTAAGCTTCTTCTATGCTTATTTGATGATCGAGATACGGTTTCAGCGCAGTTTGGTGAACGGTTTCCCAAGTGGGAGCCATTATGTAAAACGTAATGAACAACGCAATTCCGGCCAACAACTGATTAGGCGGCATTTGCATTGTACCCATCGATGTTTTAAGAAATTGAAAAACAATTATTATTCTTAAATAAGATGTTGTCATTATCAAGATTGACGGAGCAAGCGATAAAATTGTAAGAAGTAATAAAAGTTGAAGAGTAACTGACAAATCATCCGGATTATCCGATGTTCCGATACTGATTCCTACCGAAGGCAACGGAACCGTTGTGGTTTGCTGTTGAGCCAAGGTAACGGTAGAATTTAAAATTAAAATTAATCCCAAAATCATTAATAATTTCTTCATCTCAAGCCCATATTCTTTTTAAGCAACTGAAGAAAGGTTGGTTTTTCAGTGCTCTCGTAACCGGGAAGATTTTCATCAAATGAATCTTCCATTTTATCAATAAGGTTAATTGAATTTTCCGCAACACCCAGAACGTAAACTTTATCGTCTATCTTAACAATAGAGATAAACTTTTTCGGCATAATTGTTTGAGTTGATAAAATTTTAATTCTTAACGAATAGTTGTTTTTACCCGGGGATGAATAAAAATATCTTTTCAATAGATATAACATTCCGTACATTGCGCCGAGCATTACGAACAGGATTAAAAAAACTTTTGCGATATCCCAAAAGCTCATTTCTCCAATCCTTTCAACCTTTCGGAAGCATCCACCAAGTTTGTTATTCTGATACCGAAATGTTTATCTATAACAACAACTTCGCCTTCGGCAATCTTTTTATTATTTACAAATATATCGACAGGTTCACTCGCCAACTTTTCCAACTCAATAACATAGCCTCTTTCCAATTCCAAAATGTCTTTAATTTGCATTTTCGTGCGACCCAGTTCGATGTAAACATTCAGTTGAAGATCTTTAAGAAATTCTAATTTCTCATCGTCCACAACTCCTTTCTTCTTCGAATCATCGAATGCCGGGAAATCCGCAACGGCAGCGTCAACGTCAGCCGGTTGCTCTTCGGCTTGAAAATCGGCCGCTTGTTCGGCTTCCGCTTGAACCGTTCCCGAATCTTCGGTGCCGACGGATTCTGCTTCCGCATCATTCGTCTCGGGCATTTGCTCGTTGTTTAATTCATCTTGATTTTGAACGTTTTCTTCAGCCATATTTATTTACTCCTCTTGAAATGCTTTTCTCGTAATTTTTACCGATTTATGTTTATTTGATTTTCCGGGAATTCCGTAATACAAATTTTTATTATCAATTTTAATTAAAACTTCTTCACCGATTTTTTTATCCGTTGTTATCACATCACCAACTTTAAGTTGCATCAACTGCTGGAACGAAATTGACGACCGGGCAAACTCAACTTCCACGGACATTTCGGTTTCGAGAAGTTTTTGAGTTAAAATACTTTTCGATGTCGTACCGTCATGTTTAATCGGACGAATGGAAGATAAATTTTGAGTCGATAATTTTGAAAGTATCGTATCGAAAGCATATGTTGCAAAACAAATATTCATCAAATAAGCTTGCTCGCCAATAAGAATTTCAAACGTTATCAACAAAACACTTTCGCTTTGTGAAGTTATTTGAACAAAATCAACATCGGGCTCGAATTTATCGACTACAAATTCATAATCACCGACAATCTGCCAGGCTTTTTGTAAGTCCTGCATGATTTTTTCAACTATCGTCTGCAAAACCCTTTGCTCTATAACGGTAATTACGTTTGAGCTTTTCGAACCCATTCCGTTTCCACCCAATAATCTGTCGATTAATGTAAAAGCGAATTCGTTGCTGAATTCCAAAATTCCTTTTATATCGGTCTTTTTAATATCGAACGTAAACAGACAAGCCGGATTGGATACGGAAAGAACATACTCGGAATAATAAATCTGATCGACCGTTAAAACATTAATATTTATAATTGATTGCAACTTGGACATTAAATACGAACCGAATAACTCCGCAAAATTTTCGTAAATATTTCTAATCGTTCTCAGTTGGTTCTTCGAAATCCGGTTAGGTAACCGGAAATCGAACGGAATAACCTCTTTGCCCGATGACTCGGGTTCCACGGTTTCTTTCGGTTCGGACTGCGAGCCCATATTGTTTAATAGGGCATCAATTTCATTTTGCGATAATACTTCGGCCATTTTAGTTTAACACGTATTTACTGAAATAAACTTTTTTAACTTTGGTTTTCGGAATCAACTTTTTTACTTGTTCCAACAATTCGATTTTAAGCGAATCTTTTTCAAGCGGATTGCTTAATACATGAAGGCTTTTTTGAGATAAAGTGGAAATTATCATATCTCTGACGATTACATCTTTTTCTTCCAACTTTTTCTTTTCTTCTTCTCCGCCTTTTACTTCCAAACCAACGGAAAGTAGCAATAATCTTTTGCCGCTCGTATGCGCCGGATTAATAATTAAATCTTCCATCGGATATATAAACGATTCCCCCTCTTCTTCGTCTTCGGTTTCTTCCGCTGCGGCTTCTTCGCCTTCTTCTCCGTCGTGACTTTTAACTTGTTCCGCATGAGCAGAAGCACTCGGTTTAACCAAAAAATTTGCCGTTACGAAATAAACTATAACAAGCTGCAATACGAAAAGCGGTACTCCTATAAGGATTATCTTAAAATTAAATCCTTTCTTTTTACCTTCTTGTTCTTGTTTTTCTTCCTTTTTAGCGTCTTTTTTGTCTGCCATTTGTTACCTCGTATTTAATGTTGCTTAAAATTTATACTCAATAGGTATGCCAGCAGTATGAAGTGGATACAGTTAAAAAACAGTGAGAAAACTAAGTTTTTTTTATTTAAGAATTTTGGGAATGGTTAATATTGTACATCTGAACAATAATTAAATGTCCGGGAATTTATAAAAAGAGGGAGGAGAGGGGCTGAATTAATCAGCGCCCTCGGAAAATTCCCTATCTAACCAGACTTGTAATTTCTTGAAGTAATGTATCCGAAACGGTAATTACCCTTGCGTTAGCCTGGAACCCTCTTTGCGAAACTATCATCCTGGTGAATTCTTCGGATAAATCTACGTTCGATTGCTCCAAAGCACCGGATTGTAAAGTAGTATTTGTCGATTCGCCGGGTTCGCCGATTAAAGGATCACCCGTATTTGCAGATACGGTGTACATATTCTCCCCGACACTTACCAATCCGTTTCTATTCGGGAAGTTTGCTACAAGAATTTGTGCTAACTTTTTGGATTGTCCGTTTGTGAAAACGCCGACAATAAAACCAAGTTGATCAATACTTATGTTCGAAAGCGAAGCAGCTGCCGAACCGTTTTGATTTAATGCCGAAATCACCGAGTTAGCGGAAGTTTGGGTAATCCCTTCGAATTTTTCTCCGAAGTCCAATTCGATATTACTCTGACTAGCGCCACCTTCGGGTTTGAAGACCAACACCGGAGGATTTGGCGAAACGGAAGCCAGTGAACCATCGGAGTTAAATGTAAGACTACCTGAGTTACCCGTTAATGTTCCGCTTTCCGCAGGTAAATTTGCAGTCCAGCTCCAACTGTTACTGTCCAGTTTTGTAAAAGACAAAGTCAAGGTATGCGCATTACCAAGAGAATCGAATATCGAAACCGTACCTTTTACCAAAGTCGGTTCCCTGTTTTCATCAACAGCGGAACTTATTGTGTTTGTTCCTTTTTGCGCAACCCCGGTAGGATCGAAAGTAAAGTTTATTCCCAATGCTGTTTCTTGAATTTGAATCGGTTGCGGCGGAGTGTTTCCGTCCAATGATAACATCGGTCCTTCAGGATCAGTACTATCGAATACAGCTTCAACCGTTGTAGGTCCTACGGCCGGAACTGTTGGGTTACCATCTTCATCTAAAAGTTCATAGGTTAAATTGTAGGTATCCGCAGCCGTTTTTTCGTAAGTAACCTGGAACGTATATTTATTGCCCATTTCATCATAAACTGTGTTAGATTCTTCAACCGTATCGCCGACAGCCATCGATCCGTTTATGCTTCCGGTCTGCACATAATTTTCCGAACGCGTAAGTGGCGAAGTACTATCAAGATTACCTCCCCACGATGCATAAGTTGTTGCAACTGCCGGGAGTCTTAAATTTGAATTAATAACAATATCTTCCAGATTGTTGCCGGGAGGAATCACACCGTCTTCCGTAGCAACTTTACCTTGCACAACCGCACCGTTTTGCGGGTTAACAAGTTTACCGTCTGCATCAAAAATGAATGCTCCGGCTCTTGAGTAGAGACGTTGACCGTTTCTTTCAAGGATGAAAAGACCTTCGCCTTGAATTGCCAGATCGGTAATAATACCGGTACGTTCAAATGTTCCTTGATTCCAGTTTCTGTCAACGGAATTTAATTTCATACCCAAACCGATTTGAAAAGTATTAGTACCTCCGGAAGTATCGGTGGGATTGGTACCGTATCTGACAAATTGGTTAAAAGTATCGCTGAAAGTAACTCTTGAACCCTTGAAACCAATTGAATTAACGTTGGCAATATTGTTGCCAATAACGTCTAACATTGCTTGGTGGTTTCTGATACCGGATACACCGGCAAAAAGGGAATTAATAAGTGACATATTGACCTCCTAAGGTTTTTTGTTATACTTTTTTGATTCAACGTCAGTCGTTCGGTTGAATCGGGGGCGTCCTTGGAAGGTCCCGCCCCGTTACTTAATTAATTATTTATCTTGCAAAAACTACACTATCTATGTTCGTAAAAATGTTATCTTCTTTTTCCGAAATCTCCATCGCAGTTATTACAGTGCGATTAGGGACATTAACTATGAAAGCCGTTTTATCCATCATTACTAACGAATCTTTCGCTCCTTTACTCTCCGCTTTGCTGATTGCCGTTTTTAATTTACTAATATCCGATTCTGTCAAGTTTATATTCCTCGCTTCCAATCTTTTCGAAGCATGACTTGAAAATTTTATTCTCTCAAGTTCCGTTTTGAAAATCTCATCGAAGCGCGAAGTCTTTTGGGACGCTTTCGATGCCGGAATTCCGCTATCGGGAATTACCGGAATAAACGGGACTTTTACGCCGTTTATGATTTCAGCCATGATTCAAAATCCTTAGTTTGTGTTCTACCCGAAGAATTACTGGATTGTAAAATTTCAAATATCTCGCCTAAGGAATATTCAACACCGTTAATTACCAACGCCGTACCGTTCTCATTAAATCTTACCGCTTCTATCATTCCTATACTGTACGTATCTATAACCATTGGTTCTCCGTTTGCACCTGTTGCTTCAACCTTAAACGTATATTGCCCTGTGGCAACTTTTTCACCGTCATTATCGGTAAAATCCCAAGATAGTTTATGTTCGCCCGAAGTTTTGGGAACATCTTCGAAAGTCTTAACCACTCTTCCGCTCGCATCCAATATTTTTACCGATACCGTTGTTGCACTTGTAGGCAATGTGTAACCGAATTGAGCTTTGGTTTGACCGGTATAATCAATAGCATTGGAGTTTACTTTCGCATCCTTTCCGATAAGAGCCGCGGTTAACGTATTGTTCACTGCTTGCGTTAATAAATAATTTGCATCTATACTCTGATTCAACGAATCATTCATGTTGGATAATTGCTCGAGACTGCTGAATTGGGCAAGCTGTGCCGTGTATTCACTTCCGTCAAGCGGTTCCAACGGATCTTGATTTTTTATTTGCTCCATCATGAGTTTTAAAAAATCATCTTTACCAAGTGCGCTCTTACCTTGAGGACCGAAGTTCGGTGTTGCTTGATTTAACAATGATGTTATAGATTCCATTTCTTTATCTCCGTTATGCTAAATATTCGTAAGTGTTATATCCGTAATACCGTGTGTTAACAGTGTCTTGGATTTCGTTTTCAATTTCTTCCACATTAAATTTGGTTCCTTTTTTTCCGGTCTTATGATCGCTCTGCTGCTTACCGGCATTATTCATCGAAATATTCAAACTACCGAGCTGTATTCCGTCCTTATTCAAGTTGGAAAACAGTTCATCCAGATTTTTTTCCAGTAATTGTTTTGCGTGAAGATTATCAACCTGAATGTGAGCTTTAATCGAATTATTCGAAGAATCCAAAGAAATATTCACTTTTCCCAAATGTTTAGGTTCAAGCTCCAGAACCATTGTGGTTTTTTCGTTTTTCTGAATAAACTTTGAAATCTCTCTGAATAACTCCGTGTACTTTACTGATCTTAAAACCGGCTCGCTTTTCACGGTTTGTTGTGTTGCGTTCATGTTTTTATCGGTAATTTTTTCCGATACATGTTCGAATGCGGTTTTATTATTTACATGTTTAACCGGCTCTTTCGGATGATGCTCACTCTTACTTTGATTTTCAGATTGTGCCGAATTATCTTTTGTTCCGGAATCGTTTTTCGCCGAAACCGTTTGTGATTCCTTTACGTTATTCTCTTTCACGTTTTTGGGTTGATCCGAAGTTTCGGGTTTTAAATGTTCTTTAGTTTCCGGAATATGATTAACATTTACCTCTTTGTTTACATCGGCTTTACCGGTTGTTTCTTTTTCCGGTTTAGCTACATTTTCTTGTGCAGCATTAAAAACATTGACCTTCGCCGGTTTTGAATTGCGAACTTTTGCACCGGTATTCTTAACATCATCGCCTTTGTTTTCTCTATCATCCGTGTTAATTATATTTTCGGCAACTTTCTTCGATGTATTGTTCTTAATATGTTTTTGTTTCGTTACTTGTTTATTGCCGTTATGAACTTTACTTTTTGGCGGTTTGTGTTCAGTTGAAAGTTCTTCATGTTTTTGGTTTTCTGATTTTATTATTTCCCTTTCAAAATCGGGAACTTTAGCAGACGATTGTTTCGTAGTAGTTGTTTTACTAACGATATTTTCTTGCGTTTGCTTAACTTCTTTTCCACTTAGGATTTGCTGACTTTCATTTTTTTCCGGTTTCTGTATTTTCGAATTCTTAACATTCTCTTTTGTTTTTTCCGCAGCCTGTGCAGAAGGCTTATCAACATTGGTTTTCACACGGTTTTCCGTTTTGCCGGATTTAAATTCTACGGTCACTTCGTTTTTTTCAACCGACTTATTTTCCGAAATGTCTTTTTGTACTTTGTCATAATTTGTTTCAGTGTTATTGTTTTTCCTCAACTCAGGCTTTGCAATCTTTTCAGTGTTTTCAGAGCTAACCGGATTTTTTTCCGTTGGGGAAACAACCGTAATTTTCTTTCCGGTGTGTTTTATAGCTTCGTCATAATTTAGAGTTTGAGTACCGGCTTTATTTTCAACGCTTTTTGTTACTTGCTTATGATTAAGCAATGGTTTTTCACGAATAATTGTTTTGCCCGTCACATTAAAATATTCTTTAGCAAAAAGATTCTTCCCATTTATCTTTTCACCGTTACTTAATTGAATTTTTGCAGTTTCCGCTTTTGGATTTTCTATTTTCTCTTTGTTGTTAACCGGTTTTTCCGGTTCCGCAAGTTTTGATTCAAATATTTTTTGCGAATCGTATTTTTTTGCTTCTTGCCCGTTACCTTTGGTTGAAATGACAAATTCTTTAGGCTTATTCTGATTATTAGTTATTTCAATTTTCTTGATTGCCTTTAATTGCGAGTCGTCTTTTATCTCATTCAAAAAAGCACGAACCTGTTTTACCGGAGTTTTTGAACTGAACTCAACAACCTTTGCTTTTTCTTGATTGCCGGAATGAAGAACAACTTGAACTGTTCCTTTATCCACTTTTGCATTACTATTTTGCTTGAATAAACGAATGGGATTTTCTTCAATAAATTTTTTAACCGTTATTTCAGATTTTCGTAATGCTTCTATTTTTTTACCGGCATTTTTTGTTCCGTTTTGTTGTTTACTTTGAATTTTATTTATTATAGTTTTTACTTTATTTTCTTTAGTAACATTGTCTTTCGCTTCCGGAATTTCATTTTCATAATTTTCAGTTTTGCCGATCACTTCATTTTTATTTTTTATAACAGATATATTCGCAGTAAACTTGTTTTTCTTCGCGCCTGTATTTTCAAATATTTTTACATTTACTTGATTATCCTCATCCTCAAGATTTACCAAAATATTTCCGCCTTGTTTCAGAACCGTTTTAATTATTTTCAATTTGAGATTTTTACCGGCGATATCTTTTAGTTCTTTAAATGTTAAAGGTATTTCCGACTGAATTACATTGCTTTTGTTATCGGCGGAATGTTTTAACCCGGATTCCAATTTTGAAATAACCGAATCCGGTAAAAGAGAAATTAACGGCATTGCGGTATTTACCGCATTCTCCGGATATTCCTTCTTTATAATCTCCAATAATTTAATTTCTTTAACATCCAACTTAGGTGATTGACCGGTTGCATCGATTAAATTATCTACCGGTACATCTTGGTTACCCATTAAAACTTTAATTATATCGGCAAACAAATATTTCTTACCTTTTAATTTCGGTGAATTGGCAAGTTGCATGTTTGCCGTATTATCATTAACGTTTATGTACATCGGATTAAATTGCATCATTTCGGACTAGTTAGTTTTTTAATTTTTTCAGTTGATAAATTAGAGAGTATTTCAGCAGCTTTCTTTTTATTCATCGAATAGAGTAAATCTCTCGCTTCATTATCGGAAATGGATGCCAATAATTTAGCTGCTTGACTCGATGACATTGTTTCATATAATTTTCTTGTCGATTTCAACCATGCGAGATAAGCGCTGTCCTTTCTCGTTTCCATTTTCTTTTTTAAGTTTTCAATCTCCAAATCCTTTTGCTGGATAAGCGTTTTAGCGGAACTAAGTTCCCTTTGTAAATTTGCAACTTCATTTTCCAGCGAATCGACTAATGTGGTTAAAATTGTTAAACTATCCGGTTCCATTGCCAATGAATCCGCCATTGCCAATTGTGTGGAATCGGCGATTTCTTGTTGTGGCGGCGAAAAATCAAGAGAGAAGACATCGTTGTACTTAGTATTCAAAACGAACAAACCGGCTGTTGTTGCCGCAAAAGCCAATGTAAAAATCAATATGTACATTATCGTATTTTTCATTTAGTCTTTCCTCGATTTCTTAATCGCGATTTCGTCCATCCTCAGTTGCTCAAGCTTATTTTGTTCAGCATTAAAAATCATTTTATGATGTTCTTCCAATTTTTCAAATATTTTTGTTTCCTTAGATTTTTCTGCAAGTTCTTCAATCTTTTCCTTTTTCTCTTTTTTCAATTCCTCTATTTTTTCATCAACGTATTCCAATTTTTCATTGATATACTTTTCAAACTTCGAATAAAAGTGTAGCTCTTTGCTTTCCACATAGTTCTTTGCCAATATTTTGCGTTTCTCGTTCTCTTTTTCTTGAATCAATTCTGTTTTATAATCGATTAATTTTTGAATTTTTATATTTAATTCACTTACCTGTCTTTGAACTTCCTTCTCAAAAATTTTTTTTATTCGTTTAATATTCTTGTATTTATAATTAAACTTCGCCATCAATCAACCAACGGTTTTTCTATAATTTGCATCAACCTTTCAACCGCTTCCGAAAAAGTTGATTTCTCTTTCATATCCTGTTTTAAGTAACTACGGAGCGATTGTATTTTAGAAAGTGCATGATCGATTTGCGGATTACTTCCTTTAACGTACGCTCCGATATTAATAAGGTCCTCGGCTTCGTTGTATGTTGCTAATATTTCATTAAATTGAACGGCTCTTAATCTGTGATCGTCAGAAACAATATCTGGCATTACCCTGCTCACGCTTTGTAACGGATCGATTGCCGGGAATTGTCCTTTGTTAGCAATTTTGCGGGAAAGGACAAAGTGACCGTCGAGAATCGATCTTACTGCATCCGCAATAGGTTCAGTCATATCGTCTCCGTCAACAAGAACGCTGTAGAATCCGGTAATACTTCCTTTCTCCGACGTTCCGGCTCTTTCCAACAATTTAGGAAGCAAAGCGAATACCGACGGCGTATAGCCTTTGGTTGTCGGCGGTTCCCCGATGGTTAATCCCACTTCCCTTTGCGCCATTGCAAAACGGGTGACCGAATCCATCATCAAAACAACGTCTTTTCCTTTATCTCTAAAATATTCGGCAATCGTAGTTCCGATAAATGCAGCCTTAATTCTCATCAATGCCGGTTTATCGCTCGTTGCAACAACAACCACTGATTTTTTCAACCCTTCTTCGCCCAAATCCTTCTCTATAAATTCTCGAACCTCTCTCCCCCGTTCGCCTACTAGCACAATTACGCTCACGTCCGCATCGGTATTTCTTGCAATCATTCCGAGCATCACACTCTTACCGACGCCGCTACCTGCAAAAATTCCAATTCTTTGCCCGCGACCAACGGTTAATAATCCGTCTATCGCCCTTACTCCTGTCTGCAGCGGCTCTTGAATTCTCTTCCTCTGCAAAGGATTTGGCGGTTCCCTGTAAACTCTTCTTTTATTTTCAAAATTAATTTCCCCTTTGCCGTCAAGGGGATTTCCGAATCCGTCTATTACTCTACCCAACAACGATTCTCCAACTCCAATAGAAAATGTTTCGCCTGTTGCCACAATCTGACACGAAGGGGAAATGTCTTCCACCTCGCCAAGGGCAATCGACAAAACCTTTCCATCTTTAAAACCTACAACTTCCGCTTTACTTACTTCTTTACCCGATTTATCCACTATCGTACAAATTTCACCTAACGAAGCGTTAGGACCTATTGACACAACCACCAAACCGATAACATCGGTCACTTTCCCGTTGATTTTTATCAATTCGGTCCTTGTCAATACCTCGTCAATTTTCTCTTCAACCGCTTCAGTGAATGTCATTCCTTATTCTCTTCCAATAAATTATTCGAAAGTTGTCTTTCCAATTCTTCCAGCATTGTAGATATTCTCGAATCCACATTCCCAATTTCCGATTCAACAACGCATCCGCCTATTCCGATATTTTCATCTTTGTTTATTTTTATTTTTGCAAGTCCCGTATCAAGTTTTTTTATCAAATCGTTTTTCTCCAAAAGCTCATAATCTTTCGGATTCAACTTAATTACCATTTCATTTGCGCCAAGAATTTTACCAAGACTGTTTTTCAAAGTTGTTTCGATAATCGAGTTTTGACTGAGCTCCTTATCTAAAATTTTCTTCGAAATTTTTACCGATGTATTAATAATTATTCGTTTTAACTCATCTTCGTATGTTTTCAATTTTTCCTCGAAGGAAGAAAGTATCGTATAAAATTCTTTTGATTGTTCGACTAATTTATCCGTATAGGTTTTCTCAAGTTCTTCTTTAGCCTTTTCATAACCCGCTTGAAATCCTTTTTGATACTCTTCCTCGAGCTGTTCTTTAATAATATCTTTCTCTTCGGTATTATCATTTTTTTCTACGATTTCCTCTTTTAATTCACCGATTACAGCTTTAACTTTTTTACTTTTAACGGAAATTTTAATAACATCAGACATAAACCTCCTCACTGCCTCCTCTAAAGCTTACGGTAATTTCTTCTTGTTCTTCTAACATTTTAATTACATCCACAACTCTTGCTTGAGCGGCTTCCACTTCTTTAAGTTTCACAGGTCCCATAAATTGTAATTCTTCTTTCAGCAAGTCGGCAGCACGTTCGGACATATTTGAAAATATTTTTTCTTTGACTTTATCGTCTGCCACTTTCAAAGACAACGCCAAATCTTTTCTGTCAACTTCTTTCAATATTCTTTGTATATCGCGGTCTTGCAAATGAATGATGTCATCGAACATAAACATCAAACGTTTTATCTCCATTGCCACTTCTTCGTCTTTCTCTTCAATCTTGGCAATAATTTCTTTATTCAAGGAAACCGGAATGCGGTTCAAAATTGTTGCAACGGTTTTGGATCCGCCTACTTGTCCCATAGTTTGATTAATTGAAAATCCTGCTAACTCATCCACTACCTTTTCAACTTGCTTAAGTGTCTGCGGTGAAATTTTTCCCAATGTTGCAATTCGGTAAACCACTTCAACTCTTAAATCTTCGGGCAACTCTGCCAAGGCTTCCGCTGTTTGATCGGGATTAAGATTAGCCAAGATAAGTGCAATTGTTTGCGGATGTTCTTTGCTAAGGAAGTTAACCAACTGTGAAGAATCCGCATTTTTCAATACATCGAATCCGTGCAATGTAGTTATGTTCTTTACTTTTTCTATTACTTCCAAAGCTTTTGAATAACCAAAGGACTTTTCCAAAACCTGTTGAGCGAATTCCAATCCGCCTTCCAAAAGATATTCTCTTGCCGTAACCAATTCATAGTATTCGTCGATGACTTGTTCGGCTACGTGTGCGGGAATGTTTTTTACTTTGGTTATTTCCGCAGAAATAGCTTCGACGTCGGACGGCTCGAGATATTTAAAAACTTGCGAAGCGGCATCTACATTGAGCGCAATAAACAATAACGCCGCTTTTTGCAAACCTGTTAATTCGCTTATATCCGTTCTGGTAACACTTGTTGTACTATTACTCATATTCGTCTTCCCTCAACCAAGAGTTAATTAATTTAGCAGCTTCCGATGGGTTTTTAGCTACGTAATTCACAATCTTTTCTTGTTTCATTTGCCTGTGTGCGGCTTCGTCGCTAATTTCATCTTCCAAATCGCCTATTTCCAAAAACTTTTTCTTTTTTGCGGCAGAAGGTTGAAATGTTGGCGGAGCCAAGCCACCCGACGCACCGGCGCCGGATGGTGCGAGATCACCAAATGCCGGATCTTGATATGGCAAAGCGCCGATTACTATTTTTTCTTCTTTTAATTTTTTCAAAAGATTTTTTAATACCAAGGCGCCGCCGGCAATAGCTAAAATGACTAAAATATAATTAACCATCATTTGCATATTGTCGGTTAAGAATCCGCCTTCGTCTTTAAATTCGTCTTCGTTCGGTGCTTCGAAAGGAATACTTACAATTGAGATTTGGTCTTTTCTTGTATTATCCAATCCTACGGCTTTACTTATTAACATTTCCAATTTTTTCAATTGCTCTTCTGAACGCGGTTCGTTTACAATTTCCACCTTGTCCCCGACTTTAACTTCTTTCCTAATTCCGTTAATTACCGCGGCAACGGTAATTCTTTTTATATTTCCCGCACCTTCAATTACTTTTTCCAAAGTTTTACTTACTTCATAGTTTGTGGTTACGTTTTCCGAAACTATTGCATTGGAGTCGCTTACACTCACACCGTTACTTTGCGACCTTGATGTTTGTTCGCTTATTGCCACTTGGGATTCCGGATCGAATGCCTCGAGCGTTCTTTCAACTTGCTTAAAGTTTAAATCAACATTGATTTGCACATCGGAATTACCGTAACCAACAACTTTATCCAAAATTTGCTGGGCTTTATTAGTCAAATAATTTTCAATTGATGTTTTTATTTCAAATTGCCGTTGTCCGTTTACCGATAAAGGACTTTGATCTACCGCTTTAGATAACATGCGTCCTTTTGAGTCGATTACAGTTACATCATTTGGACTGAGTCCTTCAATACTGTGGGAAACAAGATTTGTTATTGCAACAATATTTTCCTCGGTAAGCGAAGCCCCGCTTTTAAGTTTTAATATTACGGATGCGCTGGGAGATTTTTCTTCACTTTTAAAAATTGTTTTTTCCGGAATGACAATATGTACACGAGCAGCTTTTACTTTATTTTGCTGCATAATTGTTCTTGCCAATTCACCTTCGAGCGCACGTTTATAATTCATCTTTTGCACGAACTCGGACATACCGATTACATTTTTATCGAATATTTCATATCCTACTATTCCGGAGCTTGGTATTCCTTTTCCTGCCAATGCTAATCTAACTTCGTATACTTTTTCTTTGGGAACACTTATTGTGCTTCCGTTAGCAGTAATTTTATAAGGAATTTTTTCCTGTTGTAAGTACTTAATAACTTGAGAAGCATCTTCTTGACTTATATTTGTGTACAGCGTTGAATAACTCGGTTCGTTCATTATAAAAAAGAGAAATCCGATAAAAATTAACGAACCGATTGCGAGTCCGCCGATTAATAATCTCTGTTGAAAAGAGAGTTTGTTGAAGATGCCGACTAACGAGCTGTAAAGATTTTTTCCTTTATCCACAGTTATGAGATCCTAGTTAGTTCTTTATACATATCGATTGCTTTATTTCTGATTTCCGTTAGAAGTTGAAGGCTGGTTTTTGCTTTCTCACCGGCAATCATTACTTCGTGAAGCTCAACATCGCCACCGGTTAAAAACTCATTGATCATTTCATTCGATCGTAGTTGATCTTTATTTACGTCTTTAACAAAGTCGGACAACATATCGCCGAATTTTTCCGTTGAGTTTATCGGCTTTGGTTTGTTGCTTAAAAATTCCGGTCGATTTGCTCCTAATCCATTTACTTTCATTTTACCCTCGCTTATCAAATAAAGAACCCAACGAAACTCCCGAAAGTTTTCCGCTAGGTTCATAGAAATGATAATTATTTATTTCTTTTTCATTTTCGGGATAAAGATTTTTAAAGAATGCCTTTTCGGATTGATTTACTTCCGTAACACTCTTTAATTCTTTAACCATATTAGTTTTTTTAATTTGATTTTTATCATTATTAATTTTATACGGATTATAATTTCCGGCGTAATTCGTAGAAATTTTCATTTTATATCTCCAACGAATTTTTAGCTATTTGTTTGGAAGCTTGAAAAGCTGCGACATTTGCTTCGAAACTTCTCGATGCCGCAATCATATCAACCATTTCGGTTACAACATTCACGTTTGGCATTTGAACATAGCCATCTTCATTAGCATCCGGATGGTCAGGCATGTAAACCAGTTCACCATCCTTCCCGTCTTCTTTAACTTCGGTGATAATATTTTTTTCTGCATCTTCCAACGAATTGCGTCGGACCGGCATAAGTTCGTTAAAAACGTCTCCGGTCAAACTTTTTCTAAGCGGAATTGTCTTTTTATTTTCTTCGATTTGTTTAACAACAAGGTATTTCCTTTTATACGGTTTTCCGTCAGCCGTCTTTGTTGTACTCATGTTGGCAATATTCTCGGTAACGAGTTCCATTTTTTTCTTTTGGATACTCATACCTTTTGCGCTGATTCTAAAGGATAAAAAATTCGGAGTAATTTTCATCTCTTCCCTCCGCTAATTACGTATTGTAATGATTTGAAGTAATTATTCAATTTCCTTGCGGCAAATTTGAACAGAATAGTGTTCTGCGCCATATCCGCCATTTCTTTATTAACGTCAACATTATTAAATCCGGAATCTAAATTTTCGCTGTCGTCTGTTACCACTTTTATTTTAGTTTGTAACGTTTTTTGATTTCCGCCAATACTTCCGATATGATTTTTCTCCACGGACTTAATAGCATTGCTGTAAGTAGCACTGAATTCCACATCTTTCCTTTTGTAGTTGATAGTGCCGGCGTTTGCTATATTTTGGCTGATTACTTTTTGTTTAAGTGCCGCGTAATCTAACACGCGTTCAAGTAACTTATTTGTTGGTACTGCCATTTCCACCCTTTTTTTTCAAGTTTATTTTCAAAACTAGTGCCATAATGGAATTATGTATTTTGAGGTGGAAACGGCGTATTTTACGGAAGGGGTTGGCTAAATATGAACACTTGAAAACTATTCGTCAGAATAATCGAGCAAAACCGATTTGGTTTCACCACATGAACAGACAAATTTTATTTCTTTGAGATTATCGTTTACGTCTTTTTTTAATATTATTTTAACGCCATCGTGTACGTCTTCTTCTACGTCAATTTTTGCTACACCTATTAATTTTACATCTTCGGCTTTAATAACGTTATCAACAACATCGGATTCTCTGTAAGAAATTTCCCTATAAACAGATTCTTCGAATGTGTTTTCCATATTAAGTTACCTCATTTAAAATTTGCGGGATTTTTTCCAATGGCGCTACCACATCGGCTAATTCATTATCAACTATTGCTTTCGGCATTCCATAAACCACCGAAGACGATTCGTCTTGCGCCAAACAGTAGCCGCCAACACTTTTAAGTTTTTTTATACCTTCAAGACCATCATGTCCCATGCCAGTCATAATTACACCTAAAACTTTCGAACCGTATTGTTGAACAACCGATTCAAGCATTATATCGACCGAAGGTTTATGCAAAACATTTTTATCACTCTCAAAAACTTTGATTATTCTTTTACCCGAGAGATTTTTTTTAACGTTCATTTGCATTCCGCCGGGAGCAATATAAACATAACCGTTTTTAACTTCTTCCGAATCTTCGGCTTCTTTTACGGTAAGTTTACTTAGGCTGTTCAGCCTGTTTGCCAGCGACTTAGTAAATTTCGGAGGCATGTGTTGAACAATAAACACCGGTACTTGCACATCCAACTTAGGTATTACTTTTTGAAGCGAAAGGGGACCACCGGTAGAAATACCAATAGCAATTGAATTAAATTTCCCCTTAGGAAGTTTTCCGTTTGTAGGGATATGAACTTTGCGCTCTCCCTTTCCTTTAATTTCTCCCTTTAAATGTTCTATTCTTTCGCGTAAGAATTTCTGTCTTACTATCGTTTTAATTTTGCGTATTAAATCTTTTTTGACCTGCTCCATATTAACGCTTACGAAAGACATTTCTTTCGGGATAAAATCCACCGCACCGCTGTCCAAAGCTTCCAAGGTTGCTTCGGCACCTTCGGTGGTTAATGAACTCACCATTATAACGGAGGTTGGAGCTTCTTTCATAATTTTCCGTAATGCCGTCAGTCCGTCCATTCGAGGCATTTCAATATCAAGAGTGATAACATCGGGGCGGAGCTGTTTTGCTTTTTCAACGGCTTCCACTCCGTCTTTTGCCATATCGATTATTTCTATTTCGGGATCGGCACTTAAAATAATGGAAAGGGATTTTCTCATGAACGCCGAATCATCAACGATTAAGACTTTTATTTTTCTGTTCAATTTTGACCCGTTAATTTATTTACAAGTTCGGCAACATCAACAATCATTACAACTTTGCCGTCGCCCATAATAGTGGAACCGGCTATACCTTCGATGTTGCCCAAATATTTCCCTAATGTTTTAATTACGATTTCTTTTTGACCAACCAAGCCGTCAACCTTTATTCCAATACGTTTTTCGGCAATGCCTACAACAACAACGAAGTAATAATCTTTATTATCCACACTTTTATCTACTCCGTAAAGCATATTATCTATATCGCTGAGCGGTAAAACCATATCCCTAAGTTTTACGCATTCGGTCTGATTAACAAGATAGACTTCGTCTTTTGCAACTCTTATTACTTCGATTACGGAACTTAACGGAATAACAATTGTTTCACCCGATATTTCCACCAGCAATCCTTGGATTATTGCAAGCGTAAGCGGAAGTTTGATTATTATCTTTGTTCCCTTGCCTACTTCGGATTCAACGTTTATTATTCCGTGCAGTTTGGTCACATTGGTTTTAACCACATCCATACCAACGCCGCGACCCGAAACATTTGTTACCTTTTCGGCAGTTGAGAAACCGGGAGAGAAAATGAAATTGTAAATTTCCTTGTCGCTCATTTCCTTTACTTTTTCCGGAGTTACCAATCCCCGCTTCACAGCTTTCTCGGCAATTACTTCCGGGTTAATTCCTTTTCCGTCGTCTTCAATTGTAATAATAATATCGTTGCCTTCGTGATCGGCAGACAAAACGATTGTTCCTTTTTCCGGTTTCCCTTTTTCCTTTCTTACTTCAGGGGGTTCAATTCCGTGATCCACCGAATTCCGGATTAAATGAACCAACGGATCGTTAATTTCTTCAATCAATGTTTTATCTAATTCGGTTTCGGCGCCTTTAATAATCAATTGAATATCTTTACCGGTTTCTTTGCTTAAATCTCTTACCAATCTCGGGAAACGGTTGAACACCTTACCAATCTTTATCATTCGCGTTTTCATTACAGCCAATTGGAGTTCAGTGGTCATCAAGTCTATTTGTCTTGTTGTTTCCGCCAGATCGTGAGCAATTTTGGACCCTTCATATTCTTTGATAGCTTCCGCATTAACTTGCAATAATCTGTTCCTACCCAAAACCAATTCCGAAATGATATTCAGCAAATCGTCCAGACGTTCTACATCAACTCTAATTGTTTGTTCGATTGTCTTTGAGGGATTTTGAACTTGCTTTGTTTCTTTTTTTGCTTTCCCTTCTTTTTTATTTTGAATTTCTTTTGGCTTTGGTTCCGTTTTTTCTTCGGCAACCGCAACTTCGCTTTCCGTTTCACCTCTATCTAACGTTATTGTATTTTTATGCTCAACTTTAGTTTTGCTTTTTGAGGTTTTTACACTTGAAGTATTGCTGATTTCCTGTTGTGTTCCGTTACTGTTAAAATTATCCAGAATAAGTTGGAGCCTACCTAAAATTTCGGCTGTATTCAAATTTTCATTTTTTTCATTTTCCACAATCGTAAGCAGTTCGGTAATAACATCATAACCTTTCAGGATACCGTCCATTATTTCATCGTTCAGCAAAACTTCGCCTTTTCTTAGTTTGTTCAGTATATCTTCCAGCTTGTGAGTTACTTTTTGTAATTTAACTAAACCGAGGAAACCGGAAGTTCCTTTAATCGTATGGAACGAGCGGAAAATTTCATTCAACAAATCTTTATTTTCCGGTTCCGATTCCAGTTTAACAAGATCGAGGTCAAGCTTTTCAAGTATTTCCTTTGTTTCAACTACAAAACTTTCGAATATTTCATTCATCTCCGGGTCTTGCAACATTGAGTAATCACCAACCGGTTCTTCCACTTGAGGTGTTTGTTCCGGTTGTGGTTCAGGGGCTTCGGCTGTTGCAGGTTCATTCTGCGGGGCTTTTTCTTCGCCCGATTCATTTTCTTCTGTATTATCTTCCGTTGCACCGGCTTGGGTTTCAGCGGATGATGTTTTTCCATTCATATTATCGAGAACACTTACTAACAACGAAATTACTTCGTCCGTATCGTAATCTTCGTTCTTTTCCGTTTCGATAACTGCCAGCAACTCATTAATCGAATCGAAGCCTTTGAGAATAGCATCCATTATTTCGTCATTCAGAACAACTTCGCCTTTTCTTAGTTTGTTCAGTATATCTTCCAGCTTGTGAGTTACTTTTTGCAGTTTAACCAATCCTAGGAAACCGGACGTTCCTTTGATTGTATGGAAAGATCTGAATATATCGTTTAACAAATCCGGGTTTTGCGGTTCCGATTCCAATTTCATTAAATCGGAATCGAGTTTTTCGAGAATTTCTTTCGTTTCAATCAGAAAACTCTCGAATATATCTTTCATTTCCGGATCGTTAAGTAAATTATAATCACTCATGTTCTTCTTCTGTTTTATGAAAATAGTTTATCGATTTCGTCTTGTGACGTCTTTTGCTGCTCTTCTATTATTTTATCTATATCCGATTGCTTACTGCCATGTTCGGTATATTTTGCATTTGCATCAAAATGCTGTCCGCTGTTTAATCCGGTGTTATAATTATCTTGATCCATTTCATATTCGCCGAAATCCTTCAGCAGATCGTTTAATTTTTCATGTACCGAGGAGATAAGATGATTAACCGCTTCCAATTGTTGACTTGTAATATCTTGGACTTGCAAGGAAAGCGTAATTTTATATGAAGCTTCTTCTATAACTTCTATATTCTTCAATATCCTATCCACGGATTCGTAAACCGGAAGCGAATCGACCAGTTCATCGATAATCTTTAATGCCGAAGGATTATCTCCGACAAGAGCTTTCAGTTTTTCAAGTCTTTCCAAATTGCTTGTGCCGGATTTATTAATCGAAGATAATTCTTCTTTTATTTTTGCTACTTGATTTCCTATTTCGTCTATCAAATCCAGAATTTCTGTAGTAGCCAATTCGGTTGCCGATGTAACATCGTTTATTTGGTTTGTTGCTTGTGGCATTTTATGCGTACTTTCCACAATCGAGGCATTAACATTATCCAAAAGCGGCATCGTTTCATCGACGAATTGTGTGATACTTTCGATTATGGGAACAATTTTTTCCCCGTAATGAAAGAGTTTCTTCATCTCCCCGAGTTTTTCGAGTATAACATTTAAATTTGTATTTATTTTACTCATATCAATTTCCTTTTAGGAACTCGCTAAAATTGCGTCGATTTTTTCTTTAAGAATTTGCGGGGTAAAAGGCTTTACAACGTAATTGGAAACACGCGCTTGCAATGCTTGAATTATATCTTCTTTTACACCCCGGGTAGTAACCATTAAAATAGGAAGGTTTTCCGTCTTGGGATTTCCACGTATTGCTTTAGTCAGTTCCAAACCGGTCATAACCGGCATGTTCCAATCAGTTATTACAAAATTGATTGATTCGTCGGCATTTAGTTTTTCCAATGCTTCTTTGCCGTCTGCCGCTTCGGCAAATTTATTGTAACCCAGCGTTTTTAAGGAATTGGTTACAATTCTGCGCATTGTAACCGAATCATCAACGACTAAAAAATTAGGTTCCATATTCTCCTCAATTTAAATATTTTGAAACTTCATATTGTACACGTTTAGGATCAAACGGTTTTACGAGATACGAGCTTGCGCCGTATTTCAAACCGCGCTCGATATCTTCCTCATTGTTCAACGAGGACAGAATGATTATCGGAATATCTTTATTTTCCTGACTTGAACGTATTGATTTAATAAATTCAAAACCATCCAAGTTGGGCATATTCAAGTCGGTTATAATCAAATCGACTTTTTGCTTAGGTAATAATTCCGCCGCTTCCATTCCGTCGCTTGCAACTATCACTTCGAATCCTTGCATTTTTAATGATACGGAAACAAACTTTCTAATTGTCGGGGAATCATCGGCAATCAAAATTACTTTCTTCATTTTATGATTACTCCTTTTTATATCCTATTGTCTTGGGAAAGCTTACCAAACGGAAAGCTTTAGATATTCCGTGTAAAGATTCGGAATATCCGATAAACAAGTAACCTACCGGGTTAAGAGCATTATATAAATGTTCAACTACCTTCTTTTTGGATTCAAGATTAAAATAAATGAGTACGTTTGCACAAAAAATCACATCGAAATTATTCATCATTCTCATCCCGGCATCATCGTAAAGGTTCAGGATTTTGAACTTTACCATCTTTTTTATTTCCGGGATAACTTCCATAGTGTTGTTTTCCCTTGGTATAAAATATTTTTTCAAGTATAACGGCGGAGTATTACGAATCGAATATTCTTTGTAAATCCCCCGCTTCGCATTTTCCACAACCGCATAGTTTATATCGGTACCTATTATTTCCACTTGTAATCCGGGGTATTTTGGTAATATCAATTCAGTAAGTACCATGGCAATTGTGTAAGCTTCTTCCCCCGAAGACGATGCCGCACTCCAGATTCTTAATTTCTTTTTATTCAGCTTTCTCGGATCGTTAAGTAGTTCCGGAACAATATGTTGAACCAATGCATCGAACTGCGGTTGATTTCTGAAAAAATATGTTTCGTTAATGGTAATCGCTTCGAAAAGTTGTTTCTTCTCCGCTTCGCGTTGCGGATTAAATTTCACATATTCCAAATATTTTTCGAACGAATCCAGACCTAAATAGTTTATCCGCTTTTGTAATCTGCTTTCGAGCAAGTACTTTTTGTTATCTTGAAAATATATTCCGCTTACATCATAAATATATTTTCTCCATTCATCGAATGTTTTAGCGCTCATCTGTAATTTTTTGTTATCACTTATCGAAAAGTTGAAGTTAAATTTACTTCCGACATTCGATGCTGCTGTTTGTTGAGAAATCATATCAATTACTGAATATTGTTATTAAATTTTATATGGTTAACAAAATATTATTTGCAGTTTCTTTTACCATTTCGTCTTCGTCTTCTGCAAGTTTCTTTATTGCTTCAACTACTTGTGGTTCGCGACTGTTCTGCACAATTTCCAAAAGTCGTAATTTATTCCAAGGGCTCGGATCTTCAGCCATTTTATCTATAAATAATAATGCCGTTTCGGGAACCAAGAAAAAGAGAAGTTCCATACTTAATAATCTTATCATTTCGTCATGATGATCGAGGTTAGAAACCAGGAAGTTAGAAAACTTTGATTGTTCAACTTGTTCTAACTTGAAGAAACTTTCTGCTTTTCCGTTGGCAATTAAATTTTTAACCAATTCCAAAATTTTTCCCGTATGTTCATCGTTCTCGGATAATGAATCAACAATTTCCATAAAGAAGTTATCGGAATATTGGAAGAAAATACTTTCCAGCTTTTCATCAAGTTTTTCGTTTATACCGTAATTTTTAATTGCATTTCTCATTACGCTTCTATCTGCAAAAGCTTTGTAACATTGGCTAGCATATATTTTATACTTTAAATCACCTTCGGCAAATATTTCATTCGCCAAAGCAACCAAGTGGCTTCCTTCGTGAATGTCGTAATCGTATTTACTTCTCAATTTCATTAAAGATTCAAATGCCGCCCAAGCTAAGGGACCGTTATAATTGGAAATTACTTCGTTGAGTAAATCAACGGCATCTTGATTACCTACGTCACCCAAACTTTCCACAATGGAGAATTTTGTAAGTTCATCCACTTCATCGTATTTTTCGAGCATAAAGGCAACAGCTTTGTCTCCGCCAATTTTTCCCAAAGCTTCCATTACCGTTGCCCAAAAGAGTTCATTTTTGGAATACGCGCTTATTATTTTTTCAACGCCTTCTTCGGCTTTTAAATTACCAAGCGCTTCAATGCAGGCTAGTATCACATTATCGTCTTCGGTTTCTTCAAATACTTTTAAAATAGAAGGGACAGCTTTCTTATCTCCGATAAGTCCCAGCAAGTCGATAATGAATTTATGATCATCGTCGTTACCTTTGGGTAGATAATCGATCATTGCGTCAACTGCTTCACTCCCTTTTGCCAATAAAATTTCACCGGCTAAATTCCGGGTGGCCGCATCGGGGGAGGAAATATACGGAACAACTATTTCCGGAATATGAGGATTTTTGTTCAATATTAATGTTGTAGAAATTGAATCTCTGATTCCGTTGTTTTTATCCACGATTCTCTCCGCTAAGTATTTAGCTATTTGCTCTGGTAATTCCGTGATTCTGAAATTCTCAGCCGTCATTCTGATAATTTGCGGATCATCGGAAGTTAAAATTTCTTTTACTCTCGAATATTCTTGTTGCATTTTAGTTTATGTTTTAATGAAAGAAAAACTTTCTCTTGTGTACTATCGTATTTTTGTAAAATTTTTTTATACCAAATTCCTATATCAAATTAAATGCCTGCAATTTTTTCTCCGATTTTTTACGATTTTAGGTCGCTTTTTCTACCCTTTGTGGCTAAATACAACCATAGTGATAAAAATATGATTTTCGGTTAATTATTCTTTTTAATATAGATAACAACAACACCAAGTCATTTTAAAAATTATTTTTTACGGTCTAAATTTTTATTTGGAATTTTAATACCTTTTTGTCTATTTTTAGAAAGCGAAATTAATTCTTGTGTGTCTAGGTAAATAATGAGTCGGTTTATATTTAGTTTCGGTATTTTTTTTCTTATATGGCTTGGCTTTACATCATCATTCCATTATCAAGAAGTCATCGTTGGTGCTTTCCTTAGTTTAATTTTAGCATTTTTAAGTTACAAATCGTTTACCGAACGGGGATTGTTTTACCTTAATCCCAAAAGATTATTTTACATAATAAAATATTTGGCTGTTTTCACCATTGCCTTGGTTAAAGCAAATTTCGACGTTGCGAGGCGCGTGATAAATCCCAAATTACCAATAAATCCGGGTATTGTAACATATCATACTTCGTTGAAATCGGATACTGCAAAAATGTTTTTGGCAAACTCGATTACCTTAACTCCCGGAACTTTAACCGTTGACGTTATCGACGACAAATTGTATATACATTGGATAGATGTTATTTCCGAAGATCCTGAAACTATTTACAATGAAATAGGTAAAGATTTCGAAGAAATATTAAAGGAAATTTTTAGATGATTTATATCTATGCTGCATTTATAATTTTAGCGGTGTTTTTTGCGGTTTTAAGAGGTTTGCTCGGGCCAACAACTTCGGACAGGGTAGTTGCATTGGATAATCTCACAACAATTTCAACCGCCGGCTTGGTTTTACTTGGATTTGTTTTTCAACGGTTTATATATATTGATGTTTCTCTGATTTACGGCGTACTTTCCTTTGTTGGAGTTTTAACAATCGCGCGGTATTTGGAAGGTGGATTATGATTTTGAATATATTAGGAAACGTTTTAATCACAATAGGTGTGATTTTCCTTTTTCTCGGAGCGCTTGGTATTTTCCGCATGCCCGATGTTTATTCAAGAATGCAAGCGGGAACCAAAGCTACTACGCTCGGAGCGCTTAGTACGGTTATCGGAGTGGGAATACTTCAACCCGAATGGTTTTGGAAAACATTGCTTATAGCTATTTTTATTGCTATTTCCAATCCTATCAGCTCACATGCACTTGCGCGCGGAAGTCATAAAATAGGGATTAAGCCTTTTATGAAAAAAGAGGGCTTGGACAGCTACGAGAACGTTAGCATTGAGGAGGAAAAGTAATGAGCTGGCTGATGATAATTGTTGTTGTTTTGTCCGTAGTATTAATCATCGCCGCATTGTTTGCCGTTTATCAGAAAGATTTATTGTTAGCGGTTATCGGCACTTCGGCGGTTTCGGTTGTTCTTTCCGTGTTGTTTTATATTTTACAAGCACCGGATGTGGCTTTAACCGAAGCGGCAATCGGCGTGGCATTAACAACAATTATTTTTGTGATTACAATTAAAAAAACCAAAAGGTTTGAAGAATGAGAAAGGTAATTGCAATTCTTTTGTTAATAATAATCGGATATTATTCGATTGACACTATTTTAAAAATTCCTTTTGGCGAGGGTGTTAAAGGAGTAGGGAAACACTATTTGGAATCAACAATTAAAGAAACGGGCGCAGTAAATTCGGTTACAGCTATTGTTGTAAGTTACAGAGGTTTCGATACTCTGGGTGAAGTTACGGTCTTGTTTTTGGCTGCAACCGGTTTGGGAGCAATACTCTACGATAAAAAAGGAAAAAAACGCTCTTTGCAAAATGCTAGTCTTATTGTAAAAACATCTTCAAAAATAATTTATCCGTTAATAGCTTTACTCGGGGCTTACGTTTTCGTTCACGGACATTTAACTCCAGGTGGAGGTTTTCAAGGCGGAGCAATTATCGCAACGGGCGTTCTGCTTATGTTTATTTCTTACAGATCATTCGAAACTAATCATAAAGCTTTAAGCATTATAGAATCCCTTGCGGGAATGACTTTCGTTACAATAGGCTTTGCCGGATTAATTTACGGAACGTCGTTTCTGCAAAATATTTTACCTTTCGGGATTCCCGGGGAATTGTTCAGCGCCGGAATAATCCCGTTGATTTACGTTGCGGTCGGTTTTAAAGTGGGAGCCGAATTAACCGCATTATTGGATAACTTATTAAAAACGATTAAGTAAAATGATTTATTACATAACATCGATTTTACTTGTATTAATTGGTATGTACGCCGTTTTGGTTAAGAAAAACCTTATTAAAATCGTAATAGGTTTATCGATTGTTGACAATGGCATACATTTGTTATTAATCGCCATCGGTTATGTTAAAAACGGAACAGCTCCCATTTTTTCCAAAGCCGGTTTGCAACCGAACCAAATGGTTGATCCGGTTCCGCAAGCGCTGGTGTTGACGGCAATTGTTATCGGTCTGGCTGTAACGGCGGTTGCGCTATCGTTGATAATCAGATTGTACGATCATCATAAAACTTTAAATATTAATAAAATCAGAAAATTGAAATGGTAATTCCGGGTTTGTTATGAGTCCTGTACATTTTATTGCGGTACCATTATTTGCGGCATTCTTAATTCCACTAATCGGAAAAGTTTCCAAGGAACTTGTTAAAATTATTCCCGGAATTGTTTTATTATATCTTTCATATTTATCTATTTCCCTTTTCCCTATTGGTGTTAATCGACCTATTGTAGAAATTATTGCGGGCTTCAATCCGCCATTCGGGATTACCCTTTATTACGGTCCAATCGCAGCATTTCTTACAACATTAATTACGTTGGTTGGTTTTGTTATTTGGTTATACAGTTACAAATTCATTATCAGAGAGCCTACGGAAAAATATTACATGCTTTTTATGATGCTGATTACTGGCTCGACGGGAATAGTTTTAACGGGCGATATTTTTAACCTGTTTGTCTTCTTCGAAATTACTTCTATTGCAGCGTATTCATTAACGGCATTTTTAAGAGACCGCGACGGAGCCGAAGCGGCATTTAAGTATTTGTTAATAGGTTCTTTTGCATCTACGTTTTTCTTGCTTGCGATTGCAATAATTTACGCGAATATACATACATTAAATTTGGCCGATATAGCATCAAAAATAAAAGACATTCCGCTTACCACGCGATTGTTCATACTGATTCTAATAATAATCGGTCTTGGAATCGAATCGGAAATGTTCCCGTTAAACGGTTGGGCGCCCGATGCTTATTCACAAGCGCCTTCCCCGGTCGGAGCGGTTTTCGGGGGAATTGTGGTAAAGGCGGCAATCTACTCATTAATGAGAATAATCTTTCTGATGTTCCATACCGCGGATGTTTTGCATTTTTTGGTTGTGATGGGAGTAATAACATTATTAATCGCGGAAATGTCGGCAATGAAACAACAGCAAATCAAACGGATGCTGGCATTTTCAAGTATCGGTCAAATGGGTTTGGTTATAATTGCATTCGGAGTTGGAACCGAGCCGAGCGTTAGAGCGGCAATGTTTCAAATGTTTAATCATGCATTAATAAAATCTTTATTATTCTTTGCTGCCGGATATTTGGTTTTCCATTCCGGTTCAAAAAAAATATCCGCATTAGACGGATTGGGTCACGATAAACCTATAACAAGTTTCTTCTTTGCTTTTGGTGCATTGGCAATAATCGGATTGCCCCCGTTCTCCGGATTTTGGAGCAAACTTTATATTCTTCTCTCGGTTGCAGATGCCGGTTTGATGGTTCCTGTAGTTTTAATCTTAATCAGTTCCATCATCGAAGCTGTTTATTACTTAAGAGTTGTAAGCAGACTTTATTTCTACAAGGAAGAAGCAACCGACGTAAGACGTACGCCGGTTTCGGGTTTGGTGGCAATGGGAATTTTAACCGTGGTTATTTTAATCGTCGGTTTCTATCCGAATTTAATTCTTCACTGGATGACACCGGCGGCAAATGATTTATTGGATAAAGCGGCATATATTAAATTCGGCTTGTTTCATTAAAGAAAATTAACGATATGAATTCTATTGAATATATTTTATTTATTACATTTATCGGAGCGGGACTCACATTCATAGTTCATCATGCTTTACCAAAATTAAGAGATACTCTGGCAATTTTGGTTTCGGCATTGGATTTATATTTTGTGATTCAAGCAATATCGGAAAAATCAAAAGTTGTATTATCCATAGCCGATTTTCATTTAATTTGGAAAACCACACCTTACAATAATTTGTTCGCCGTCTTAATTGCCGTGCTCGGTTTTTTAACAATTCTATATGCTCACGATTTCATGTCATCTAAAGACCGCTTGGGATATTTTTATATGAATTTTCTTTTTGCGCTCGGAGGAATGTACGGCATTGTTTACAGTCAAGATTTTATTTCCCTTTTCTTTTTCTGGGAAATTATGACTTGGGCTTCGTTTTTATTGGTAATTTATTGTTGCAAAGATGCTCAACCGATCGGGTTGAAATATTTTGTTTTCAGTGCAATTGGTGCATATTCTTTACTTATAGCAATAGTTATGCTTTATTCATTGTCCGGAAATTTGGAATTAACAAATTTAATTTCAAACTTTTCGAATTTTTCCGTCTCGAATCAATTAATTGTCGTTACCTTACTCCTGCTTGGGTTTGGAGTTAAAAGCGCAATAATGCCTTTACATGTTTGGGCGCCCGGCGCATATTTTATTTCCCCTTCGCCCTTCACGGCGTTATTCTCCGGAGCGCTTTCGAAAATGGGAATCTTCGGAATTGGTTTGGTGTTATTTAAATTTGCTGCACAGTCAGGTTACTTCTCATACGTTCAAATCATTTTAGCCTGGATAGGCGGAATTACCGCATTGCTTGCAACGTTTTATGCAATTTTCCAAACCGACGCAAAAAAATTGTTGGCATATTCTTCAATCGGTCAATTAGGCTACATCATAATAGGTTTGGCAATCGGAACGCCGTTAAGTATTGCATCTGCTTTGTTTTTGACAATACTTCACGCTGCATTTAAAGCGATGCTGTTTATGGCTACTGGTGCGGTTTATTTTAGAACCGGCACGACCGATATGAACTCGGTTTCCGGATTAATTAGAAAAATGCCGTTCAGTTTTATCACTGCTTTATTCGGTATAATAACGGTTTCCGGTGTTCCGCCGCTCGGAGGGTTTGCTGCCAAATGGATGTTGTACGAATCGCTTATTCAATCCCGTCATTATTTTTTGGTTATAGTTGTCTTCGCCGCCAGTACGGCTGCATTCTTATATCTTTATAGATTTATCTTTTCTTTGTTTTTAGGTCAAGAAGAAAAAGAATGGGAAGACGTAAAAGAAGCGCCTTTGCTTATGGTTATTCCAATGCTAATTCTTTCGGCTTTTGTTTTGGTAGTTGGGGTTTTCCCGGGATTGATATTGGATCCTATTTCACAATCGATGAACTATCTCGGGAATTTCAACTTTAATTATGAAACGTCGGTACTCTTCAACGAATGGGGCAACCAAGTTGATATGCAAACTGTTGTTAACACTATCGGTGCTGTATTTTTAATTGTAGGTTTGATTATTACATTCAAAGGATTCAAAAAAACACGTTACGTTTCAACGAAAGATATTCATACATCAGGCGAAATCCCGCAAGAGAACGAAAACTTAACTTATGCGGTTGATTTTTATAAACCTTTTGAAAGAGCTATTGCTCCAATATTGAAATCCAGCATAGATAAAATCTATACCGGGATTGCAAATAATCTTGAACAGGCTTTTGATTATTTAAGATATGTTTACACGGGTAACGGTCAGACTTACGCGATGTATGTTGTTTTCTTTTTATCATTATTAATTTTGTTTGCGGAATTGATTTTCGGAATTAATTTATAAAAGAACGGTAACCGTATGGAAATAAATTGGTCAACTATTTTAGGAATTATCTTTACCCCGATTATCGCTTTTATAGTAGGAGTTACTTACGGCGGATTAACCCGCGTAATTACCGCACGGGTTCAAAACCGGTACGGTCCGCCGATATTCCAAAATCTTCTCGATATAATCAAACTTTATAGTAAAGAATCGAATATCAATCACGGGGTGATGCAGCATCTGGGACCGGTATTTGCAATTACGGCTTCGGTTACAACGCTTTTCTTTGTACCGGTTATAAAAGATTCAACCGTATTTACAAATTTCAGTTTTCACGGGGATTTGATTTTCCTTCTGTACATCATGGTTTTCGGTTCGCTGGGAATGGCATTAGGTGCCGGGCAAACAGGCAATCCTAATTCAGCCATCGGGGTTTCGAGAGGTTTAAGCCAATTGGTTGGTTACGAAGTTCCCTTTGTTATGGCTTTAGTTGCAATTATGATTCAGTTTCAAACTACGAACTTAAACGACTTATTGGCTGTTCAAGACCATTTTACCAAATGGATTATTTTTCAATCTCCGTTCGCATTCCTTGCGGCTATACTTGCATTTTTAGGCATGATGGGTTATGCGCCGTTCGACGTTGTTATTGCCCCGGCTGAAATTGCTTCCGGACCGCCGTCGGAATTCGGTGGTAAGTATCTCGGATTAATGCTCACAAGCAGATCGATTTTCACCTTTGCCAAATTGGTTTTATTCACCGATATATTTTTAGGCGGCGCATCCGATTTTATTACTCTGTTAATTAAAACTTTCATTCTGTATATGATTCCGGTGCTAACGGGAATAGTTTTTCCGAGATACAGAACGGAACAATCGATACGTTTCTTTTGGTCATGGCCTTTATTTTTCGGAATCATAGCAATTTTGGTAGTTGTATTTTGAGAGGTAAAAATGTATAACGATAAAGAAGCTTCAAAAATTGTAGATATAATAAAAAACTTTGCGCGAAAACACTCACTCTGGATAGTTGCTTACGGTACCGGTTGCGGCGCAATCGAACTTCCGCCGACGATGACATCAAGATATGATGCGGAAAGGTTCGGTATCCGAGGCTCGGCAACTCCCCGTCAAGCCGACGTTTTGCTCATCACAGGTTATTTATCCGTTAAAACATTAAAAAGGGTAATCAGAACTTACGAGCAAATGCAAGAGCCAAAATACGTAATCGGATTCGGTTCCTGTACAATTAACGGCGGAATGTATTGGGATTCTTACAACACAATCAAAGCTCTTGACAGATATCTTCCGGTGGATGTTTACATAAACGGTTGTATGCCCAGGCCCGAAGCGGTAATTTCCGGCTTCATTAAATTGCAAGAATTAATTGCTCAAGGTAAAGCAGACGGCGCAAAACGGTATCAAGAAAATCTGGAATGGTACCGGGAAAATCAACGTAAAGTAATTAAAAACTGGAGAATGCCAGAATATAATTGGTGAAAAAATGGATAAAGATTTTATAAACGAAAATAAAACTATTGAAGAAATAAAAAACACTTTTCATTCCGCCGAAGCGAAACTTCAGAGGAAAAACAGAATAATCGTAAAACTTAGAAGCGATCTTATTCCACCGTTTCTCAGTTACGCAAAAAACTATCTTTCGTTTGATCACCTTGCACATTTCTCGTGTGTGGATTGGATTGAGGATAACCAATTCGAATTGGTTTATATACTTTATTCCTATGAAAAAAACATTATTGCCATTGTGAAAACAAGAATTGACAGGGAAAAAGCGGAGTTCGTTACAGTTAAACACCTTTGGCGCCAAGCCGAAACGTTTGAACGGGAATTCCACGAAATGTATGGAATCAATTTTACAGGCAATAACCGTTTAACAGAATTTATATTGGAAGATTGGGATGATATTCCGCCAATGAGAAGGGATTTCGATACCATGCAATATTCTAAGGAGAATTTTTATACGCGACCAGGCAGAGAAGACGCACAAGATGTTCGTGAAGTAATTACCAAAAAGAGCGGAGAGAAAATCCCCGATTTTGCGAAAGAATTTTCCGTTAGGAAATTGAAATGAGAGAAAAAGAAACCACATTATATTTCGGACCGCAACATCCCGGTATAACGGGAAACATGATGGTAAAACTTAAAGTTGCGGGAGATACAATAGTTAAAGCCGAAACCCACGTCGGATATTTGCACAGAGCATTCGAAAAATTAATGGAACGCAGAACTTGGATGCAATCTTTCCCGATTGTTTGCAGAATTTGCGTTCCCGAACCGGATCCGAACGAAGAAAATTTGGCTAGGGCAGTTGAAGAAATTGAAGGACGGGAAGTACCGGAACGCGCAAAATATATCCGCGTAATGGTTCTCGAACTTTCGAGATTAGCCGCTTATTTCCTGTGGATGGGCGGTCAATCCGGAACCGCCGGATTATATACCGTTCCCCAATGGAGCGTTGGCGACCGTGATTATATTTTAGATCTTTTTGAAGAATTGACCGGCGGAAGAATTTATCACATGTATATTTGGGCCGGAGGCGTCCGTAGGGATTTGCCGGAAGGCTTTGCAGATAAAGTGCTAAAAACTATGGACTATATCGAAAGCAGATTGCCGGAATATGATAAGCTGATGTTCGATAATGCAATATTCCAAAAACGTGCGCAAGGTATCGGAGTAATAGACAAAGACAAAGCGCTAGAGTGGGGCGTTGTTGGTCCGCCGTTACGCGGATGCGGTATTAAGCACGACGTGAGAAAAGACGAACCATACGAAGTTTACGATAAATTGGATTTTGTTGTTCCTACTTATGAAGGCGGTGATATTTGGGCAAGAGCAATGGTAAGGCGAAAAGAAATGGAACAATCGATTTCAATTATCAGACAAGTAATAGAAAAAATGCCGGGTGGCGAATATTACAATAAAGTTCCGACCCCGTTAAATTGGTTTGTGCCGCCCGGCGAAGCTTACGTAAAAACGGAATCCGCAAGAGGTGAATTCGGTTACTATGTTGTGAGCGACGGTTCGTTAAAACCGAGAAGGGTTCACGTTCGCGGTCCGGCTTATGTTCACGGCGTTTCTTTGCTCGAAAATATTTTGGTAGGCGCTAACATTTCAGACGTTGCAATGATAATGAACAGTCTGGGTGTTTGTCCGCCCGAAATTGAAAGGTAGGTATTAAAAATGGCAATAAACTTAAAAGGAATTGTTTCCCCGTACAATGCACTGAAGCAAATCGGTAGAAAACCGCATACTGTTCAATACCCTTTCCAAAAAAAGGAGGCGGCACAACGATACCGCGGTTTTCATTATAACGATTTGGAAGAATGCATCGGATGCGGAACGTGTGCAACAATTTGCCAAAACGAAGCCATAGATATGATTTTCATCGACGGTTTCGAAACAACCAGCGGGGATTCGGGACTCCGGCCACGTGTTGATAACGGAAGGTGTTGCTGGTGTGCATTGTGTGTCGATTCGTGTCCAACGGGCTCGCTCAGTCTTACAAAAGATTATCTTCATGTTTCGGATGATCCGGACACTTTCCTTTTGGTTCCCGGACTTGATAATCCCGAAGGGAAAGAAAATCTATCGTGGATTAGCAACGGGAATTCACTGCTCGATTATCAGCGCATTCCAATGCCCGAACTTGAGGGCAAGGAAAGAGTCAAATCGTTTGCCGAAGTTGTTTTAGGTTATTCGGAAGATCAGGCAAGAGCCGAAGCGGCGCGCTGCGTCGGTTGCGGCATTTGTACGGATAACTGCCCCGTCCATATGCACATACCGGAATATATAAACGCAATTGCGCGCGGCGACGATGAAATGGCGGTTAAAATTATTTACGATAACAATCCGCTCGGCGAAACATGCGGAAAAGTTTGTACCCGCCGTTGCGAAGAAATTTGCGCCGTCAGTAAACGCGGAGAACCGATTGCAATCAGATGGCTGAAACGCTATGCCACGGAAAAAGCTAAGAATAAAGATATATTGAAAGAAATTGTAAATCCGACTATCCTTCCGCCAAACGGTCATTCGGTTGGAATTATAGGTGCCGGACCCGGCGGTTTAACTGTCGGATATTATTTGGCTTTACGCGGTTTTGATGTAACAATTTACGAAGCTAAAGACCACGCCGGCGGAATGATAATGTACGGCATTCCGAAATACCGGTTACCAATCGATAGCATTGATAAACAAATCGAATACATGAAAAGTATTGGGGTAAAAATTCTCTTCAACACGAAAGTCGGGAAAGACATTTCGTTTAACGAACTTAAACAAAAACACGAAGCAATTTATATCGGTATTGGCTTCGAAGTTCCTTACAAACTTGGTATAAAAGGCGAGGATGCAGAAGGATCAATCCAGGCAATAAATTTTCTGAGGGCAATCAACAGCGAAAAGCATGTGGAAATAGGCGATAAAGTTGTGGTTGTTGGCGGCGGAAACGTTGCAATAGATGCGGCAAGGGTTTCGAGAAGATTGGGCGCCGAAGTAACGATATTATACAGAAGACGCGTGGAAGACATGCCTGCCGATTGGGAAGAAATAGAAGGAGCCGAAGAAGAAGGAGTAATTATCCATCCGCAAGCAATACCGCTTGAAATTATAACGGATGAAAATAATAAAGTAAAAGCAATCAAATATGCTAACGCGGAAATGATTCCCGATCCAAAAGGCGGAAGACCGCGCCCCAAAATAATCGAAGGCGACGAACATATTATCGAAGTTACCAGTGTAATTGCCGCAATAGGTCAGGAAGCCGATTACTCATTCCTTCCCCAAGAAGTTTTGGAATCTATCGAAATTAAGCGGGGCAGAATTGTTGTTAACGAATATCAACAAACGAAACTGCCTTGGTTGTTTGCCGGTGGCGATATTGCCAACAGACGCGCCGATGCTATCAGCGCTATTGCAGACGGCTACAGAGCCGTTAAGGGAATTGAAATGTTATTATTAAACAAGGAAATAAAAAATGGCGGACGTCTCAACTAAATATTTGGGATTGGAATTAAAAAATCCAATCATTGCTTCAAGTTCCACACTAACCGATAATATCGAAAGCATTGTTGAATTGGAAAAACACAATGCTGCCGCTATTGTTCTTCGTTCAATCTTTGAAGAGGAAATTACTTTGGAATCCGATCACGTTACCGAACAAGCAGTCCGGGAAGGATTCCCCGAAGAACTTTTCGACTACTACGATAAAAAAATTAAACAGAAAAATACAGACGAATATCTCCGGCTTATCTCCGATGCAAAAGCAAAAACAAGTATACCGATTATCGGCAGCATAAATTGTTTCTCAACACACGAATGGACTTATTTCGCAAAGAAAATAGAAGACGCCGGAGCCGATGCATTGGAATTAAACTTATTTTTGTTGCCGTCAAAACCAAATTCCACTTGTGAAGAAAATGAAAAACTTTATTTTGATATTGTCAACAAAGTACTAAACGAAATCTCGATTCCGCTTACGCTGAAAATCAGCCATTACTTTTCCAATTTGGCCGTAACAATAGAAAAGCTTTCCCAAACCGGCGCAAAAGGTTTGGTATTGTTTAATAAATTTTTCAGTCCGGATTTTGACATTGAAGAAGAGAAAGTAGTACCGACATATATTTTCAGTAATCCGCAAGACATTGCAATTTCATTACGCTGGATTGCCATTATGTCCGAACGCGTTCAATGCGACTTGGCGGCATCTACCGGTGTTCACGATGGCGAAGGATTAATTAAACAAATTTTAGCGGGAGCCAATGCCGTTCAAATAGCTTCCACGCTTTATAAAAACGGAATGGAACAGATAAATTTAATGCTTGACGAATTAAAAAATTGGATGGAGAGAAAAAATTACGCAACACTCGATGATTTCAGAGGTAAATTAAGTTACAGCAAAAGTAACGATCCCGCTATGTTCGAAAGGGTTCAATTTATGAAATACTTCGGAAGCGTAAACGATTAAAGCCGGAAAAGATATCAGTGTATGGCTTTGGTTACTTCAATTCCCAACTGCTCCATTCTGTAACGCAATTTTGAACGGGAAAGCCCTAATATTTTCGCCGCCTGAACTTGATTTCCTTTTGTGATATCTAATGTTTTAAGTATTAAAGTTCTAAGCACGATATCCGCTTTCACTCCTTTGGGCGGAATTTTAAGAACAAATTCATCTGTATTGTCTGCGGTATCTTTCTGCAATTTCAAAAATCCGAAATGCTGGGCTTTCAATTCATTTCCGTCAAGCATAAGCACGGCTCTTTCCATTGCGTTTTTCAATTCCCTAATGTTTCCTTTCCATTGATAATTTTGCAAAACTTCCAGAGCTTCGTCATCAATTCCTTTTATATTTTTGTTGAACTTCAACGCATATTGTTTCATGAAGGAATAAGCCAGTAACGGTATATCGGATTTACGTTCGCGTAAAGACGGAATAACTACGCGCGCAACATTTAACCGGTAAAACAAATCTTCCCGGAAATTTCCTTTTTCCACTTCTTCTTCAAGATTTTTATTGGTTGCCGCCAAAATTCTGACATCAACAGAAATTTCCCTTTCGCCGCCTACTCTGTAAAATTTCTTTTCTTGTAAAACCCTTAACAACTTAACTTGTATATCCAAAGTCAATTCGCCTATTTCATCCAATAAAATGGTACCGCCGTTAGCAAGTTCGAACTTACCCATTTTCGTTTTGTTAGACGCGCCGGTAAACGCTCCTTTTTCGTGACCGAACAATTCGCTTTCTGCAAGTTCTTTCGGGATTGCGGCACAGTTGATTGGAATAAAAACTTTATCGGCTCGCGGTGAAATTTGATGAATGTATTTTGCAAAAACTTCTTTCCCCGTTCCGCTTTCACCCTCAAGCAGAATTGTAGTATCCCCGCTTTGCGCAAGTTTTTCCACAGTGTTTAACAACTTTACAATCGGTTTGCTGCTTCCGAAATATTCGCGGGTTAATTTTTCTTCGTTCAAAATTTCATGAAGACCTTGGACTTCCCTTTTCAATCGGAGATGATTTAAACATCTGTCAAGAACAATTTTCAATTGTTCAATGTCTATAGGCTTTAGAAGAAAATCGAAGGCTCCGGATTTCATTGCTTCAACGGCTATTTTTACATCTGCATAACCCGTAATCATTATGACCGGAATATCAAAATATTTCGCTTGTAACTCTTTCAGTATATCGAGACCGTTATGCGTAGTAAGATAAATATCCAAAAGTATAACATCCGGTTGATGAAGTTCAACCATATCGAATACTTTACCGCCGTCCATGCAGACATCTATTTCATAACCGAGTTTGGTTAATACTTTTTTTAAGGATAAACTTACAAGATTATCATCGTCAACTATTAGAATTTTTGGTTTCATATTCTTCCTCAATTAATGATTTGGGAAAGGTAACGAAAAATTTTGTACCTACGTTTAATTCGCTTGAAAAATCAATGCTAGCGCCGATTTCATCCAAAAGCATTTTGCAAACGCTTAAACCTAAACCGGTACCATTCTGTTTATTGGTATAAAAATCCGTAAAAATTTTGTTTTTATCGTTTTCACTAATTCCGATTCCTTGATCCTTTACTTCAAAAACCACGGAATTATCCGGAGTTAAGTATGTGGAAATTAAAATTTCACTGTTTTTCCCGCTGGCTTCAATTGCATTGGTAATAAGATTAAGGGCAACCTGGAGCATTTTATCTTTATTAAATTTCAATTTGGGGATGTTCGGTTCAAAGTTTGTTGTTATATCGATAGATTTTCCTGCCGCAGTATTTTGTATCATTTCAATCGCTTGCTTGGCTATATAATTAATGGAATGATAAGAATACCGTTCATTCTTATTCCGGGAAAATGTTAAAGTGTTATCGATTAAAATTTGTATTCTTTCAACTGCATCGAGTGAAGCTCTGATACATTCGGCATCTTCTTCGGAAAATTTATCGATTGACATATTCAGATATTCGAGATTAAGTTTCAATGCGGAGAGCGGATTTCTGATTTCGTGCGTTAAGCTTGCCGCTAATTTACCGAGAATTTTTAGCTTGTTATTTTGGATTTCTTCCGTCAAAACTCGAATTGCTGATTTTGTTCTTAAAAGGAAATTTTAATTTTATATTTTAGTTATTTTAGAAACAAGTTGCAATAGGTAGGCAGGTTAATTTCGATAAATTATTTTTTGCTTCATCTAAATGAAAATCAGCATCCGGATTACGAGAAGGCTTATTAACAGAAGGACTTTCGAAATGTTGTCCTTCCGTTAATTTTGATACAATTCTTTAAGTATTGCTTCCGCTACTTTATTCAGTACTTCTTCCGAATTATAGAAACCCGAATTAATTTTTTCGTGAATTTCCGCAGCTTCTTTTCCGCTAATGTTTTGCGACTGAAGAAGCTTTGCCTCTTCGGAAATTTCCAGTTTATCCGTAAGTTTCTTTTCGCCGGCTTCGGCTTTTGCCTTCTCGTGCTTTCTGTACTGCTCGTGAAGTTTGTTAATACTATTTCCCAATCCTTTAATTTGCACGGTAATACACCTTATAGATAGTTATTTAATTTTTTCTTGTTCAACAATTGCTTAATTTCTTCTTTTACTTTTTTTTGTTCGTTTTTGTTTTTTTCTATTATATTATCGTATAATTGAACAATTTGTTTAACCTTCTCTTCCATCCCTTGTGACGCACGTCTCAATTCTTCCCTATCGTTATTTTCAATCAATTGTTTTCTCATTCTTTCAAATTTATCAATATTTAAGTTAATTCGCGCAATATTATCTTCAAATTTTTTATTTTCGAAAGTAACCAAGGTATTCAAAACGTTATCCAGATAACCGGAAAGAATATTCATATTTTCAACCAAGCCACCACTCATTAAAATAACCCCGAACCGCCAAATTGTGAAAAGTAATTTTGTCCGGCTAATAAATCAGCTAATTGTTGTTGCAACTGTTCGTATTTTAGTCTTAATATTTCCGCACCGCTATCTATTTTTTCGTTTTGATAAGTGATTTTATCGGACAAATAGGAAATTGTGTCGTCATAAGAATCTGTTATATGGGAAATTACGCCGTCAACTTTTACGTAGTTATCTACCAAATCATACAATCTGGTTGCAACCCCGTCGCTTGAAGCGAACAAGTTTACAACTTCGTCCGGTTTTGATTTGACGGCATCTTCCAGTTTACTTTTGCTGGCAAGGGACAAGCCGGTTTCCGTATCGAATTCAATTCCTATTTCCGAAAGAAAGCTGAGTTCGCCGTCACCAAGCCCAGTAACCTGTTGATAAACGGAATTTGCCATGGACTGTTTAAGCGTAAATGCGTTACTGTTACCCGTAAAAATTCCGCGCTTCTCTTTTGTGGAATTATAATTATCTTTAACGTAATTATAAGCTTCGTTAAATTTAGAAATAAAATCTTCTACTTGATTTTTAATTTCTTCCAAATCATAGTCAACGGTAATATTAACAAGCGGAACGCCCGTTTCCATCTTCTTTTTCAGTTCAAGAGTTACACCGTTAATTAAATCGTCGATGGTATTCGAGCTTCGTTCTATATTTAAACCGTTAAACACTAATTTCGCATTCAGTTCATCTTCCGCATACAAATATCCCGCGGAACCGCCCGAAGCAATTACTCTGGAAGAAAGATTTAATCCGATAGTATCGAGAGCATTTCCCGAAACATCGGATAATGTGATTTCGTTATCTTTACCGCTATCACCCGCAGTAATTGTCATCGTAATATCGCCCGAAACAGGCGCAAACACCGATGCGGTAACCGAACCGTTAGCCGCTTCGTTAATGGCATCGCTTACCATTTCCATTAGTTCTTGGTAAGTTTCCAGTCCTGTTGTTTCTATTGAAATTACTTCGTCGAAACTACCGCTTGTAACTCTGAAAGTAAGCGTACCGGCTTGAACACCGGATGCCGAATCAGCTGTTTTTGTATCTGCAATAACCGAATCGTGTTTTGCTAACTGGTCAATTTGAATGGAATAAGTCCCGCGGATTGCATCGGATGTTGCTGTTGCGGATAAGTACTCTTCCGATGATACTTGAGCAGTTTTCGAATTGAAAACCGAGTCGCTGTCTGTACTTTTAAAACTTTCGACAATCGACTCAAGCGTTTTAAGTTTGGTTTTTAATTCGCCCCAAGCATTGGAAAGGTTAGTAAATTTTTCTTTCCTTTGCTGAAGGGGATAAACTCTTCTGTTTTGTTCATAATACCGGTACGTTGAAATTAAATTTTCAATACCGGAAGTTGTTAAGAGATCCATACTCCCTCCCTCAAGTTTTCACCGTATATATTATCGGATCAAACTAAAGAATTTTTAACCAGGCATCTCTAAGCTCGGTTAAAATTTTATGCACCGATTCGAAATTTTTATTCCTCATCTCCTCTTGGCAATATTCGTATAATCTTCGTAAACCTAAAGATATATTTTGGACTTCTTCGTTATCGTATCTCAAAGCTCCAATCAATATATTTAATGCTTTATTTGTTTTTTCAAGATCGCCCAATTTACTGTTTGTAATTGCATAATCGTAAACCTTCATCAATAATTTTTCGGGCGAAGCTTCCAATATATCGTTAGCCAGATAAGTTCCGGCGCCGTTATTCATATAATTTCTTTTTAATGCTGCAGATGATTGATACATTTCAGTTCCCAGTTTTTTCGGAAAAAATTCAGAAAAAGGCTCTCCTAAAAACGGAGAGCCTTAATGCCGTTAATATTACTATTAACCACCGAATAACTGCAATACTTGCTGCGGAGCAAAGTTCAATTGCGCATACATTGCAGAAGCTGCTTGAGATCCAATTTGAGCTTTGGTAGCATTCAATTGCTCAAGCGCCATATCCGCATCGAACAGTCGGGAATAAGAAGATTGAGAATTCAAGATTGCGGATGTAAGGAACTCGTCTTTCGCATCGAGCCTTTGGACATAGTTACCGATAGCGCCCAATGCGGAATCCACAGCCGATTCAAAGTCATCCAGATCAAGTGCGGCAATTGAGTCGGCATCCGAAACACTAACTATATCATCGAGAGCCGAAGCTACTTCCGAAGATACACCGGATACAACGCCGTCGGAAGTATCGGAAGTACCAACAAGATCAATAGTACCGTCTGTTCCATAAGTAATGCTAATGGTATCGCTCGAAGAAGCACCGACTTGGAAAGTAAATCCGGAACCGGCACCGTTAGAAGTAGATACCAACAGATCGGTATTGTTAAATTTGGTTTGTGCAAAAGCGCTCTCGATTTCTTTACCGATTGCCACTATATCTTTTGCAATAGCTTCGCTATCGCTTACCGGGTTAGCCGAATCGGCAATTTTACCGCGGATTTGTGTGATCATATCCTTGATGCTTATCAACTGGCTTTCAGCCGTAGCAAGCATGTCCTTTGCAGAACCTACGTTGCTTTGAGCGGCTTTCATTACAGTGATTTTTGCATCCAAAGATTTACCAACGTTGAAGCCCGAAGTATCGTCGGCAACTCTGTTGATTCTCTTTTGAGAAGCCAAACGGAGTTGTGCTTTTTGTGCTTGAGTATTTAGTCGCGCTAAAGCGTTATACGCTCTTAATGCGCCAACATTGGTGTTGATTCTGAATGATTGAGTTGACATGAATAACCTCCATGTTTTGTTTATTAGTTATGCAGGCTTCCGTGCCTGCGTTAATTGAAAATTATTTAATTTTATTTAACATTAACTTTTTCATTCTCAGCTTCATTATCGTTTGAGCCGGGAAAAAGTTTAATAATTTTTGGCGGATATTATAAGGTTGGCTGATATTGTTCTATAATAGGCTGTAGCTTTATTTGGATATCTTTCAGTTTAGACATTACTAATTTATTCTCCCCAAAGTTTTTATATGCAAAATCCAAAATTGAAGGAATCTTTTTAATTTGATTAGTTTCAAGGTAAATTGATATTAAATAAAATATTACGGAGGGGTCTTTATCTTGTTGGTTCAACGAATGCGTGAGTATTTCTTCGGCTTCTTTGTAACTTTTTCCTTCCATTAAACTAAGTCCAACCAACAACAAATATTTAGTGTTATCTTTGAACTTATCATACATATCCAGCAATAATTTTATTCTTTTCTCAAACTCCAATTTGGATATTAATGTAAGGTAAAACTCCAAATTATCTTTGTTGATAATATTATTTATCAGCTCCATACCGGAATCGTCAAGCGTTTGTTCAAGAATCATCTTTTTTATCATTAGCGCTTCTTTGTTATGACCCAACGCAACAAATTTATTGATGAAATACTCGAACTCCTTTCCGTTTTGTGCTTTAATGGAAACCAGCATTGCCTGATAAAGCACTTGTTCTTTGGATACGTTTACTTCCAATAATTTGGAATTCTTTTGTTTTTGATTATCTCTTATGTTTAATGCGGTTTTACAATGTTGAATGGAAAGATCAAAATTTCCGAGTGCAGAATAAATTTGGGATGCCAACAAATGCAACCATACGTGTTCCGGATTAATTTTCAATCCTTGCAAAACAAGTTCTTCCGAAGTTTCAAGATTTCCGTTACGCATTTCATAGTCGGCAAGGTTTAACAAACAAACCGATTTGTAGTCTCCATCCAAGTTTTTGTCTTCCAATGCAATCTTATAATACTCATACGCTTTTTCATAATTTTCCAAAACTGCATAAGTATTCCCAAGCTGATAGGCATAGTACGAGCTTCCCGATTCATTAAATTCATCGAGCAACATTTTCAAATTACGTTCGGCTTTAAGTTTTAATTCTTCGCGCGGTAAATTGTAACCGAGGTGAATTATTTCAATGGCAGAATCTATTATTTCATATCCGTTTTCAAGTAAAGATTCCAAAATTTGTTCATGCGCTTTACCTTTAAAATAAATATTGGAATCGTTTTTGAATAAACGCACGTAATTCATTGTTTTATCATTACCCGAATATTCATCTATGTTATTCACAATACAATTTACGCCGAGTTTATCATTAAGCTTTATTATTTTTTTTACCTCCTCTTTCGAATCAGCCGATAACCGTTCGTCCGCATCCAAATAAAGTATCCAGTTTCCCGTGGATTTTGAAAGGGCATAATTCCTTGCGGCGGAGAAATCGTGAATCCATTCGAATTTAAATATTTTTGAATTATATCTTTGGGCTATTTCCAAAGTTTTATCCGTTGATCCGGTATCCACAATTACAATTTCGTCAACAATGTCTTTAACCGAATCCAAACATCCTTCGAGATATTTTTCCTCGTTTTTTACTATCATACTTAAAGTTAATTTTTTCATTTCCATTCCGTTTTTATGTTTGTGCCCTTTCGGAAGTTTGGGTTTCCAAAACAACCGAATTATGTTCTTCGGGCAAATTTAATTTTAAGTTTATTTCTTTCAGCATTCCAGCGGCTTTACTGTTATTTCTATCGTTAACAACCGCCCATTCGTACATTACTTTTGCTTCTTCATACATTCCGGATAAATAGAATATTTCACCCAAACCTGCGCAAGCCGCCGAAGAAGTGGGATTAAAATTTAAAGCTTGTTCAAATGCCTCTCTGGCATTTTCCAAATCAGATTGCGCAACAAACAAATTTCCCAATAAAATAAATAGTTCATCTTGTTTTACGTTTTCATAGTTTCTTTTTTCGGAGCTGTTAAAATTCTCAATAGCTGACATCAAATTTTCAATAGCCAACGTAATTTCGTTATCGTCAATATTTACGTACGTTCTCTCAAAATATTGCACAAACCGGTCTTTGTTTATGGGATATCTAAGATTTCTATTTCGGGGTCTATCCCCTTTCAACCATAAACCTTCGGGATCAGCGCCCCATTTTTCTGTAAATTTATTTTTATTAACTTCCAATCTCTCGGCATATTGTTCATTTCCTTCTTTCTTAAAACTAACCGAACCAAAGTGATGAATGAAAACATCTTTGGCAATTACAGTTTTAAAACCGGCTAATTGGGCACGTAGACAAAAATCATCATCTTCAAAATTTCCGGGAGAAAATCTTTCGTCCAATCCACCGATTTTATCTATAACTTCTCTCTTTATCAAAGTGCAAAGGAAAGCAACGCGCGGGAATTCCTGAATTTCACCGTTATTTTTTTCCGAAAGTTCTTTAGCATACAGATGCATTTCTTTTAAGTTTGAATATTTGGCATTTTTATCCAATTGCACGCCGCTTACAAAATTACTTACCGGTCCCACAATTCCAATGTTGCTATCTGATTCAGCAGCTTTGATCATTTTATCCAACCAGTTTTCCGTAACAACGGTATCGTTATTAAGCAAAACAACATACTTCCCTTTAGATTCCAAAATTCCTTGATTTACTGCTTTTGGAAATCCCAGATTTTTCTCGTTAGTAATTACTTTGATGTTTTTATAGGTTTTTAATTTTCCGGCAGTCCCGTCGGTTGAAGCATTATCAACAACAATTATTTCATAATTTACACCAGTGAATTGCTCAATGCTTTCAATTGCTTGCTTTGTATATTCCCATTGATTATAAACCGGAATAACGATTGAAGCAACCGGAAGATCATTTTCGTTTAATTTTTTATCGGTTTTGAATTTCGCGTTTGTCGGTGTAAACCAATTGATTCCCCATAATTCTTGAGGCGTGGGAACATTATATTCACCGTAATAATTTTTTAATTTTTCATAAAGCGCATCTGTACTTTCTTGCACCAGTTTATCCGTTACCGACTTGTCAACAGTTTTGAAGCTTTTCTGACCTTCGTGATAAACGAATGTATCTTTGGCAATTACTATTTTATAATCGTTAATTCTGAAACGCCAACTGAGTTCGAGATCATCGTTACCTAAAAACAAATTCTCATCCAAAAGTCCAAGTTTATTCAATACTTCTCTCTTAATCATCATACAAAAACCGATTAATAATTTTGTTTCGGAAAACTCTTTAGAATATTTTTTTTCTAAAATTTTATTTATTTCGTTTGCAGAAGTATTTTGCTGAAGTTTAGAATTATCCAAATACAATGATACATTTTGATAACCCGCAACGTAATTTGACAAAGGTCCTACCGCCGCAACTCTTTCATCTTCAAACGCAAATAGCATTTTGCCCAACCAGTTCCCTTCAACAATCGTATCGGGATTCAACAAAACAATAAAATCATTGTTAGAATTTTTAATCCCAATATTACAACCTGCGGAAAATCCTTCGTTATGTTTATTCTTTATTAATTTAAATTGATCATGTCCGCTTATTAACTTCGCAATCTTTTTTTGCGTTCCGTCTTTTGAAGCGTTATCGACAAAAATAACTTCATCTTGTTTTCTTATTGTTTTAATCAAGCTTGTAAAAAGAGCCGGAACGGTTTTAGCGGAATTGTACGTTACAATTACGATTGATACTCCCGCAGAATCCGGTTTATTTGTTTTATCAATTTTTTTATCCACATAAACTTGAGTTTTTTTGTTATGTATTACTTTCTCAAATGTTTCATACCACAAATAGGCATTCTTTTCCATCGTTCTGTTTTGTAGAACATAGTCAAATGCATTCTTTTGATATTTTTTTATTTCAGACGGATTTTCAATTAAATAAGTAATTTTTTCGTACCATTCATCACTTGATTCCGATTTAACGAACAAACCGTTTTCTTTATCTACAACGCTTGAATGATACGGAGAATAATCGGAATAAATTCCGGCAATCTTTTCAATTCCGTATTCCAAAAATTTGATATCACTTTTGCTTTGATTAAATTCGTTAAATTTTAACGGCGCCAATCCTATATCCAAATTAGCGTCGGAAAGGATTTTGGCAAACCCTTCCAATTTTGTATCTCCCGGTAAAAACTCAACCCACGGGTCTTCAATAAATTCCGGCGGAATAAAGTTTATAAAAACTAGTTTAATTTCTTTCTCGTATTTCTTTTTCAATTTCAAAAGCGCCGGCGTAACTTGCTCAAAATCTTCCAAATGAGTCATTGTGCCGGCATATCCGATTCTTAACGGATTATTTAATCTTTTCTCCTCTTTGAACGGCCGGAAAATTTGCGTATCAATAAAATTAGGAATTACAGATACCTCGTCTTTGTGTTTATAATATGAATTTTTTAAATAGTCATTCGTTACAATCAGGTGATCGGACATCCAAATATTTTCCAGAAGAGCCCGGCGAACATGCGGATTATTATAATACGGATAAGCAACATTTTTTTTCGGTACTTTTAACAGGTTATCGTCCAATTCATATATAACTTTCGAACCTTTCGATTTAAGCAGTTTAATTAAATTTAAAAATTTAAAAGTGTCTGTTCTTTGCTGCAAAACAAGATCCGGAATATGTTTAACTTTAGGCGGTTTATTCTTGGACATGTCCAATATTTGATATTCAACCAAACCTTTGGATTTTAAATATTCCAGAGGACTTATTATTCTAATTTGTGCCAAAGCTCCTAAATTTTGAACAATCCCCAATACTTTAAACTTCATTTTGTATATCCTCTTATTTTAAATTTTTATTTGATTTGTTAAATACATTAAATTACCTTCGGCTATTTCATTTGAAGGATCAATTTCCAGAACTCTTTTTAATATATTCTCCGCTTTGCCATATTCGGTTTTTAAGATGTGAATTACGGCTAAATTATTCATAGCTTCGGTATTTTGGGGATGGACAACTAAAATTTCATCTAAAATATTTTGTGCATCTTCAAGTTTACTTTTTTCGATCAACTTTTCCGATAATTCCAATTTCGATTTTAGAAAATCTTTTCTTGTTAAATTCCGGTAATTCATTTTCTCTATTAAATTCATATAGTATCTTGTTTCATAAATTAAGTTATATATGAAATTTATTATTTGAATTTCCTTACCGGAAATATTTTGGGGTGAGAAATTTACAACCGCTTTACCAATTAATTTCATTAAATGATTAACGGCGCTTCCGGCAGAATATCTTTTCAAAACTTCTTTTTTTAATATTTTGCTGTTTTCCGGATTATATTTTGAAATTTCCTCTGCTAATAAATCACCGGTAAATTTAATACGGTATTTTCTGCCCGAAAAATTGAATTCAGTCAATTCATCGAAATTCTCGGGTGTTACTAATCCGTCGCCGCCGTCATAATCCAAAATCAAAGGGATTCTGCCGCACATCATTGATTCAATAGCACCGCGTCCAAGAGTAATAACAATATCGGCCCAATTTATGTAGCCTGGCATTTCGAATATACTTGCAGTTTGATAATTTTTACCTATAAATTTCAGATTTAAATTTAAACTTGTGGAAGCGTTTATTATAACATCTTGGGTTTCCAAATCCAATTTATTGCTAATTACCAAGATATTTTCAGGCTTGGCATTAACAGGTTTTTCTTCCCGGAAAATTTCGGGATCGACAATATTCGGAAATAAAACTATTTTTTCTTCATCGATTCCGGCTTCCAAGAGTTTTTTCTTTATTTCCTTGCTTAATGCCAAATAGAATGAAACATTTATTTCAAAAGGAGCGGGTTTTTCAAGAAAAGGTATGATTCCATGAACAAGCATTATTATAGGAAGATTGGGAAATATTTTTCGTACTTCTATTGAATTCAAATTATGGTTTACAAGCGCTACATCAAATTTGATTTCTTTTAGGGCTTCCAAATGTTCAACAATCGATATCCCCAAATCTTCAAATAGCTTTTTAATAGATCCGATATACCGGGAATATACATACACGTCTTGCTTGTTCCGTTTCAAATATTTCGCTAAAGTGTAAGTGTACAATTCCGAGCCGGTAAAACCGAGTAGATGATGAGTAGTTAACAATATTTTTAATTTAGGCTTGCTGTTATTCTCTTTTTGTGATAATTGTCTTTCAATTTCCATTAAGTCAATTCCCTTGCTTTCCTTTTCTTCCCACGAAATAAGGGGGTTGCCGAAATCAGACACTCCATCGTGCACCGCTTTTCCCCTTCTCTTTTCCCATTTTTCCGAATATTTCGGAAAATATTTCGAGTAATAATCACAAGTCTTTTCCCATTCTTCCACCGAAATTGCTTTGCCGTAATGTTTAACATAACCGTCTTCCAAAATTTTTCCTTCCGTACCTAACCATACTTCCCTTTGATCCATAAATTTATATTCCAAGGTCGGCAAGTTTCTGAATGCAATTATTATCTTCCGGTATTCGGGTCCGATTTTGGTTCTTTCATAGTAAGGTTTATCCACATCTTCTGGAGTTATGTAATAGTCGAAGAGTTTCATTCTAACGGCAATTACATCTTCGGGTAAGGAATAAATTTTCGACCAATCAAACTCTACTCTTTCATCGGCATCGATATAAACGAGCCAATCGTTTAGGGAAGCTATTTTTTGTGCTTCTTTCAGAATTGCAGCCCGGTTTTCGAATTCGGCTCTTTCCCTATTTAAATCCCATTTATCATTCTCAATTACTTTTATTACCGAAGGGAAATTCTTGCATATTTCGGCTGTTTTATCTTCGGAACAATCATCGTACACAAATATACCGCCTGTGCAAAATGAAGCGAGATGCTTCAATGTATCGGAAATTATAGATTCTTCGTTTCTAACCCGTAGTAATCCGTATATTTTAGTTTCTTGGTTGTCCGGTATTTTATTACCAATCATATATTGTTTTACCGTCTATAATGTTGATGTAAAAAAATTGAGCGAATAAAAATTTTCACGTATAAATTGCATTAGTTAAGCCAAGCCGAAAAACTTATTTTAATATTTTTTTAATTTTACCATATTTCATTCCAACCACTTTTCTTTGTTTTTGATATGTTTTTAACGGTTTGGTTGTGTGAGTTCGGTAAGTTGGCTAATTTTAGCCAATCAGTGAAGATTTAAGAAATGTATAACTTTTTGAAGGGTGCTAATTTTGATTCGATTTCTTCCTTGGCTTCGTTCCGCAGTTTTTCTTCTTCAGCCGCTTTTTCTTTTAATATATTTTGGAGTTCTTCGTTGTACATACTTTCTTTTTTCGCGAAATTGCTTTCCATAGATGCACGGTTCATATTTATCTCTATATTCAATCTTTCAATTTGCTCTTCTTTCAATGTTTTTAATTTGCTTATTTCTTTAACCAGTTGTTGCTTTTTGTTGGTTTTATCCAACGCGCCGGATGAAGCCGACAACACGGAGATAATTAACCCGATGAAAAATGTAATTCCTCCCCACTTAAATCCCGAAAGCATAAGGGTTTTCATAACACTGCCGGAGCCGTCCGCAGCTGAACTGTATCCCGAAGCAAGACCGCCGACAACAAAAACTATCATTGCGATTACAGCCGAGAACATAATTGCATCTTTAAATAGCATTGCGGGGTTGTACTTGTCTTCGCCCGATAAATATTTTATTCTTCGTTCGATTGCTTTAATTTGATCGTCGTACATTTCTTCTACTTTGGCAATCGATTTTTTCAATTTGTCGTTTAATACTTGTTGCGCCGATGTTCTTTCAACCGCCAACTTTTCAAGGTTTTTGTTCACTTGTTCAATTTGTGTTTCGTAAAGTGAAAGTTTCGTTAAAATTTGAGCTTCGTATTCTTCACTTACTTTCTTAATCATTTTGTCGATAAGCGTATTAAATTTATCTCTAAAGACGGGAGCGGAACTTATGATAAAAATATTTTTCGTAAGGTAATATTTCTCGAGCATGTTTTTCAAAAAATAAATTTCCGAGCGTAGTGCATCGTTGCACAAATCGCTGTCTTTCGAATTCAGAAAATATATAACTTGTTCAAAAACTTTCTTTATCAGTTTTTTATTTTCGTCTTTTAAGGTCTCAACCAAAATTTTAATATCGTCCAGCATGCATGCAAAATCTTCCTTCTTGAATACATTATAAATCATTGCGTTTTTCACGAAAAAATTAAAATGCTTTTCGGAATTAATTTCCATTGCGAATTTCAATTTCATCCTGTCAAATTCGAGTATCCTTTTGATATTATTAAACGCAACGTTTCTATTGCCGAGTCTTATGTTCACCAAAGATTCGTAATACAAAGCCGAAACGGGATTTACTTTATATTTTTTTGCTTCGGAAAAGGCTTGCAAAGCCGTCTGGTTATCATTTAACTTCAGATTTATGAACCCGTAGAGCAAGCTCGTGAAATAGTAAAACTGTTCTTTAACTTTACCGGCAAGGGAAAGTTTATCCACGTCGGTTTGAATTTTAACTATTGTATCTGCGGCTTTCCGGTTAAGCTCCAGATTGTTCTGCGTCATACAAATAACCGAATAATGCAGTAGAGAGAGAAAATCGTAATATTCAAAATTTCTTTCCACAATTTTTATAATTGTATCGACATAATGCTTTTTATCGGCTTCGTTTTTCTGTTTTATCCAAAGTTTATACAGATTTTTTATATCCCAATACGTTTCGGAAAGGGAAAACAATTGCGGATTTTGTTTAATAAACAACTCCGATTGGTAAATAAGTGGATTATTAACGGCAAGAAAAAAATGAACGGTTTCGTCGTCGAAAAAAAATTCATTTATTTTTTCGGGTAAGCGAAGCGAATAATGAAATGCGGCCATACGTTCGTATTCATCGAAGGAATATTGAAATTTAACAGAATTTGCAAACTTTTCGCGTGCATAATTCTTAAATTTTTTGAATGTTATTTCCTTCTGCAATCGAGCTTCCAGCTCAGGCGTATATATTTCCGCATTATTGAGGAACATTCTTCATCCTTGAAATTAAACATTTCATACCAGGTTCATAATCGTAAAAAGTTGTGTTTTGTTAAGAAATATTATTTTTTAAAACAAAAAAGTGTTGCCTTGTAAGTGTAATGTTGTCCCGAATGTTTACGGGATCAGTATCTTATTTAAATTACGAGTTCTTCTTAGATCCCGAAACAAGTTCGGGATGACATGTTCTTCTTGCCGTAATGCTGTTCGCAGCAGCCGGACGGAATGATATGTTCTTCAATCTGTCATGCTGAACTTGTTTCAGCATCTGATTATTCTTTATTAAATCCCGAAACAATCCGCCGGAAGCTGACAGGTCTACGGTTTCTTTTTTTAAGCACCTATTCGCACGGATTCCGGCACAGATTTTCACAGAAATGAATTTTAATTTATTGCTACTACTGTCCGCACCATGGTAGAATTAAACCGACCGAACCCCGTAGGGATTCAATATTTATAATAATCATAATCTCATTTAACGTTAAAACCCCAGCGGGGTGACACCTTAAATTTGTGGTGTGAAATTGTTTTACTCCTTTGGATTTTTGGTTTTATGTTAGAATGATTGTTCTGTAAATATGTCACACCGATGACGTTTGCGGAATGAACTGGAGATTCCTTTTTAGCTCCCGAAACAATCCGCCGCGGCGGACGGAATGACATGTTCTTCAATCTGTCATGCTGAACTTGTTTCAGCATCTTCTCAGTTGTTAGTCAAATTTATTTTAGGAAAGAATTGAATGTTTCACACCATACGGCGTTTGCGGGAAGAAATAGAACGTTCCTTTTAGATCCCGAAACAAGTTCGGGATGACATGTTCTTCTTGCCGTAATGCTGTTCGCAGCAGCCGGACGGAATGATATGTTCTTCAATCTGTCATGCTGAACTTGTTTCAGCATCTGATTATTCTTTATTAAATCCCGAAACAATCCGCCGCGGCGGACGGGATAAGGATTTTTAAGTTTTGAGACTGCTCTTTAGTTTGATATTCAGAATAAGTTTTTTATAAAATTTCTTTAATTTTTTCTACCGGTCTTCCCAAAACTGCTTTTTCCCCTTTTTCCGCAATGGGTCTTTCAATCAAATCGGGATATTTCACCATAAAATCAATAATTTCGGTTTGAGTATATTTTTTGTTCCTAAAATCAAGCTCTTTATACTCTTTAGCTCTTTTTCTTAAAATATCGCCGGCTTTCAAATTCATCTTTTTTAACAAAGATTTAAGTTTTGTTTTTGTGAACGGTTTTTCATAGTAATTCACTTTTTTATAATCGACCTTCATTTCGTCCAACATTTTCAAGGCTTTTCTGCTTGTTGTGCAGGTAGGTTTGTAGTATACAACTAATTCCGCCATTTTTACCTCCGTTAAATTTTTTAGTAAATAAAAATAATATTAACGCTAATAATTTGAAATTGTTCCCAGAGAAATTTTACAACCGTAATTTGAATTTATCTTAAACTTTATCTATTCTTTGGTATCGGTTTAATAAAAGCATAAATAAAAATGAAATACAAAATAAATTTTTATACCGGTGTTGTAAGCGGTGCGGGAACGGATGCCGGCATTTCAATTAAAATTTCGGGTGAGAAACACACCACGGAAAAAATAAGAATTGCAAGCGACATGCCGGGTGTTTTGGAAAGAGGCACCGAGTTTTCCGTTTTAATCGATTCACCCGATTTGGGAAACATTAAATCGGTTACAATCTTTACAAACGGAAAAGGTTTTGGCGCTGCTTGGTTTTTAACCCATTTAACCCTGACCGAACTTAAAAGCAATAGAAACTGGTTTTGCAAGGTTGACAAATGGATAGAACAAGAAAATAAACCTTATAAGTTTTCCGCTTTACCCGCAATAAATTATATGTTTGAGATTTTTACCGGAACGCTTCCCGGTTCCGGCACTGATTCGAATATTTTTATCTCTTTCAACGGTGAAAAAATAAAAACCGGATTTATCAACATTAATTATTTCCTGAAAAGCGAAGGAATTAAATCCGGACACATAAACAAATTCAACATGTTATTGCCCGATCTCGGAAAAATAAAATCGATTGACATTACAACAGATGACAAAGGAATTTCTTCAAACTGGTATTTGAACAGAATAGTTATGCAAAATCCGGTTTCCGGGAAAAAAACTACGTTCTCATTTTTCAATTGGGTAAAGCCGGAGGAAACGTATACGGTTCTTCCCGGTTTAACGGAATACACCATTAAAATTTTTACCGGCGATGTTGCCGGCGCCGGAACGGATGCAAACGTTACTCTAATTTTGGAAGGAACCAAAGGAAAAACCAAACCAATTAAGTTGAACGAACTTGTTGCCAAAAATGTTTTCGAAGCCGGCAGTTTGGATATTTTCAAACTGGTGCAAAAGGATTTAGGCGACATAAAAAAAATTATTATTTCACACGATGAACAATGGCTCGCCGACGGTTGGTATCTGAACAAAATTATTGTTGAAAATCCCGCCGCAAGCAAAAAGTGGGAATTCCCTTGTTACACTTGGCTCGATAAATCGGAAGCTCCGCACAAAACCAAAATTGAACTTACAAACAAGAAATTAACAGTCAGACCTTTTTACGTTATTGCTCACATGGTGAACACACCTTCTTACGTGGAAGAAGCTTTGGATATGGGCGCAAACGCTATCGAGTGCGATATTACGCCGGTATTACAATCCGACGGCAGTTTCCGTTTCGATGTTTACCACGGCTTCCGTCCCGATTTCGATCCCGATTCCATCAACTTGATGGAGCGAAGCGTTGCAAAAACAGAATTGGGAGAATTTTTAACCGAACTGAACAAACTTGTAAAACAATATCCTGGTTTTACCTTAATTATTTTCGATAACAAACTTTCGAAAATCCCGAAAAGCAAGCTCGAACAATGCGGCTCGGAGTTTGTGAATTTTGTCAGCGGTTATTTGAAATTCGGTAAGCAAAGTATGAAAAGCGTTCTTTCGGTTCCGGGTAGCGAATATGTTAACTTTATCAAAGGTGCATATAAAACAATTAAGAAAAAAAGATTAACCCAAATCGGTTTTGACTTCAGCGAAGAAAATATTTACGACAGTTTAGTTACTTTCCGGAAGTTAAAATTTCCGAACTTATGGTGGGGACGCGGCATTTCTTCCACGGTGCCCAAACCTATTTCGCATTTCATTCCACAGTTTTTGCTTGCGGCTAAATTCCGCAAACGAAGGGGAATTATTAAAAAGATTTATTACTGGACTTTAGACGACCCGAATTCAATGGCGCGAATGCTTGTAACAAATCTCGACGGTATAATTGTCAACGATCCGGTTAAACTTTTAAAAGTTTTGGAAAAAGAAGAATTCAGACATAAATACCGTCTCGCCACAAGGAAAGACAATCCGTTTGTTGTTTCTTAATTTTCACCGGTATAACTTTAGACCCAAAATTTTCAAATTCTTCTTAAGGTTTACTTATGGATAAAAATTCCCGCATTGCAGCTAAACTCAATCTTAAACCGGCTCAAGTAAAAACAGTTATCGATTTGTTAAACGACGGCGCTACAATCCCGTTTATAGCAAGATACAGAAAAGAAAAAACCGGCGGACTCGACGAAGAAATGTTGAGAAAAATCGAAACGGAAAATATGTATTTAACCGTTTTGGAAGACCGGAAAGAAACCGTCCTTAAAACAATTGAAGAACAAGGTAAGTTAACCGATGAACTGAAAAAGAAAATTTTGGAAACCGGAAAACTCCAAGAGCTGGAAGACCTTTATTTGCCCTACAAACCGAAACGTAAAACACGGGGCACGGTTGCCAAATCGAAAGGTTTGGAACCGCTGGCGAATTTTATTATTAACAATCCAAAGTTCGCGGGCGATTTCGAGAATATCCTTGAAAAATATGTGAATAAAGAAAAGGGCGTGGAAACTACCGCCGATGCTTTACAAGGAGCAAAAGATATAATTGCCGAGACAATAAACGACAATGCGGAAGTTAGGAAAGAAGTAAGGGAATTTCTTTCCCATAATTCAAAATTAACTTCGCACAAAGTGGCCAAACCTACCGCCAAACAAGGGAAAAAAGATGTTTACGAAATTTATCACGAATTTGAAATCGATATATTAAACATAAAACCTTACCAAACGCTTGCCATAAACCGGGGCGAACGCGAAGGGTTTTTGAAAGTCGGATTAAAATACGATAAAGAATTTATCCTTGCTAAAATCAAAAAAATATTTTTCCCGTATAAAACTTCCGTGTTCGATGAAATACTTACCGAAGTTGTGCAAGATTCGTTTACCCGTTTGATTTTCCCATCGATAGAACGGGAAGTGCGAAACAATCTTACCGCTATTGCCGAAGAACATGCGATAGAAATTTTCAGTTCGAATTTAAGACAATTGCTGCTCCAACCGCCGATTACCGGAAAAATAATTATGGGAATCGATCCCGGATTCGTTTCCGGTTCTAAAGTGGCAATAATAGACGAAACGGGAAAATACATCACCGGCACAACCATTTATCCGCATCCGCCCCAAAACAGAACCGGTGAATCAAAAAAAATCTTAAAGGAATTGATTGATAAATATAACGTGGATTTGATTGCAATAGGCAACGGCACGGCAAGTCGCGAAACCGAATTGCTAATTTCCGGTTTAATTAACGAACACAAGTTAAAATGCCATTACTTAATTGTAAACGAAGCCGGCGCTTCGGTTTATTCTGCTTCCACATTAGCGAAAGAAGAATTTCCGGATCTCGAAGCAAGTCAACGCGGCAATATATCAATTGCCAGAAGAGTGTTAGACCCTTTGGCTGAATTGGTAAAAATCGATCCGAAATCAATTGGAGTAGGATTGTATCAACACGATATAAATCAGAAGCTTTTAAAAAAGAAACTCGACGATGTTGTTGTAAGCTGCGTAAATTATGTCGGCGTGGATTTAAATACTGCTTCGGTGTCTTTACTTACTTATGTATCCGGCTTGAATAAAAGAATAGCTAAAAAAATTGTGGAATACCGGGAAAGTCATAAAAAATTTAAAAACCGGGAAGAGTTGAAAAACGTTGCCGGACTTGGCGAAAAGCTATTCGAGCAAGCGGCGGGATTTTTGAAAATTCCGGAAAGCGATAATCCGCTCGATAATACTTTCATTCATCCCGAATCTTACGAAGCAACTCAAAAACTTTTGGAGATGTGTAATTTATCGACAAAAGCAATTAACGAAAAAGGAGAAATTGTAGAACTGTTCGTGAGAAAGAACGGTGCGGAAAAAATTTCAATGGAATTGGGAATCGGAGAACCGACTTTACTCGACATAGTGGAAAATTTAAAAAAACCTGGCAGAGACCCGCGCGAAGAAATGCCAAAGCCGGTTTTAAGAAGCGACGTATTAAAATTAGAAGACCTTGAAGAAGGAATGAAATTGAAAGGAACAGTAAGAAATATCGTTGACTTCGGAGCTTTTGTCGATATCGGAATAAAACATGATGCTCTCCTTCATATTTCCGAAATGGCGGATAAGTTTATTAAACATCCGCTCGAGATTTTGAAGGTCGGGGATGTAATTGAAGTGTCCGTAAAAAATATCGACAAGGAAAAAGAAAGGGTTGCGCTCAGCATGAAAAATTTTAAGTGAGAATTTCCGAAAACTTATTTATCTTGCATTATGATTAAATTTTCAACTTATTAGATTTTGTAAATGAAGGTTTACAGCAAAATATCGGAAATTATCGGGCAAAAAGGCGGTGCGTATTTTATTTTAATTGATCCGGATAAAATCGAGAAAAATAACATTGCCGAATTTCTTTCCGTTTGCGAAAAAAGCGGAGTCGACGGGTTTCTCGTCGGCGGAAGTTTAATAGTTGACGGCGATTTGGAACAAAGTATTTCGGTTATAAAAAAACACTCTTCCCTTCCGGTAATTATTTTTCCCGGCAGTGTCAGTCAACTTTCCCCGCTTGCCGATGCGGTATTGTATTTATCGTTAATAAGCGGCAGAAACGCCGAACATCTAATCGGGAAACAAGTTTTGGCTGCACCGGTTATAAAAAAGTTTAATCTTGAAGCAATCTCCACAGGTTACATGTTGATTGAATCCGGAAAACAAACTACCGCGGAATATATCAGCGGCACAAAACCGATTCCGAGAAACAAACCGGAAATTGCGGCGGCAACCGCTTTGGCAGGTCAATATTTGGGAATGAAATTAATCTATTTGGAAGGCGGCTCCGGTGCCGATTTACACGTTCCGTTCGAAACCGTAAATGCCGTGGCAAATGAGATAGATGTTCCGCTAATCGTCGGCGGCGGTATCCGTAATCCCGATGTAGCAAGACAAATGATAGAAAACGGAGCAAACATCGTTATTACCGGAAACTTTTTCGAGAACAAAAACAACTGGGATTTAATTAAAGATTTCGCTTCTGCGGTTCATACGAAACTGCCTGTAAATGTTTGATCACACAAAAGCAAAGTGTAATGGATAAAACACAATTCATAAAAGATTCGCTAAAGGAAAGTGCGGAAGTTAAACTTGCAATTGAACAGGCTTGTTCAAAGGAAATTCTGCAAGCCGTGGAAATCCTTTCCGAAGCGTTCAGAAACGGAAATAAGCTTCTGCTTTGCGGAAACGGCGGAAGCGCTGCAGATAGTCAGCACATCGCAGCGGAATTTATGATTAGGCTAAGTCACGATTTAAACCGCCCGGCAATTCCGGCAATAGCATTAACAACCGATTCATCCAACTTAACCGCCGGAGGAAACGATATAGGTTTTGAAAATATCTTCGCGCGGAACATAGAAGGTTTGGGCAATAAGAACGATATTTTAATAGCAATTTCCACAAGCGGAAATTCGAAAAACATAATAAACGCAGTGGAAACCGCCCGCAAAAAGGGAATGAAGACTATCGGATTTTTAGGAAACAGCGGCGGATTGCTCAAACCTTTGGTTGATGTTCCCATTATCATACCTTCTTCGAATACGCAAAGAATACAAGAAGGACATATTACCGTCGCTCATATTTTATGCGAACTTGTTGAGCGGGAACTTTACGAAAACAATTAAGCTTCCACGGTTTCGGACTTAAACTGATTGTTTATTTCTTTTTGCGTAAACGTTTCACCCGGCTCATCATCCAACCGGAAACTACCTACGGTAACTTTTAAGTTTTCTATCAATTGGTTTAATCCGTCTATTGCACCGGCCATGTGTTGAATTGCTATCAACGTCTCCGATGCGACGTTATTAATCATTTCGATATTCTGGGCAATTTGTCCCGCCGTAATGGATTGTTCTTCGCTTGCGGTTGCAACTTGTGCAATTTCATCCACAACTTTATTAGTAGTATTTACGATATTGAGAATAGCCTGACCGGCCTTACTGGCAGAATCTTTGCCCCGTTGCACTACTTCGTTGCCTGATTTGATAGACGATACAACATCTTTTGTATCGTGTTGGATTTTATTAATCATCTCTTGAATTTCTTTGGTCGCGTTACTCGTTCTTTCCGAAAGTTTTTTCACTTCATCGGCAACTACGGCAAATCCCCTGCCGTGCTCACCTGCGCGAGCAGCTTCAATAGCAGCATTTAAAGCCAATAGATTCGTCTGTTCAGCAATATCGTTAATTACTTCAATTATCTCTCCAATCTTATCGCTGTTTTTACCCAAATCGCTAACTTTTTCGGCGGCTTGAGATACAACATTGGCAATCTCGTCCATTCCTTCCACGGTTTCGGTAACTACCATTCCGCCTTCTTCGGCTTGTTTGCCGGCTTCCCTGGCCGATTCCGCCGCTGCGGTAGTGCTTTTAGTTGTTTCGGCAACCGTATTGGTCATTTCACTAACAGCCGTAGCTATTTCTTGCGTTTGGTTGTTTTGTTCTTCGGCACCGGCGGTCATCTCTTCCACCGTTGCGGCAATTTGGGTACTCACGGAAATTGTTGTACTTACGGCTTCTTTAACTTTAATAATCATCTTACTGATATTTTCTACCGCTTTGTTAAATCCGTGAAACAATTTTCTGATATAATCATCTTTTTCGGGCGGAGTTAATCTTACAATCAAATTTCCCCTCTCGAATTCTTGCATTGCGTTAAGCATGCTTATTGTGTTTTCTTCCAAATATTCTTTTTCCGCCGATATTTCCATACTATAATCTTTTAACGATTTGTCTATTTGCGTGGTAATTATTTTGTAATAGCCGTGCAAACCCGCACTCATTGCAGGACGGAAATATTTACGCTGGGTTATATATTGAATAGTCGTACTTAATTCCTTTACCAATGCTTCAAACTGGTCGTTCAAATCATTAACAGCCCAAGATATTTCACCAAGTTCATCTTGTTGTTTAATTCCTGTAATTCTTTTATCGAGTGAACCGTTGCTCATTGCTTTAACTTGTTCTAATATAACTTTTAAAGAACTTTCAAAATAACTGACTAATTGTTTTGTAAATAAAACCAAAGTTCCCAGCAATAGAGCAAATGATGCCAAAGGTAAATAATTCAGAAATGCCGAATCACTTTTATTTCTAAACAATTCGTATAAGACAAAAGTTACAAAAGCAAGAAAGGTTATAACGGCTAATCTAAAGAATAGAGTACCTTTGATCGATTTGTGATTATAAACTGAAAATAAATTCTTCATATCCTTTACCCTGTTCTTTAAGAAGATTTTTTAATTTTTTTTCGGAAGCTAACATTCCTTCTTTTCTATTTGAATATTTATTTTCTTCCGCTAACAAATCGCTATATAAACGTTTTATTTTTTCAAGTGCCGATGGTTCGGGTTTTCTTCTGACCGAGTAGTAACCCACAACTTCTCCCGTGTTGTTAAGAACAGGGGTAACGTTTGCAAAAACCCAATAGAATGAACCGTCTTTCGATAAATTTTTAACGTATGCATTAATTTCTTTTTTATTTTGAATCGTATCCCACAAAAGTTTGAAGATTACCCGCGGCATATCCGGATGCCTGATAATATTATGCGGTTGCCCGAGCAGTTCGCTTTCCTCATACATTGCAAATTCCATGAACGTTTTGTTACAATAAGTAATTATGCCTTTTAAGTCGGTTTTCGACACTATAAAATCGTCTTCCCGCATTACAAGCTCATGGTCGGTCGGTTGAACTTTTGTTTTCATAAAGCTGTATCTCCAGTCAAAATTTAATTTTCAATTATTATTATCGGAATGTTCACGCAACTTTTTATTTAGATTGTAAAAAATTTTATACCTATGTAGAATTTACCGCTAACATGAAGCTAACGAATTAAGGGAAGAGCAATTAGTTAATTGAATATATTTTGGGCAACTAATTGTTAAATCCAACTTTTTAAAAGAGTTTTCGCTGAATATGATTTCCAAATTAGTTATTTTTGTATTTCAAAGAAAAAATGACTAACGGAGGAAGGAATGACAGAAAATATTGATATGATCCAAAAAGTTTACGGCAGTTTAAATGAAAAACTTGAGAAAGTCCGGAAAATACTAAACCGACCTTTAACAACAGCCGAGAAAATTTTATATACCCATTTATGGGAAGAACCTTCAAGGGAATTCAAACGCGGTAAAGATTACGTGGAATTAGCGCCGGACAGAGTGGCAATGCAAGATGCAACCGCACAAATGGCACTTTTACAATTTATGCATGCCGGAAGAGAAACAACGGCAGTTCCTACAACAGTCCATTGCGATCATTTAATTTTAGCACAAACCGGAGCCGAAGAAGATTTAAAAAGAGCCGAAGAAGAAAATAAAGAAGTTTACGACTTTCTGGAAAGCGTTTCGCGTAAATACGGAATCGGTTTTTGGAAACCCGGCGCAGGTATAATTCACCAGGTGGTTTTGGAAAATTATGCATTCCCGGGTGGAATGATGATCGGAACGGATTCTCATACTCCTAACGCCGGCGGGCTTGGAATGGTGGCAATAGGTGTTGGTGGAGCCGATGCCGTTGACGTTATGGCGGGAATGCCATGGGAATTGAAATGGCCAAAACTTATCGGCGTTAAACTTACCGGCGAACTCTCCGGATGGACCGCACCAAAAGACGTTATACTCAAACTTGCCGGAATTTTAACAGTAAAAGGCGGTACAGGAGCTATTGTAGAATATTTCGGCGAAGGAACAAAATCGATTTCTTGTACCGGTAAAGCAACTATTTGTAATATGGGTGCGGAAATAGGCGCAACTACTTCTATTTTTCCATACGATGAAAGAATGTCCCGTTATCTTAAAATGACCGAAAGGGAAGATTTGGCGGAATTAGCCGATCAACATAAAGACGACTTGCGTGCCGATCCCGAAGTTTGGGAAAATCCTGAACAATTTTTCGATCAAGTAATCGAAATTAACCTGAACGAACTTGAACCGCATCTAAACGGTCCGTTTTCGCCCGACCGTGCATGGCCCATTTCGAAAATGAAAGATGCAGTAAAAGAAAATGACTTTCCGGATAAAATTAGCGTGGGACTCATCGGAAGTTGTACTAACTCCAGTTACGAAGATATAGACAGAGCCGCCAACGTTGCAAAACAAGCATTGGAAAAAGGATTAAAAGCAAAATCGCAGTTTACCATTACCCCCGGATCCGAACGGGTAAGAGCAACAATCGAAAGGGACGGACAATTAAAAACACTAACCGATTTGGGCGGAATGGTTTTGGCAAACGCTTGCGGACCTTGCATCGGAATGTGGAAAAGAATGGATATTAAAACCGGCGAGAAAAATACGATTGTTACATCATTCAACAGAAATTTCGCAAAAAGAAACGACGGTAATCCCGAAACCCTTGCATTTGTTGCAAGTCCGGAACTTGTAACCGCTTTGGCAATTGCCGGAAGCCTGTCCTTCAATCCCGAAACGGATGAACTCGAAAATGAAAAAGGCGAAAAAGTAAAACTTGATTCTCCTTATGGCGACGAATTACCTAAAAACGGATTCGAGAAAGATGTGGAAGGATATATTCCGCCGCAGCCTAATCCGGATATGGAAGTTAAAGTAAATCCGGATAGCGAAAGACTGCAACTACTCGAAAAGTTTCCGCCTTGGGACGGTAACGATTTTATTGATCTGACTCTTCTTTTAAAAGCAAAAGGAAAATGTACAACCGATCATATTTCAATGGCAGGACCGTGGTTAAAATACCGGGGGCACCTCGAAAATATATCGAACAATCTTTTCCTTGGAGCCGTAAACGCATTTACCGGAAAAGCCGGTGAAGTTAAAAATCAACTTACCGGTGAATATGAATCGACACCCAAAGTAGCAAAAGAATATAAAAAACATGGAATCAACTGGATTGTTGTAGGCGATGAAAACTACGGAGAAGGTTCCAGTAGAGAACACGCCGCAATGGAGCCCAGATTTTTAGGCGCTAAAGCAATCGTTGTAAAAAGCTTTGCGCGAATACACGAAACCAATTTGAAAAAGCAGGGTATTTTACCGCTAACCTTTGCAAATCCGGCAGATTACGATAAAGTTCAGGAAGATGATAAAATCGACATTATTGGGGTTAAAGAGCTTAAACCCGGTTCACAATTAAGAATGATTATGAAACATAAAGACGGAACTACGGATGAAGCGATTTTAAATCATACAATGAACGAAAATCAAATCGAATGGTTTAAAGCCGGCAGCGCTCTTAACTTGATTGCAAGTAAAAACAGCAATTAAAACTTTCAGGTGATTTTATAAGCGGCTGTCTCAAAATTTAAAAACTGTCATTTCGTCCGCCACAGGCGGATTGTTTCGGAATCTAAAAATAACTCGTAGTTTGAATAAGATGCTGAAACAAGTTCAGCATGACACTCTTGAGACAGCCTTTTTTTGTTCTAATAAAATATCTTTATACGATTTTTTGAGTTGATTGTTCATATCCAAACCTAAAAAATTTACAACCTCTTCAAATTCTTTTTTAGCTTCTTCATCGGTTATGTTTTCCACAACAGTTTCCAATTCTAAAAATTTACCTAAATCTTTTACTTCATCGAGATGGATTCTTGTATTTTTGTATATGTATAAATTCCGTATCTTTTCCACGACTGCAATTTCGTTAAACAAACCGGCTAAATATTTCTCCGGGTTTTCTCCCGATAAATAAAGCAATTCGTAATTGCTCCATCTTTCCGGATTTATTTCGTCTCTACTATATTTAATAAGGCAATAACTTCCGTTTTCAATTCTCAACTTCAAATTTCCATTGGGAAATTCATAATAAATATCTTTTTGCTTTAAAACTTTTTCACGGGTTATTCCCTTTGCATTCAGTTTTTCAATAAACTTTGTGTGTGATTCCGTTTTAACTTTAATTTCCAAATTTTTTCCCATTGTATGCCTTTTAATTCCGGGTAAATTTTATGACATTGAAATTTATTCAAAAATAACTATTTTTGGTAAATCAAATGACTTGAGATCATAGATATGAAAAAATTTATATTACTTTTCTTTCTGTTGCCTTTGCTAACCGTTCACCCACAAAGAATCGGAAAACTGGCTCCTGAAAAACCGCATGTTAAATTCCCGCCCCATGCATGGGGAATCGATTTGCTTTTCGGTGAAGGAGGTTTCGGGTTAGGAACATTTTTCAGATATAATTTTACAGAAACTTTAACCGGTTTTGCCGATTTCTCCATTTCGGAATCGAAAGACGAAAGAGAATTTGAAAGATTTGACATTTTTGGCAGGCCACTTCCCATTTTCGGGAAGAAGAACAGAGTGTTTCTTTTACCATTAAATATTGGAATACATAAACGGTTATTTTATGACGATCTGACGGACAATTTACGACCTTATGTAAGCGTGGGAGTAGGTCCCGTAATGATTGTTACTACGCCTGCGGAAGAAGAATTTTTCTCTTCTTTCGAAAGAGCTCAAGCTAAATACGGCATGGGAGGATATGTCGGTCTGGGAGCGAATTTCGGACTAAGCACATCAAATCTTTTGGGAATCACTTTTCGTTATTCGCTTGCACACCTATTTAACGAAGGAGTGGAAAATTTTTACGGCACGTTTCTTAAAGACATCGGAAGTTTTTACTTCGCAATTAACCTTGGAATTATGTATTGAACGAATTTGAAGGATTCAGTCCGGAATTAATAAGATTCCTCAAAGACCTGAAAAATAACAATAACCGTGAATGGTTTCAGGCAAACAGGGAACACTATCAAAAGTACCTCGTAAAACCGGCAAAAGCTTATGTAACGGCAATAGCTCCTTTTTTCAATAATTTGAATCCGCAAATCAGAACCGCACCGAAATTTAATCATACTTTAATGCGATTGAATAACGATATGCGGTTTCATAAAGGTGCTCCATACAGAACTTATTTCCTTATACACTTTGGAAAATTTAAATTGGATAGCGAGTTTTATGTCTATTTCGATGATGAATCGGTACAAATCGGTTTGTTCATTAATAATTCGGGAAAAGAAAATCATTATTTCAAAGAAAATTCACTTCAATATAAAAAAGAACTGTTCGATGTTTTTGCAAAGTATAAAGTGAATAATAATTTTTCATTTTACAGATTGGAAAAGAGTCCGCAATTAGTCAAATCAAAATTTACAATTGAAAAAAACTTTGACTTATTAGTGAACGAGAAAATGATTTTACTTCAAAAAACAAAACCTCCCGCAAAATCGAAAATCGATTCCCCGCAATTTTTAATCGAATCCATGAAAATTTTTCAGCGGTTGTATCCCGTTTATTGTTTCGCCGTTTCACCCTTCCCTTTAAAAATCCTTAAACATTTCGAAGATTACTCATGGGATATTTTAGGTTAACCTCCGTGAATTGATATGAATCACAATTATTTATCTTTTCATCTTTAGATTAGAACCAAAACGATACAAATCTCGGAGTATTAAGCTTCGAAAAAAATTCCGGAGGAATAAAATGAATACGGATTTATTTGATAGAAAAGTTTTTTTAAGCGGCAACTCAATGCAAATGAAACAAAGCGATTGGTTTTCTTCCATATACCGCGATACAATCGATTATACCATAGTAAAAATTAATACTCCCCGGGCAACATTTAACGAAGCCGGAAGTTTCGGAGATTTCATTGAAAGCAAATTACGAGGGAAAAAATTAAAAGTCATTATCGATTTCGGCAACTGCGAATTTATCGATTCAACTTTTATAGGTACGATAGTTAAAATTTTCAATAAAATGAAAAATGCCGATAAAAATATTATTTTGGTTGTACCCAACAAAAAACAAGCATCAATTTTGTTAATTAATAAATTGGACAGGCTGTTTAAAATCTTCTCTTCAACAGAAAATGCGATTTCCTTTGTAAGAGCATAAACCTGAAACTATTATCCTACCTTCATTGAATTGAAGGAGGATTTATCCATTATTTCCTGTGCGAGATTCATGTAAGCTATTGAAGCTTTTGCTGTGGGGTTAACTGCAATTACAGGTTTTCCCAAAAAAGTAGATTCCGAAACTTGTATGTTTTTGGGTATGGAGGTCTTGAACATAAAATTCGGATATCTTAACATCAATTCTTTCTTTATTCTAAAAGCAACTTTAGTGTTGTATTCGTACATAGTAATCAAAATTCCCTCAATTTCAAGTTTTTCATTATAATGTTCGCGAATATAAGTAATATGCTCCATTATTCTTTCTACTTCGTTTAGGGAAAATTTTGCGGGTTTAACCGGAATAATAACGGAATCGGATGCAATTAGTACATTTGTGGTTGTACCGATTAATGTCGGCGGGCAATCAAAGATCACATAATTGTATCCGTAAACTTCGGAGCCCATTAAATCGCTTAAAAGAGATTCCCTCGAAGATAAATTTGCCAATCGTTTCTCATCGTTATACGATAATTTTCTCATCGGTATGAAATCGAGGTTTGGATTTTCAGTTTTATGAATTACTGATTTAAAAGATTTATTAAAACTTAAAACATCAAGTAGATCGCCTTTTATGTTTTGTTCCGAAAAGCCTAAAGCGGAAGCGCATTGCCCGGATGAATCGACATCTATTAATAATGTTCGCTTTTTGTTCTTTGCCAAGGCATAGGCAAGATTAATAGCAGTGATTGTTTTACCAACGCCCCCTTTCGGTATAACTACTGAAATGATTTTGCCCATTAACTTAATTTGTTTGTTTTAAATTGAATGCCCCAACCAATATAAGATATTTATTAAATTTAATAAGAAGTAAAAAGAAAAAAAAGATATATTTCACTTGGGGAAAACAATTTATTAATTAATCCTGCTCCGGCAAAATATGATTAATATAAATAAGGCGGTCACTACCAAAAGGCTTACCGCTCTTTGGGCATTCAGCGAAGCAGCGTTGGGCGGAATATTACACGCATTTAAAATCCCTTTTACAGGTTTGGTGATTGGCGGATTTGCCGTAATTTTTATCAGTCTCATCGCATATTATTCAGACGAAAGAAAAGAAATAATGAAAGCTACTTTAATCGTTATTTCCGTTAAATTTTTGGCAAGTCCGCATACACCGCTGACTGCTTATTTTTCGGTTCTTTTGCAAGGGATTACCGGATATTTACTTTTTTATAATAAAAAATTTTTCCGCTTATCCGCTTTTGCGCTCGGAGCATTAACTCTTCTGTTTTCCTCGTTACAGAAAATTATTATTTCCACTTTGCTGTTTGGTATGACATTATGGGAATCACTTGATTTATATTATAAGTTTGTAGTTAAGCAATTGTTCGGTGCTTCAACCGCGCTTTCCGGTATCAGTTTCAGTATTGTTATTATTTCGGTTTATGTCGGTCTGCATCTTGTAGCAGGAATTATTATCGGAATAATCTCGGGAAAATTACCTGAATGGATAAACGAAAATCACATTGCCCTTCAACTAAAATTAAGTGATGATAATTTTAACTTAAATGATAAACCTAAAAAGAAAAAAAGAAAATTCTGGTGGCAAAAAACTTCCGGAATATTTTTGCTTTTCTTTCTTGTCCAGCTTGTTATTATTTCTTATTTCACTCCGGATGTGGAACAAAGCTTTGCCGTAAGAATAGGTCTTATGCTTCTTCGTGTTACCGTTATTTTATTCGTATGGTTGAAATTTGTTGCTCCGTTTATTCTAAAACTTCTTCAAAGGGTGATAAAAAGATACAGTAAAAAATATTCTGCCGAAATCGATTCGATAATTTCGCTGTTTCCTAATCTGAAGAAAATACTCGTCAGCAGTTATAAATATTCGGCTGAAGCAAAAGGACTAAAGAAAATAAAATTCTTTTTTACGTATTTGTTTGTTATTCTTCTTGTAATGGATTTGGACTAATGGGAAGTAATAATATTTATCTGCTTACGGGAAAAGTAAACTCGGGTAAAACAACAATACTAAGTGAATGGATACAACGGAAGAAAAACTGCGGTGGGATTTTGCAACCTAAAATTAACGGTAAACGTTTTTTACTTAATATTAGAACCGGTGAGGAAAAATCTCTGGAGGTAATTAACGGCATTTCCTCCGTTAACGTTGTGAGAGTCGGGAAATATAGTTTTAATATTGCTACTCTTGATTGGGCTAAAAACATATTGATGAACGAAATTAATAATTCTCCGGATTGGTTGATAATAGACGAATACGGAAAATTGGAATTGGAAGACAAAGGATTGGAACCTGTTGTATCACAGATAATTGAACGTTCTTCAAATGAAAAAACTCCGAAAATACTGATCGTTATAAGGGATTATCTCGTAACGGATTTTCTCGGGAAATTCAGCTTTGGTCATAATTCCGTAAATATCCTTACTACAGAAGAACTGGATTCGATATAACGGACTTTCCACCTTCCCCTTTTTATAATCTAATTTTTTGTAAATTTGCAAACTCAAAAAATGAAAGGGATAAATTGAAAAGCTTATTAAACATAGTTCTTATTATATTATTTTCCTTAACAAATACTTCCGCAGAAAATAAAAACGGACACCAAAAAGTAAAAGCCGTAGTGCAAATTGTTGTTGATCAACTGCGCGGCGATATATTAAATAAATTCAAAAGCAATTTTTGTGAAGATGGATTTAAACTATTAATGCAGAAAGGGCTGAGCTTTACGAATGCTAATTTTATTCACTCAATAACCAAAACCGCACCCGGACACGCAACAATTGCCACTGGATCAATTCCCGCATTGCACGGTATTGTCGGTAACGATTGGTACGACGAAAAAACAGATTCCCAAATTTACGCGTGCGAAGATAAATCCGCTAAAGTATTCGGAGATGGGAAAAGAGGTTTGTCCCCAAAAAATTTGGTAGTGTCAACTCTCTCCGACGAAATCTATTTGGCAACGGAAGGAAAATCCAAAATATTCGGAGTTTCGTTCAAAGACAGAGGCGCAATATTTTTAGCCGGTCATTCGGGCAAAGCATTTTGGTTTTCAAAATCATTCGAAGGATTTACTTCCAGTAAATATTACTTTACCGGTCTTCCCGGTTATGTTGTTAACTTTAATAATTCAAACTTATTGGATAAATATTACAAGGAAGGATGGAAACTTCTGTTTCCCAAAGAAAAATACCGTTATGCAAATTTAGACGTTAACGATTACGAACGCACTGAAGGTAATTTGGGGAAAACTTTTCCGCACGATTTTAAAAAAATTAAAAGAAAGAAATTTGCCAAGGTACTGCCTTTTACGCCGTTCGGCGACGCAATAACTTACGAATTTGCAAAAGAAGTAATTAAACGCAACGGTATCGGTAAAGATTCAGTTGTCGATTATTTTTCTGTAAGTTTTTCTTCCACAGATTATATTGGTCACCGTTTCAGTCCTAATTCTCTGGAATATGAAGATCAGATTTACCGGTTGGACAGAACGATTGCAAAGTTCTTAAAATTTTTGGATTCGGAAATAGGTTTGCAAAATATATTAATTGTTTTTACTGCAGATCACGGTGTTGCCGAAGCTCCGGAGTATTTAACCGAACACAATCAAACCGCAAAAGTTCTTTCCACTTATAAATTTATTGATATGTGTAATAAGTTCGGCAAAACACACTATTTTATTAATTTTAATCTGGTTAAGGATTTGATTCCCCCTTACATTTACTTGAATGAAAAAGAGATAACCAAAGCAGGATTAAATATATGCAAAGTTGAAAGTGATCTTCGAAATTTAATTTTGAAAGACGAAGGCGTTTACAACGTTTTAACCGGATGCTGGTTGGAGCAAAATAAAGTAACCGGAAATCTGATTGATACAAGGGTCTTAAATTCTTATTACCCAGGGCGTTCGGGTCAATTATACATCATTAATATGCCCGGTTGGTATATGGGTTACAATGCTACCGAAAGGGAAAACAGCGCTACCCACGGAACGCCGTGGAATTACGATACTTACGTACCGCTTATTTTTATGGGTCCCGGTATTCCGTCCGGTCAGAACGCAAGACCATGCGGACCTCAAGACATAGCTGCAACAATCGCTTTTTACCTGGGAATAAAAGCCCCTTCCGGAAGTGTGGGAAATGTTTTAACTGATTAATATTTCAGTTTTTACTTTCGGATTGTTTCATAAAATAGCGACAGAATTCCTATCTTTTCGCTATTTTATAATTCGTTTTTTGAATAATTTGCAGAATAACAGGAGATTTTATGGAAAACTGGAATTGGGATATTCAAAACGAAGATTATCTCCAAAAAACAATCCGAAGAGCAAAAGAAAGAAATATTATCTTACCCACATTCAAACAACTTAAACATCCCGAGACAATACCTGCCGGAATACAAGAGAAATTAAAGGATATTGGACTTTGGGACGTCCACCCGTTAAACTTATTCAGAATTAATTGGGCAAACGATTATGAAACCGGCGGAATAGGAAAAATAAATTTTCTCGAAATACCGAAGGAAATCACCGGAGTAAAAGCAAGAATAATAGGATTGGTTGGAAAATTTTTCCCGACCGGTGCGCATAAAGTCGGTGCAACTTACGGTTGTCTTGCTCCTTATTTGGTTACCGGCAGATTCGATCCCGAATATCATAAAGCGGTTTGGCCTTCCACAGGTAATTATTGTCGCGGCGGTGCGTTTAACTCGGCTCTGCTCGATGTGCACGCTGTCGCTATCCTTCCGGAAGAAATGAGTAAGGAAAGATTCGATTGGCTAAAGGAAATAGGCGCCGAAATTTATGCTACACCCGGCTGCGAAAGCAACGTAAAAGAAATTTACGATAAATGCCACGAACTTGAAGCCGAAAGCGATGAATATGTTATTTTTAATCAATTCGATCAATTCGGAAATGCTGTTTGGCATTACGAGATAACCGGATATACAATAGAAAAACTTTTCAACGAAATTAAAAACGGGAATCAAAGACTCAGCGCATACGTAAGCGCCACGGGTTCGGCAGGAACAATTGCGGCAGGCGATTATTTGAGAAAAGTAAATCCGCAAATTAAAGTTCTTGCTTCAGAAGCCCTTCAATGCCCTACTTTATTAATGAACGGATTCGGCGGACATCGAATTGAAGGAATTGGCGATAAACATGTTCCGTGGATTCACAATGTTAAAAACACCGATGCAGTTACGGCTATTGACGACGAAGATCCCTTACGCGTGCTTAGATTATTTAACGAACCATCCGGCGCCGAATTCTTAAAAGAGCTTGGAGTTGATGAAAATACAATTTCAAAATTGCCTTATCTCGGCATCTCTTCCGCCGCCAATTTATTAAGTTCAATAAAACTGGCAAAATATTTCGAGATGAACGAAAACGATATAATCTTTACAATCTTTACCGATTCCAAGGAAATGTATAATTCACGTTTGGAAGAGATGAACGAAGAATGGGGAGCTTATTCAAAAAAACAAGCGGAAATCGACTGGACATCAGTAATTAAAAAACAATCCATCGATTATTTTAAGGAACTTACTTACTACGATAAGAAAGCTATTCACAATCTCAAATATTTTACTTGGGTTGAACAGCAAGGCAAAGATGTAGATGAACTCAACGCACAATGGTACGATGAAAATTATTGGGAAGAAAGATTTAACATTGCCGATAAATGGGATGAGTTAATCGAGAACTTTAATCAAAAAGTCCTAGCTGACGAATAAATTTACGGGAATATGAAACCAAGATTATTAAAAAACGTATTTGTTAATACCGGCGGTAATAATCTGCGCTTGAGCAACATTTATTTTACCGATACGATAACCGAAATAAAATTCGTTTCGGATGAAATTGAATGGGATACGGTTTCAACACCGGACAAAAAGAAAAATTTCATAACTTCATTAAAAAGAGCGGAAACCGGCGAAACGCTTGATTCTATTGATGGAAATTTTACACTGGCTATACCCGGAGCTATCGATCCCCACGTTCATTTTGATACGCCAGGCTTCGAATTCAGAGACGATTTTGAACACGGTTCGACCGCAGCAGCCTTTGGCGGCGTAACAACGGTAATAGATATGCCTTGCACATCTCTGCCCCATGTTACGAATCTTAAAAATTTTGACATTAAGTTAAATGAATTAAAAAATAGAAGTTTAATCGATTTTGCGTTTTGGGGCGGAGTGCGGGGTAACGATTTTTGTAAAACCGTGAACATCGAACAACAAATATTAGAATTGGCGGAAGCCGGAGTCGTTGCGTTCAAGGTTTACGTAATTTCGGGTATGGATACTTTTACGGATTTAACGTACGAACGAATTGAAGAAGCCGCTCAAATAATTGCCAAAACCGGCAAACCGATGGGTGTGCATGCGGAAGATAAAAATTTGGTAATATCGAGAAGGACAAAATTTCAAGCGGAAGGCAAAAACGCTTGGCAAGCATACTGCAACGCGCGCGACGTTAAAGCCGAAACCGTAGCGGTAAACGAAATAATTAAAATTTCAGGGAAAACCGGCGTGCGCGCCCATATCGTCCACCTTAGTTCCGGTAAAGGTCTAAGCTTAATTTCCGAAGCAAAGGGAGATGGAATAAATATAACAGCGGAAACTTGTCCGCATTACCTATTTTTCACCCAAGAAGATTTTAATAACCCGGAAATTAGAAATTTTCTTAAAACGGCGCCGCCCGTAAAATTCGAAGAAGATAAAATTGCTCTCTGGCAAGGTTTAAGCGACGGTTCGCTTAATTTTGTTACTACCGATCATGCCGGATGTATTCCGGAAAAAGAAAAAACTTCATCCGACTTTTGGAAAGTCTACGGCGGAATTCCTGGTGTGGAACACCGTGTTCCCTTTTTATTTTCCGAAGGATTTTTGAAAAATAAATTAACACTCGAACAAACAATAAATTTACTTTCGTCGAATGTTGCGGAGTTTTTCGGACTAAAATCAAAAGGAAAAATTGAAAAAGGAAAAGATGCCGATTTTGCATTAATTAATTTGTGGGAAAGTGAAATAATTAAAGCGCAAAAAATGCACAGCTTGGGAAAATATACGCCGTTCGAAAATTTGGAAGTTAATGCAACCGTCGATGCTACAATATTAAGAGGTAAATTTGTAATGAATAAATCCGGGGAAACTGAAGAAAAAATCGGTTACGGCAAATTTATTGCGGTTACAAACTAAAACTATAACGGAGTTTATCGTTGAATTACAAAATAATAAACGCTTGGATTTGCAAAATAACGAATGACGAAATAACACCTGTGTTTGGTGATTTTACCGTTGAGAATGGGATTATCACCGGAATAAATGAACGGAACTTTCCGGATTATGCCATAGAAAAAGATAACGGCAAAGTTATTGATGCCGGGGGAAGAGTCGTTACCGTTCCCCTTGTTAATTTTCATGACCATATTTATTCCCGCTTGGCAAAAGGCTTACCTTTACAAGGCGATTTCGGTTCATTCCAAAATATTCTGAAAAATCTTTGGTGGAAACTGGATCTTGCATTGGATTTGGAAACGGTGAAAGCTTCTGCTCAAATGGCTGTTCTCGAATCAATCCGTAACGGAGTAACATACATATTCGATCATCATGCTTCACCTTCCGCAACGGAAAACAGTTTAAAAACCATTTCCGGTGTAATGCGGGATTTTAATCTGCGGGGAGTTCTGTGCTTTGAAACATCGGACAGAAACGGTAAGGAAAAAACAACCCAAGCTTTCGAAGAAAATTTTAATTTCTACAAAAACTTTACCGGCGAGAATATTAAAAGCATGCTCGGACTTCATGCATCTTTTACGTTGGACGACGATAGTCTTGCAACCGCCGAAAAATATATAAAAGAAAATGATTGGGGAATTCACATTCATCTTTGCGAAGATGTTTCCGATAGAACAATAAGTCGCGAAATAGGAGATGACTTTCCTGTTCAACGATTAAGTAAATTTAATTTGTTAAACAAAAAAAGTATTCTAGCCCACGGAATTTACTTAACGGAAACAGATTATAAAATTATTAAAGAAAACGGAAGCGCTATTGTTTACAATATCGATTCGAATTTAAATAATTCCGTAGGTTTGCCTACCTACGCAAATGTTCCCCGGGAAATTCCCATTTTAACCGGCACGGACGGTATGCACGCGAACATTGCCAGAGCTTTGAAACAACTCTTTTTAATTTACCGCTATCAAAGCAATTCATTCGAAGATACATTTGATTTTCTTATAAAAATTTTTTTCGATCAAATCAAATTTGTGCGCCAGTATTTTCCGGATTTCACAAATTTAAATACAGGCGACAGAGCGGATTTTGTAATTTGGGATTATGTTCCCCCAACCCCGTTTTCCGAAAATAATTTTTGGGGACATTATGTATACGGTATTCTCGAGCGCAATCCCAGAACAGTTGTACAAAACGGGGAAATACTAATGAGGGATTTCCAATTCCAATTCGGGAACGAAAAAGAAATTTGGAAAGAGATATATAATTTTGGCAAGATATTATTCGATAGGTTTAATAAAAAATAGAAATTATTTAATAAATTTGTTATTTTTTTTCAATAAATGGACTATTTTATATGCGGGATGCTAACGAATTAGTTAAGAAGACATTAAAGTACCATCTCGAAGAATTAGAAAATTATTTCAAGGGCGATTTTATTTCCTTTACGGGACCAATAATTGACGGATACGAACCAATTTTATTACATGTAGTTGAAGACTTAAAAAGTCGTTCTTCGAGGAACAAATTATTTTTTATCTTAACAACTATGGGTGGTTCGGCCACTGCAGTAGAACGTTTTGTCAATATTCTGCGTCATAATTATAAAATAGTAAATTTTATAATACCTGACTACGCTTATAGTGCAGGAACAATTTTTTGCATGAGCGGAGATGATATTTTCATGGATTATTATTCCGTATTAGGACCTATTGATCCACAAGTAAAAAACAAAGAAGGTAAATATGTACCCGCTTTAGGATATTTAGACAAAGTTAACGAATTAATTGAAAAAGCCGCTCAAGGGAAGTTAACAGATGCTGAATTTTTAATTTTAAAAGAAATGGATTTAGCGGAATTAAAAAGTTACGAACAAGCAAAAGAACTTACCATTGATCTGTTAAAAAATTGGTTGGTTAAGTACAAATTTAAAAATTGGAATATCCATGAAACTAATCCCCAAAAGAAAGGTAAAAGGGTTACGCTTGCGGAAAAGAAGAAAAGGGCTGAAGAAATTGCTGACAAATTAAGTGATAATAATACTTGGAAATCTCATAGCAGACCAATAAACATTGAAGCACTTACAAAATTAAAACTAAAAATAGTTGATTATAGCAAAGAAGAATATAGAGAACTAATAAGAAATTATTACGAACTTTTATCGGATTTTATTATGAAAAATAATTACGATTTTTTTATAAACACGAGGTTTTTACCATGAAAAAACAAAAAATATCTGATAAACTTAAAAATATAAAAAAGAGTAGTATTAATTCTGATTATGTTGAATCTTATAAGAAAATTATTTTAAGAAATGAAAAATTGGTTCAGCGAGGATTATCTAAACATCGAGGTTATACATTAGCAACCATAACCGATGAACCAATTCTTTATAAAAGAATTAATATAAATAGTTCACACTAAAAATAATTTATTGTTAAGTAAAAGCCCTTAATAGGGCTTTTTTTTTAAATATCTTGGAGCTATTATGGATACAAACAAACAAATTTTAGAACTTGCAAAAAAATATGAAAATTATACTGCCGAAAATCTCTCAAAACTGATTCGCCATAAATCTTTAAGCAAAGAAGAAAAAGGCGCTGCCGATGAATTAAAGCGTCAAATGGAAGAAGCCGGATTTGACGAAGTTAGAATCGATAAACTTGGTAACGTTATCGGACGGATTGGCAACGGCAGTAAGATTATTGCTATCGACGGACACATCGATGTTGTGGATTTAGGCAATTTGGATAACTGGGAATTCGATCCGCTCGGAGGAGAAATTAAAGACGGATACGTTCACGGCAGAGGAAGCGTCGATCAGAAAGGCGGACCTGTTGCCGCCGTTACAGCAGGAAAAATTTTAAAAGAGATCGGATTCTCCGAAGACATAACTTTGCTTGTTACCGGAACCGTTATGGAAGAAGACTGCGACGGACTTTGCTGGAAATATTTGGTGGAAGAAGAAAAAATTAAACCTGATGCGGTTATAATCACAGAACCTACAAACCTTAATATTTATCGGGGTCACCGGGGACGCATGGAAATAGAAGTAGAATTTTTTGGCGTTTCCGCTCACGGTTCGGCGCCGGAACGCGGACAAAATGCAATTTACATGGCTTCCAAAGCGGCGCTTGAAATAGAAAAACTACATGAACATTTGGCTTATGATGAATTTCTCGGTAAAGGCTCGGTTACCGTTACGGAATTTGTATCGCAAAGTCCTTCACTCTGTGCGGTTTCGGATTATGCAAAAATACATCTCGACAGAAGACTTACTTGGGGAGAAAACAAAGAACTTGCTATTGACCAAATCCGGGAAATAGTTAAAGATATGAACGCAACTGTTAAACTTCTCCAATATGAAGAAACGGCTTACACCGGGTTCAAGTACGGAATGGAAAAATATTATCCGACATGGAAACTAGAGGAAGATCATCCTTTGGTTCGCAAGGGGGTTGAAGCTTATAAAATGTTGTTCGAAAGGGATCCTAAAGTGGATAAATGGACTTTCTCTACAAACGGTGTTACGATTAACGGATATTACGGGATTCCCGCAATCGGATTTGGTCCGGGTAACGAAGTGCTTGCACACGCACCGAACGAAAAAGTTCCCGTTGAACATTTGGTGAAAGCCTCGGCATTTTACGCAATGTTTGTAAAAAACTTTAACGGTTAAGATAATGCAACCTTAAACGAACCGGAAACAGAAGCTTTAATAATAGTTTACCCTTATCCGGCAAAAACAAAAAAGGAGAAATAAATAATGGTAACACAACTGAAAGGAAAACATTTTTTAACCACGGACGATTGGACAAAACAAGAACTCGATACTGTTTTCGAAACCGCATTTGATTTAAAAAGAAAATTCGCATTGGAAGAACCAACATTATATTTGCCGCATAAAACATTGTTTATGTTATTTTTCGAACAATCTACCCGGACACGAAATTCCATGGAAGCAGGAATGACACAACTCGGCGGGCACGCACACGATTTAACTCCGGATAAAATGCAGCTCTCGCATGGCGAATCGGCAAAAGACACCGCAATCATTTTATCGCGTATGGGCCATGGAATTGCCTCGCGCAATTGTTTTTACGGAATCGGGAAAGATTACTTGGCGGAAATGGCTGAACATTCTTCGCGTCCCGTAATGTCACTGCAAGACGATGTTTATCATCCATTCCAAGGGCTGGCGGATTTGATGACAATTTTCGAATACTTCGGGAAAAATCCAAAAGGACTAAAAGTTACAATCAGTTGGGCATACGCCGATACCCATGCGAAACCCCTTTCCGTTCCGCAAACACAAATTCTGCTCTTTCCCCGTTACGGTATTGATGTTACGGTTGCTCATCCGAAAGAATTTCCTTTGAGCAAAAACATAATCGAAAAAGCCGAACTGAACGCAGAGCTGGGTGGCGGCTCGTTAAAATTTACAAACGATATGGACGAAGCTTTCGAAGGTGCACACGTCGTTATCCCGAAAAACTGGGGCGGTTTCGGTTATTACGGCGTTCAGGAATATCTTGATAACGAAGAAGAAATTTCCAAACAAATGAAATCCGACTTGGAAAAATATCATGATTGGATATGCGACGACAGAAGGATAAAACTTGCCGATAAACATGTAAAATTAATGCATGCTTTGCCTGCCGACAGAAATCACGAAGTAACCGATGATGTTATAGACAATCCCGATATTTCAATAGTTTACGACGAAGCGGAAAACAGACTTCACACGGCAAAAGCAATAATGGCGCTTACTATGTAAATCAAAAGGGGCTTTTTCAAGCCCCTTCTTTTTTATTATAATTAAATTTATTAGAGTTTAAATTCTCTTATTATTTTTTCCACTTCTTCGGGAGTTATATTACTGCCCAGCGTTTTATTCCCATTACCCCCGCCGGTTTTTCCCGAAGTTTGACTTGAAACTGAAAGAGTCGGATTTCCCGCACGCGCTCTTAACCGCTCCTCAATCATCTCGGTGAAATTTCCGGTGTGAGCGTAGTCGGTCGCACCGATTGCCACGCCGTCGAACGAGTTAACGCTTTCCCCTTTATTCAACAGATGAGTTTCGAATGCCAGTGTTTTAATATTCAACAAGTGTTTTGCCGTAACATTTTCGGAAATTATCGAACCGCCCCAAGTTCCCACACCGAGAGTTAGAGAAGGATCCAAATCCGTAGTATAACCTACGGCTCCAAGCGAAGCGGGTGAATTTACAATAATTCTGAACGCCGGTTTTTCCATGGCGAATTTCATTATAATTTCTTTATCGTTGGAATGAATTACCATAGTGTGACCGATTCCGCCGAAATTCAATAATTCGATACATCTGTGACACCCTTCGAGCCAACCGTCAACAACGTAGAAAGCAAGCGTTGGTGAAAGTTTTTCCATCGAAAACGGTTCGTCCTTCCCCACTTTATTGCATTCGGCAAGCAATACCGTTGTATCCGGCGGCACCTCGAACCCGGCATATTGAGCAATAAACGTAGCAGGTTTGCCAACGATATCCGGATTAATTCTCCCGCCTTTTTGAATTGCACGCTCTAATTTTAATTTTTCTTCCGGAGATACAAAATAACCTCCGTTCTTTCTTACTTCTTCCTTTACCTTCTCTAAAAGCGGTCTGTCAACTATCATCGATTGTTCTGAAGAACAAAGCGTACCGTTATCGAATGTGGTTCCTGTAATGATATCGGCAACAGCTTTTTTGTAATCCGCCGTTCTTTCTATAAATGCCGGTACATTTCCCGAACCGACTCCGTAAGCCGGCGTTCCCGTACTGTAAGCGGCTTTAACCATCGGAGTACTGCCGGTCGCCAAAATAACCGCAACATCTTTATGCTTCATTAATTCGTGCGTTCCTTCCAAGGTTGGTAACGACATGCATTGAATCAATCCTTTAGGTGCTCCGGCTTTTTCAGCAGCATCCGACATTACTTTCATTGCTTCCATCGTGCAATTTACCGCTTTGGGATGCGGACTTGCAACAATAGCATTCCTTCCTTTCAAAGAGATTATTGCTTTGAACATTGCGGTAGATGTAGGATTGGTTGACGGAATTAAAGCCGCAACTACACCCATCGGTTCTGCAATTCTTATTACTTTCCCGCCTTTTTCCACATCAATTACGCCGACGGTTTTCAAATCCTTAATGGAATCATAAACCCATTTTGTACCGAATTGATTTTTAATTACTTTATCTTCCCATTTGCCGAACCCCGTTTCCTCATGCGCCATCTTTGCAAGTCTCTCCGATTCCCTGTACCCCGCTTCGGCCATTGCTTTAACAATTTCGTCTACTTGTTTTTGGTTGTAATGTTTGAATTCCAGTTGGGCTTCTTTTGCGGTTCTTACCAAATCCCGCATCTCTTGTATCGAGCGGATATCCTTATCAATATTCATCTTCACCTCTTAAAATTTATTTCCAATATAAAAATAGCAAACAAAAACCGCAACCATAACAAATAACAAGATGTTTAATTTTCAACTGAGAATAAAATACATATTGAAATCCGGCTCCAAACAATATAACTTTGCAATAAAAATAACCGCCGATATGTCAAATTCACAAAGTTCGCTAAGGTATCTAAAACTGGGTCTTACGTCTATCCTTGCTGTAATCTTGTTCGGGACAGTTGGATATACCGTTGTTGAAGGATGGAATTTGTTCGATTCATTTTACATGACCATAATTACAATTTCAACAACCGGTTTCAGAGAATTAAGACCGCTTACTTTACCCGGCAGAATTCTTACAATCTTTTTAATTATCACAGGTGTATTGGCAATCGCATACACTGGCGGTAGAGCGGTTCAATTAATTTTGGAAACGCATTTTTTCAGGAGGCGCAAAATGAATAAACGAATAGATGAGCTGAACGGTCATTATATTATTTGCGGATTCGGCCGTATGGGAAAAGTAATTTGTGAAGATTTGGCTCATAATAAAATTCCCTTTGTCGTAATCGAAAATAACCCGAAAAAAATCGAGGAATTAATTCAATTGGGTTACTTGTTCATAGAAGGCGATGCTACTCATGACAATATGCTTTTAAAAGCCGGCGTAAAAAGAGCTAAAGGACTCGTTGCGGTAATTTCCACCGATGCTCAAAACGTCTTCACAGTGCTTTCGGCAAAAGGAATCAACCCGGAAATATTTGTAGTTGCAAGAGCTATTGAAGAAGAAACAGAATCGAAATTGAGAAGAGCCGGTGCGGATAGAGTGGTTAAACCTATTGAACTTGGCGGAAGCAGAATGGTGCATTTGTTATTAAAACCCGGAGTAATAGATTTTATAGACGGCGTTGCCAGAAGTCGCGAAGTTGAAATAAGCCTTGAAGAAGTAAGCATTCCACACAATTCAAAACTTGTTAACAAAAAATTAAAAGACTCCCCACTTCGAAAAGATTGGAACATTATTATTGTCGCAATAATTAAACACGACGGGAGATTGATTTATAATCCCAATGCCGATATGATAATCGAAGAAAACGATAAACTCATAGCTATAGGTCCGACAGACAGCCTTGCGAAATTAACCGAATCTTGTAAAGCTTAATTTTACTAAAAAATCCGGGGAGAAAAATTCACAATCCCCAATAAAATTAAGGGGATTTTTATTCCAGCAAATCCAAATGATTCCCCGTAGGAGGCAATTCTTCCACGTTTCGTAATTTCCTTTCGATAGTTCTGGATTTCCTTGCGGCGTCTCCCAGCGTATTACTCGCTTGATCGATTTTCTGTTTTGTCTTTTCCAGAATATCTCCGAATTTTCGGAATTCGTTTTTCACCACGCCGAGTAATTCCCAAACTTCACTTGAGCGTTTCTCGATTGCCAAAGTTTTAAATCCCATTTGCAAACTGTTAAGCAATGCGGCAAGGTTTGTGGGTCCTGTAATAATTACTCTGTTCTCCCTTTGAATCCGTTCGGCAAGCCCGGGTATTCGCAACACTTCGGCATAAAGACCTTCCACAGGTAAAAACATTATGGCAAAGTCAGTTGTGTGCGGCGGATCCAAATATTTAGCCGATATGTTCGCTGCTTCGCTTCTGATTCTTTTTTCAATTTCCTTCGATGCTTTTTCCACTTCAACGGGATCGGCAGCTTCTTGGGCGGAGATTAATCTTTGGTAATCTTCCATAGGGAATTTAGCATCTATCGGCAGCCAAACCACTTCGTTTTTGTCCCCCGTTCTGCCTGGTAACTTAATAGCAAATTCAACTATTTCGGAACTGCCTTTTTTGGTTTTAACGTTTTTGGCATATTGATTCGGAGCTAATATTTGTTCAATCAGATTACCTAACTGAACTTCACCCCAAGTGCCGCGGGTTTTTACGTTAGTTAAAACTTTTTTCAAATCACCCACGCCGCTTGCCAAAGTTTGCATTTCACCCAAACCTTTATGCACCAATTCCAATCTTTCGCTTACTTGCTTAAACGATTCGCCTAATCTTTTTTCGAGAGTTTCATGTAATTTTTCGTCAACCGTCCGTCTCATTTCTTCCAGTTTCTTTTCGTTACTTTCCTGAATATCACTCAACCGGTCGGAGACTTGCTCTTTTAGTTTATCGAATTTTTCTTCGTTCGTTTTTGTAAGCTTCTCCATTCTTTCTTCAATTATGTCCAGTTGGTCTTTTTGTCTTTCGGCAATTTCTTTAATTCTTCCGGAAAGTTGATCGCCCAATAACTTAAATGAATTGGCAATTTCTTCGCGGGTAAGTTTTGAATTCTTTAATATTTCTTCGCGGTTTTTTTGAAACTCGGACTCGATTACTTCATCCGTTTGTTTTTGATTTTCGTTAATCTTTTCCGATAGCTCTTCGAACAATCGCGAAGGATTGAATTCACTTAACTTTTTGTAAGTCAGAAAAATAAATACCGCAATAATTATTAAAACTATTAAACTAATTATACTTAAAATTAAAAGTTCCATTTTTCCCGATTTTTTATCGAAATATAATCATTTCCCCAATAAAGTTAACGCTTAATTATCACCGTTGTTTTGGTCTCTTGCTTTTCATTGCTTAAACTTCTACTTTTATTTTCGTGTGTTTTCACGGACTAAGTTAATAAACAATTATCGGTGGAAAATGAATAAGTGGTTAAAAATTGTTATCGGAATTCTATCCGTAGTTCTGGTTTTAGTGATCTTCGTAATCGGACTTTCGTATTATTTTCTAAATCAGACATTGCCCGAATATAGCGGAACCGTTAACGTAAACGGGATAAGCTCGGAAATTAAAATATTCAGGGATTCAAACGCCGTAGCATATATTGTTGCGGATAATGATTTGAATGCATATTTCGCGCTCGGATATGTTCATGCTCAAGAAAGGCTATTCCAAATGGATATTACACGCCGGGCAGGCTTGGGCAGATTAAGTGAAGTTTTGGGAAGCAAGACCGTTATCTTCGATAAAATGTTCCGCACTTTGGGATTATACGAAACCGTGAAAAAATATTATCCCCAAATTCACAAAGAATCACGTGATATGTTGGAAGCATACACAAAAGGGGTAAATGCTTACATAAAGGAAGCAAAAGGTAAATATCAAATTGAGTTTGATGTTCTGGAATACGACCCGGAACCATGGGAACCGGAACACAGTCTGCTACTGGTTAAATTAATGGCTTGGGAGCTTAACATAAGTTGGTGGAGCGATTTGGCATTCACACATTTGGTGCAAAAGTTGGGAATCGAGAAAGCGCGCGAAGTTATGCCGTCTTACGATGAAAACGCTCCGACAATAATTCCCAAAGAAACTAAAAAGTTTGCGGAAATTCCGCTCGATTTAATTCACATTGACAGGGAATTCAGAAAATTTACCGGATTCGTGGGAACGCATATCGGTTCGAACAATTGGGTTGTTAACGGAAATTTATCGGAATCCGGAAAAGTCCTTATCGCAAACGATCCGCATCTCGCATTTCAAGCGCCGGGCAAATGGGTTGTAACGGTTATAAGAAGCAAAAACTTGAACGTGGAAGGATTCACATTACCAGGAATTCCAGGAGTTGTTATCGGAAATAACGGTAATGTTTCGTGGGTGCTGACAAACGTAATGACAGATGATTGTGATTTTTACGTGGAAAAACTGGATTCGCTTAAACAGAATTATTTTTTCAAAGGCGAATGGAACCCGCTTACAATTACACAAGATACAATCAAAGTAAAAGATTCTTCCGATGTTATTTTGGATATAAGAAAAACACACCGCGGACCGATTGTAAGCGATGTTCACGCTTATAAAAAACTTTTCCCCAATGAACAGCAAGGCAAAGCCAATTTAAGCATAAGATGGACAGCTTACGAATTCAGCGACGAGATGTATGCAGTGTATTTGATCAACAGAAGCACCAATTGGGAAGAATTTAAGAAAGGCGTTAGTTTCTTCACCGTGCCGGGTCAGAATTTTGTTTACGGCGATAAAGACGGAAATATCGGGTACATCTGCGGAACGCGAATACCCAAGCGCAAATATTATAGTCCTACAATGGTTTTCGACGGGACAACCGACGAATACGATTGGCGCGGATTTGTACCTTACAGCGAAATGCCGAAATTATTTAATCCAAAACAAAATTTTATTGCTTCCGCCAATAACAAAACAGTTAAAAATTTTAAATATAACGTATCAAACATTTGGGAACCGCCATCGAGGATCGAACGGATTACCGAATTATTAACTTCCAAACCTAAATTTAACGTGGAAGATTTCAGAAAGTTTCAAACGGATTTTTATTCCCACTACGCAAAAAACATCACAAAATATATTTTGGGCGCATATAAAAACATTGCCGTTACAAACGAGAAGGTTAAACTTGCACTGGAACTTTTTAGAAACTGGGACTTTGTTATGGATGCCAAAAGTCAAGTGCCGACTATTTATGCTGTTTTTTTGCAGCGTCTTATTCAAAACATCTACGAAGACGAAATGGGCAAAAATTTAATGAAGGAATACGTGTTTATAGCAAACGTCCCTTACCGAAACCTTCCGGTTTTGCTTGAAGAAAATAAATCTTCTTGGTTCGATAATATTTCCACACCGGAAATAGAAACGCGGGATGATATTATCAGGAAAAGTCTGGAAGATGCACTGGACGAATTGAGCAAAAAGTTAGGGAATGATATTACTTACTGGCAATGGGGAAAATTGCATAAAGTCATCTTCAAACATTTATTCGATAAAGCTTCGCCCGTTATTGCTAAAATTGTTAATATCGGTCCGTACGAAATCGGCGGTGACGGAACCACAATATTCAACACGGAATATTCGTTTACAAAACCTTATTTAAATAAGCTCGGTCCTTCCATGCGCTATATTTTCGATTTCGCAAAACCGGACGAATTTCATTTTATTCTTACAACCGGTCAATCGGGAAATTTTTACAGCAAACATTACAAAGATATGACGGAGAAATGGTTAACGGGCGAATTAATTAAGTTAAAAACCGATATGGAAACAATCACTTCATCCGGTTACGATTTATTGAAACTGGAACCACAAAAATAAAATGCTATAAAGGATGTTTAACTAAAATATGTTAAATTTATTAGTTCAAAATTAATTGGTAAAAATGAAGATAACAGAGCATCTTGCAAAATCGGATAACACTTTAATCAGCTTTGAAATTATTCCGCCTAAGCGTGGAGGAAGTTTTCAACAACTTATGTCGGCTCTAGATGATTTGGTAAAATACAACCCGCCGTTCATCGATATAACGAGCCACGCAGCAGAAATAGAATACGAAGAAACTCCCGACGGAGGTTATAAAATAAAAATAAAAAGGAAACGACCCGGGACACTTGGAATATGTGCTTTAATTCAAAACAAATATAACATCGATGCGGTGCCGCACGTAATTTGCAAAGGCTTTACAAAAGAGGAAACGGAAGATTTTCTAATTGAGCTGCATTATTTGGGAATCGATAATGTTTTGGTAATCCGGGGAGACGAAAGCGGATACGAAAAACCTGTAAAGTTTAACAGAAGCGTTAACGAATATGCAATAGATTTGGTAAAACAAGTAGCGGACTTAAACCGCGGAAAATATTTGGAAGATTCCCTTCTCGATGCTCAACCGATGAATTTCTGCATCGGAGTTGCCGGATATCCCGAGAAACATTTTGAAGCGCCGAATATCGAAACGGATATAAAATTCACCAAAGCAAAAATAGATGCGGGTGCAGATTACATCGTAACTCAAATGTTTTACGATAATAAAAAATATTTCGATTACGTTGATTTGTGCAGGCAACACGGAATTGAAGTCCCCATAATTCCGGGACTAAAATTAATTACTTCCAAAAAGCAATTAAATTCCATTCCTAAAAATTTTTACGTCGATATTCCAAACGAACTTGTCGAAGAAGTTACAAAAGCAAAATCCGAACACGTTGAGGATATCGGAATAGAGTGGGCGCTTAAACAAACCGAGGAACTGTTAAATAAAAACGTTCCGGCTATTCATTTTTACGTGATGCAAAATACCGCGCCGATTAAAAAATTAATGAAAAAATTAAATATTTAAACTATAATGAAAATAATAAAAGAAAAGAAAAAACTGCAGATACCCAAAAGTCTGAAAAGATTGCGCTGGGGCGTTGCCGGATGCGGACATTTTTTGGAACATACTTTTCTGCCGACCTTACAACAAGCAAAAAGAAGTCAACTTGTCTCCGTTTACAGTTCTGACTTGGAAAGAGCAAATTTTATAGCTTCCAAATTTATGGCAGAAAACGCATTCGATGATTATGACGAATTTCTAAAAAGCGATTTCGATGTTCTCTATGTTTCAAGCGCAAATGCCAATCACTATGAACAGGTAATTAAAGCCGCGCGGGCTGGTAAAAATATCTTATGCGAAAAACCGCTCGCCATAACATCCGGACAAGCTGAAGAAATGGTAAAAGTCTGTGAAGAGAATAATGTTTTTCTTACCGTTAACTATGTTTACAGATTTCATCCGTTAATTATTAAAGCAAAGGATTTAATAGATAACCATTTCTTGGGAAAAATTCTATCCGTTTCCACACAGTTTAATATCGATTTTCCGCCAAACGATAATTTCCGTTTTAATAAAGAACTAAGCGGCGGCGGGGCTCTTCGCGATCTCGGAACTCATATGATCGACTTGCTCAGGTTTTTCGGAGGAGAGATTAAAGAGATCACAGGCTTTTTGGATAATGTTATTTACACAAGCGAAGTGGAAGATTTTGCTACCGGATTGGTCAAATTTGAAAAAGGCGGTTACGGTGGCTTTCAAGTTTCCTACAGTTCCCAAAAATCATTTAACAGAATCGAAATAACGGGTTATAAAGGCTCTATCAGTATTGAAAATCTTATAGGGAAGAAAAATATTCCGGCAAAATTAATCATCGACCTTGCCGGTGAATCGAGAAAAATTTTTAGAAAGCGAGCCAATAAACAACTTCAGCTTATCCGGTCGGTTCAAAAAACGTTTTTCAAAAATCATCCGTTGCAAGTCACGGGCTACGACGGTTACGTTAACATCAAATTAATGGAAGAATTGGAGAGCATGTGGAAGAAAGGTTAGAGCTGGTTAAATTTTGCAGAAAAGTTTACGATAAAGGATTTGTTTCGGCAACCGACGGAAATTTGTCTCTCCGGCTCGACTCCGGAAGAATATTAATTACACCGTCAGGTAAAAATAAAGGAGAAGTCCAACCGGAAGATTTAATTATCATCGATACGAACGGAAATAAATTGGAAGGCAAAGGCAAGGTAAGCACCGAGGCAAAGATTCACTTGCTCGCATATAATTCCAGACCAGAGGTAAACGCCGTTGTTCATTGTCATCCGGTTTACGCTACCGCTTTTGCTACAGCCGGAATAGAATTAACCCAACCGGTTTTTCCCGAAGTGATTCTGTCGCTCGGCAAAATTCCTTTATGCAAATACGGAACGCCTTCGACTGACGAATTACCCGATTCCATGAAACCTTATATCAATCATGCATGGGCGCTTCTGCTTCAGAATCACGGGGCAGTTACTCTCGGGGTTTCCATACAAGACGCTTATTACAAAATGGAAAAACTCGAACACGCAGCTCAAACTATTTTTATAGCTAAAGTTTTAGGCGGACCCACAACTCTTTCGCGAGGTAATGTTGAAAAATTATTGCGGATAGCGCAAAGCACATACGGAATTAAACCCAATTTTAATTTTAATAATCCATCGTTGCCCAATACGAAAAAAGAAGACGAACAATTAATATCTTCCCGACCGGTAAGTTATACAGAAATAATCGAAAACCGGTTGAAATCCCGCGCGGGAAATCCGAAGGTTAATCCTTTTGGTGTGAATAACATAAGAACGGATAAAGATAATATTGAACCGGACAGAATCGACGAAGAAGAAATAAACCGAATTATTAAAGAATTTAAGTTTTGATATATGAACATTAAAGATATAAAAATTGCGGTTTTGCTTGGCGGGACTTCTGCGGAACGGGAAGTATCCAAAGAATCCGGAAAAGCAATATATGATGCGCTCAATAATTTGCAATATGAAGTCAAATTAATCGATCCCGCTTACGGAATCAACCAACCAACGGAAATTGAAGAGTATTTTAAAAAAGATAATTTAATAACACCGGATAACAAAAAAGTCATCGAAACCATAAATTCCAATCTTTTGGATGATGTTAATCTTGCGGTAATTGCTTTGCACGGTCAATGGGGCGAAGACGGCAGCGTCCAATCGCTTCTCGATCTTCGCGGAATAAAATATACCGGCTCGGGAATGTTACCAAGCGCTCTTTCGATGGATAAATCAACTTCAAAAATTTTATTTCAACACTTCGATGTGAAAACACCCCAATGGTTTGTGGTAAATAGCAGAAACGAAGACACCGAATTAATAATAAAAAAAATAGAAAAGTTCTTCGGTTTTCCTTGTATTGTAAAACCAAACGATCAAGGTTCAACAATCGGGCTTTCAATATGCCGAGGTCCTTCGGAAATTGGGGATGCGCTCGAGCTTGCATTCAAATACTCAAAAAGGGTTTTGGTTGAGGAATTCATTCCCGGTCGTGAAATTGCCGTGGGAATTATCGACAGTCACACTCTTCCCATTCTCGAAATTATTCCCAAACATGAACTTTACGATTACGAATGCAAATACACCGACGGAATGAGCGAATATATAGTTCCGGCAGAACTGCCCGATGAGGTTCAAACTCATCTTAAACAACAAGCTTTGCTTGCATTCAGCGCCTTGGGTTGTACAAATTACGGGCGGGTGGATTTCCGGCTCGACGAAAATTTCTATTCGTATTGTCTCGAGGTAAATACTTTGCCGGGAATGACATCTCACAGCTTGGTTCCCAAAATGGCAAAAGCCGAAGGAATTGAATTCGAAGAATTAATTGAAAAAATTATTAAATCGGCTTTGTAATGGCAAAGAAAAAAGTTACAAAAGAAAGAAATTTTTTCAAGAGTATCTTTTTGGTTTTGCTTGTTATTGCAATTTTGTTTTTACTTTTCAATAGTCAAGGAATTATCAAATATTTCAAATTGAAATCGGAGATAAACGAATTAGACGAAAAAATCGAGAAAACACAATCGGAAATAAAAAGATTAACAATGGAAATCGATTCGTTAAAAACGAGCGATAAAAAAATAGAAAAAATCGCCAGAGAAAAATATCACATGAAGCGGCCTAACGAAGAAGAATTTAAAATCGAAAAAAAATGAATGGCAACGAAATAACAATACCGCCAACCCCGCTTGCAGAAAGAATACGACCAAAAACACTCGATGAATTCCGCGGACAAGAAAAACTTGTAGGTAAAGGTAAACCGCTACGGTTGATGATCGAAAACGACTCACTTAGCTCCTTTATTTTATGGGGTCCGCCCGGCACCGGAAAAACAACATTGGCGAAAATAATTTCCGAACAGACTAAATCGGAGTTTTATCAAATAAATGCGGTATCTTCCGGCGTAAAAGACATAAGGAAAATTATAGATTTGGCAAAAGAAAATGCCGAGTACAACCGTAGAACAATTTTATTTATAGACGAAATTCACCGGTTTAATAAAGCCCAGCAAGATGCTTTGCTATCTTCGGTGGAATCGGGCGAAATTATTTTAATCGGCGCAACAACCGAAAATCCTTCGTTCGAAGTTATTCCCGCTTTAAGATCGAGAGCAAGGGTATATGTTTTGGACGAACTTTCGAAAAAAGATTTGGAAGATATTCTCGATTACGCACTTCAAAAAGACGAGTTTTTATCCAAACTCAACATCACTTACATCGACCGTGACTATTTGATTTACCTTTCCGGAGGCGATGCGCGGGTAATGCTTAACATTTTGGAAGCCGCGGTAATTCAAGAACTGAAACAACCGGAAATAAAACTGACAAGAAAAGTTTTGCAAAACATCGTTCAGCAAAAAGATACTTTATACGATAAAGCCGGTGAAGAACATTACAATGTTATTTCCGCATTTATTAAGAGCATGCGCGGAAGCGATCCGGACGCGGCGCTTTACTGGCTTGCAAGAATGTTGGAAGGAGGAGAAGACCCGTTATTCATTGCACGGCGAATGATAATTTTTGCTTCCGAAGATATCGGCAACGCTTCACCAAATGCACTTGTTCTTGCCGTGAACACTTTCAGCGCCCTTGAAAAAATCGGAATGCCGGAAGGAAGAATAATTTTAGCACAATGCGCAACTTATCTGGCAAGCGCTCCAAAAAGTAACGCTTCCTATCAAGGAATAGAAAAAGCATTGAGTGATGTTAAATCAAAACCGATGTATAAAGTGCCGCTGCATCTTAGAAATGCGCCGACGAAATTAATGAAGGATTTGGGCTATGCTGAAAATTATAAATATCCCCATCAGTTCGAAAACCATTTCGTTTTGGAAAATTACTTTCCTGAAGAAATGAAAAACACACAATATTATTTCCCTTCCGAAAACGGTCAGGAAAAAAATCTGAAAGAACGGCTAAAAAAACTTTGGAAGGGAAAGAAAAAATATTAAACTAAATAATCATAAAATTCTTGCCGGGCAACTGCTTTACCAAACCTTTGAATTCCAGCGAAAGTAAATGCACAAGGCATTCGGCAGTGTTTATTCCCGATTGAGCGGAGATATTATCTATTTGTTTAGGTTCGTTGCTCAGAACGCCCATTATTTTTTCTTCGAATAAATTTAATTCAACCGACGGTTTGGGAATATTTTTACCTATGACGGGTTTAAGTTTAATTTCCAATTCGTCCAAAATATCGGATGCGTCCATCACAAGTTTTGCTTCCCCTTTTTTAATCAACGTATTTGTTCCTTCACTCTGCGGTACGTTCAAATTTCCGGGAACGGCAAACACTTCCCTATTCTGATCCAATGCAAAATTTGCCGTTTGTATTGCGCCGCCGTTTAATCTGGTTTCAACGACAACTGTTCCGAGCGAAAGTCCGGAGATAATCCGGTTTCTCTTCGGAAAATTTTGTGCATCCGGTTTGGTTCCCAGAGGATATTCGGTAATAACCGCACCGTTTTCGGAAATTTCAGCAAACAACTTTTTATTTTCGGGCGGATAAATCACATCGAGTCCCGAACCGGTTACCGCAACGGTTCTGCCGCCGGCTTTTAGAACCGCTTTGTGTGCGATTGAATCGATTCCGCGAGCCATTCCGCTTACAACCGTAATGTTTTGTTCGGCTAACGAACGGGCTAAAAATTCAGCCGCCCACTTTCCGTAATTGGTTGCACGCCGGGTTCCCACAATTGCAATCGCATACTCGTCTTGGCCGGTAAGTTCTCCCAAGACATATAAAACCGGCGGGGGCGAAAAAATTGTTTTTAAAAGTTTCGGATATTCTTCATCCCAAAAAGTAATTACCTTAGCATTTAATTCATCTAACCGGTCGAGTTCGGAAAGGGTTTTTTCTTTAACAGAAGGAAGTTCCGCAGAAGAATTTATAATTTTTTTAGCGAGAATCTCGCTTATGCCTTCGGTTTTACTAAGCGAAATCAGATCGGCATTTAAGATTGCTTCGAAACTTTTGAATTTTGCGTATAAATTTAAAAGTTTGTGAGGTCCGATTCCTTCGATGCTCAACAATAAATTGATAAAAATAAGATTCTGTAATTTATCTTCAGTCAATTTAACGGGAAAAAATTATTCTTGAATGTCAATATCATCCACAACGGCTACTACTATTGTATTAACCGGGGCATTTTTGTGTCCTAAAATTTGCTGTACGGCAGCGCCTTCTTTAACTACAAGTACCGTATCGCCAATTCCTGCGTCCGTCATATCAAGCGCTATTTGATTCTCCTTTCCGATAAAATTACCGGAAAGATCGATTTGCCGGAAGAGGAGAAGTTTGTGTCCTTGTAAATGTTTATTTTTTTGGGTTGCTACAATATTGCCGGTAATCTTAGCCAGAAACATTTTCTGAGCTGTTATTATTTTTATTTTTTCTGTATAAAATTGCAAACGGGAAAACCACAAGATAAGCGAAAAGTAAAATTACAGGTGCAACGGATAATGAAAGCGGATTAGTGTAAGGGCTTTGAGCCAAAAGAATATTTCCGATAACCAAAAGTAAAAAGCCGAAACCCAAGATATAATAATTTTCTTTTGTCCAATAATCTTTAAATGGAGATGTTAAAACTTTTTTCTGTCCTCTAATTCTTCTTTTGGTTTTAGTTTGAGCCATAATCTCACCTATAAAATTATCAAAAAGCCCAGTGTTGGGGGAAGCACTGGGCTAAGTAATCAACGGAGGTAAAAAACCTCCGAAGTATTATTTTCAAATATACGGCAACCTTAATATTTTGTCAAGCATAATTATTTATAAATATGGTATACGATTTTTCGTATAGTGTCGAATTGCAAATAAGGATATTCTTCCCGCAAACGATTTATTGCTTCCGCAGCGCTAATATTCGCTTGCCGCATTTGCTTAAACTTTTTTCTGATTTCGTAATCGCGGAGGGATTTTTGGTTAATTAAACCCCGGCTTTGGAGGAGTTCGAAAATTTCGTCACTGATTAATTCCGAAAGAGGATTATACATTTTCTGACTTTTGTTATCGGACATAATGCCCCCTTTAAAGTTTGTTGAAAATTAATCAGTAACTTTTCTCTCTATTTCCCCTCCCGGATAGTTAAACTTGGTTGTTTTACAATTAATTTGACCAATTGTTCCGGTAAAATATCTGTTTTTTACTTAAAAACAAACTTAAAATTTTTCAAAAAGGTTCAAATCAATTGGAAAATATCTGTAACTGACTTATAAAACAATAACTTAACCAATTCCAATTCCTCCCCTAAATTTTAAGTTTTCAAGGGGAAAAGAAAAAGCTTAGGGTAATTTTTAATTCCGGATTCAATTTACAAGTTCATAAAATAAAATGTCTATAGCCGTAAATATTTTGTAACAATTGATTCTTTTCGAGTGTATAATCAATTAAATAAAACTTCTATATCTTTTTTGGGTTTTAGTATTAACTTTCTTATCTTTCGTAAAGAGTTAAACAAGAAATTCAAATAAATGAATACATTTTGGAAGGTTACGCTTTTCGTTTTAATGACGATTGTTATTATTGCCGGAATAACTTTTCCTATTGTTAAAAGCCCTTCCGTTTGGTACGAATACCCGAATATTCCGGGTCTTGAGGAAAAAGCAAAAATAATCTTTTTTCATGTACCGACTGCGTGGCTGGCGGTTATTGCATTTTTAACCGCAATGGTTCAAGGAATAAAATATTTGAGGACCAACAATTTCGAGCATGACGCAAAATCCTTGGCTGCGTTGCAAATAGGAATGGTTTTCACAATTTTAGCAACGGTTACAGGTTCCATTTGGGCAAAGTTTACTTGGGGAGCATTTTGGCATTGGGACCCGCGGGAAACAAGTATCTTCATTCTTTTACTTATTTACGGTTCCCTTTTTGCGTTAAGATCGGCAATAGAAAATGAGGAAAAAAGGGCAAGGCTTTCGGCTGTTTATTCGATTTTTGCCTTTCTTACTGTTCCGTTTTTTGTTTTTATTATGCCTCGAATTATGGCGGGGTTGCATCCCGGTTCCGCAGACGATACAAATGCCGGTCCGGTTGTCGATTTCCAAATGAATTCAACAATGCAAGTTGTTTTTTACCTTTCGCTTATTGCTTTTACAATTTTATTCATTTGGATTTGGAAATTGAGTTATAAATCTATTATTTACAATCATTATCTTATCAAAGAATACGACTGAGGTATATTGTGGAAGCATTTTTCGATTTTCTTGATCAAAATTCTATATATATCGTTTTATTCATTACATTGGTAATATGGTTCGGAATTTTTCTGCATGTGTTATCGGTTGAGAAAAGATTGAAAAAGATTGAAAAAGAAATAAAGGAGTTAAACGACGATGAAAAATAAATATATATTCGGTGGCATAATCATATTAATATTCTTTTCGTTTATGGCTTACCTCTTTACCCAAACGAATATTTCATACGAAAACAATTTCACAAAAGTTATGAATTCAAACAAAACTTTGAAAGTAACCGGAAGTTGGGTAAGAGAGAACAATTACGTTTACGATAAAGAAAAAAACTTGTTCATGTTTACCATAAAAGACGAAAACGGTAACATGATGAAAGTAATTTACAAAGGCAGTATTCCTAATAATTTTGAATCGGCAACAAGTGTTGTGGTAACGGGAAAGTATAAAGACGGTTATTTCCATGCGTCGGACATACTAACAAAATGCCCGTCAAAATACCAAGAACAATATACTGCCGGAAGCTAATTTAACCGAAAGGAATTAATATGATTGGCAATATATTATTAACGCTGGCTTTGGCCGCAAGCGTTTTTACGGTGGTAATGTACTACCTCGATTTTAAAGGGTATGTTAACGCCAAGATTTATGCCCGACTGGGAGTACATACAACAACAATCTTAGTTATAGCCGCTTCAATATTACTATTCCATGCAATCCTAACCCATCAATACCAATACAAATATGTTTATGAATACAGCGGGAGCGGACTTTCAACAGGACTTTTGCTTTCAACATTTTGGGCCGGGCAACAAGGAAGCTTTATGCTGTGGGTGTTTTTCTCCGTATTAGTGGGACTAGTACTCCTCGATTATACATCCAAACGAGGAGATTTGGAAACGCGCGTAATGATGGTATATATGCTGGTCGTATTTTTTCTACTGATTCTGGTAAATCCTACCTTAAAAAGCCCGTTTAATTACATTTGGGTAGATCCGGTTTTCATAAACCTGAAAAATATTAATCATACATACATATCAATGCCTTTCATGAGGGATTTCATATTCACGGATACGACGAACAACCAAAGTTTTGTTAAGATGAGCAAAGAACTCTACGCCATTTTACATACAAGCGGAATACCGATTAACGAATTTATTGTGGAAGGAAAAGGTCTTAATCCTTTATTGCAAAATTTCTGGATGCAAATTCATCCGCCGTTTTTATTCATCGGATTTGCAATGTCTGCAGTCCCCTATTCTTTTGCAATCGCGGCACTTATAAAAAATGATTACAGAGATTGGATTAAACAATCGTTTCCTTGGTTGCTTGGCGCTACAATGGTTTTAGGTTTGGCGATAATGCTCGGCGGTTACTGGGCATACGGCGTACTCGGTTGGGGCGGTTACTGGGGATGGGATCCCGTTGAAAATTCAAGTTTAATACCTTGGATAATAGGCGCGGCGGCTATTCATACATTTTTAATTCAACGAAAGTATCAAGCAAAAGGCGGCAACGGCAGATTTGTAAAGACAAATCTGATTCTATCTATCTTAATGTTTATTTTGGTTTTATACAGTACATTTTTAACACGAAGCGGAATTTTGGGCGATTCTTCCGTTCATTCATTCGTTGCACCGGGAATGCTGGTTTATCTCTTTTTAATTATTCTAATGTTAACGTTTTTATTTATCGGTCTAATCGGCCTGGCAGTACGCTGGAAATACTTGGAAAAATTCGAAAATTTTCAAGATAATTTTCTTTCCCGTGAACTTGCTTTATTCACCGGCTCAGTAGCGCTGATTGCTTCGGCAATAATTATTCTCGTAGGTACTTCCGCCCCCATTTGGGGTCAAGCGGTGGAAATAAAATTCTATAACGAACTCAATTTGCCTATTGCTATTATAATTGGATTGTTAAACGGAATAAGCCTTTTGTTAAGTTGGAAATTTACAAAAGGAAAAAGCTTTTGGAAACGAACCCGTACTTCTTTGGTAATAACGATAATCGCTTCTGCGCTTATTATTATACTTGGCGGGATCAATGACGTTATGCTTGCAATTATGACCTTCTCTTCAATGTTCACTTTAATCGTAAACTTGGAAATAGCCTTTAAGATAATTAAAGACAAAGCATTATATGCCGGCGCTTATATTGCCCATACCGGTTTAGCGCTCTTTATGTTAGGCGTTGTTGCCACAGGCGGATTTACTCAGGAAAAACAAATTGAACTGGAAAAAGGAAAACCGGTTAAAGCATTCGGATATAATATTACATTCTTAGGTTACAAACCGGTTGAGAACGGGAAAAAGTTTGCTTTTAACGTACAGTTACAAAAAGAAAACAGTGTGGAAATAATTTCCCCGGTTATGTACAGATCCGATTTTAACAACAGCCTGATGAGAGAACCGGATATATTAAATATGTTGACCAAAGACTTTTACGTCACGCCGTTAAGTTATTCAACAGGAGATGATACTCGTAACCACAACGGAGAAAAATTCACTTTGAAAGAAGGTGAAGAAATTTCATTCGACAATAAAACAATTAAATTTGTTGAGTTCGATTTTCCGCAATCGGAAATGAATAAAATGAGAGCGGGCGGCGATTTTACAATCGGTGCGAAATTATTAGTTATTGACGGCAATAACAAATACGAAGTGGAACCCAAATTAAGATCCGCAAACGGAAACCGCAGTTACGAGAATGTCAGTCTGGAAAACGCCGATTTGAGAATTGAACTCACCGGATTAAATGCCGGGACAATTGATATTTCAGTCTCGAAGTTAAGCGAGAGTTCACAGGCAGCACCGAAAAAGAAAACGGAAGTATTTACCGTTGAAGCAAGTATAAAACCGTTTATCGGGTTGGTTTGGCTTGGAGTTATAATAACAGTCTTGGGTTTTGCCGTTTCAATCGTTAGAAGAACAAAGGAAACATAAGCATTACAGCGGATTAACTAAGCTTTACAATTGGCAAAGTAATAATAAAATTTGTTCCTTCCGGTACGTTATCCTTGATGGTAATTTTTCCGCCCATCGAATTAACGATGGAGTATACCAGGCTCAATCCCAAACCGTATCCTTCTTTGGCTTGGTTTTGGGTAAAAGAACCGCGGTAAAAACGCTCGAATATTTTATCCTTTTCATTATCGGGAATTCCTACACCTTTATCCGAAACGGTAATATGCACAAATTCGTTGCCGGTCTCGACCGTAACCGTTACTTCCTTTTCATCCGAATATTTTAATGCATTATCAATTAAATTTTGTAATACAATTGAGAAATATTCAGATTTACCCCTCAAGTAAACTTTGGAATTAAAATCGAACTTCACATTTTTCCCTTTGTAAACAGGGGTTAATTCGTTTTCTATTATATTCGTTAGTTCGAACACCGATTTCTCGTCACTGCAATCTTTACAATCCCTCGAGAGAATAAGCATTGTTTTAACTATACGTATCATTCTTTCTGTTTGGTCTTTTACAATCCCAATGGATTCCCGGTATTCTTCTACCGTCCGTTCCTTTTTGGTAAGATAATCCAACTCGGTTTTTAAGGTTGTCAGCGGTGTCATTAATTGATGCGAAGCGTTATCGGTAAAATGGGAAATTTGGTCAATCTGCTTTTCCAACCGGTCGAATAAAGTATTGAGCGTATCTCTCAATTTCCCAATTTCATCGTTTGGATCGGCGTCGAATGTTAAACGTTCGTTTAAGTTCGTTGCAGATATTTTTTTCGCCAGATCAATTATATTATTAAGCCTTTCATAACTTTTCCTTGCAAGGAAAATACTTAATCCGATTACAATAATTACTACTAACGGAAGAATTATCAGGTTAAATGTTAATATCCTTTTGGTAAGATAATTCAATCCGGATTTTATTGCTCCCAGTTGAATATATCCGATATGTTTGAATTTATCGTCGAATACTCGTTTATAGACGATGCGCATTTGCATATCATTAAATAATAAATCTTCAAAGTAGTAAGGATTAAAATTATTTGGGAACCCTAGCAAAAATCCGCGCAGTTTATCCATGTTTTTACTTTTGTAAAAAACTTTACCCTGTAAATCATAAATCTGAAGAAAAAACGATTCTTCCCCGAGCGAAGAAAAAGCCGGTTCGTTTAATTCCTTGCTGTTCAAAACAAGCGTTGAATCGTTAGTTACCACCAATGAATTTAGAATATGCTCCACTTCGTGTTTCAGTCTGATGTCCAAATTATCTGTAACTATATAATTTGTAATCGTAAACGTGAAAACTATAAATGCGAAGTAAAGTCCGAACATCACAACAGCGTTCCAAAAGGCAAGGCGTTTAACGGTTTTTGTTAAGTGGATTTTACTCATAGATTAATCCAAAATAAAAAGATAACCTTCGCCGTAGATTGTTTTTATAAATTTTTTACCCGTAAGTTCTTCCAATTTACTTCGCAGATTTTTAATTGTAACTTCAACCAAATTTGTTGACGGTGTAAAAGGAAGTTCCCAAACATCGCGGCAAAGCCTTTCTTTATTAAGTATAACACCGGAGTTTTCAAGGAAGTATTTAAGCAGTTCAAATTCTTTTTCCGGCAGTTTAATTTTCCCGTGCGGAGTAACAAGTGTGTGCGCAATTAAATCCAACTTAAATTCATCAAATTCCAGAAAAGTGGAAACACTTTCGTATCTTCTTACTACAGCGTTTATCCGTGCCATAACTTCGTCGAAAGAAAACGGTTTGGTTATATAATCGTCCGCTCCGTAATTTAATGCTTCAACTTTATTTTTAACATCGCTCAAAGCGGTCAACAGAATAATCGGTTTATTGTAACCTGCTTTTCTTAAACTTTTGCATACTTCAAGTCCGGTCAATTCCGGCATTCTCCAATCTAACAACAAAACATCAAAACTATTTTTCGATATTTGGTCAATCGCTTCTTTACCATTTTCGGCTATCTCTGCGGAATGACCTTCATCGGCAAAATTTTTTTTAAGCGAATTTGCTATTTGCTTTTCGTCTTCCGCTATTAAAATCCGCATTGCCATACTCCATAAATATAACAGTAAAATAATATTAAAAGGTGAATAAATCAGTTAAATAAATATGAAAAAAATTTAATAATTGTTTTCTTTACTCACACCCTCACGAATATTAAATTATAAGTGTAATAATAATACAATAATGTCCATTTATCTATAAATTAATTAATAATATTCGGGAGGTAGCATGAAGCAAGCAGTGTTAATAATTTTAGTCGGGGTTATAAGCACCATGTTGCTTGTAAATCAAACCCAGGCACAAACATACGTGGGTTCCGATTCGTGTATAACATGCCATAATACGGTTGATGCGAATCTGGGATACAACATATACGAAGAGTATATTAAAACAGGGCATCCGTACAAACTTAACCCTGTAGACGGCGCACCGCCGGTTTATCCGCCGAACACTTCTCCCGGTGTTACACAAACTCCGCCCGGAACCACTTGGGACGATTTTGCTTTTGTAATAGGCGGATACGGTTGGAAGGCGAGATTTGTAAGAAAAAACGGAATGATTTTCACAACGGATTCTTCTGCTCAATATAATTTCGAAACTCAATCGTGGGTTCCATACCATTACGGTGAAACAAAGTATTACAACAAAGGATGTTTCAAATGCCATACAACCGGTGCAACTCCCGAAGGCTCGTGGAACGGAGTTCCGGATGACAGTTTAGGTACATTCAGCGAACCCGGAATAAGATGCGAAGGTTGTCACGGTCCGGGCAGCGAACATGTGGCAAATCCTACGGGAGTTCATCCTCCGAACAGCGGAACCGCATTAACTTGGGATATCTGCGCTTCTTGCCATAACAGAGGCGGCGTTTCCAATTCAATTCCCGCCAGCGGAGGTTATATCAAACATCACGAACAATCAAACGAAATGCTTGCTTCCAAACACGGACAGATGAATTTTACATGCGCTACATGTCACGATGCCCATATTGCACTTAGATATCCCGATGTTGCAAGCGAAGGATTAACCGCAATTACAACAACGTGCGAAACTTGTCATCCGAACAAAGAAGTAATGTTAAACGGTTCGCCAAAACCGATTTCTTGCGTCGATTGTCACATGGCTCCGGCAAGTAAATCAGCGGTGGGAATGCAAGTTGGCAACGGATGGCGAGGTGATATTAAAACTCATATTTTCAAAATTAATACCGATGCGGTTACGAAAGATTCGATGTTCACCGGCGATGGCGCGTCTGTAAAATTGGATGCTAACGGTTTAGCTGCCGTTACGCTGGACTTTGCATGCTTACGCTGCCATACGGACGAAACTGTAGCTTGGGCTTCGACTTATGCCAAAGATATCCACACAAACGGAATTGTAGGAATAGCAGGCACGAAAATTTTACCAAAAGAATTTTCATTGAGTCAAAACTATCCGAACCCGTTTAATCCGAGTACTACAATAAAATTCGCTTTACCTCAAACTTCAAATGTAACTTTGGAAATTTACTCGATTACAGGTGAATTTATCGGGAAGTTATTGGAAGACAAACTTCCGGCCGGAGAACACAGCGTTGTCTTCGACGCATCCAATTTAAGCAGCGGCGTATATCTTTATAGATTAACCGCCAACGAATACACGCAAGTTAAAAAGATGACTCTGCTTCGTTAATCGAAGGTATGAGTTGAAGGGAAAAGAAAGAATGAGAAAGGGGCAAATTAAGCCCCTTTCTTATTTTGAATTATTAATCTTGGCTTCCGGTTTACCGGCAAGACCTTCGTAAGCCGTAAGTTCGGCATCTATCGATCCGATAATAACTTTTGTTTTTACTTTAACGGGAATTTTTAAATCATCGTCAGTTAACCAAATAATTATATTTCCTTCACTTTTGAACAATCCGCCTTCCACAACTAAAGGTTCAACCATAATGCATTTGAAAGTTCCGGCTTCCACCGTTATTGTTTCCTTTCCTAAATAAACCACATCCAACGGATAAACTTTGTCTTTATAAAAATTTTCCAAATGGAATCTGTCGCCGACTTTTTTATCGGAGTAATCGAATGTTCTTGCCAAATAAAACGCCGATACAATATCGTTAACGTACGGGGGAATTTTGTAAGAACCTTCGCTAGTTTTAGCGATTCCCCTTCTCTGATCGAAAAAAGCCGAAAAATCACGCTTAAAACCGCCTTCACGGATATGTTGTTCGAACCGCCACGGGAAAAGTCCTTCTTTATCCAAATAAGTTTCGTACCTATCGCGCACTTTATAAAACGGATCGAATGCGGGAACGGAATTTACGCGGAAGACTACGTGAAAAACGTCCCGCCCGAAAATGCGTTTCATTTTGGGGATAGCCATAACAGCCGTTCCGGCAACTACGAATCCGTACCGCACATCGAAAGTTAATTTTTCGCCTACGGTAAAAGCTTTGTTTTCAACTTTCCGGAATTTTTTAATTTGTCCGGAAACTATACCTGAAACCAAAAGCAGAATTATGATATATTTTAATCTGTTTGTTTTCATCCATTCCTCTGTAAAATTTGTTTAACCGCACTTACTATTTCCGGTACTTCAATCGTGTTCATACAATTCAGCTGTTCGCATTTTTTTCTTGTACAATTTTCACACTTAATTTTCGGAGTAAATATTACTTTTTTCTCCGTGTAAGGTCCCCATCTTTTGGGCGACAAGGCAGGTATTAGCGGATAGAATCCGATAACAAACTTACCCAATGCACCCGCAATGTGTATAGGTCCGGTTGAATTTGCAATTAAAATATCGGTCTTGTTAATTAACGCAATAAGTTCTTTCAAATTAAACCGCCCGGCAAAATTTAAGCTTGGCGTATTACCTTTAACTTTTTCGCAAATTTCTTTTTCACGTTCCGAACCGGTAATCAATAAATTTAAGTTCAATTCGCGTGCCAACGATTCATTCAACTCGCTAAATTTGGAAACCGGCAAATCTATAGCGCTTCCGCCGCTTCCGGGATGAATAATTACAGTTGGAATATTCGAACGAAATCCGTTTTTTTGTAGCAATTCCTCTACTTTTTGTTCACTTTTCTCGTCAATCCTAATATCGAACGTAACGTCTTTTTGCGGATTGATTCCGTTAATTCCCAATAATTTGAGTAAATTGAGATTATATTCAAGTTCGTGTTTTTCCCCGTATTTACGGTGTTCAAAATATCTTTTATTAAAAAGAAACGAATACCAGCGGTAACCTGTTCCAATTCTGGTTTTCACACCGGCTAAAAATAAAATTAAAGAAATCTTAAAAGTAGGATAAACAACTAACGATACGTCAAAATTATGTTTTTTTATTTTTCTAATATTTTCCCATAATTTCACCGAGCCGTTTTCTTCTTCCAAGATAAGTAAATCATCGATATAAGGATGCCGGTAAGCCAAATCTTTCGTATAATTTTTAAGCAGATAGGTAATTTTTGCGGAAGGGTATTTTTGCTTGATAAATTTTGCCAAAGGAAGCGACAAAACCACATCGCCGATTCTGTCGGTTCGTACAATTAGAATATTTCCGGTTTTATTCATCATTTTCTCGATACGTACGGGTTATCACTTATGTAAAACCTCCAAGGTAATTCGGTGGATTTTTTAATTCCAATCCGCGTTGTTTGCACGATTTTATTTTCCGGAACTTCAACCGAATCAAGAATATAAATTTTGTCCCCTAACAAAGACTCACCGTTTTCTTCGCGGGAAATTCCGAAAGCCTGGCAAATTTTACCCGGACCGTTTGTTAAATTAATTTTCTCTTTAAGCGTTATATCCTTTTTACCGAAACGTCTTTGTGCCAACAATTCAAAATTATTCAACGGCTCGAACGCTCTTAACAATACGGCTGTTCCTTCGTCTTTTTTCCCCGTTACAACATTTGCGCAAAAATGAACTCCGTAAGTGAAATACACATACAACAATCCTCCTTCTTCGAACATAACCGCATTCCGTTTTGTTTTCCCGATGTAAGAATGAGCCGATTCGTCTATAGCGCCGTCGTATGCTTCAACTTCAACAATTCTTCCCAATAAAATATTGTTTTTTTCTTTCTTAACGAAAATTTTACCCAGCAAATCCCGGGCTACGGTCAAGGGATCGCGCAGGTAAAAACTTTTACCAAGTTTTTCGGACCGTATTATTTCCTTCACCAATTCCATTTTCTAAAACTTTTTTAATATGAAAAGAAAATATCGGAAAATATTGTGAAAGAAGTTTGGGTGTGATTAAATTAATCTTTTTTTCTTTTGGCTATAATTTCTTCAATCCGTTCGATTTTTTGCCGGTAAAAACCGGCTTTTTCGGGGCGTATTTTCACAAGTTCGCGGTAAATTTCTAATGCTTTATCCCAAACGTTTTGGTCTAAATAGATTCCCGCTAACGTTTCGGTAATAATTTTATTATTTGCTTCGTTCAGTTTTTTATGTTTTTCGATTACTTCTTGAGGTACATCGGCGGCTATGATTTTAGCATCTTCCAACTCTTTAGCTAAAACTTCCAGATTATCTTCAAACTCGGATTGTGTTGCCTGAACCGGTTTATCAGCGTTTTCCGATTTTTCTTGATCCGCTAATTTTTGCACATTAGGATTATCGCTTGCCGTGTTTTTTCTTGAAAGAATCTCTGAAATAAGTTTTTCATAGTATTGGTATGTTTCGGATTCATCAAACGTGCGGGCAGCTTTTTGTAAAACATCGGAGGCTTCTTGCCCTTTACCGAGGAATGCCAACGCTTTGGCGTACAAAAAAAATGGTGTTGGGTAATGCGGAAATTTTGCTATTCCTTTCTCTAAAATTTTAATTGCTTCCGTATAATTTCCACTGTCCAACTTTTTGGAAGCAGCATAAGAAAATAGAGGCGTATTGTTATTAACTTCGTAAATTAATACAAACTTATCAGGTTGCATTGCCGAGGATGCTTCGTTTCCCATATTTATTTAAATCTGCCTTTAATTCTTGCTTGCTTAAAAGATAAAGCGGCAACTGAACTAAACCCTATGAAAAACATAAGATGAAACGGAAGTGCGGCGATTTCCATGAAATAAACGGAAGCAACTACTCCGATAAAACAATATACCGCCATTATTGTTTCAATAAAAACAGAAGGCGCCACTTTACCTACCGTAAGATATTTATTTTTCAAAAACGAATCGTTTTTATTCACAATTCTGAATTTCGGAGTTCTAACAAACTCGCTTTTTCTATCGAGCAATCCTTCAACAACCGCGCGGGAGTTATTAACCGCAAAACCCATACTTCCCGCCATAAAAATAGGAAACAAAGCCATCTTTTTCCGCCAATCTTTAGAAATATCTTTTTGTGCAAAAAGATAAAACAGAAACGAACTGATAAATGCCAAAACAAAAACGGACATTAGATTAAAAAACGGTTCGTAAGGTCCGCTGTTTTTAATAAACACCAACGGAACATTTAAAATGCCGGCAAGCAAAATAAAGGGGAATACAATATTATTTGTTAAATGAAATGTAGATTGAAGTTTAATTCTCAACGGAAGATTCGATTTCCAAACTTCCGGTAATAGTTTTTTAGCTGTTTCAATCGCGCCTTTAGTCCATCTGAACTGCTGGGCTTTAAGCGCATTAATTTCGGATGGCAACTCCGCGGGCGTAGTAAAATCTTTAAGGTAAACAAATTTCCATCCTTTTAGTTGAGCCCGGTAACTCAAATCGAGGTCTTCGGTAATGGTATCGTCATGCCAATTTCCGGCATGAATTATACACTCTTTTCTCCAAACGCCGCCCGTACCGTTAAAGTTTATGAAAAATCCCGCTTTGTTTCTTACCGCTTGTTCGATTACGAAATGACCGTTTAATGCAAGCGCTTGTATTTTAGTAAGAATGGAATAATCCTCGTTCAGATGCTCCCAACGCGTCTGCACCATTCCGATATTCGGTTTAACAAAATATTTCAACGTATTTTTCAGAAAGTCCTTTTTAGGAACGAAATCGGCATCGAAAATTGCTATGAATTCACCTTTGGCAATTTTCAAACCTTCTTTGAGCGCACCGGCTTTAAAACCTTTTCTATCGGTACGGTGAATATGTTTAATATCGAACCCTTCTTTTTTCTTTTCCGCTACAAGCTTTTTAAGAAGATCGTATGTTTCATCGGTCGAATCGTCCAATACTTGTATCTCTAATTTATCTTTGGGATAATCGATTTCGCAGACGGCATCGATTAATCTGTCAACAACATAGTATTCGTTGTAAATCGGCAGTTGTATTGTTACCGTCTTATCGAAAATCTCAGAGTTGGATGCGTCGTGGGCATGTTTGAAATATTTTCTGTAATAATAAATCATTATAAAACCGTGACTTGCAAAAACAAGCAATACGGTTAAGGAAAGAATATATATAATTAAAACTATTTGGTCGAGTACCATTTTTTACCTTTTTGTTTTTTACTTCAGAACAACAGAAAGAAGAGATCTAATTTCAAAACTTTTAGTGAAGTGAAGTTACCGAGATTTTTTTCAAATTTCTGTCACAAATATACCAATTTATTGGATATTTTGTCCTATTAACCGTTACCAATCGGATACCACACCAAGTAATATGTCTTCCGTAATTTTATCTATTGCTTCCTTTATGGCTTGGTTTCTTTGAGTAAGGATATCGCCGCTGTTTTTGTAATCGCTGTAGTTGGAAAAAGTTCTTTCGAAAATCGTTTTCTTTTTCACCAAATCCTTGTATACGGCTTTCACATTTATTTTCACCCTTCTTGTCGATACATCCTCGCCTCCGGATATTACAACGGGTTGATCTGAAAGAGATAAAATCGTACACTCTAGTATCGCATCGGCGTTAGTTTTTCCGGTAACTTGCAGAGAATTATCATCAAGAAATTTTTGTATTAATTCATTTGTAAAATCGTCGCGCAATCCCGGTTCGCCCGAACCGCTTCTATCGATTGCATTTTCTATTGCAATTGTTTTAAGATGTGGCGGAACCGATGCACCGGTAAACGAATAACTGCATGAGAAAATAATAACCGTAAGTACACCCAGAACAATTCCGCTTAAAATTTTAAATTTCATTACGATATTCCGTATTCTTTTATTTTCCGGTAGAGAGTTCTTTCGCTAATTTTTAATAATTGAGCCGCTTTGCGTTTGTTTCCCTTAGTAAATTTCAATGCTTTCTTTATAGCGTTTTTTTCCAGCTCATCCAAAGGTATAATTTCTTCCATCTCAACGTCTTCTGGGTTATTTATTTCCGTATTTTGATTTTTATAAGCAAATCCTTTGAGTTCGTTCAAATCTTTTTTAATTTCAATTAACGCACCTAAAATCATTTCCCTATCCATCGAGTCCGCCGATTTATGAACATGAACAGGCAAATGCCTAGGGTCTTCTTCAATTTGCCTGCTTGTTAAAAGCGGTAAAAATGCTTCCGAATCCAGAATTCCGTCTTTCGAAAGGGCAACGGCAGATTCAAGAGTATTTTTCAATTCCCTAATATTTCCGGGCCAAGGGTAATCCATCAATAATTCCATGGCATCGCGGGTTAGTTCAGGTAAAGGAATATTATTCTTTTCCGAATATTGCTTTAAAAAATATTCTACCAACTCGGGAATATCTTCTTTTCTTTCGCGTAGCGGAGGAATAACCAAAGTTACGGCTTTTAACCGGAAGTATAGATCTTGCCTAAACCTTTTTGCGTCAACTTCTTTTTGCAAATCGCGGTTGGAAGCCGCAATAATTCTCACATCAACTTTTTTTACAGTCTCGCTTCCCACGGGCATAATCTCTTGCGTTTCCAACACCCGCAACAATTTAACTTGCGTTGTAAGCGGCATTTCACCGATTTCATCAAGGAAAAGTGTGCCCCCATCGGCTATTTCGAAATATCCTTTTCTGTTATCAACCGCTCCGGTAAAAGAACCTTTTTTATGTCCGAAAAGTTCACTTTCCAAAATCCCTTCGGGGATTGCGCCGCAGTTTATCGAGACTAAAGGTTTATCGGCGCGTTTGCTTGCTTTATGAATCACCTTGGCAAATACTTCTTTCCCTACTCCGCTTTCTCCGTAAAGCAATACGGAAATATCCGACTGAGCTACTTGCAATGCGATATCGATCAAATCCCTCATTTTTTTGGATTTGTAAACGATACCGAAATTCTTTTTTAAAATCTCTTTTTCCATTTAAAGTCAAATGCTTGCAAAGAAGAAATTAAATAATCTTCAAAAATAAAAACAATATGATATCAACCGAAACGGAAAAATGTTCCCGCAAATTCCCGCAATTATAAATCTATTTTTAAGCCGTCTTCGGCTAGTACAAATTTATCGTTATTTAATTTAGTAAGCCAATTTTTTATTTCGTTTTCAACGTCTTCCTCTATGTGAGTGAGAAAAATTTTGGAAGCATTTAAGATTAGCGCGGCGTTATAAATTTCGTCCAATCCAATATGAGTGGTTTCCGTAATAAATAAATCCAGTTTTTCATCTTTGAATAAAAGCAAATCTTCCGGTGTACCGACATCGGAAGTATAATTTATTTTTTTCCCGTTAACTTCAAACATAAAACTGGAAGAGACAAAACTTATATTTTCCGTTTCTATTCCTTTTTTATTTTGAATATGTTTGTTCTGTTTTGCAGTAAATGCGAATTTTTTTGTTATTACGTTTTTATTCCCAAAATCAAAAGGAACTATTTCCGTTTCAAAATCCGCAGAATCCAAAAACAAATACGTGTAGTTCAAAAAGTTAATAAGCGGATCGACAAGCGAGCGGTGAGTGAAGAGTTTTAATTTTGAGGTTCTTCCGCTTAGTTTCATTTGGGTAAAGAGCAAAGCAATACCCGCAAAGTGATCGGCGTGATAATGCGAAAACAAAACCGCATCAATTTCGTTATAATTTATTCCCTTCAACAAAAGCGCTTTGGAGATTCCATCGCCTGCATCTACCAATAATTCGAATCCGCCAAAAGAAATAAGTAAAGAAGAGTGAAATCTATCGACGCCGGTTTTTCCGGAACCGGTTCCGATAAATGTAAGTTTCATTTTATTTATTGACTTTTTTAATTCTGCCTTCGAGGGAAAAGTCTCGTTTTAAAATTTTCAGGAATTTTTCCGCTTCCTTCCGGGACGAAAATTTACCGACCGTTACAATATTCAAGAACGATCCGCCCACTTGTTTGGATGTAATCTTTGATGTAAAACCTGCTTTGGTAAATTTTTTCTGCATTTTTTTTGCGTTCTCGTAATTTGTAAACGCTCCGGCTTGAATGGTATAGTATTCTTTTTGGGGGAAAATTTGTTTTTCTTTTTCCGGCAGATTATTTTCCGTAACTGAAACTTCATCGTCGCTCGGAATGGTTCTGTCTGCAGCTTTGATATACGGTGAACCGGGATATTTATTTTTAAGTTCTTTTAAATATTTTTCCGCTCTTTTGTATGATCCGACCGCATAGTAATATGAAAATGTTCTGTAAAGGGCTGCATCTGCATATTTATTATCCGGATAAGACTCAAATACTTTTTTATATTTTTCCAATGCTTTATTTCCCTCACCGGTTAAAACCGCATCCAAAAACAAAGTTTCGGGGGACGAGGGATTAGTGCTTTTAAGCCGTTCCAATTTTGCTTTAGCATTTTCCAGTTTGCCGCTTTCAATATCTTTCAACGCGCCTGTTATATCCGTATCTTGTGCAAAAACCACTATCGTAAAAAACAGGATACTTAAAAACGCTATTAATAATTTTTGTTTTTTCATTTTTTAACCGGTCTTGTTTACTTTTGTTTCTGAAAGGGAAACCATCTCTTCCACTTCGCCGAAAAGCGTTGCGGAAGTAGCTTTGGTTATTCTAATTTTAACGTAATCTCCTGCGCGGATACCTTCCGTTGCCGGGAAAATCGCTACTTTATTCGTATCAGTTCTTCCGGCAAGAAATTCATCCGATTTTTTACTAAATCCCTCAACCAAAATAATTTCCGAATTTCCTATTAACTGTTGATTTATTTCGTAAGAAATTTTTTGTTGCAAATCTATAATTTCACTTAATCTTCTGCCTTTTACTTCTTCGGGAACGTCGTCTTTCATCTTGTATGCTTTTGTTCCTTCCCTGGGCGAATATTTAAACATGTATGCCCCGTCGTAACGGACTTTTCTCATCACTTCCAAAGTCATTTGATGGTCTTCTTCGGTTTCCGTGGGAAATCCTGAAATAATATCTGTGGAAAAACTTACACCCGGAATAATTTTTCTAGCTTTATCAATTAAATTTAAATAATGTTCAATTGTATAAGTACGATTCATCAATTCCAAAATTCTATCTGATCCCGATTGAACAGGAAGATGAATATAATTACATAAATTTTCATGTTCCGCAATTGTGTAAAGCAATTTATCGGATAAATCTTGCGGGTGGGAAGTAGTAAATCTCACCCTCATCGATCTATCGACAACAGCGCATGCTGCTAACAGATCGGCAAAATCCCTTCCGTTATCGTTGTATGAATTAACGTTTTGGCCAAGTAACGTAACTTCTTTAAAACCTCTTTCGGAAAGTTGTTCAATTTCCCGTACCACCGATTCAAGATTTCTGCTCCTTTCCCTTCCGCGTGTAAACGGAACAACGCAGAATGTGCAAAATTTATCGCACCCGCGCATTACTGAAATCCATGCGCTTAATCCGTCTTTCCTATACGGAATAATATCATCGTAGGTTTCAGTTTTAGAAAGCTTAACTCCTATTCCCTTTTCCCCGGCGTAAGCCGTATCGATAAATTCGGGTAATCTGCGGTATTCGTCGGGACCAACAACCAAGTCGACAATCTTCTTTTCTTCAATTAAATCCTTTCTCAGTCTTTCCGCCATGCATCCTAAAATTCCTATTACGGTATCGGGATTATTGTCCTTTATTTTTTTAATATTCCCTAAACGGCCGTAAATTCTTTGTTCGGCATTATCACGAACGCTGCATGTGTTCAGTAATACAACGTTTGCAGAGTTCAAATCTTCTGTGAAATCGTAACCTTTATCTTTTAAAATACTTTTAACAATCTCAGAATCGGCGAGATTCATCTGACAGCCGTAAGTCTCTATATATACTTTATTTTTTCCCATTTTCCGGAACTAATTATTAAAAATTTTGAACCTGAAATTTAATTATATTGTGCCCGAATAACAAGGTTAATGATTTTTCACTATTTTAGCAAGATAAAATAACGGAAACTATATTTTCTAATTTTTGAAAGGAAAATCCAATTGGAAATTGAAGAATTAAAAAGAATTGCCGCAGGAAAAGCCGTTTCGTTTATCGAACCCGGGATGATCGTCGGATTAGGAACCGGTAGTACGACAAAATTCGCACTTTTAAAAATTTCCGAAATGCTAAAATCTGGTGAGCTTTATGATATTACCGGAGTTCCGACTTCCGTGCAAACCGAAGAACTCGCTAAAGAGCTGGATATTCCCGTTTCGGAGTTGAATTTTCATCCGCAAATCGACTTAACAATTGACGGAGCCGACGAGGTAGACAAAAATCTTAATTTAATTAAAGGAGGCGGCGGAGCTTTATTACGGGAAAAAGTTGTTGCCCAAGCTTCTAAAGCGGAAATAATTATCGTAGACGAATCAAAAATTTCGAATCATCTCGGTGAAAAATGGGCTGTACCAATCGAAGTTTTACAATTTGCGGTCGAGGTTGAGAAAAACTTTCTGAGATCGATAGGCGGAACACCGGAATTAAGAAAAACCAAAAACGGTGAACCGTTTGTGACAGACGAAGGTAATTTTATTTTGGATACAAATTTCGGAGTTATCGAAAATCCTAAAGAACTTGCCGGTTTATTGGAAAAACGCGCCGGTATAGTTGAACACGGTTTGTTTCTGGATTTGGCAAATAAAGTAATTGTTGCAAAAGAAGGAGGAGTTGATATTCTCCGGAAAAATAATACCTAAATCTTAAAGAAATTTTTCCTGTAAAATATGAATTTCCGCCGGTAAATTTTTCAAACGTAAGTTTGCTCTATAAACTTACGGTGTTTTGGTTCTACCGATTAAAACAGTGAGAATTCATATCCCAAATTCAAAAACAAGGAATTAAAATTAATTGAACGGTTTACTTTCCGGGTATGCGTTATATCCAGGTTTTTTGTTACATCTAAAACCAATGTAGGCTTTAGTATTGATAATTTCAATTCTACAAAAAAGCCTTTCATTCCGGATACTCCGGCGCTTATTAATAAACCAAAACTATCATTTATTGATTCTCCGATTACATCTTCGTTAGTTTGAGAATCAAAAGTCTTCGGATGCTCGCTGCCGGTCAGAGCAAATGTATAATAACCGATACCAAAACCTAAGTATGGATTAAAGTGAGGATTAAAAGGATAAAATAAAACGGACTCCTCAAACTGAGCAATAATATAATTATCCGTTTTATAAGTTTTGCCTCTTTTAGCGTCATCATCAATCAAAAGCATTAAGCTAGTATTTGTGAGAAGTGAAAATTTTTCGGAAACTTTATACTTTCCGTGAATCTTTAATCCCCCCGGAATAAAAGGCATAAAATTGTCGTTCCCCGTTAAGCAAGTTTGATAACCGAAACCCAACTTAAAATTTTGGGAAAACAGCGTGGATGTAACAAATAAAAAGAAAAGAACTAATTTTTTCATTTTCTTTTAATTCTATTAATTAAAATATAACAATTTAAAAATAATAAATGTATTTCTTCATATCAATATAAACGAAAATAATGCAACAGCTTTTCCAATTCAAGCAACTCTTAATCATTTTTTATATTTTTCCGTACCATGATAGATAATTCAGATAAAACTAACTTCGAACCGGAATTACATCCGACTATCTCGCCTATCACCGCCGCCGTTACGGGATTAATCGGTGTTTTTATTTTATATCAATTTGTAGGCGGACTGCTTACAATTCTTATTTTCGGTATGGATTTTCAAAACGCTGATATGAATGCGGTCAGATTAATGACAATGGGCGGACAAATTCTTTTTATCCTTTTTCCGGCTTTGCTCTTATCGAAAATGGTTTACGAAGACGTGACAACGGTTATAAGATTCCGTTATCCTTCCAAGGAGCAAATTATTGTTTTTTCTATAGGAATGATAATTTTAATACCGTTGCTTCAAAATTACCTTTACATTCAAAATTATTTCATAGAACAAATTGCACGGAACAATCAATTCGTAAATCACTTAAAGCAGCTTATCGACAAGCTGGATAAGTTGGTAGAGCAAACTTACGGCAATATGCTGAAAGCGGATAGTTTTATTGATGCGTTACTAATCGTGGTAGTTGTGGCAATAACTCCTGCCATTTGCGAAGAAATATTTTTCCGCGGATTTGTTCAAAAAAGTTTCGAACAAAAATTAAAACCTTATTGGTCGGCTTTAATGACCGCAATATTTTTCGGTCTTTATCATTTTAATCCTTACGGATTGATTCCGCTCGTTGCGCTCGGTTTTTATTTGGGTTGGTCGGCGTATACAACAAATTCAATTTTCGTCCCGATGATTCTGCATTTTATTAACAATTTCACGGCGGTAACGGCTTATTTTATGTTCGGAGAAGAAGATTTAATCGAATCGAACGTTGTTCCGAAAGAAGGAATAAGCGAATCCGTTATTATTTTTATTTTATTATTGATTTTGTTTGCGGGATTGGTATTTTATATTAAGAAAAAATATCCTCCTTCAAAAAACAATAAACGGAGTGATTATGATTTGTCCGAAATGTGAAGCCGAGTATATCGACGGAATTACGGTATGTGCCGACTGCGGTATAGAATTGATTCCCGTGGAAGAATTTGAAGGACATCTTGTTAAACCGAGCGACTGGATAATTGTTTATACCACGGATGCATCTTTCGAAGCGGATATGTTAAAGGCGAATTTGGAAAGCGCAGGCATCGAAACGCTAATACTATCGCAAAAAGACCAAAGTTTTCCCGCTGTGGGTGATTTGGCAATAATTAAAATTTTAGTGAAAAGAAACGACTTATCGGCGGCGGAAGAAATTCTTCGGGATATTAACAAAGAAAACAATCCGGGAAACGAATAGTGGCTTTATCAAACCGTCTTACACGAATTTTGGTTTCGGTCTTCGCAATACCGGTAATTATCGGTGTTTCTTATTACGGTAAGATTCCTTTTCTCATTTTTGTTTTAGGCATAGGGCTGATTGCTTTTCACGAATTTGCAACTATGACGCTTAACAAAAATATATACGTTAATTTTAATGTCGGTATGGCTTCGGTTTTTTTGATTATTGCAGATTCTTATTCTCACTACTTTAACTTTAAATTTTTAATTCTTCTCATTGTTTTAGTCGTTCTTTTGAACGAACTATTTAGAAATAAAGAATCCGCAATACTCAACATCGGAACAACGTTAACCGGAATTTTTTACATCGGTTTGTTTTCCTCATCCATTATAGATTTGAGAGAATTTTTCGGAGCAGTTGAAGCCCAATATAATTACGGCGGTTATTTGATTATTGCAATGCTTGCCGCTATTTGGGTTTGCGATTCCGCCGCTTATTTTTTAGGAACGGCGTTCGGTAAACATAAACTTTTCCCGCGTGTAAGTCCGAAAAAAAGTTGGGAAGGCGCAATTGCCGGCTTTGTATTTGCAATAATAACAATGGTAATTGCCAAATTACTTGGTCTGGATTTTTTAAGCTGGAAAGATGCTGTTGTAATCGGAATGATTGTAGGATTCATAGGGCAAACCGGCGACTTGGTGGAAAGTTTAATTAAACGGGATGCAAACGTAAAAGATTCTTCTTCAATAATTCCCGGGCATGGCGGTATTTTCGATAGATTCGATTCTCTGCTCTTTTCGGCTCCGGCTGTTTATTTGTACTTTACTTTATTTTAATTTTTATTCACACTTTTCCGCAAAATATTTTTTAATCAGTCCGAAGGTAAAATGAAAAAATACCAAGGTAAAACCCCCGAAGAAGTTATGAAACTTGTAACTATCGAAATAATCGAGCGTGCGATCAAACTTGGGAAAAAGAAAAACCGCACAATATTTATAAGCAAAACTTCCGGGGGGAAAGGAACAGATGTAAATTCGTTAAATCCCGCAACACCCGAAGGTAGAGAAAATCTCGAGAAATTTCTTACGCCGGTAAGAAGACATTATACTTTTTCCGGACTCGGGGAAGCGGAAGAACCCAATTCAATAAATTGGAGAAAATTAAATTTACCCTTTGGCAGACGAGCGCTTCTTTTGTTTCAAGTGGCTGTATCGTTTTTCTTAAAAGGAACACCTGCGAAAAATAAATTTTTAAGATGGATGGGTGTTCACGTTGGGAAAGGAGCCGAAATAATGCAGCTCGTATGGTTGGATCATTTCCGTCCGGAACTTATTTTCATCGGTGAAAATGTATTAATGGGCGCTTTTACCCGTGTTACCGTTCATGCATACGAAGGCGCAGGTAAATTCCGCTACGGCTTGGTTGAAATCGGAAATAACTCAAAAATTGGTGCGGGTACGGGAATAGGACCAATTAAAATCGAAGAAAATGTTAGAACTTTACCCGGCACAACGCTTTCGCCTTATTTGGCAAAAGTAAAATCGGGCTCCGTTGTCGGGTGGGATCCTCCAACCGTGAAAGTAGTTGAGAAAAAAGAATAATTTATTTAGCAATTTGAATTTTTATTTTCGAACCGATATTTTTGATTTAAGTTTAATTAAGATTTGGGAAAACTTATGAACAGATTTATCAAACGGACAAGCATATTTATAGCGTTAATTCTTCTTGTTTATGCTTGTAGTTCAGTTCCGTTAACAGGCAGAAAACAATTAAGCCTTATCCCCAGCTCGTCTCTCCTTTCGATGAGCTTCCAACAATATGATGCGTTTTTAAAAGAACATAAGTTGAGCACCGATAAGAAAAAAGTACAACTCATCAAAAAAGTCGGGAATAAAATTAAAACCGCCGTCGAAAAATACTTGACCGATAACGGCTTCGCAGACCGTTTGGAAGGCTATGATTGGGAATTCAATCTTGTGGAAAGCAAAGAAGCAAACGCATGGTGCATGCCCGGCGGAAAAGTTGTGTTTTATACCGGTATTTTACCGATTTGCAAAGACGAAAACGGAATTGCCGTTGTTATGGGTCACGAAATTTCCCACGCTATTGCCGAACACGGCGCAGAAAGAATGTCTCAAGCTCTGATTGCCCAACTCGGCGGTGTTGGACTTGCGTATGCGCTCCGGAACAAACCCAAGCAAACCCAGCAACTTTGGATGGCAGCCTACGGAATCGGAGCTCAAGTTGGAGTTTTGCTTCCGTTCAGCCGGCTGCAAGAAAGCGAAGCGGACCATCTCGGATTGATTTTTATGGCTATTGCTGGCTACAACCCGAACCACGCTTTGGAATTTTGGAAAAGAATGGCCGAAATGAAAAAAGGACAAGCGCCGCCCGAATTTTTAAGCACGCACCCTTCGGACGAAACAAGGATTGCGGACATTAAGCGCTTGCTTCCGGAAGCAATGAAATATTACAAGGGCTCGAAATAACTACATTACTAACTCTTGAAGAATAAAATCAACCGAATTTTTCTAACCTTGTAAAAACAACTTTTAATCAACCGGGTATGTTATTCCAATAATATACCCGGAATTTCTACTAACCCGTGCAACATTTTCCCAGAACGTTTTTATAACAAAGAGAATTAAACTTTGTAATTTGAGCAATCCGTAAATTATTCCTGACAGTAATTTCTTGATAGCACTTGCTAATTTTGGTATATTATTTTTCTTAATTAATAAAAATTGTGACTGACATGAACGACGAAATAAATCTGAATTCCCAAGATAATACAATAGTAGAAGACATTCCGAAAGTATTACCAGTATTGCCTTTAAGAGATACCGTTATTTTTCCTTATATGATTTTCCCTGTTCTTGTAGGACGGGAACAATCGATAAAAGCGGCAAATTTTGCTTTGGATAACTCAAAATATATTTTCCTTGCCGCCCAGAAAAATCCTTCCATCGAAGAACCAACACAAGATGACATCTACCGCGAAGGCACAATTGCGAAAATCATACAAATTCTGAAACTGCCTAACGGGTTAATTAAAATTTTGGTCGACGGTGTAATTCAAGGAAGGATAAAAAAATATAAGGATAATCCCGACTTTTTTGAAGCCGAAATAGATGTGATTGTACCCCCAAAAGAAGATGAAAAAGAAATCAATGCTTTAATCAGACAATTAACAACACAGTTTAAAGAATACGTAAAAATTAACCGTAATATTCCGCCCGAAGCAATAAACGCATACGAAAACATTGAAGAAACGGACAGAAAAGTTTTTTACGTTGCGGCTAATATCAATCAACCCATTGAAGCAAAACAGTCGATTTTGGAAAAAGATTCGCTTAAAGAGCAAATATATACTCTAATTAAAATTCTTAAATCCGAAATTGAAATATTAAAAGTTGAAAAAGAAATTGAAAACAAGGTTCAAGAAAACATTTCCAAAACGCAGCGTAAATTTATTATACAAGAACAAATAAGAATTTTGCAAGAAGAGCTCGGCGAAGACGAAGACATATCGCCCGAATTTCAAAAATTAAAAGATAAAATTAAAAAAGCGAAAATGCCGAAAGCCGTTCAGGAAAAGGCTTTTGAAGAACTTAATAAATTAAAAAAGATTCCGCCGAGCTCCCCGGAAACAACCGTTATCAGAAATTATCTTGATTGGTTAGTTGAAGTTCCGTGGTATAAAAAAACGAAAGACAATCTCGATATAAAAAACGTCCGCAAAATTTTGGACGAAGACCATTACGGTTTGGAAAAACCGAAGGATAGAATAGTTGAACACATTGCGGTTCTCAACCTTGTGAAAGAAATGAAGGGACAAATATTATGTTTCGTCGGTCCTCCTGGAGTCGGTAAAACTTCGCTCGGCAAATCGATTGCGCGCGCTTTGGGTAGAAAATTCGTTAGGATAAGTCTCGGTGGCGTAAGAGACGAAGCAGAAATAAGAGGCCATCGCAGAACTTATATCGGTTCGATGCCCGGAAAAATTATTCAATCCATGAAAAAAGCCGGAACCGTAAATCCCGTAATGCTTCTCGACGAAATAGATAAAATGAGTATGGATTTCCGGGGTGATCCTTCTTCGGCAATGTTGGAAGTTTTAGACCCTGAACAAAACCACAGTTTTATGGATCATTATTTGGATACGGAATACGATCTTTCCAAAGTTATGTTTATAACCACGGCAAACGTAAGGTACAATATTCCTTTACCGCTTCAAGACAGAATGGAGATTATCGAACTGCCGGGATATTTGGAATTTGAGAAACTCGAAATTGCCAAGCGGCATATTATTCCCAAGCAATTAAAAGCTCACGGACTTGATAAATACGATGTAAGCTTTACCGATGAAGCATTGAAAAAAATTATTAAAGAATACACAGCCGAAGCGGGAGTCCGTAACCTTGAGCGTGAAATTGCTACCAATCTCCGGAAAACCGCACGGGATATAATTTTAAATCAGTCCGGTAACGGTAGAAAAACTCGTAAAAAGATAAAGTATGTTATCGACGAAAAGAAAGTGGAAGAAAATCTGGGTGTTCCCAAATTCAAACAATCTAAAATTTCAAAAGAACCGCAGGTCGGAAGTGTTACAGGTCTTGCATGGACCAGCGTAGGCGGCGATATTCTTTCCGTCGAATGCACCATTATGAACGGAGCGGAAAAACTTACGCTTACCGGTCAACTCGGCGAAGTGATGCGGGAATCCGCTCAAGCCGCATTAAGTTATTTACGCTCCAATGCAAAAGAATTGGGAATACCGGTCAATTTCTACAAAAACAAAGAAATTCATATCCATCTTCCCGAAGGAGCAATACCGAAAGACGGACCTTCGGCAGGAATTACTATGGCGATGGCTATGTATTCTTCAATAACCAAAAAACCTGCCAAATGCGATGTAGCGATGACCGGAGAAATTACTTTGCGTGGCAATATTTTGGCAATCGGCGGTTTAAATGAAAAACTTCTTGCCGCAAAACAAAGCGGGATTAAAAAAGTATTGATTCCAGAAGAAAATGTTAAAGATCTTGCCGAAATTAAAAACGAAGTAAAAGACGGTCTGGAAATAGTTCCGATTAAAACCATCAAGGAAGCAATTCCGCATGTTTTCCCCAAACCGGCACGAAAAAAATCAACGCGAAAAAAGACATCTGCAAAACGGAAGAAATAATGTTTACCGATAACAGCAAAATACCGGCAATACCGGAAGAACCGGTTTATGAAAATCTTTTAACAGATGTCAATTCGCTTTTGGAAGAAGATGCGCCGGCTTTATCCAACCTTTCAAACTTTATTTCATTAATCAACCACGCATTTCCGAAAATAAGTTGGATCGGCTACTATTTCGCAAAAGACGGTTTTCTTTATCTAGGTCCTTTCCAAGGTAAGGTAGCATGCACAAAAATTAAAATAGGAAACGGTGTTTGCGGAACTTCGGCACAACAAAGAAAAACGGTAGTTGTTGAGGACGTGCATAAATTTCCCGGACATATAGCATGCGACAGCGGGTCCAATTCCGAAATAGTTCTGCCGATTGTTCAAAATTCCGAATTAATAGGCGTGTTGGATTTGGATAGTTATCAATATTCAGCTTTTAACGAAACGGATAAAAAATATTTGGAAAAATTAATTAAATTATTGGTTGATAAAGTCGATTTCAAGAATTTTATTGTGTAAGAAATTTTAAGGGAGTAAACTTTGGCATTTGTTGTAACAGCAAGAAAATGGCGTCCGCAAAGATTCGACGAAGTAATCGGTCAAGAGCACATTACCAAAACCTTAAAAAACGCAATTAAGAAAAACAGAATTGGTCATGCTTATTTGTTTGCGGGTCCCAGAGGCGTAGGCAAAACCACTACAGCCAGAATTTTGGCAAAAACTCTCAACTGTTTGAATCCGCAAGACAACGAACCGTGTAACGAATGTGAAATGTGCAAGAAATTCGATTCTTCCCAAACCCTTGATATTATTGAAATTGACGGCGCTTCCAATCGAAGAATCGAAGAAATACGAACTTTACGCGAATCCGTAAAATATGCTCCGACTGTCGGTAACTACAAAGTGTATATTATCGATGAAGTTCACATGTTAACAACCGAGTCGTTCAACGCGCTTTTAAAAACTTTGGAAGAACCGCCGGAACACACAATCTTCATTTTTGCCACAACCGATGTTCACAAAGTTCCGCTTACAATTGTTTCGCGTTGCCAGAGATTCGATTTCCGGAGAATTGAACTGAAGGAAATTAAATCAACCCTAAAGAAAATTGCGGAAGCCGAAGGAATTGAAATAGACGACGAATCCCTTACCATTATTGCTAAAAAAGCAGACGGAGCGCTAAGGGATGCGGAAAGCATATTTGATCAAGTTGTTTCATTTTCTGGAAACAAGATAGATGCGGACGTCGTAAAGAAAATGATGAATCTGATTGACGAAGAGATTTATTTCCAAATTTCCGATGCGATACTCAGCAAAAATTTTTCCGCAGCTTTTGACATTACCGAAGAAATTTATTCCAAAGGTTGGAATTTTATAGATTTTATCAACGGATTGGTCGAACATTTCAGAAATATTTTATCTGTAGTTATAAAGAAAAACAATTTGCTTATCGAAACAAGCGAAAATATTAAAAACAGGTATTTGGAATATAAAGATAAATTCGGCGAGGGAGATTTATTAAGGATATTGAATTTTCTTAACAAAGTCCAGTACGAAGTAAAACAAACACAAAACGTAAAGTTAAAAGTTGAAATTTCCCTTTTCCATTTAATCGGATTGGAAAAATCCGGCACAATAACCGAATTGTTGGAAGCATTAAAAAAAAAGGGTAATCTAGAAATAAATAAACCGGAAACGGGTAAATCCGTTACTCACAAATCCCCTGCGGTTAAAATCAAACCGTCATTTTCAACCAACACATCCGAAGAAATTATTTCTGTAAAAGGACCCGAAAAAGTTACGCCTACGGATTTGGATTTCAATGCCATCATTAAGCATTGGCAAAAGTTGATTGACACGATAGGGAAAGAGAAATTTATCTTGGCCGGAGTATTATCTTCCGTTAAGCCAATAGATTTCAGCAATAATGTTATTAAAGTAAACGTAGAACATAAAGACGACATTTCAATTTTAAAAGAAGAATGTCCGTATTTACATCAAAAAACCAGAGAAGTTTTCGGCACAAAATTAAAATTCGATTTTAATTTCGGTTCGGTCGGAATACCAAAAACGGACACATCGATAAAGGGCAGCTCCGGAACCACGAAGCCAACATCCCAAAACAACACTTCGGAAGATGACGATCCGTACGTAAAAGAAATTATTGAAAAGTTCGGCGCAAGGGAAATCAAATAAAGCAGGGAATTTAAAATAAAAAATCCGGCGAAAGCCGGATTGAAATAAAAAATCTGGCAACTACCTACTCTTCCACCATTAAAATGGCAGTACCATCGGCGTTTAGGGGCTTAACTTCTCTGTTCGGAATGGGAAGAGGTGTTTCCCCCTAGCTATAGTCACCAGAAAACTTTACTCGCAAAGCGAAAAAAGTATCAAACAAAAATAATAAGATTGAATGAGTAAGAATCCGAATTCAAAACCGACTTTTAATAAATTTTATGGATAAGTCTCACGACCAATTAGTACTGCTCGGCTAAATACATTACTGCACTTACACCTGCAGCCTATCAACCTCGTCATCTCCGAGGGGTCTTCAGTGCCAAAGAATGGCAGGGATACCTAATCTTGAGGTGGGCTTCGCACTTAGATGCTTTCAGCGCTTATCCCTTCCGAACGTAGCTACCCAGCGGTGCCGCTGGCGCGACAACTGGTGCACTAGAGGTTCGTTCACTCCGGTCCTCTCGTACTAGGAGCGACTCCTCTCAAGTATCCTGCGCCCGCATAGGATAGGGACCGAACTGTCTCACGACGTTCTGAACCCAGCTCACGTACCGCTTTAATTGGCGAACAGCCAAACCCTTGGGACCTTCTTCAGCCCCAGGATGCGATGAGCCGACATCGAGGTGCCAAACCTTGCCGTCGATATGAACTCTTGGGCAAGATCAGCCTGTTATCCCCGGAGTACCTTTTATCCTTTGAGCGACGGCACTTCCATTCGCAACCGCCGGATCACTAAGTCCTGCTTTCGCATCTGCTCGACCTGTATGTCTCGCAGTCAAGCTCCCTTATGCCTTTGCACTCTACGCACGATTACCGACCGTGCTGAGGGAACCTTTGAGAGCCTCCGTTACCATTTGGGAGGCGACCGCCCCAGTCAAACTACCCGCCTAACACTGTCCTAGACCCTGATCCAAGGATCGTAGTTAGAATCCAAATAAACCAAGGGTGGTATTTCACCGGCGACTCCACCCCAACTAGCGTCGGGGCTTCATAGTCTCCCACCTATTCTACACATGGCTTATCCGAACCCAATGCTAGGGTGCAGTAAAGGTTCACGGGGTCTTTCCGTCCATATGCGGGTAACCGGCGTCTTCACCGGTACCACAATTTCACCGAGCTCGTGGTTGAGACAGTGCCCAAATCGTTGCACCATTCGTGCAGGTCGGAACTTACCCGACAAGGAATTTCGCTACCTTAGGACCGTTATAGTTACGGCCGCCGTTTACTGGGGCTTCGATTCAGAGCTTCTCCCGAAAAATCGGGATAACCCCTCCTCTTAACCTTCCAGCACCGGGCAGGTGTCAGTCCCTATACATCGTCTTAATTGACTTCGCAGAGACATGTGTTTTTGTTAAACAGTCGCTTGGGCCTTTTCACTGCGGCCTCTTTCGGCTCAGCATGTAAAAAACTTCACCTACTCGAGGCGCTCCTTCTCCCGAAGTTACGGAGCTAATTTGCCGAGTTCCTTAACCACGACTCACTCGAGCGCCTTAGAATACTCATCCCGTCTACCTGTGTCGGTTTGCGGTACGGTCTGGCAAAATTCTCCCGTACGAAGCTTTTCTTGGCAGTATGATTACGATCAGTTTGTGTCCATAAGGACTCCCGTTCGTGCCTCAGCGTTAATGGGAATGCGGATTTGCCTACACTCCCCGCCTACACACTTAGACCACCTAATCCAA
>JALVFE010000025.1:225000-248780 GCA_027030245.1 Melioribacteraceae bacterium
GTTGAAAAACAACGTATTATGATTCCCGATTCTTTTGGCACAAAAGTTTCTCTATCCTTTCCGAAAACAGTTTCACAAACAGGAGAAGGAGACATAAAATGAAAAGCTTAATCTCAGTCGTATCAGCAATCGCATTAGTTTTATTATTTAGTTCATCCATAGCTGCACAAGATTCTTTGCAAATCAAAAACCAAAAAAGATTTCAGAACAAAGGAAAATCTCAAGTCACAAAAAACATTCAACACGGCAGACGTTTTGTTGACGAAAACGGAGACGGATACAATGATAACGCTCCGGATGCAGACGGTGATGGAATTCCAAACGGATTAGATCCCGATTATGACGGTCTAAAACTGGGTAAAGGCAACCGTGGTTTTGTTGATTTGGACGGTGACGGAATTAACGATAATGCCGGAATGAACAGACGAAAAGGCAAAGGCGGTAAAAGCGGCTTCGGTATGCGAGGCGGAAAAGGTAAAGGCGGTATTTCACCGCAAAACGGACAAGGAAGGGGTCAAGGACAAGGCACAGGTAACTGCGACGGAACCGGTACGAAAGGGAAACGGGGCGGAAGAAGATAATAAACACACATTCAACGGGGCAGCTTGATCAGCTGCTCCGTTTATTAAACAAAACAGAAGGGTTAACGATGAAAACGGGAAAATCTAAATATGTTATTGTATTTATCTTTTTTATTTCTTTTTACTTCAATTCATTCGCACAATTATCGGTAAGTTTCTCAACACTGAACGGATATAATTCGAATCCTTTTAATGTGCCGAACGGAGAAGGGTCATATATAAATTCGTTTAATCTGGGTCTCGAATATTATTACCAAAAATACGGGATCGGTTACTATAACAATTATACATTATTCCAAAGTTTAACCGAGCGGAATTATTATTGGCACCAGCTCGGGGGTTGGTACAATACGGAAAATACGTTGTGGGGAATTTATGCGGAACAACGTATAAACAAAAATGATTATAACTACTTCGATTATACATATTTCAATACATATCTGAATTATAAAGGAAGATTAAATTCGGTTTATTATTTATTTAATTCTTCCATAAGTTATACAAACTACACAGAATTAAGTGAACTGAACAATCTGCTTGTTACATTCGGATTAAAAGCTTCCAGAAGCTTTGAAACCAAAACAACATTAATCGGCGGAATAATTTTTAACAATAAACACTATTCAAATTCCGATATTCTGACATTGAATACCCGAGGAAGAAGAATGGGAGGCTTCTACCAAAGCTCCGCAACTTCCCTTTCACAAATAAATATTTACGGTCGGATTAGTCAATCGATTTTACCAACTTTGGGAATTGCAGCACAGTATACATATAAAGATATTCTTTCCGGTACGGGGAAAGATTTAAGTACACTGAATTTAGCTTATAATGACGAATCCCAAATCTTCGACGACCCGGTAAGTAACGAAGGTTCTTCTTTCAATTTTCAAATAACCCAAGTACTTCCTTATGAAATGAAACTGCAAGGAAATTATTTCTATAACGTTAAAAATTATCCGGCGCAAGGAATATACTTGGACGAAGAAAACTTTGACGAAACAATATTGAGAAAAGATACACAAGAAATTTTGAATTTTGGATTGAGTAAATCATTCGATTTGTCTTGGACTCAAGTATCACGATTCACTCTTATGTTACAATACAACAAAATACTGAACGAATCGAATAGTTATTGGTATGATTATTCCAATGATTCAGTTACGTTAAATCTGAAACTTGATTTCTAAATCTCAGCTTTCACTTATCATAAAATAAAATCGTTTCGGTTGAGAATAACAAAAAAATTCTGAATATTGTAAAGGGAATAAAAAACCACCGTTCGATAATTGGAAAAAAATAAATTAAAAATCGGGATATTGAAAAAGAGCGTTAAAAATAACTTAAAAAATAAATTTAAGATTGGTCCGAAAAGTCTTATTCTGATTTTTTTAGCCGTTACAATTCTTATTCTCTCTTCGGCTTTAACGGAGTTGTATCAGAGTAAATTGGAGCTTTTCGATTTAATGAAAGCTCAATCACATTCACTTTTGGAATCTATTCTGGTATCTTCGCGAAATGCCCTGCTTGCAAACGAAAATATAGAAAATGAGATAAAGAGCAGATTGTTAAACAACGCAAATATGATAAAAATTCTCTTTGAGCATAATGAAATCTCAAACAAAACCCTTAAACGGATTGCAGAAGAAAATAAACTTTACCGAATAAATATCTTTAACAATAAAGGAGAAAAACTTTTTCAAAGTCATAAAAGAATTCATTTCGAAAAAGACCCGAAGTTTTCCCCCAAAGAAAAACTGAAACCTATTTTTGAAAATATGACGGACACACTGATAATAGGCTTAAAAGAAGCAAGGTATGAAGACGGTTACAGATTTGTTGTTGCAGTGGCTACCAAAGACAACGGAGCTATTGTTTTGAACGTTAATGCCGATAAGTTATTGGATTTCAGAAAAAAAATCGGGTTTGGCGTATTAATGAAAAATCTAACACGCAATCCCGGAATCGTCTATCTCCTACTTCAAGATTCATCGAATGTTTTGGCTGCCGCAGGTAATCTGCCTCAATCGGATGAGTTTTATAACCGACCTTTCGGCGGAAATGTGAATCCCGATACCGGTTTTACATGGCAAATAGCCAAATATGATTCTTTGGAAGTTTTCGAATCATTCCACGTATTTAATTATAAAAACAAAGAAATCGGTATTTTCCGCGCCGGATTTTCACTTGCTCCTCTCGATAAAATAAATCAAAGAATAATACGCAGAATCGTTATTATCGGTATAATTCTTATCGTTGTAGGTTCCTTGGTTTTTTCGTTTATATTCTTCAGGCAGCATTACGATTTACTGGAAAAACAATATCAAACGATTGAAACTTATTCCAACAAAATTCTAAATTCCATTCACGATGCCATTATTGTTACGGACGAATCGGGAAAAATAAAAATTGCCAACCCTTCGGCTTCAAAACTTTTGGGAACTGAATTGGAAAATCTTCACGGAAAAACTTTCCGTTCTTTGTTTGAAGAAAAAGTTTGTAACGAGATATTCTCTTCCGATTCCCGGATTGTGCAAATCGATTGTAAAATAAATGAATTACACAAGAATCTCCTCGTTTCCAAGACTCAGTTTGTTGATGAATATGGAAATTACAATACTATTTTTGTATTCCGTGACTTAACGGAATTAAAGAAGCTTCAAGAACAGATTCAAAGAAAAGAACGCCTTGTTGCAATGGGAGAACTGGCATCGGGCATTGCCCACGAAATACGCAATCCGCTTAATGCAATAGGCACAATTGCACAGCAATTAAACAAAGATTTTGAACCCGTGGAAAACAAAGACGAGTATAAAACTTTATCCAACTTGGTTTATAGCGAAGTCCGCAGAATAAATAAGTCAATACAGAATTTTCTAAAATTTGCAAGACCTGAAGAGATAAATCCCGTTGAATTCAACATAACGGAATTACTCCAACAACTTAAACAGCAATATTTACCTTTGACTTCCGAAAAGAGAATAAATCTCAAAATCGAAGAAGAATGGAAAGGAAAAGTATTTTGGGATAAAGATAAAATCAAACAGGTTTTAATCAATCTAATCCAAAACTCGATTGATGCCATACGCAACAACGGAACCATAACCGTATCAACGCAAAAAGCCGAATCGGATATAATTATAAAAATCACCGATAACGGCGAAGGAATCGAGTCGGATAAAATTGATAAAATATTTAATCTTTATTTCACAACGAAGGCGGAAGGCACGGGATTGGGATTAAGTATTGTTCAGAAAATAATCTATGAACACGGCGGTTTAATTTACGTTGAAAGCGAAAAAAACAAAGGAACAACTTTTACAATAAAATTACCAATTGAATATTTAAATAGAAAATAGACATGGAAACACCTACTTTATTAATAGTTGACGACGAAGAAGCACAGCTTCAATCGCTCAAAAGTTTTTTGGGCAAAAGGAATTTTCAAATACTTTCGGCTAGTAACGGAAAGGAAGCACTCGAATTGATTTCTAAAAACGTTATCGATATAATCATTACGGATTACAGAATGCCCGAGATGAATGGTTTATCGCTACTGAAGAAAGTAAAAGAAATAAATCCCGAAATCGAAATTTTGGTAATGACGGCATTCGGAAACATAGAAGATGCGGTAAATATTATGAAAGCCGGTGCGTACGATTATATTACCAAACCAGTAGATTTGGACGAACTTGAAACCCTTCTCAAACGAATTAACGAAAAACGAAATTTAATTTATGAAAACAAACAATTGAAAGAGCAACTGCGCGAGAAATTTCAAATTAAATCCATTATTTCCAAAAGTCCGAAAATGGAAGAAATTTTCAGTACAATTTTAAGAATAAGTAACAGCAAAGCATCTGTTTTAATTTTGGGTGAAAGCGGAACGGGAAAAGAGCTTGTGGCGCGCTCAATTCATTTCGCAGGAAACAGAAGCAAAAAACCTTTCGTAACCGTAAATATGGCATCGTTATCCGAAAACCTGCTTGAAAGCGAATTATTCGGTCACGAAAAAGGTGCGTTTACCGGCGCGGTAAATCAAAGAATCGGACGATTTGAAGAATCCGACGGAGGTACTATTTTTATTGATGAGGTCGGTGATATTCCTTTATCCGTACAAGTAAAATTATTGCGGGCTATACAATTCGGTGAAATTACAAGATTGGGAAGTAATAAAATAAAGAATGTGGATGTTAGAATAATTGCCGCTACAAACAAAAATCTGGAAGAAATGATATCGAAAGGAGAATTCAGAGAAGACTTGTACTACAGATTAAATGTTGTGCAAATTAATTTACCCCCGCTGCGCCAAAGGAAAGAAGACATTCCGCTGTTAATTGACCATTTCATAAAAAAATATTCCGAGCTGAACGGTAAAAATATAACGGGCATTTCACGTGAAGCTTTAGACAAATTAATGAAACACGATTATCCGGGAAACATCAGGGAACTGGAAAACATAATTGAACGAGCGGTAATTTTTGCTCGGAATGAAGTTATTACCCTGAGCGATTTGCCTTCGCATCTTGAACAAATTAAAATTATTTCTTTACTCGATCCCCAAAATTTATCCGACGGCTACGAAAAGAAAGTTAAAGCTTTTGAAAGGGAAATCATTAAAGAGGCTCTTTCACAAACCAACGGTAATAAAAGCGCCGCCGCCCGTTTACTTAAAATTTCCGAAAGACATTTAAGATCGAGATTGGAAAGATTGGGAATGTAACATTAACTATCTTTAACCATTTTCGGTATGTTTACGTTTGCCAATTCCAAGGCAACAACAAATTTAGTTCCTTTCCCTTTTTCACTGAACACTTCTATTTTGCCTTTGTTTACTTCAACGTATTTTTTCACCAAAGCCAAGCCTAAGCCGTTACCGTCGAAAGCCCTGCTATAACCCATTTCCTCTTGATGGAAAGGTTCAAACAAATCGGGAATAAATTCTTCGGCAATTCCTATTCCGGAATCTTCAACCGAGACGTATAAATACCGCTCGTTTTTATCGAACAGTGAAACACGGACAAAACCCTCGTTTGTATATTTAATTGCGTTATCTACCAAATTTGTAAATAACTGAGTGATGGTATATTGATCGCCGTATATTAAAGTATCGTCAATACTTTTGGATAAAGTTAATTTCAAATTCTTTTTCGCGGCAACGGGCTCGAATTCTTTAGTTAAGCTAACCAAGACTTCATTATATAAATCGAATTTTTCTTTGAAGAGTTCGAATTCGCCGGATTGAAATTGTGACATGTTCAGAATCGAATCGATCGTTCTTATCAACCTGCTAGCGCCATTTTGGATGGGATCGAAAAAGTCGGCATATTCACCGTTTCCGCCAAGGTCTTCTTTCAAGAGTGATACATAACTTAAAATTGTGTTTACCGGTGTTCTTATTTCATGCGAAATCCCGGCCAGAAATTCCGATTTCAATCTATTTGCTTCTTCTGCTTTATTCTTTGCCGAAATCAATTCCTGCTCGTATTTTTTTCTTTCGCTCACTTCTTTTTTCAGCACATTTACCATTTTGGCAAGTTCTTCCTTATGTTCCATAATCAGCTTATTTTTTTCCTCAAGCGTTTTGTTTACTTTTTCTATTTGTAAATTTTTCTGACGTAAGGTTTCATTGCTTCGTTTGTTAGCTTTTATTCTAAGAACTAACACGACAATCAGAAGAACGGCCAATACCGTAAGAATAACTATCAAGGTAATCATGTCAGATTGGTAATTAAGCTTAAGCTCTTTTAATTCATTTTCACCCTTAAGCAATTTGTTTTCTTTTTTCTCCAAATCATATTTTAATTCAAGCTCGGCAATTCTTTTGTTTTCTTGCTCGTTAAAAATTGTGTGGAGAAGAGAATCTCTAATATTATTGTACTTGAATGCATTTTTATAATCGTGTTTGAGTTCGTAATAACGGGATAAAAGTTTATATCCGGTTAAAAGTATCTCATTCGATTTTTCTTTCGGATTGAGAAGCATTCCTTTGTCAATAAGTCTTTTGGCTTCAGTTAATTTTCCGGTTTTTAATTTTACTTCAGCCAATTTGAAAAGTGAATTTATCCGCGAAAATGGGGAATCCGTTTTTTCCCGGATTTTCAGTACATTTTTAAGAACTTTCTCGGCTTCTTTTAGATTATCCAGATTGATGTAGCAGTCCGCAATATCTTCCAAAACATACGCCAAACCCACGGAATCTTTAATTTCAGTTTTTAATTTTTTTGCCTTGCTCAGAAATTCGAGCGCTTTTGAATAATTACTTAACCCCGTATAACTTTCGCCCAAATTATTTAACGCGCGCCCGAGCGAATATTGATCGTGGAGTTCTTCCGCATATTTTAATGCTGCATCCGAATATTTTATCGATTTTTCAAAATTTCCGATTTCATTATAAATTTTTGCCAAATTGTTAAGCGTTATTGCCGCATTGAGTTTGTCGTTGTTATTCTCGAAAATCTTAACCGAGTTAATAAAATACTCGATGGCTAAAGAATATCTTCCCATTAAATGATTAACCAAACCGAGAAAGTTTAGAGATTTACCTTCTATTTCTTTCAAGTTATGTTCTTTCGAAATTTCGAGTGAGCTATTAAACTTTTCAAGCGCGTTTTCAAGATTTCCTTTTTTCCATTCCAATAATCCGAAAAGGTTCAATGCTTTTGCTTCTATTGGCGGCAGATTATTATTTCCGGCAAACCGTAATGCTTTTTGGGCATAAAGCTTTGCGGAATCCAATTGATTATTAATGTAATAACCGAAGCCCAAATTGTTCAGCGCATTTCCGGTTCCTTCCAAATACTTTATTTTTTCGGCTAGCTTTAAAGCTTCGGAGGCATAAGGTTTAATTTGGGATTTGTCCGAAAAAGAATAGTAATGTGCGATTTTATTCAGTAAATCAACTCTTTCGGCACCGTTGGAAATTTTTAAAATATACTTTAAGCTATCGATAGTTCTATCAACGGTCGGTAAATATCCATAACTTTTTATTGAGATAAAAAGTATAAATAAGAAAAAATATCTATAGTGTTTCATCCATTTAAACTTCTTTAACTATTACATCATCGAATAAAAGGAAGATTCTTTTAACTTGCAGGGGAATGACTTACTAAAACTGCAGATTATTAAACAAATTATTGATACAATTATAGGAATATTATTATTAATAGTCAATTAATTTAAAATTTGAAAAATTTGATCGGCAGGTCTTATTTCGTCATACATTTTTTTCAGGGAAGAATATGCCGTTCTGTTTCCACGCGATGCCGCAATGCGGTATAATTTCGCCGCCCGTGCTTTGTTTTGTTTAACGCCTATACCGTTTTCGTAACAATACGCCAAATTGGTCTGAGCAATTACAGAACCTTCGTCTGTATATTTCTTAAGAAGTCCTACTTCTTTATCAACGCCTGTTTCTTTAAGATCAACTATTTTTAGAAAAGCCAGACGTATTTCGGCTTCTTTGCTTCCTAATGCCGCAGCTTTTTCGAAAAATTCTTTTGCTTTGAAATAGTTTTTCGGTACCATCGAACCGTTTTTGTAAAGAAGTCCCAATTCAATCATGGAAGGGACATGATTTTTATGTGCTGCCTTGCGCAATAATCTCAGAGCTTCTTCTTTTGTGACTGAAACATCGAAATCGTAAGCGATTAAAGCTGCCCAAACATACATTGCAAGCGGATTTTCTTTTCTAATTTGTTCTTCCAAATACGGTTTAATAAACGCGCTGTTCAAAATTCCGTAAATATTTTCAACCGCTTTAAATGAACCGAGACGATATGCTTGCAAATAAAAACTTAACGCATGCAATTTACTTTCGTCGGTATTCTTATTTTCTTCGATATTCCCAAGCAAATAGAGCGCTTCCGGATTTCCGATTCGAGAGGCGGAATTAATCAAAGTTAATCCCGAGCTATCCGTATCAGCGAATGTGGTATCTGTTATACCCAAATATTTTCTTAATGCCGCGGGCTTACCGTTTAACATTTTTTCGGCAAAGTCGTTCTTTCCGGATTTGATATCGGCGGTATCGGAAGAAAAGGAAAGATATTCCAATTCGAATTCCTCGGGTTTGGAAACCAATGCGGGAGAAAGTTTATGCTCTTCACTTACCACTTTTTTCTTTTCAACAACCGCGGTATCGGGACTAAATTTTATTTTTGAATTTTTGCTCAGTTCCTTTAAAATTTTACCGGCTTCAGCATAACCGTTTTGTGCGGATCTTTCGAACCATTTGTGTGCTTCAATCAAATTTTTATTAACCACAAGATTATCGAGATAAAATAAACCCAGCATAAATTGGGCAGCCGGCATATTGCTTTTTGCGGCTTTCTCAAAATTCCTAAAAGCTTTGAAGGGATTCCATTCAACTCCTATTCCGTTGTTTAACATTATTCCGTAATTAAAATTAATTGCCGGAATGTTGCTTTTTACCGCTTTTTCAATCCAGTAAACCGCTTTAGCCGTATCGGGCGGAAAACCTCTGCCAAGCAAATAACGGATACCCAATTCGTGCTCTGCAAACGGATCGCCTTCGTTCGCTTTTTCGCGTAGAATGTATCCTGCCATCAACGTGTATGAAGGCGCCGTCGGTCTTATTAACGGACAACTATCCGGACGTTTGTTCTTCTTAATTGCAAGACTTCCGGAATTTTCCTGGGCAAATACGGTTGCCGTTAGAAACGATAAAATTATGTAAACAATAAATTTAATTTTCACTTGAATAACTTTTCGAATGCGTAAAACAAAAAATACCAATTTTAAATAACTAATTACAAAACCGCTGGGGGTTTTACGACTTATGGTGTTTTACAACTTCGGAAGGAAAAAGTTTTTAGACTGCAGAAAAAAGTCAATTCATCCCGATATATTTTTTGAGAAGTAATATGTTTTTCCCGTTTTCGGTTTTATAGAAATTTTCATCCATTAAATTTTCAATTAAATACAAACCGAAACCGCCTTCGGGTAAATTTTCTATATCTTCCGGATCAAAACAAAGCGATGGTTCAATATCGGGAGGACGGGGAATACCGTAATCGATTAAGGCAATTTTAATTTCGTTCCCCGATTTTTCCGCTTTGATGTTTACCAAATTTTCGGGATTGTTTTTGTATGCATGACGTATAATGTTGTTGAGCGCTTCAGCCAAACATAATTCCACTTTACCTATTATCGATTTATCGACATTAAAATTTTTCAGAAAATTTCCTACGGTTTCGCAAACGAAATTCACATTTTTAGCATCGCTTTTGATGGAAAGTTTAATAGAAGTGTTATCCATTCAGCCCTATCCTTTCAACAATAATATTTTTTTAACGAGAAAATTATTTTTATAAAAAACAGTAAAATAGTAAACCCCGTTTTGTAAAATATCAGCGGGCAAAAAAGTTTTATACACACCCGCTTCCAATTTCGATTCGGCAAATTTTGCCACCGTACGACCAAACGAATTTTTTAACCAAATTACCAAATGTTGTTTCTCGGGCACTTCAAATTCAAAATCGTAAAAATCTTCGTTTAACTGCCGGAGTACTCTAATTGAGAATTTCCCCGGTTTTTTATAATTACTAAACATTAACAACGGCGGTGCGGAAACTATGTTACTTATCCCGCTTTCCACTCCGGCGCTGTTAACTGACACAACGGCATAATTTAATTCGATATCCGTCCGGATAAAACTGCCGTTAAAATAATTATTATCAGTCAAGTACAATATATTCGGATTATCACCCAAATAAGTTGAGCGGTTTTTACCGATTTTTCCGGTCAATATGACATATCTCACATTCGGGGAACGTCCGTACCATTCAAATCTACCCTGCGAATCAGAAATTTTCATAAATTGCAGATTTTTAGGAACACCGGGCACATTTATATTCCATTTGTAAAAAACCGGCGGAATAGCACCGTATCGCATATAAGTTTGGAACAATGAATCAGAAACTCCCTTCGGGTTTGAAAACAAATTTGCGGCACGGAAAAAAACATACCCGTCCGCAAAAGGATTTTCCCTCAGAAATTTAATTTGTTCGGGAATTTCGGCCGCCCTCCACTTTCCTGCCCGGTATAACGCCAGGCCTCCATAAACTTGAGAGTCATTTCGCTGGAGACTCCACCACTCCGCTAATTTTGCGAAATCTTGTCCGCCGCCAAAAGGCCAGTAAAGTTGAGGAACCAAATAATCGATACTTCCCTCTCCTATCCAACTTACTGCATCGGCGTAAATCCGGCTATATGCGTCGAAGCCTTTAATACCTTTCGGAACATTATTTTTCCAAATACCAAACGGACTGACTCCGAATTTCACGAATGGTTTAATATTTTTTATAGCGTTGTTTATTTCTTTGATTAGCAAATTGACATTGTCGCGCCTCCAATCGGAAATATCCCTAAATCCTCTTGGATTCCGGGCAAATGCTGCTATATCTTCATTATTTATTTCGTTGGGTGGATAAGGATAGAAATAATCATCGAAATGAATTCCGTCCACATCATAATTCTTTATAATTTCCTCAACTACATTTTTTACGTAGTTTCTTACCTCAGGTAAACCGGGATTAAGATATTTCAATTTACCGGAAGTAATAATCCACTCCGGATGTTTTCTTGTTACATGTTTTGCCGAAATTTTATACGTACCGGTTTTTCTTACTGCGCGGTATGGATTAATCCAAGCATGCAGTTCCATTCCTCTTTTATGGGATTCGGTAATTGCGAATTCCAGCGGATCGTAAAACGGTTGGGGAGCTTTGCCTTGTTTACCCGTTAACCAATACGACCATGGTTCGATATCCGACTTATATAACGCATCGCATTCGGGGCGCACTTGGAAAATTACCGCGTTAAAATTCAGAGATGCCAGCATATCCAAAAGCTTTTTCAACTCTTCTTTTTGCTTACTTACAGGCAAACCGGGTTTTGAGGGCCAATCCAAATTAACAACGGTTGCTATCCATGCGCCTCTGAATTCCCTTTCCAAATTGAGTGTTTGGGCTAAAACCGGTTGAGCGAAAAGAATTAGCAGAACCACTGCATAATTTTTGAGTCCGGTAAAAAATTTCATTAAAATCCTTTTATTTTTATGTAGGAATTTGTCTTTTTAATCCTTTTTCATAAAACAAATTTTATCGTAAAAGAAATTTACGTTATTCCGCCGTAATATTTAATTCTTTTAAAGTTATTCCCCCGAAAACCGATAATAACGCATCAAGAAGTGGTTTGTATCAATTAATAAACTATTATGAAATCCGAAAAACAGATTTTAAAACTCCTAAAAAATATTGCCGTTTTGATAGACGACACAGGGAAAATACTGGATGTTTTTTCTTCCCATAAAAATGGAAAAACGAACAACAAGCTTCCAAAGGGGGAAATAATTTATTCGGTAGTTCCACAAAAATTATCACAAAAACTTTTCAAAAAAGTTGATACGGCAATCAAAACAAAAAAAACCCAGAGATTCGAATTTCAAACCGATTGCTCTTCCGAAATAAAATTTTTAGAAATTTTTATTAATCCGAACGACAACAACAAATGTGTAATCTTCTTCTACGATATTTCCAACGAAAAGAAAAACAAACTCGCGATAAAAAGATACGTCGAAGAACTTCATTATAACAAAATTATCTCCGTCCAAAAAGCCAAAGAGTTGGCTTTGATTAACGAAAAACTTAATCAGCGGGAAAAAGAACTCCAAAAAATTAATGCAAACAAGGATAAATTTTTCTCCATTATTTCTCACGATTTACGAAGTCCTTTTACATCTTTGCTCGGCTTTGCAGAGTTTTTGGTAAATGAATTGGATGATTTATCCAAAGAAGATATAAAAGAATTTGCCGAAAATATTTACAAATCCGCAAGCGGTACGTTCGCATTGTTGGAAAATTTGCTTCAGTGGTCAAGATTACAAACTTCCAACATTGAATTTTTACCCGAATCTTATTCTTTAAGTGAACAGCTTGAACATGTCTGCGAAATTTATAGAATAAATTCCCTGCAGAAAAATATTTCGCTAATTACAAATATAGAACCGGACTTAATCGTTTTTGCAGACCGGAATATGGTAGAAACCATGATGCGGAATTTACTTTCCAATGCAATAAAATTCACTCCGCGCAACGGAACAATTACCGTGGAAGCTCATAACAGATCGAAAGATGTAATTGTAAAAGTTGCGGATACCGGAATCGGTATGCCGAAAGAGAAATTGGAGAAATTGTTTGTTGTCGGGGAAAACACAACTACGGAAGGCACCGAAAACGAAAAAGGTACGGGATTAGGATTGCTCCTTTGCAAAGAATTTGTTGAAAATAACAACGGAAAATTATCTGTGAAAAGCAAAGTGGGAAAAGGGACGGAATTTACTTTTACCCTTCCCAAAAAAGTTAAAAGCAAATTATTTCATCAGAATAGTATTTCGGGAAGGAAAGTATCCAGCCCGAGTATTTATAAATTCAGTAAATAAATGGAATCAACACTTAGAGAAAATATTGTTATTCGATTATTAAGCGATTCAACCGCAAACGGATTGGTATTAAGTGCATTAAACGGCATTACGGATGAAAACGTTTCGGTTAATACTTTCCGGAATAACTTTTCTTTTCCGGGCAACGGTTTAACAATTGTATTTTTAACCGATTCGGGCACCGAATTATTCCGGTTTATTCTGGAAGAAGACAGAAAGAAAGATCCGTTTGTTTTTCACATTGTCAACGACGACAATGCATCGCTCGGTATAACATTGGCAAAACTCGGTTTCGAAAACATATTTGCACTTCCGCACGACAAAAAAATCTTCAGGGAAAAAATTAAAACCCGTTTGAAAGAGGAATTATTCAAACAACGAAAGTCTTTCTCATTTATTGACGAGCGGAATTATGCATTCGATTCCATTTTAGGCAGTTCAACCACGGCATTGAAAATGATTGAACTTGCCAAACGAGTTGCAAAATCCCCCGCAACAAATGTTTTGATTATTGGTGAAACAGGCACCGGAAAAGGAATGCTTGCTAAGGCAATCCATCTTTACGGCGAACAAGCGGATGCACCTTTTGTAGATGTTATCTGCACAGCAATTCCGGAAAATTTACTTGAAGCCGAACTTTTCGGTTACGCTAAAGGCGCTTTTACCGGAGCGAAAGAAAATAAACCCGGTTTGTTTGAAGTTGCAAACGGAGGAACTATTTTCTTGGATGAAATCGGCGACTTGAGCCTTGAGTTTCAAGCCAAATTATTGCGTGCGGTGGAAAAAAAGATTATTCGCCGTGTTGGCGGCACGAAAGACATTCCGATAAATGTACGGATTATTTCGGCTACAAATAAAAACTTGGAAGAGCTCGTTAACAAAAAACTGTTCAGAAGCGATTTGTATTACCGTCTTAACATAGTTACCCTTTATATTCCTTCGCTGCGGGAAAGAGGCGACGATATTTTAAAATTAACCGAAAATTTTGTTCTCGATTACAGTAAAAAATTGGGAATCACCGTAAAAAAAATAGAACCGGAATTGCTGCAATTTTTAATACAATATCCGTGGCCAGGTAATATCAGAGAACTTAAAAATGCTATTGAACGAGCAATAGTTTTAACCGAGGATGGTGTTTTACGACTGGAACATTTTAAATCTTTAACCGGCAAATTAGAAGACGACAAAAAAATCAAAACTTTAATCGATTCAATTTTATTACCGGATCAAATAAGATTAGATATTAAATACAAAGAAACAGATTTGAAAACTCTCGATAAAACATATGCGAAGAAAGTTCTCAAAAAAATGAATTACAATAAATCAAAAACCGCAAAATTATTGGGAATTACAAGACCGACTTTGGATAAATTGTTAAAATAAATTTTAATTATCGTAATTAATAATTGTGAAACTAAAAGAATTTCTAAATAACGCTAAAAAAGATTCGCACACGCCGGAGGAAATGGTTATGCGGTTGAGAATGTTGTATGTAATTACAACGTTTGCAATAATCATACTTTTCACTCTCGGTGTGGGTTCGTTACTAGAAAATAATTATTCTATGGGAATATTGGATTTATCATGCATGTTCTCCTTTTTGGCCGCATTATATTATTTAAAAAAGAGCAATAACTACTTTACCGCTACTTCAATCGGAGTAGGAGTAATTAGTGTTTTATTCCTAATAATTTTTGCAACCGGCGGGGATGAAAACACCGGGCATCTTTGGATATTTACTTATCCGTTGTTTACGTTTTTCTTGTTAGGCTCCAAGCGCGGAATAATTGTTAATACAATGATGTTCTTAATCATATTGTTGTTTTTTAAATTCGGTCACTTGATTAATGGAACCATTCAATATTCAAACCATTTTATTTTCAGATTTATTCCGTCGTTCTTAGTTGTAATTGTTTATTCGTTTATTTTTGAAGAATTTAAAAAGCAAATATACCGGAAACTTGTTAGGCAAAAATCCGACCTCTTAAATACCGTAAAAGAACTGCGCGAAAAAAAAGAAGAATTGCTACTCTTGCGTAACGGACTTGAAAAAATCGTTAACGAACGAACCAAACAATTGCTCGACGAAATAGAATCGAGGAAAAAAGCACAAGCAAAAATTTCCGAGAACGAAAAAAAATTCCGGTTACTGTTTGAGAATTCGCCAATCGGAATGTATGTTTACACGCCGGAAGGTAAAGTGAAAATGGTAAATAAAGCATTGGTACAAATGCTCGGTTATCCTTCTGAAAAAGAATTAATGAAGGTGAATGTTAATAATCCTGAAAATTTTGTTGATTTCGACAGAGAAAAATTCAACCAAGAATTGCTCACCAAAGGAAAGGTAATCGGATTTAAATCAATATGGAAAAAATACGACGGTAATCCTATTTATATTCAGGAAAATGCTTCTGTTTTAAAAAACGAAAGAGGAGAAATAATACAATACCAAGGAACGGTTGAAGATATAACAAAAATTAAAGAATTCGAAGAAGCTTTAATCGAGGCGAAAGAAAAAGCCGAAGAATCGGATCGATTAAAATCCGAATTCCTTGCTCAAATCTCACACGAGATTAGAACCCCTGTAAACAGCATTTTAAGTTTTACAAATCTTTTAAAGGAGGAAATATCGGAACTTGGTATTACCGATTTAATGGAAAGTTTTAACATGATTGAGAACGGTGGCAGAAGATTAATCCGCACCGTCGACCTAATACTTAATATGTCCGAACTGCAAAACGGGACTTACCAACCTGCATTTCAAGATTGCGATTTGGCGGAAGATATTATAAAACCTATTTTATTTGAATTTAAAACACAAGCCGAATCCAAAAACATCAAATTGGAACTAAACAATAATCTGAAAAAAACTTGCTATATCGAAGCCGATGACTATACCGTTACACAAATTTTCGTGCAATTGATTGACAATGCAATCAAGTTCACTTACGAAGGGAAAGTGGAAATAAATCTTTCCCACGACGATGAATTTGTTAACGTAGAAATTAAAGATACGGGAATAGGAATTTCAAAAGAATACCAAGAAAGAATATTTAAACCGTTTTGTCAAGAAGACCGTGGTTATACGCGAAAATTCGATGGGAACGGTTTGGGACTTTCTCTGGTAAAGAAATGCATTGAAATCAACAACGCCAAAATTTCAATCCAAAGCGAAAAGGACGTCGGTACGGTCTTTACTGTATCTTTCAAAAGAAAATATAAAGACAAGTCAACGGATCAAGAAAATATCAATTCCAATATTACTGAATCCAACAACTAATTCTTCAAGACGTTTTTATTCTATAACATTAAACTATCTCCATCTTTTTGTAAACTAATTTTACACTCCGGTAACACCGCAAGTAATTTTTACATACATGAAATCATCCGTTCTTTAAAAACATACGGAAATCCAAAGTTTTTATTATGGCACGTGCATTGCAATATTTGGCAAAAAGAACCAAACAATAAGGAGTAACAAAATGAAAAAGCTAATTATCCTACTTGCACTAGCAAATATTTTTATGTTCGGTTGCCATGAAGCCGATAATCCGCTGGTTCCGGAAATTAATTCCATCGACAGTAGTCAAAACATTCAGCAACCCAACTGGATTACACTACCTAAATCCGATAACATGAGTATTGAAAAAAATTTCGCTTCACACAGAAAAATAAACGGTAAGAGAGGCGGAGAAATACGACTCAAAACCGAATACGAAGGCGGAATTCACGGTAAAGTAAAGATCGACGCTAAAATTAAATTTCCTAAAAAAGCATTTTATGGTCAAACGGACATAACCCTTTTAATTGACAGCCAAAACGGGTTAACTACATTTTATCCTCACATGCAATTTAATAAAGATGCAGAATATAATCTAAAGATTGAAGGATTGGACTTAAGCAATGTTGATCCAAGGAACATTGACTTTGTCTACCAAGCTCCGGACGGATCAATTGAAAAAGTAAAATATGATAAAATCAAAGTTGATATTAAAAAAGGGTACATCGAAGTACAAAAAGCTAAACTAAGACATTTTTCACGATACGGATTTGTTAACTAATAAATTAGAATTCTAACAAGGAGGAAATATAAATGAAAAAGTTAATTTTAATCTTAGTACTCGTATCATTAACGTTCTTCGGCTGTCAAAAACAAGATTCGTTAGTCGAACCCTCGTTAAATACAGATAGCGGCACAATAGCTAAAAAAGAAAAAGATCCGGGATTCAGTTTCTTTAATCTTAATACCAATTTTTCTAGAGACGGATTTTCCATTTACTCGAAAAGTTACACAATAGACGGAAGTAAAGGCGGAACTATCAGAGAATCGAATTATTGGGTCGATTACAACGGCAGAAAAGTTAATATGTCGGCTACGTTAACCATCCCCGCCGGCGCTTTCGAGGGTAAATTAACATTCGATATTACTTTCGATATAGAAAATCTTGCAGTCGAATTGTCCCCTTCGCCGTTTACATTTAATATTCCGGTTGAATTGGACTTGATGTTTAGCAACGTTGATTTATCAAATATTAATCCCGAAAATTTCGATTTTAAATATCTTAATCCCGATGGGACAACGGAATCGATTTCTTATAAAAAGATCAGGATAAACACCGACTGGAAATATCTTTATGTTGAAAAAGCACAATTAAATCATTTTTCAAGATACGGTTGGACCAGATAGTATTTACTCAATTGTTCTTTTTGTATTGATAAGTCATATAAATAATCTTTGTTTAGGTTCCGGGATATACCGGAACCTGAACAAGCAAAACAAACAAAATATTTTGTAAAAAAAATTTACAAACAGGTAATATGAAAAGTAAAAATTACATATCGGAAATTATAAAATTGCTCAAAACAGCGGAAAATCTAATCTTTCCGGAATGGTACGAGCTTTGTTTAATAAGAATCGAAAACAACAAAAAAACAACAAAGAGAAAATAAAATGAAAAAGTTATTAATAATACTCGCAATCGGAACTTTGTTCCTCTTCGGTTGCCAAGACGAAAATTCCGTGGTAGAACCGGTAGAAAAACAAATTCAACAACAGCAAACCGATAAACATTGGTTAGCCTTTTCCGATAACCAAAAAAACTCTATCGAAGAACAATATTACTTGAGCAAGTGGATTAACGGAGCAAACGGCGGTGGTTTTTATTTCTATGGAACAATGAGCAGCGACGTTTATGTTGAAGGTCAATTGTATGTTCCCGCCGGCGCTTACGACGGACTTAAGAAAATGGGAGTCACTCTCGATAGTGAAACAGTAACAGCCGATTTTTCACCGTCGCCAAGTACTTTTAACAAACCTGTTCTTTATTCAATTGGGTATTACGGTGTCGATTTATCGGGAATCAATCCGAATAAAGTTGACTTTTACTACATCGACGGTAACGGAAAATTAGTAAAAGCAAATTACGATCATATTGTTGTTGACGTAGACAATGGTTTCTTAGCCGTTTATTATGCGGAATTACCTCATTTTTCACGTTACGGTTTCGTAAATAATGTTCAGGATGACTAATAAAAATTCAAATAATAACAATTTCATAAAGGATATTCAGAATCTACTGAAAAACTTTATGGAGAAAAAACAAGTAAGCGATTTTAACGAAAGAGTACTTAAAAAATACGGGATAACGATAAAACAACCCGATTATTTAAGCGAAACCGATAAGAAACAGCTGGAAGTTAAATTTACACCGGCTAAAGAAAGAATGGAATTGGACAGAGCAATTACTTTCGCCGAAAAGAATCTTGAACATGAAAAATATACCGACTTGCTTTTGAAATTCGGTCAACTTTGTATTTCGCACGGAAAATACAATTTGGCGGAAGAAATACTTAACAAAGCCAAAAAGCTAAACCGTAACGAAAAAAAATCTGCGGAAGTACTTCTTGGTTTAAGCAACCTTTATGCACGGATCACAAATTTCGAAAAAGCCATTTTGTATGCTAAAAAATCACAAAAAATATTCGATAAAATAAATGATAAACTCGGTCTGGCAAAATGTAAAAATACACTCGGAACTTTTTACGCCGAACTCGGAAATCTTTCTAAAGCAAAAAAATTGTTCGAAGAAAGTTTATCGTATTTAGACCAAAACGAGCATTTGCTAATGAGCGCAATGTTATATCAAAATATTGCCGTAATTTACAGCATTTATAAAAACTTCGAACTTGCAACCGAATTTTTCCAAAAGTCTCTTACCAATTACGAAAAATTAAACGAACCGCTTAAAATTGCCGAAGCAAGACACAATTTGGCAATGGTTTATATGGATCAGCAATACTTTCATTCCGCATTAAACGAAATAGATAAGAGCATAGAGATATCACTCGAAAACGGTTTTCATAGTTTGTTGGGTCTTTCATACTTAAATAAAGCAAACATTCTATCCGAATTGAAAGAGTGGAAATTTGCAAACGCTTTTGCCGATAAAGCTCTTGAAGTAACACATGGCACAGACGACAAATTAACAATTGCGGATATTTACAAAATAAAAGGGAAACTGGAATATTACCTGGGAAATTTCGACTTGGCGGAAAATTATTTACTTTCCAGTTTACGAATAAATAAGAAATACAAGAACCAAATGAATATTGCGGAAACGTCATTGGAATTAGCAAAAGTCTATGATTCTTTAGGTAAAGATTCCGAAAGAGATGTTTTTCTGGATGTTGCTTTGCAATATTACAAAAAAATAAATGCTCAAGAACAAATAGAAGAAATAATTTTCTTAAAAAAATCGGTCCAACAACCTGTTAATTAACCTTTGGTGAAAAGAATGACAAATAACATAAACTTGTTAAAGGAAATAAAGGAAATTCTAAAAGACTTCGTCGGTAAACAAAATGCCGAAAAGTTTTACTCAAAACTAATCGGTAAGCCTTACCAAATAGAAAACGATGTTTTAGACGATTATTTACAGATTGATGCGGAAATAAGCGAAGGCAGCGATAAACGTGCGCAAATCGATATGGTAATTACTTTTGCCGAAGAAAATTTGGAAGGCGATAAATTATCCGAATTCCTATTGCAATTAGGAAAAATAATGATCGACAACGGCGAATTGGATATCGCCGAAGAAATAAATAAAGATTTGATAAACCGACCAAGCAAAAACAAACTACTTGATCCGGTAAAAGCCAATGCTTATTTAGCTCTTGCTAAAATTAATTGGCAACAAGGTATTTGGGACGAATCTCTGAAATATACCCGCAAAGCATATTACATCTTTACAAACCTTTCGGATAATATTGGCTGTGCACGGTGCGAAAATATGTTCGGAACAATTTACGGTGAACGCGGAGAAATAGACAAAGCAGCGGCACATTTCGAAAGAGGTAAAGCATACTTGTACAACAATCAAGATCCCGAAACCGAAGCAATGTTCGAAACTAATCTTGGTATTTTATACAATATACAAGGCGATTACCCGAAAGCTCTTAAGAACTTCAGAAACAGTTTGCGCATATATAAAAAATTAAGAAACCACAAATTAATTGCACGCGTAACGCACAATATGGGTATGGTAAAAACAAAGATGAAAAATTACGAAGGAGCTTTGGAAGATTTTAATAAAAGTATTAACACTTCTCTCAAATATAATTATTTATCCAATTGTGCAATTTCTTATATCGCAAAAGCTTATATTTATTCCCAAACCGAAAGACCCGAACTCGCAGAAATTTTTACGGATAAAGCAATGGAAATTGCTTACAAACTAAACGACACATTAACAATAGCCGATATTTACAGAGTAAAAGCTTTAATTCAGAAAAATTTGGGAAATATAGAATTTGCCGAAGAACTGTTTGAAAACAGCATACGTCTGAATAAAGACAAAATGAACAAAATAAATGAAGCGGAAGCCACCGAAGAACTAGCAGAGATTTATAAAGAAACAAACCGCGCGGAAGAAGCCAAAACCCACATCAAAGAAGCACTGAAATATTACAAAAAAATTAAAGCTAATAAAAAAGTGGAAACCATGAGAAATTATTTACAAAACATTTCACCAGCAGCTGCCGTTTAGCCATACACTTACGAACTTTTGTAGGACAACTTGCTAAGTTGTCCTACAACTCTCTGTTTAGTCATGTTTGTTTTCGGACAACCCGGCAGGTTGTCCTGCAATGTAAAATTAAAACCTGAATAATTCTTTTCAGGCAAAATATTTTAATCCGCAGGCAAATAAAAAATATTTAATCGTTCTCTAACTCATTACAATTCAATACGTTAACGAAATTCAAGACTTTGGCACGGTTGATGAATATTGCCGGATAAACAATCGCAAAACAAAACGGAGTTAAAAATGAAAAAAGTAATCTTTCTATCGTTAACATTATTTATTTTATCCGGATTTTCCATAAACACTAACGCTCAAATTATAGTTAAAGTAAGACCGAAAGCACCAAAAGTAGTGATAGTTCCCCACAAAGCAAGACCAAACCATGTTTGGATTGCAGGGCATTGGAAAGTAAACAAATCCGGCAGATACGTTTGGGTTAAAGGTCATTGGGTAAAAAAACGACACGGTTATGTTTGGGTGAACGGTCATTGGAAAAAAGTCAGAGGCGGCTGGATTTGGGTTCCCGGTCACTGGAAAGCAGTATAAATTTCTTTTACACCAGTTGCATTAAAATAAAAGGTAACCGTAAGTTAATGAAAAAGGGGATTATGTTGATAAAAAAATAGCGCTCTGCTTTTTAATTTAAGCAGGATTTAACGGGTTGTTTTTTGCTTTTACACCGCTGTTGTGTAGCGGCACAATGGCGGTTTAATTATTTCTTCATTTCATTTTTAATCCTCCCTTTTAATTTTACCAATACACTGTAACACCCCTCTGCTGTAATTCCGGAATGTATTTGTTAATCGATTTTTCATTAAGGGGATTTTTAACCAGACTAACAAAATCACCCATTCCTATTCCTTCGTTTTTTACCAACGGTGAGATGTCTTCTATTTTATTCTCATCTAATATTATTTTATTAAGGTTAGGTAAAAATTCGAGTACTGAAATATCCTTTATCTTATTCCGACTTAAATAAAGTCTAACAAGCTTTTTGAGATTCTTTAACGGAGTAATGTCTTCAATTTTATTATCTTTCATATGCAAAAAATCTAAATCAATTAAATTTGAAATTGGCTTTATATCATTGATATTACATGCCGATATCCACAACGCCTTTAATTTTGTCAGGTTAGATACAAAATCAATATTATTCAATTTTTGGTTGCTCAATTCCAAATCTTCCAACTGCTTAAAATTTTCTATAACACTTACATCGGTAATTAGGGTATCATACATTATATTAAAGAATCTTAATTTCGTTAAATTTTTTAAAACCGAGATATCTTCTATACTTAGATCAGTATCAAGATTAAGGTATTCCAAATTTGTTAATCCCGCCAGAGGGGAAATGTCTTCCAAATTATAATTTTGATTAATTCCCAAACGCTTTAACTGCTTTAAGTTTCTTAGGGGTGTAACATCGGTAATATCTTGCAAATTTAACTCCAATACCTTTAAGTTTTTACAGTATTGTAATCCCTCTAACGAACTAACCTTGGGAGCAGTAAATCCAACCATATTTGCCGCTAAGGTATCAAGTTTCAACAAATCTTCTTCTTTAATAACATTATGTTGGTTCTTTAGATAATACCTCGCAGAAATTTCAAGCCTCGGATCGACAATAACACTTTTTAACCGGGGTGTAACGGTTATTATTACTTCGTCGGGTTCGCTTCTACCTTCGGCGCTGCTTACAACCAAAGTAAATTTGTATACTCCTTCCTTTACAAAACTTACCAAATGTGTTTTATTGTCTCCCGTCCATATTTCAGCAACTTTTTCGGGGTTGCCCGGATCTTGAGTCCATTCATACAAAGGGTTTCTTCCGGGGTTTTCGCCCAAATAACTTTTACTTGCGTCTATTATTACATAACTGCACGCCGGTATTGTTTGATCCGGCCCGGCATCAGCTACAAGAGGTTTTTTCTTTTTTACTTCTACGTTATTATCACATTTGATTAGTAAAAAGATTGTTATAAGAGAAAAGAAAAGAAGAATATGGTATTTTGCGGCAATATTTTGCATTTTACCCTCCAGGGTAATTAACAAATATCAAAGCGTTTATTCAATTTTTAGTTCAACAATATTGTTGATAACAGAGCCACCAAATGCCCTGAAAAATTTATCTACATAATAAATCTGACCATCTTTTTTTACTACATAAATACCAAGCCACGGTATTTTTATCTCTCTAACAGAATTTACCAATTCGGCTTGTGATGCAAACGGACCTAAATTTCTAGCCATGCCGAACATTTCAACAACATCTTCGGCTTTTACAATAAAAACGGTTGTATCTCTATATTCTAATTTAATTGCGCCAATAATCCAAGCTTCTTTTTCCCTCTTAAAAAAATTCAAAATAGTATCTCTTTCACTAGGTGAGACCTTCCCGTCTTTATTCCCTACTCCGTCGGCTAATACTTCAAATTTTATCTCGGTTTTATGTTTTGGCGGGTTTACTTCCGTTATGCCGCATGAGGTAACAACGAAAGCAACAAGTATGGTTAAAATTAATATTTTCTTACTATATTTCATGTAAATTAATATGATGTTAAAGTTATATACTTAAAGTAAAAAAAAAAAAAAAAAAAAAAAAAAAAAAAAAAATATTAATTTTTTTTAAAAAAAAAAAAAAAAAAAAAGGAAAAA
>JALVFE010000026.1 GCA_027030245.1 Melioribacteraceae bacterium
ATTCTTAACATTTCCGTATAATCTTGGAATATGTTGAGTTGTTCTTCTATTCCTAAATTTTGAAACCATTTTAGATTTTTATCCCTATTATTTGTATTTTGCATTGGAGACTCCTTTTAGTTTTTTTTATTTATAGAAAACAAAAATTACTAATTTTTTGGGAGTCTCCTTTTTTATTTTCAACTAAGAATGAATTTACACCCAAAAGAGAGAAATAATTGTTAAATAAATGAAAAAACTTTACTTGACAAATAAAAAACATTCACATATTTTACAGTCCTTGAAAATTTACTTTTTGTTATTTCATATTCCGCGTTAGCTCAATGGTAGAGCATTCGGCTGTTAACCGAAGGGTTGTAGGTTCGAGTCCTACACGCGGAGCAAAATTTACCCCAAATTTATTTTTGGGGTTTTTTATTTGTATGAAGTTTTACCTCTACATATTGCAATCCCTTTCCGCTGATAAATTTTACATCGGTGTTTCTCAAAATCCAGAACATAGATTAGTTTATCATAATTCCATTGAAAAGGGATTTACTTCAAGATACCGCCCTTGGAAACTCGTTTTCACCCAAGCTTTTGATTCTAAATCCGATGCCCTAAAAGCCGAAAGAAAACTTAAAAGTTGGAAGAGTAAAGCAATGATACGGAAAGTTATTTCCGGGGAAATTAGAATTTGAGCATTCGGCTGTTATCCCGATCGAGATCGGGATGTAGGTTCTCCAGATGAATATCGGGATACACGCGGAGCAAAATTTACCCCAAATTTATTTTTGGGGTTTTTTATTTGTATGAAGTTTTACCTCTACATATTGCAATCCCTTTCCGCTGATAAATTTTACATCGGTGTTTCTCAAAATCCAGAACATAGATTAGTTTATCATAATTCCATTGAAAAGGGATTTACTTCAAGATACCGCCCTTGGAAACTCGTTTTCACCCAAGCTTTTGATTCTAAATCCGATGCCCTAAAAGCCGAAAGAAAACTTAAAAGTTGGAAGAGTAAAGCAATGATACGGAAAGTTATTTCCGGGGAAATTAGAATTTGAGCATTCGGCTGTTATCCCGATCAAGATCGGGATGTAGGTTCTCCCGATGAATATCGGGATACACGCGGAGCAAAATTTACCCCAAATTATTTTTTGGGTTTTTTATTTGTATGAAGTTTTACCTCTACATATTGCAATCCCTTTCCGCTGATAAATTTTACATTGGCGTTTCTGAAAATCCCGAACGTAGATTAGTTTATCATAATTCCATTGAAAAGGGATTTACTTCAAGATACCGCCCTTGGAAACTCGTTTTTACTCAGGCCTTTGATTCTAAATCCGATGCCCTAAAAGCCGAAAGAAAACTTAAAAGTTGGAAGAGTAAAGCAATGATACGGAAAGTTATTTCCGGGGAAATTAGAATTTGAGCATCCCGCTGTTATCCCGATGAATCGGGATTTATACTAACTAAAATTACAATCCATTTATTCCTACAAAATTAATCCCGATTTTTATCTCAAATCTTTATATCTTTTAATAAACTTAATCAATTACCGAGGTTATCTTGAAATCAATCAAAATTAGTGTTGCACTTGTTTCATTTATCTTACTTTTAATTTCATGTACGCCGGAAAGATATTTTACTGAAGAGGCACATCAAATTCATTTAGAAGCGTTAACAATAGATACACATCTCGATACACCGATCCACTTAAATTCCGATCCGTTTTTCGATCTATCGAAATATCATGACTCCCGGAAAAAGGGCAGCGGTAAAGTTGATTTTCCACGGATGAAAAAAGGCGGTTTGGATGCAGCGTTTTTTATAGTTTGGACTGCACAAGGTGAACGAAATCCGCAAGGTTATCAAAAAGTTAAGGCAAAAGCATTAGATATTTTCGATTTAATTCATAATAACGTTAGTAAAAATTCAAATTTAGCAGAGCTTGCATATTCAACTAATGACATTTATAAAATTGCTAAAAGTAAAAAAAGAGCTATATTAATCGGGATGGAAAACGGTTACCCGATTGGGAAAGATTTATCTTTGGTAAAAAAGTTTTATGATTTAGGCGCAAGATACATCACACTTTGCCATACAAAAGACAACGATATTTGTGATTCTTCCACTGATGAAAGTGAAGATAAAGGCTTAACTGAATTCGGAGAAAAAGTGGTTCGGGAAATGAACCGTCTCGGAATAATGATTGATGTTTCACATATTTCCGACAAATCATTTTATGATGTTATAAAGATTTCCAAAACGCCAGTTATAGCATCACACAGCTGTTGTCGTGCACTTTGCAATCATCCGAGGAACATGACAGATGATATGATAAAATTGCTTGCCCAAAAGGGTGGAATAATTCAGCTTACTTTGGTGAACGAATATATTAAAACCCCGAAACAGAATCCTCAAAGGGATTCCGCTTTAGTAAAACTTAAAAAGAGGTTTGGCGATTATTCAAAACTCTCTCCGAAAAAATTGGGGGAACTTGAAAATGCATTTTCCGAATTAAACAAAAAATTTCCACAATCTATGGCAACCGTGGAAGATTTTGTCAATCACATTGATCATGTTGTTAAATTAGTTGGAATTGAATACGTCGGTATCGGTTCCGATTTTGACGGTGGCGGCGGAATTGACGGAGTTTACGACGTAAGCGAAATGGAAAATATAACGCTGGAATTGATTAAACGCGGTTATTCCGATGAAGACATAAAGAAAATCTGGGGCGAAAATTTACTTCGTGTTTTCAACGAAGTTGAAAATTACGCAAAAGCACATAAATAAAATATACAAATTTATATTTTATGATACTTTTTTATTTAAGTTGTACCGCTTCCGTTGATTAGGATCGAGATAAATTTTTCTTAATCTGATTGACTTTGGCGTAACTTCCACCATTTCATCTTCTTCAATAAATTCAAGGGCTTCCTCCAACGACAATTTCACAGCCGGTGTTATTTTAATTGCTTTATCGGCTCCGGCAGCCCGCATATTTGTTAACTTTTTCGATCTTTGTACATTTACTTCGATATCAATTTCTTTATTATGTTCGCCTATAATTTGACCTTTATAAACAATATCACCCGGATCAATAAAAAACTTTCCTCTGTCTTGAAGTGAATCGATTGCGTATGCCGTTGCGGGACCTTCACCCATGGAGATTAGCACCCCGTTTTTAGCTTTTCCTATTGAACCTTTAAAATATTCATATTGATAAAATCTATGATGCATTATTCCTTGTCCGGATGTAGCAGTTAATATTTTTGTTCTTAGTCCCATTAACCCGCGCGATGGAATATGAAAATGAATAGTATTCATATTACCTTTGGTTTCCATTTTAATCATTTCGCCTTTTCGTTGACCGACCAATTCAATAACTTTTCCCGCAAATTCCGCCGGTACGTCAACCACAAGGATTTCAATCGGTTCCGATTTCTTCCCGTCGATTTCTTTGTAAATAACTTTAGGTTCCCTAACTTGCAATTCATAACCGTCGCGGCGCATGTTTTCAATTAATATTGAAAGATGCAAAATTCCTCTGCCGGATACTTTATAGGAATCAGGTGAATTAGTATCCTGAACACGCAAAGCGACATTATATTCCAATTCTTTATAAAGTCTGTTGCGAAGTTGTCTGGAAGTTACATATTTTCCTTCCCTACCGTAAAACGGTGAATCGTTAACCGTAAATGTCATACTAATAGTAGGTTCGTCAATAGCAATAATCGGTAAGGGTTCGGGTGCTTCCCTCGAAGCAATAGTATCCCCGATATCTATATTATCCACACCAACAATCGCACAAATATCACCGCACGGTACTTCTTCGGTTTCTATTTTATTTAATCCGTCATAAATAAAAAGCTGTTTCGGATTAGCGTCCAGAATTGAACCGTCTCTTTTGATGATTGATAATTTTTCCGAAAGTTTTAGTTTTCCTCTAAATACTCTGCCGATTCCTATTCTGCCTACATAATCGCTATAATCTAACGATGTTATTTGAATTTGCATCGGACCTTCAAAAGAATCAACAAGGAGTAAAACACCGTCGGCCATTTTCAACACTCTTTCAACTTCCCCGCCGAAATCCGAATGTCCCGGAGTATCGATAAAATTCAGCTTATAGTTTTTGTAGGGAATGCTGATATTTTTTGCAAGTATTGTTATTCCCCGCTCACGTTCCAAGTCATTAGAATCCATAAATCTTTCTTGTATAATTTGATTATCCCTAAAAACTTCACACTGTTTTAATATTTGATCGAGTAATGTTGTTTTACCGTGATCTACATGCGCAATAATGGCAATATTTCTTATTTCTTTCATTTTTACCTATTAAAAATTAAAATAAGCCGTAAATATCGGTAAATTAAAAGTAATTACCTAAAATCTTGTTCGTTCGATAAACGAAACCACTCCGGATTCAATAGTGCATTTTTCGGGTATTTTTTGTTCTTTTTTACAACTACTTAACTCTGATTTAATAATCCCGGAATATTTTATTTTTATAAAAAATTTGTGATTTGTATCATTTGTGTTAAAATAATATTATATATTTTCTTATATTAACATAAAAAGTCTTATTTTAGCTATGTATAAGCATAAATCTGAAAATATAACACAGCTTTTAAATAGAGCGTCTCAAGGTGATAATCTTTCTTTGGACAAAATTATGCCTGTAGTATATAATGAACTCAGACGGATTTCTTCTAAATATCTAAACAACGAATACAGAAAACACACCTTGCAAACAACCGAATTAGTTCATGAAGCCTACATTAAACTTATCGGTGATCAAAAACTTTCATGGGAAAGCAGATCTCATTTCTTTGCAATAGCCGCAAAATCGATGAGACAAATTCTAGTTGATTATGCAAGAAAGAGAAAAGCCTTAAAAAGAGGTGAGGGCAAAACCTTATTGTCTTTAGATGATAACAACATAATCCTAAACCAAACCGAAGATAATATACTCAGCCTTGATGAAGCACTAACCAGATTAGAAAAGTTAGAAAAAAGATCTTCCGAAATTGTAGAGTTAAGATTCTTTTCAGGTTTAACTATTGAAGAGACTGCAGAAGTTTTAAATATTTCCGTGGCTACCGTGAAAAGAGATTGGAAATTTGCGAAAGCCTGGTTGTACCGGGAAATTAACTAATCTTTACTTTTTCTTTCATGAACACTTTTAATGAAATACTAAAAGCTATTTTCGAAAAAGCTTTATCCTTAGATGAGGTTGAACGGGAAAAATATTTTAAAAATCTGTCTTCCAAAGAAAAAAAATATATTGAGGAAGTACGCTCTTTAATTGACTCATATCAATCTACCGAAGATTTTTTAGAAATTGCTTCCAACCAACAGAAAATATTTTCGTTCGATAAAAACCAACCTCACCCACTAATTGGTAAGTGCATTGGTCAATACCTAATTGAAAAGGAAATTGGCATTGGGGGTATGGGAATTGTCTTTACTGGCGTACGAGCCGATAAGGAATTTAAACAAAAGGTTGCAATAAAAATTCTTAAGCAAGGATTAACTACAAAATATTTAATAAAACGCTTTGAAAACGAACGGCAAATACTTGCTAATCTTCAACATCCGAATATTGCTAAACTTTTTGATGGCGGAAAAACCATTGACGGTTTACCATACTTGGTAATGGAATATATTGAAGGAACTCCGATTACAGAATACTGCAGTAACAATAATTTAAATATTGAAGAAAAACTAAAACTTTTTACAACTGTTTGTTCCGCTGTTCAATATGCACATCAAAATCTGATAATTCACCGGGATCTAAAACCTGGTAATATTTTAGTTACTGCGGAAGGCAGACCCAAGCTGTTGGATTTCGGAGTAGCCAAATTACTTGATGAAAGTTTAGTACAAGAAAATATTAAACTTACACAAACCAAAATGATGCACCTTACTCCCGAGTATGCAAGTCCCGAACAAATAAACGGTGATAATATCACCACCGCAAGCGATGTATATTCACTTGGAGTAATTTTATATCAATTACTAACCGGGGAGCAACCATATCAAGTTAACAGTAGTTCACCGTTAGCTATAAGCAAAATTATCTCCGAAGAAAAAATTGTAAGACCGAGCGAAATACTAAAGATTAAAAAAACCAAAGAAGGAACCCGACAAAAGTTAAACATTTCCGAAAAATCATTAAGTAAACTTAAAGGCGACCTCGACAATATAGTTTTAAAAGCAATGCATAAAGATGTATCGCAGAGATATATTTCCGTTCAAGAACTGATTGATGATATCAACCGTTATCTAAAAGGATTGCCGGTTAAAGCAAGGAAGGATACACTCGGCTATAGATTTACAAAGTTCGTGCAAAGACATAAAGTCGGCGTGGCTTTATTTATCCTATTTAACATAATAATCCTTACAAGTATAGCAGCCGTTATTTATCAAGGGAGAATTGCCGCAAGGGAAAGGGATAAAGCAAAGACAGAAAATCAAAAATATGAAAAGGTAAACGAATTTTTAACGAGTATTCTATCGTCCGTTGATCCGAGTGAAATTGGCAGGGATGTAAAAGTTTACGATATTTTGGATAAAGCAGCAGAAGATGTAAATACCGAACTGAAAAATCAGCCGGAAGTTGAAGCTTCAATAAGAAGCACACTTGGTAACACCTATGTTAATTTAGGCGAATACGATAAGGGAAAACCCTTTCTTGAAAAAGCTTATGAAATTAACTTAAGCCTGTATGGAGAAAATAGTAAAGAAACAGCTACGAGTATACATGATTTGGGACTTTATTATGATTGGATTGGAGATTATAAAAAAGCGGATTCTTTATATTCAAAATCCATTAGCATTTTTAGAAATGTATTGAAAGAACCGGCAAAAATTTATGGTGATGCGTTAAATAATTTGGCAATTGTAAAAATGCATTTTAGTCAATATGATATTGCCGAAAAGCTTTATCTGGAAGCGATAGAAATTTCCAAAAAAGTTGAAGGGGAAAAATCAAGAAATATTGCGGTCATGATGAATAATCTGGCTTATAATTATTCGGATGCGGGTAAGTTGGATAAAGCCGAAGAATATTATAAAAAATCGCTGCAAGTAATTTTAGAAGTATTGGGGGAAAACAGACCTGAAGCAGGCACAGCTTACAATAATATTGCTTGGTTACATATGCAAAAAAATGAACTTGACTCGGCGGAAGTTTATTTAAATAAATCCTACCAACTTAAATATAAACTTAAAGGGAAAGATCATCCGGATGTTGGACTTGCATTAAACAATCTGGGAGTATTGCAATTCAAAAAAGGTAACTTTACTAAAGCCGAAAAATACTTTTTAGATGCGGTAAAACAATATCGAAAAACATATTCGGTTGACCATCCTTTAATTGCCGTAAGCAATTATTGGTTAGGAAAAGTTTATAGACATCTTAAGAATTATGACTTAAGTCAAAAGCATTTTAAAAAATGTTTGAAATACAGATTAATCAAGTTACCCAAAGATAATTGGGAAATTTGGGATACCAGAGGCGAATTAGGAATTACTTTGTTAAAACAAAAACATTATCAAGAAAGTGAAAAATTATTAAAATCGAGTTATGAATTTTTCATAAATAAAGAAAACCCCGATACCTTAAGAGCAACAAACTTCTTAAGATTTCTTGTTAATAATTTCGCAGAAACCGGTCAAAAAGAGAAACAATCAACCTACAGTTCAATTCTAACACAACTGCAAAAATAAATTACCTCTCAAATTTTTGAGCCAATCTCTTCTCCTTTTACGCATGTAACAAATGGTTAGAATAAAACAAAATAGTAAAGAGGAGAAGGAATGAACAAACAAAAGCTATTTATAAATCTGTTTTTCTTTACTGTTTTTTATTTGGGGTTAATTAGTTGTTCCTTAAGAAATCAAATTTAGAGAAAAATAGTAGCGAAAATTCATCCCGAAATCTCTGAAAAAGGAGTTTCTGAAAAACCACAAAACTATAACCTTCAACTTTTCGGCTAACTTTTTCAAATTCCACGCTGATGCTGCCAACATTGCATTGATCTTAGGCGAACTTTCTCCGTGCAAATAGTTTTGTTCCATTCTAAATTCTCTTTTCAAGTGTCCTATTACCGCCTCTATTGCAGCTCTACGTCTAAACTTTTTTCTCTTCTTTTGTCTTTCATATTTACTATCTTTACTTCTAACAGGCTTTGGCGTTGATATCTTTACGCCTTTTATCTCCGTTCTTCCACCTCCCCCTCTGTCGTAGATTATTTCTTCCGGTAAATACTCTAAATTTTTCTCTATTTGTTCTAGCAACGGCTCTATCGTTTTACTATCGTGTCGATTGCCCGCATAACTCTCTACGCCTAATATCACTAAGCCCTTTGGCTCTACCATTATTCCTATCTTATTGCCAAATTCATATCTCTTATGTGCCTTGCCCTTTGATATACAACTCGTAAACAACTTATGTAAGCTGTATATCTTATTCTTATCTTTTTCCTTTTGAGACAATACCCGCTTATAAAGACTTAATTCTTCTTCATATTTAGATAATTTCTCCGCCGGCAACTTCCTCTCCAATTCTCTTATCAGTCTCCCCGATATTATCTTTAACTTCTTTTTTGCTTTCCGTGCCTTCTTTCTTCTTCTTGGATGTTCGCCGTTGTAACTATCTCTTAATAATTGCTTGCTTACTCGCTTGTAACTCTGGCGTTGTTTTACATCTATCTATTATTTTCTTGGCTAATTTTGAGTCTGTTGGATAGGTAATATTATTCTCTTGAACTGTCGTATCTGACATCAATTGTTTATTCTTTACTTTCTTCCCGTGTAATTCAATAGTATGTGTAAATATTTTCTCTATCCCTTCTTTCCCTATTCGCTTCCTAAAATGAACAAAATCACTCGGATCGCACGGAAATTTATGCTGAAATTGTCCGTATCCGCAAAAATATTGCATATACGGGTTCATTACCCATTGCTTGGCTAATGTCTCGTCTCCTAAATTGTAATAATGTTTTAACAGTAATGATCCTACCATAAATCTTATGGCTATCGCCGGTTGTCCTCTGTCTGAATATTTTACCGATAACTCTTTCTCTATATGTGCCCAATCTATCTTTTGGGCTAATAATACCAATTCATGTTGCTTATCAATGAAGTCTATTATCATTGGTCTAAAAAACTCGGCTTGATTTTTATCGGGTAATTTTCCTAACATTTTTTCTCTTTTTTTGCAAGATTTTTTACTCAAATTATTTAAATCTTGCATTTTATTCAACTTCATTTTACCCTTTTTACTTCTTTTTTGTGCTATTCTCTAACCTTTTTTTATTTCTTAAGGAGCAACTACTTAGTGCTGCTAACGCCGTAGGCGTGAAACATGTATAGAACGAGCATTCAACTACAAAATCAAAACTCCAGCGGAGTGAAACGTTTTTTTATGATTTTTATTTTCTCCCATGTCATCCTGACGAACGTCAGAATCAAAAGAAGGATTTTTTAGATGCTGAACCAATTCGCCAGCGGCGAACAGCATGACACATTATTTAAATATTTCTGGATTGCATGACAGTCTGATTTTTGGAATTTGTTATTTGTTATTTGGAATTTCTTGTCTGTCATTCCGTCCGCTGTCGGCAGATTGTTTCGGGATCTAAAAAGAACAATTGAATAGCCGCTAATGCGCGAATGAAAAAATCATTTTGGGAACTCAAGGTTTGGGTTTCTACCACCGTGTGGACGGTGGTAGCAGGGAAATCACGGACACAGAAACTTTATCCCAGTTTAATCGTTTCGGTTGCGTATGTGTTTTCCGTTTCATAAACCCAAACGCGGATTTGGGAAATGTTTTCAGGCAAACCGGCAGATTTTATTTCCTTCAAAAAATATCCGCAAATATTTTCCGCCGTGGTTTGAAACGGGACAACAACAGCTTTTGAATTTAATTTTTCCAGAACGTCAATCAACTCTTCGTCTTCCTCAAATACCATTACCGAATGATCGAGATTGTCAACTATCGGTCCGACGATTTCCTTTACGTCGTAATAATCCAACACCATTCCGTTTTTGTCGATCGAACCTTCGAACTCAACGGTTAATTTATAAGAATGCCCGTGAAGGTTTTTGCATTTCCCTTTATGAAACGGGAGTCTGTGTCCCATTTCCCACTTAAAATCTTTTGCAATTTTCATACGCCCCTTGTCTCCGGTTTCCAAATATATTTATGTAATTGCGGTTGAAATCTTACTTTTAATTTATCTTCCAAAATCCAGTTTACAAGCGTTAGCGGTTCAAGTTCCCCGAAAACCACCGAAAATAATACCGTTACTTTTTCCGGCAGATTGTATTTTTCAATAATAGATTTTGCCCAATCGTAATCTTCCCTGTTCCCGATTACAAATTTCACCTCGTCTACGGGTTTTAAATAATCGATGTTTTCGTATAAGTTTTTCTTCATCATTTTACTCGAAGGGCATTTCAAATCCAAAATAATTTTAACCCTTTTATCAATATTCTTTATAGGCAGACTGCCTCCGGTCTCAAGCATCACTTCAAAACCTTCGTCGCATAATCTTTTCATTAACTCCAAAGATTCTTCTTGCACCAACGGTTCGCCCCCGGTAATCTCCACAAGCTTGCAGTGATATTTTTTCACTTCATCGATAATTTCGTCAATCGATTTATCCTCGCCTTCGTAAAATGCATATTCCGTATCGCAATACGAACACCGCAGATTGCAATATGTTAATCTCACGAAAACACAAGGAAGTCCGGCTTTAGTGCTTTCCCCTTGAATCGAATAATATATTTCATTTACTTTTAACATCGCTGTCTTTCAAAAATTGAGCCCGAAATTTATTAAAATCATCCGAAGATTAAAAACACTCCGCGTTTAATTATTTCATTACGTTAATAATTACCGACGAAGGATATTCCTCGGAATGATAAACCCTGTGCACCGCGCTTTTAAAATCTTCTTCTTCCGCATTGTAAATATCCGTAAATGTTTGCGGGTTTCTGTCAAATAGCGGGAACCAACTGCTTTGTATTTGAACCATTATTTTATGACCTTTCTTAAACGTATGCATAACATCGGGAAGTGTAAAAGAAACTTCCGTAACTTTGCCGGGAACGAACGGTTCGGGATTTTCATAACTGTTCCTAAATTTTCCGCGCATTATATCGCCGCGTATTAACATTTGATAATTCCCCATTTCCACGGTTTTACCGTTTTTGCTTTTATCTTTTTCGTCTTTCGGGAATACATCTATCAGCTTAACAACCCAATCCGCATCCGTTCCGCTCGTGGATACAAACAAATCCGCTTTTACCGGACCCGCAACTGTTACATCCGTATCTAGAATCCCGGTTTGGTAAGAAAGCACATCCGTTCTTGTAAAGGCAAATCTTTGATCTTCCACCATATATGTTCTGTTATAAAATTTTCGTGAGTCAAGAATTTTCGATGTGTAAGGCACAGGCTTAAAAGGATTACTTATAAACTCGTCGTAATCTATTTCACTTTTTTCCGGTGAGTTAAAAACAAGTTTTGCTCCGTCATCGAAATACAACTTTTCCGGAACGGAATTCTCCGGCGGCCATTTTTCAAACTTATGCCATTTATTATTTCCTGTTTCAAAAATTAAAGCCTCGGGTAAATTTAATTCCCCTTTCCCTTTCAGAAAGTAATTGAAAAAGGGAAGTTCAACGTTTTGTCTGTAAAATTCACTTGTGTTTTGTCCGAATTCCATATCGCCGAACTCCGAAACATTCCCTCTGCCCCAAGCGCCGTGCGGCCATGGTCCCATTACCAAAATGTTAAATGTTCCGGGATTTTTTTTCTCTATTTCCGAATAAGTATGAAGTGCACCGAACAAATCTTCGCCGTCGAACCAACCGCCAACCGTCATAACCGCCGGTTTAACGTTATGAAAGTGTTGCAGCGTGCTTTTCGCCTGCCAGAAATCGTTGTATGTTCCGTTTGCCATAGCTTGATTCCAAAATTCTATCCGGTTATTCAGATATAATTTATTTGCGTTTTTCAAAGGACCCATATCAAGGAAGAAAGTATAAGCGTCGGGCGAAGGATAACGAACCGGTTTCGGCCATTTGGTTGTAAGACTATCGCGCGGAATGCCGAACACTTTGAAAAAGTTGAATGCCATCATTAGTGAGAAAGCTCCGTTATGGTGCATATCGTCGCCGATAAACCAATCGGATATTGGCGCTTGTGGAGAAACGGCTTTAATTGCCGGGTGATTTGCCATTGCCGCCATTGCTGCGTAAAATCCTGGATACGATATTCCCCAAACGCCAACGCGTCCGTTGTTATGCGGAATATTATTAATTAACCATTCCACGGTATCGTACGTGTCGGATGCCTCGTCAACATCGGTGCTGTCTTTTTTATCCGGAATGAACGGTCGCATATCGACAAATTTTCCTTCCGACATAAATCGCCCGCGAACATCTTGATGAACGATAATGTAATTTTCATCGGTAAAATGTTTATAAATTTTTGCATAACGGCTGAACTTATTTTTGCCGTACGGAGCACAACTGTACGGGGTTCGCCAAATTAATATCGGATGTTCTTCGGTTGTGTCTTTCGGACTAAAAACAGCAGTGTAAAGTTTTATGCCGTCGCGCATTCTGATTCTATATTCGTTTTTAACATAACGATCTTCCACACCGCCTTGATCTTGCGGATAAATCGAACCGGTAAATAAAATAATTAACGCTAAAACTTTTACTATTTTTCTTTTCATAAAACTTTCCCACTCTGTTAAAAAGCATACATAAAATACAAAATATCGGTTTTAAGAGCCATAAAATAGACTTGGGATAAGATGCTAACAGATTCACGGTTTACTTTTGACTACGTTTGTTTATTATCAATTGATTATTTTTGCATTACCAAAAAACCGGAGATGAAAATGAGAGATAAAATAAATTCCAGAGTTGAACTTTATAACGGAACCGCAATGCCTTGGCTCGGTTTGGGCACATGGCAAATTCCGGATGGGAAAGAAGCGGAAGACGCCGTCCGGTTCGCACTGGAAACAGGATACAGAAGCATAGATACCGCAGCGGTTTACGGGAACGAGCGCGGTGTGGGAAACGGCATCAAACAAAGCGGCATTCCGCGGGAAGAAATTTTCATAACATCAAAAGTGTGGAATTCCGATCAAGGCTTTGAATCGACTCTAAAAGCATACGAACACAGTCTTAATTTACTTGGCACGGATTATCTCGATTTATATTTGATTCATTGGCCGGTTAAAGGAAAATATGTGGAAACGTGGAAAGCATTGGAAAAACTTTATAACGAAGGAAGAGTAAAAGCAATAGGCGTAAGTAATTTTCACATTCACCATTTGGAAGATATTTTACGCGAAACGGAAACGGTTCCGATGGTAAATCAAGTTGAGTTTCATCCTTACTTGCAACAAACGGAATTAAGAAAGTTTTGCAAAGAACATTTGATTCGCTTCGAAGCATGGAGTCCGTTAATGCAAGGGCATTTCAAAAACATTCCGGTAATTAAATCGATTGCCGGGAAATACGGAAAGACGGAAGCTCAAATAATTCTGCGGTGGGATTTGCAAAACGAAGTTATCACAATTCCCAAATCAGTTCACAGAGAAAGAATCGAAGAGAATTCCAGGATATTCGATTTCGAACTTTCCGAAGACGATATGAATGAAATTAACGCACTTAACTTGGATAAAAGATTCGGACCGGATCCGGATAACTTTAATTTTTAATTCTAAAATCTAAAATATTTTAGCCGGCAATTTCTACAGTTTGGGAAACAACTTTTTCATCATAAACGGGAACATTAAACGAAAAGACCGTTCCTTTACCGATTTCGCTTTCCACGGAAATATCCAAACGGTGAACTTCCAAAATCTTTTTAACTATTGCCAAACCGAGACCGATGCCTTTATTTTCGTTGGTTTCAATACGTTTACCTTGGTCGTACCGGTTAAATATCGTCGATATTTCATCAGAAGGGATTCCTCTTCCGCTATCCCGGATTGAAACAAGGACGCAATTTTCTTTTTTTGTAAGGTTGAAAGTTATTTCGCCGTTTTCGTTTGTAAACTTAATGGCGTTATCCAATAAATTCTGCAAAACTTTTTCCATCATGCTTATATCCGCAAATACAAGGGGTAAATTGCTATCGAAACTCAAACTTAATCTGATGTTTTTCGATTCGGCAAGGATTTGATTTTTTTGCTGAATATCCTGAACCAACTCTGCTAGCGAAAACGGTTCGGGTTTAGGAACGTATTCGCGGGCTTCCAATTTCGAAAGTTCGAACAGCTCTTCAACTAGTTTTTTCAAGCTTTCCGTGCTGTTCAAAACGATATTCATAAACTTGTCTTTCTCTTCATCGGAAAGGGAATCGGATTTCATAGTTAAGGTTTCCACGTAACCTTGAATTGATGCAAGCGGGGTTCTCAAATCGTGCGAAACATTTGCTACCAGTTCCCTTCTCAAATTATCCATGGTTTTAATTTCCTGGATATTTTGCACAATGGTGTCCGCCATTTCGTTAAACGATTGCGCAAATTCCCCCAATTCATCGTTGCTTTTAATTTTAATTCGGGCATCGAGATTTCCGTTTTTAAAATCCCTAATCACCTTCAACATTTCATTTAAGTTTCTGGTAATAAATCTTAAAGATAAAATTGTAATTATTGCGGCGGCAAGCAGAGTAATTATCATCGAGCGCAAACCCAACCTCATAATATAACTGCCGAAAACAAGTTGTGTAGCGTTTTCGTATTCTTCGCCTTCCAAAATCACATAAATATATCCGCGGAAAATATCGCCTTCGTAAACTTCGGAAGCGGAGAAAGCCTTTTCTTTTTCCCGGTTTTTCGGATCGTCGCCCAATACGAATATATTACCTTTGTTTGCTATAAATTTTTTGATAGGCCCGAGCGAAACGGATTTTAGTTTGATTTTTTTATCCGGCGCAAAATAAGTCAAAATTTTTCCGTCGGGATCGAGAAGGTAAACTTCTATACTTGGATTTATCACCATCACATTATGGAATACATCATCCAAGACCTTTTTGTTAAGTTTGCCGTCAACAAAACATTGGGTTTCTTCGGCAATGTGTTTGGCAACTTCGGAATTAAGTTTTTGGATGGTTTCCTGAAAATACATTTCCGCGGTAAATACCGATATATAAAGATAAACGGAAGAAAGTATAATCAAAATGAATAAAAACGTTGCCGCAATTTTCCATTTTAATTTATTGAAAATTCTAAACTTGTTTTTCATTTTCGTAATATTCCAATTTTTCGGTTTCGTTAAATTTATAACCAACGCCCCAAGAAGTTAAAATATATTTGGGTTTGGATAAATTATCTTCTAGTTTGCTGCGCAATCTGTTAATATGTGAATTTACGGTATGTTCGTAGCCGTTGTATTGATAACCCCAAAGTAAATTAAGCAATTGTTCCCTGCTGTAAATTTTTCCGGGATGGGAAGCTAAAAGGTAAAGCAAATCGAATTCCTTTGCCGTAAGTTCAACCTCTTTACCGCGCAGCGTTACTTTTCTTTTGGATTTATCAATCAAAAGTTCGCCGATTTTTATGTTTTTGTCGTTATTAATTTCATTTTTAATTGTGCTTATCCGCCGGAATATAGCTTTAACCCTTGCGATAAATTCCCTTATGCTGAAAGGTTTTGTTAAATAATCATCGGCGCCCATTTCCAATCCGATTACCTTATCAATCTCTTCGCTTTTGGAAGTAAGCATTAGAATTGGGGTATAGTTATCGCGTTTGCGGACTTCTTTACATATCTCCAATCCGTCTAACTTCGGGAGCATAATATCAAGAATGATTAAATCAAATTGCCCGTTTAAAGCCAAATCCAATCCCGTTTCCCCGTCGAACGCTTTGGTCACGGAGTAATCCAAATCTTTTAAATGCATTTCCAGAAGATCCGAGAGTGAATCGTTATCTTCGATAACCAAAATACTTTTCATCTTTAATCCTTAACTTTTAAAAGAATGCCGGAGCAAAACAATTCGCCCCGACTCAAAATAAAAATTATTTTATAAATAGCAAATTATTTAATTCTTGTAATAGTCAACTTGGCTGCCGGTTCGTCCCAACCGTAAACTGCGGGATCAAGATTTCCGTAACCTTGAATTCCTTCGTGGAATCTGATTCTTTCATAGGTGGGGACACGTACGTGCGGACTTCCACAGCACGGACCGGGGATATGGTCGGCAGATTCGGTGTTTCTTTCCGTACCGGCATCATAAACCCTAAGGTAATAAACTCTTGACCCAACCAACGGCAACCTAACAGCGTTAGCGCCTACGAATGCATCGTTTGTATTAACAAGCATCGCTACAAGGGAAAGTTTAACAAACGGTAATTTTGTTTTAACCGTAAATGTTTGGGAAGTTCCGGGGAATATAGGTCCGCTCGAACCTTCGACAACATCATAAACAAAATCGGAATTTGTTAACGAATTTATCATCGGACCGTTAACCGCATCTTCGGCTAATTGTCTTAATTCGTCGGAAGCATATTGACCTAATCTGAAAATATGGAAAAGCGGTGTATGCGTTGCGAGCACCGGCGGGGAGAAAGGTTGACTGGCACCCGGTCCTGTAGCCGGAGTCATGTTTTCAATTGTGATTTCAAACTCTGCATAGTTCTCACCCCTTTTTGCAAACTGCTCGCTGAAGTCCGCATTCGAGTTTACTTGGGAATCGTTTGAAACAGGTCCTTCCTCGTTACAGGCAAAGAGTAACGGTATAAGAACAAAAAGCGAAATTATTAATTTATTTTTTAGCATTTCTGCCTCCTAAATTATGTTGTTGGATGACCGTTTCAAACTTCGGGAAAAAGTATCACGAAAATATCACGGGCTTCTAAAGAATTGATAAATTAATCGGATGGGGTTTTGAGCAGAAAAAGGAATGCCGCAATCCGTTAATTTAACGGATAACGGTATTGTAAAAATTTAATTACTTAATATTAAATTCCGGCAATCTTCCCGGAGACCATGGAACGTTATATTTCTCCAATTCCTTTTCCATATTTTTAATTTCAATATTATAAATTGCCTTAATTTCCTCTAACACCGGCGGGAACTCTTCGCGTAAGACTTCGAACATAGTTCTTTCGGTTTCCGTTATCGGCGAAGTAGAACGCCAATGGCTGTATGCCAACACATTTAATCTATGATTAAAAGTAACGGGAGCCGGCGGATTTTCTTCCTCGCTAGGTTTGTTACTGGGTCTTTTAAATTTTAAGCTGATTTTTTGCAGACGCTTTTTAATTCCGGCGGCTTTCTTAAATAATTCGTACGGAGCTTGCGGTGTATTCAAAACCGCGAGCATCATTTTATCGACACGGTCGATTGCTTCATTTAAAAATCTGAACGTTCCCCTCACGCTTCGCGAAAGCTCGTTTACTTTTTTCTGGAATGCTACAAGCTCTTTTCTATCCGGAGCGGGAAGCGTTGTATTTCTCACCGGAACAGCATTGAATTCACGCGGCACGCCAAGTTCCTTTTCTCCATCCCGGGTAACAAGTGTAAGTTTTACCCTGTATTTTCCGGGCATAACCAAGGTACTGCTTCCAAGGGATTTAAATGGATCGAATTTTTCTTTATCCGATAACGGACGGGTGCTCGCAAATCTTAAATCCCAGTTTACACGATTAATACCCTTTTTAGGTTTGGCGGTTATTCTTCTTACCGGATTACCGGATTCGTCTTCCACCGAAAATACAAGGTAAGGCGGAATTTCGTTTTCTTCTTCCCTTAATTCTTCTTCCGTCGGTTGCGGAATGGGTTTTCCTTTTTTGAACAGCTTTTTCTCTTTTTCGTGTCTTATTTCCCTCAATGTTTTTGGCACTTCTTTTAAATAGTAAGTGAAAGTTGCACCGAATGGCGGATTGGGTGCCCTGAAATAATCGGAACCTTGAGCATAACGTGCCCTTTTCTGAATATACATGTAAGCATCCCTAACGGGGAATAGTACCGCATAGTTTTTAAAAGTTTTTTCGTTAATTTCTCTAAGCGGTGAATAATCATCCAGAATATAAAAACCTCTTCCGAACGTAGCAATTACAATATCGTTTTTCGATTTTTGCAATGCAATGTCTTTCACGGAAATTGTCGGGAGTCCGCTTTTCAACTGTGTCCAACTCTTTCCTCCGTTTGTACTGAAGAAAAATCCGAATTCGGTTCCCACAAAAAGTAAATCGGGATTAACGAAATCTTGTTCGAAAGTATTTACGGGACCGTTTTCCGGAAGGTTGCTTGAAATTGAATGCCATGTTTTTCCCTTGTCGGTGCTTTTCAAAACGTACGGTTTAAAATCATCCCGTTTATGATTATTGAACGTCGCAAAGACAACGTTTTCATCGAACTTTGAAGGAACAATATCGCTTACGTAAGTATACTTCGGAACACCCGGAAATTCGGAAACTTTCCTCCAAGTTTTAGCATCTTCCGAAACTTGAATAACGCCGTCGTCCGTTCCGACATAAAGTAAATTTTCCTTAACAGGCGATTCGCTTAACGAAACGATAGTTCCGAAAAGTGAAGTTGACTTATCCTTTGCCACCGCATCAATGCTCCAATACTTGCCCATAACCTTAAAGGAATTGCGATCGATTTGCGCGGTAAGGTCACCGCTGATTTCTTCCCAACTGTTACCACGGTCTTCACTCCGGAAAACCCTTTCGGCGGCACAGTAAATCCGGGTATGTTTATGTGGACTAATAATCAAAGGCGTATCCCAATTCCATCTAAAAGTCTTTTCACCTTTTTTAGGTTCCGGGCGAATGCTGACGCTCTCGCCGCTTTGCCTGTCGTATCTTACCATTCCCGCATATTGGGATTCCGCATAAACAATATTGGGATTTTCCGGATCGACGGCAGACCAGAAGCCGTCTCCGCCGTTTGTAACAAACCAATCGGAATTAACAATTCCTTCGGAACTAAACGTGCGCGAAGGTCCGCCCATGCTGCTGTTATCCTGGGTTCCGCCGTAAACGAAATAGAAAGGTTTACTGTCGTCAACAAAAACCCGGTAGAATTGGGTGATCGGTAAATTTTCTTTAAAGTCGAAAGTTTTTCCGCCGTCGTAAGTTTCGTAAATGCCTCCGTCACCGCCTATCAGAAAATGCTTGGTATCATCCGGATCAATCCACATCGCGTGATCGTCAACGTGCCGGTCTTTGTTTCCTACCGGTTTCCAGGTTTTTCCGCCGTCCAAAGTTACCTTCGAACGGACATCTGTTGCATAAACTTTATTAACGTCTTTCGGGTCGCAAAAAATTTCGTTAAAATACTGCCCCGATGCAGTATAATCGCTCATCTTTTCCCAAGTGGCGCCTCTGTTTGTGGATCTGAAAAATCCGCCTTTGCCTAATGCGGCTTCCACGATCAAATATACAACGTTCGGATCGACCGGGGAAACACAAATTCCCATTCCGCCAATATCTACTTTGGGTAAACCTTTCATAATTTTTTCCCAGGTTTCTCCACCGTCGGTAGATTTATATACCGCCGATTCGGGTCCACCGCCGATTTTGGTATAAACATGTCGTCTTCTTTGTTCGGAAGTTGCATAGAGCACATCAGGATTTCCGGGTTCGAACACCACATTGTTCACTCCTGTATTTTCGCTAATCTCCAAAACCTTTTTCCATGTTTTTCCCCCGTCGGTTGATTTGTACAAACCTCTGTCTCCGCCCGGTCCCCAAACGGAACCTTCTGCCGCAACGAATACCACATTCGAATTTCTCGGATCGATTAAAATTTTCCCGATTTGCCTGGAGTTTTTCAGTCCCATATTTTTCCACGATTTCCCGCCGTCAACAGATTTATAAACCCCGTCTCCGTATCCCAAAGCTCGTTGGTGATTGTTCTCTCCGGTGCCCGCCCAAATAACATTGGGGTTTTGCGGATCAATTGCCAGACATCCGATGGAATAAGCGCCGTAATTATCGAACACCGGTTCAAAAGTCACGCCCCAGTTTGTAGTTTTCCAGATGTTACCGCTAGCCGCCGCTACAAAATACTCGTTTTCTTTTTGGGGATTAACGGCAATATCGGCAATCCTACCGGAAGTAAAAGCCGGACCGATACTCCGCCATTTCAGTCCACCGAAATATGAAGCGGTTGAATCTTTTTTATTGCTCTTGGCAATACTTAAAGATGCAATAATTAAATATATTAACACCCATTTTGTTACGTATGGTTTTTTCATTTTTTACCCGCAGATTTTAATTTGAATTTTGGTATTACGAAAATACCAAAAGTATCGAAAAGATTTTCAGTATTGGAATTTTTTCTTTAACAGATAAATAAAAACCGGAGCTCCGATAATTGCCGTTACCGCTCCCACGGGAAGCTCGGCAGGTGCAATAACGCTCCTTGCCAAAGTATCGGCAAGAATTAAAAACGATGCGCCTAAAAAGAATGAAGAAGGGATAATTATTCTGTAGTCTTGTCCGAATAACATCCTGCTTACGTGCGGAACTATCAGTCCAACAAAACCGATTATTCCGCTTATGCTTACAACGGAACCTACTAACAAGCTCGATACGATATACGCGATATTCTTAACTCTGTTTGTATTAATTCCCAATTGCTTTGCCCCTTCGGAACCGATTGCCAGAACATTATACTTGTACGAATTGAAAATTAAAATTACCGTGGCAAAGATCGTAACGGGAAGAACAAAATATAAATTTTTAGTTTCCGCAAAAGACAAACTTCCGATTAACCAAAATATTGCCGTGCGAAGCGAAGTATCGAGCATGGATGTCATTATCAAAATGCCGGAACCGAAAAACGCACCGACCATAACGCCGGAGAGTAATAGCACACCGGGTTCAATTTCGCCGAACCTTCTTCCAAGTAAAAAGACAATCAGCACAACTATCAATGCTCCCGCAAACGCAAGAATTTGCGTGCCGAAGAAAGATAAGCCCAAAACAAAAGACAATACCGCTCCGAAAGAGCCGCCGCTCGATATTCCAAGGATATACGGTTCGGCTAAAGGATTTTGCAATATAGCTTGAAATACCGCACCCGCTACGGAAAGTCCGCCCCCAACGGCAATTGCCATTAAAATTCTGGGTAAACGGATTTCCCAAATTATTTTTTGCAAAACGGTGTCTTTTGCTTCTCCAAAAAGAATACCGAGAATTTTAAAAAACGAAATGCGAACCGAACCCACCGAAACGCCGAACAGAGCAATGATTATCGTGATAAGAAACATTAACCCGACGTAAATAACGAAATTGATTTTAGTCAGCCGTTCAGTTCCAGCCATAACCTATCCAGCAATTTCTGAATGTTATAACCCGCTACCGATGAAATCACCAAAATTTCTTTATCTCCTGTTGGTAATTCCGATTCGGCTTCCGATTTCTTTTTTCGGCGTTCGTCTTCCGGTAATAAATCCGCTTTGGTAAGCGCAATCACCTTTCTTTTTTGAAGCAGACTTTCATTAAATCCCGCCAGCTCGGAAGATAAAATATTAAAATCCTTTACAATATCTTCGGATGTAATATCAATCAAGAAAAGCAGGACTTTGGTTCTTTCGATGTGTTTTAGAAATTGGTGGCCGAGCCCTTTCCCCAAATGAGCGCCTTCAATTAATCCGGGAATATCGGCAACGGTAAAAGTTTTATAATCTTTATATTTCACGATTCCCAAGTTCGGTTTTAAAGTTGTAAAAGGGTAATCTGCAATTTTAGGGCGCGCAGCCGAAATAGTTGAAATTAAAGTGGATTTACCGGCGTTAGGAAATCCTACGAGTCCGACGTCTGCAATCAGTTTTAATTCAAGAATAATTTTCCGCTCTTCTCCCGGTTTTCCTTCTTCGGCAAAACGGGGAGTTTGATTTGTGGGCGTAGCGAAATTACTGTTGCCTTTGCCTCCCTTGCCTCCTTTTGCCACGATAAACTCTTCACCGTGTTTGGTAAAATCATATAAAATTTCTTTTGTTTCAAAATCCTTAACGATTGTTCCGACAGGTACGGAAATAATTAAGTCTTCACCGGATTTACCGTCTTTCAAAGACTTTCCGCCCGGTTGCCCGTCTTGAGCGATATATTTTCTTTTATATTTGAAATCAAGTAAGGTGTGTAAGTTTTCGTTGGCTTTCAGGATTACGTTACCGCCCCTTCCTCCGTTTCCTCCGGCGGGACCGCCTTTAGGAACGTATTTTTCTCTTCTGAACGCAACGGCTCCGTCGCCGCCTTTACCGGCTCTAACAAATATTTCTGCGTAATCTAAAAACATTATTCATCTTCAGGAAGATACGGTGCGAGCAACTAAAGATTTAAAAACCTGAACTTCCGGTATGGAAGGATTTATTTTGTTTTCTTCACAGTATCGGTCTATTAATTTATCGCATTCCTCTTTACTTCCACAGCCTTTTAATTCGTTCATCAAATCTTCCGCGCCAATCATATCGTAATCAAAAACAACTTCTATTATTCTCGGCATGTATTCACTGTGAATTATATCTTCGATTTCCAACTTTTCATCACTATCCAAATCAATTTTTACATACTGCGGAGGCGTGTAGGTTTCTTCCATATCCTCCTGTTCTTGCTTTTCGTCCGTAGTGTCTCCGGAGGTTACGGTCAATTCGTCACCGGTTTCAATTTCTTCGTTATCAAGATTATTCATCAAGATAAATTCTTTTACGGCATTTCGCGTTTGTTTTTCTTTTGCCGTACCCGCTATTAATTCGTCGTCAATCGACATTTTGATATCGGGTTTGAGTTCCAGTCGGGAAAATTCGTCTGCCAGTTTTATTTCGGGTTCGGTTTCATATTCCATAACCGTATTAAATATTTCACTGTTTCTTTCGAACTCGTCAAGATCGATTTCGTCGGCTTTTCTCAACATCGAATCTTCATCAATGCTTAACACTTCTTCGTCCATTGTTTGTTCTTCCCCACCGGATTTATTTGCTTCACCGTTTTGAGGAACGGATTCCACATTTAGCAATTCATCCGGAGCTTCAACTTTTATCTGACTTTCTTCCGTTTCAGCAACAACTTGTTCATCCGCCGGTGCCGTTCCGGTTTCGGAAACGGTTTCTTCAATTACAGATTCTTCATCAATAACGGTTTCCCCGCTTGTTAACGGCTGTCCGCTTTCTTCAACGCTTAATTCTTCCGCAACGGTTTCCTGTTCGGCTTTGGCTTGGATTTCCGTTTCCGGTTCTTCAAATGAATCGGAGGTTTCACCGGAAAGGATTGCCTCTCCTTCTGTTTCTTCATCCTTGATTTCAATCGAAGTTTCTTCGCCGGTTAAATTATTTTCATTAACTTCCGGTATTTCGCTCTCTCCGGTTAAAAACTCGGCAAGATTAATTTTCTCAATCATGTAATCGCCGTCATAAATATTCGAATGCTCAAGAAACTGCTCGAGTACTTCTTTATTTAGCGGTTTAATATAGAAATCCAATTCTTCCGCATAATTTTTGATTGCCGTTTCAATGTTATCCTCGCCGATATTGGTCAGCTTTTTAGCAAAGTAATCATCAAATTCATTAAAAATTAACGCAAGTTCCTCATCGTTTTCTTCGGATTCCGCAAGAGTTTCGTTTTCGTGAGTATCTTGCCCACCGGGTCCGCTTTCATCAAAATCTTCCGTAATTTCATTTTTAATAATTGCCGCTTGAGGAACCGATGTCTCTTTTTCTACTTCCGGAATGTCGGCATCAACCAAATTATCAAGCGCAGATTCGGTTTCCTGCATTAACGGTTCGCTAAGATCGAGTTCGGATTCCAAATCCGGTTCCGCATCCAAAGATTCACCGGATAATTCTTTAATTTTATTGTCTATCTCATCGATTACGGACGATTCGCTGCTGAACGATTCAGCTTCTTCGCTTCCGGTTCCACTATCTTCCTGAATGAAATCTTTAAGCTCAATTTTTCTTTCTTCAAGTTCTTCTTTTATCGAAAGTAAATCTTGTTCGGTTTCATGTTCAATTTCTTGTTCGATTTTTGCGGATTCCTCTTCAACAGACAGAGATTCTTTCTCAATGTCAACGGTTTCTTTTACATCTTTTTCATCCGCCGTAAGTTCAACCGTTCCGGTTTGTTCTCCGCTAATTGTCTCGCCCTTTAAATTTTCTTCCACGACCTCCTGAGTTGAGGAAAGAGTTGCTTCTTCTTGTCCTGAAATTGCTTCCGTTTCGGCGGATTCGTTCAGTTCGCTTTCTACAAAATTCTCTTCCGGAGTTATCTTGTTTTCAACGGATTTTTCCGCTATTTCATTTTCAATTGTTTCTTCAATTTCAGACTCGGGAAGTTCTTCTTGATTGGTCACGCCTTCGCTTTCCGAAGCTTCTTCCGCTACTTTTTCTTTTTCAGCAGTCTCTTCAGCTGTTTCTTGTGAAGCCGTAGCGGGTTCTTCTTCAACTTTCTCAAGTACCAATTCGCTTTCGTCAACGTCTTCAATTATGCCGATAGATTCGATTTTTTCATGAACAACCGATTTCAAAGCCGATAAAACATCTTTGCTCAATACGGTTTGTTTTACGTCTCCGTGGAAAGCTTCCCTGAGTTTCTTTCTGTGCGCATTAAGATTTTTTTCCGCCAAATATTCATCGATTGCAGTCAACGGAATTTTTTCTTTGGGGAGCATTCCGATGTTGAAAAAATCGGTCATGGAATTTACGGCTGTTTCGATAAGTTCATCGAGATGGGTTTCTATTCCTATTGCATCAATTTTTTCGAGTAATTTCTCAAATTCGGATTTACTGATTGTTATTAAGTCTTTTTCCTTAAAATAAGATTTGATTATCTTGACTAAGAATCGGTAATAGTACAGGTAGTTCAACAGTTGTTTAATTTCTACCGTCGTAAGAATATCTATCGAGCCGAAGAAAAACGTAAGCAAAGTTTTTCTCGGTTGCATTAAAAAATTTGCGTTAAATTCAACCGCTTGATAAAGAAGTTCATCGATTTGATTCGCGGAAAATCTTTTCGACCGTTTTATTTCTTTTTTTATAAGATTGAAATATTCGTTTATTTTTTCGCCGGAATAATCGAAAGCGGAATTTTTCAGCAAATTCCTTCTATCTTGAAAAATTCTGTAATCTACTTCCGCCGAAATATACCGGATAAGCGCAGGGTGGAGTTCTTTGTTTTTTAATTCGTCTACGGTAAAATAAAGACCTAATTCCCGTATGTAATTGTTACTGAAATCATGAATAAATTTGATTTCCTTCTCCAGCATGGGGGTCCTCAGCTTGAATGATTATGATTAAAATATAATTGCTTTGGAACATTCGGTAATTAAATTTAAGAAATTTAGAGGATAAAAACGTAACAATTTTGTGAAGTGTTATGTTAAAAAAATTACGGAATTTCTTCCGTAACTTAAAAATTATTTTATAATTATCAACTTTTATCTAATTGTACGGTATGATTTTATAAAGTTTACAATCATTCGATGAATTCGTAAATCTCAAATAAAACGAAGGATGATCCGCATCTTCGTTGTTTTCCTCTCCGATAATTTCAACTCTGTATCCTTGTTGCTTGTATCGTTCAATTAATAATTTGAAATATGTTTGGGCAATTTCATTAGCTTTTTCAAATGTTATGTTTTCCATAATTTCTCCCGGACTTCTTAAACGAATTTTGGTAGAGAAAATGAAAACGTACTACCTTCCGGCGTACTTTCATACCATAATTTTCCGTTATGGATTTTTATTATTTTATCGGTGAGAATAAGACCTAGACCGATAGATTTTTCTTTATTTTCGTTTGCGGCTTTTATCACCCCTTCGTAAGATAACAGATTCACAGCCGGGTCAATTCCCTTTCCGCTATCTTCAATATGCAAATAAATAAACTCCGGATCTGTAGTGAATTTTACATTTACGTTAGTTTTCGCGCCGGAATATTTAATTGCATTAACCAATAGATTTTTAACAGCTAAGGCGATAAGATTCCTATTCGCTTTTACTTTCAGCGTATCATTTACTTCGTCAATTGAAATTTGAATATCCTTTTCTTTCGCCAAATTTTTCAGTTTTTGAACTTCTTCCAAAACCACTTCATATAAATCAACAATCTCGTAATCAATTTTGAAATTTTCGTTTGTGAGATAAGTCCAATTAACAAAATTTTCAAACGCATCGAATAAATTTTTGGCGGTGGAATTTATTTGATCAACAAAAAATTTTTTTTCGGAATCGTCCATTTCATCGAAATCCATTTTCAACATTTCGGAGAAACCGAGCAATGTTCCGAAAGGATTACGTATGTTGTGAGTTAAAAAAGAATAAAAATCTTCTTGGGTTACTTCGGAGGGTTCGCGTAAATTTTTATCTATAGTTCCGGCAATTTCATCCGCAAAACCGGGATGATTGGTTTCCCGGTTTTTATTTGCCGATTTTAAATCTGATGATTGTAAGTTATTCATTTCCGCCGGTTAAAAACAACTCTTTTCTCTATTCCGAAATAAATGATTTTTAAGTGTGAAAACATGATTTAAATCAAATTTCGCACTCAATATGATTTTCGTCACTGCCGTTGTTATAAATAAAGCAAAAACGGCAAAATTTGAATTCGCGAAATACATTTTTATTAATCAATGCGAAAAAACATTGGAAATATATTTTTTCAATTTTTCCTGATCTTCTTTTTCGGGATACCTTTTCTCAATTTTCCGGTAACATTCCTTTATTATTTTTTGAGCGTTCCCGTTTTTTTTGCTTTCCTCCGGCGATTCGTTAATATTCAACTCTTTGCTTACTTCCCGTATGAGGATATAAGCGGAAAGAGAAGTTTCATAATATAATTCCATTCCTTTTGCTCCCAATAGTTAAACAATAATTTGGGATCCTCTTTGCACCTTTTAACGGAGCGGAAATTAGGATTTTCTTTATAAATAAACTATCGAAGAAAGAATCCAAAATTTTATATTTCTCTCCGTTGTTTTTAAGAATTCCAATAATAGTGCCAAAAAAATATTTTCCTCAAAATTTATAGTTGGGTGAAAAAATGCCGTTTTTATCAAGTTTTAAGGAATTAATTTGAGAATTATGTCTGAAAATGACTCATAGAATTATTAAACCCGAATTAAAACCGTAACGATACGGAACATTTTCCGTACAAGAATATTTTGTATATGAATTTTTGTTTTTCTACGAATATTACCGGCTTAAATTCCGGACAGGTCAATTTTTCTTCCATTTTTTGTTTCAAAACTTTTCCTTAATTTCATTTTGCATATTAATCGTAAAAATTCTAATTTTTCAACTACGCCGTTTTTCTTGGTATATTTAGGAAGTTTAATGAAAGGTTGATACTCTCCATTTTATTAAATTTTAGGAGGTCGACATGTCAAAATTACTCCTTCCCAAGTTTCTTTTTCTTACGTTCGTATCGAGTTTATCCGCACAAAATTTTCATTCGATTCAAGTCGGGGGCGGATTGGTTCTACCCCGCTCTTCTTCAAAAGGATTTTCGGCACAAGTGCAGTATAATTATTCGCTAAACGGTACATTTAATTTTTACGTTTATTCGGGTTATTATACTTGGGATAAATACAATATCACCTTTATAGATGAATCACCTCCTTATGGTAACGACAAGCTCTTTCATTCGTATGGTTCCGATAATCATAAGCTCATTCCTCTTTACTTTGGCACGAGAATAAACTTCCGCACAGTTAAATCATTTACAACATTTATCGATTTGGAAGTCGGATACTCGTATTTTAGTTATACAGATTACGGACATATAAGGGAAGTTGATCCCGAGACCGGCTGGGTTCTTTCATACCATACCGATCCGGCTTCGGCTAAAAATACCGTGAAAAATTTATTCGGCGTAGGTATAGGTCTGGGAGTGTTCCATCCGATAAGTGAATCAATGAACGTTGTTCTATCTTACTAAATTGAACAGTAATTTTAATGCAAGTGAGTCCGGATTTTTTAGCGCATTCGGAACATATTCAACTTTATTTTTCGGATTGGGTATTAACGTCTAAGTAAAATGAATATCGGGAGCGGCTAAAATAAAAGTATTCATCTATTTTGTTTAATTTGTCAGAAAAATTATACGCCCAAATCATTAATTCCCGGTTTTACCGTAAATACCCGAACCGGTTTAACCGGCAACAACCACACGGAAATTATATAATAACGTTTAGACCATGAAATTTGCCGGACGGTGTTTATTTAACAAATTGTTAGTGGGTAATTTTCTATAAGTAAAAAAGGTAATTCGAAGGTAACCTAGTGAAGTTGTTCCCGTTATTAGTTTAATTTGAGAAGTATTAGTAAAACCCTAACAGATCTGATAAATAACAAGGGTGTATAAAAAACGTTAAAATTTTAAGATTATCAAAATTTTTAGGGAAATGTATGAATAAAAACAAGCTATTAATCAAAATAGTAAAAAAATTTAATATACATAAGAATTAAAGAAAAGAATAGATGAAATTATTTGTTAACTATACTCTTGTAAGACTTTCTCCATTGCAAAGGAGATAACCCTGTTTTTTTCTTGAAGAATTTAGAAAAATAATATTGCGAATCAAATCCCAGAAACTCAGAAATTTCACATACTTGCATTGAAGTTTCTATAAGTAAGGTTTTAGCTTTATTAAGTTTTAATAGTTGAAAATACTGTGCCGGGGGTAACTGAGTATAATGTTGGAACATTCTTCTGAACCAAGAATAACTAACGTTAAGGTTTTTCGCTAGTTGAATAAAATCTACCTTTGTAGAAATATTTTCTGCTAAAAAGATTCTTGCTTTAAGTATAACTTTTTCTATCTCCTTTCCACCAAATTGTTTTCTTCTTTGAGCAGATTTTATATGGGCTATTATTTCATAAGTTAAAGAAGCAATTATTTCTCTAAAACCAATACTCTCATTTTCAAGAAATTCTAAAATCCGATTATAAAGTCCTACAATTGTTTCATTAAGACCTATCTCGACTACCGGTTTATTCATTTCAAAGACATTATTTTCTAAAAACTTTCTTGGTTGTTCACCGTTAAATGAAATCCAATATTCTTTCCAACCTGTTTTTTTATTTGGACAATATCTGTGCCAAACATTCGGATAAAGAAAAATTATCGAGCCTTCTTTTACTATTTTCTTTTTGATTGATTTTGTTTCAAAAATACCTTCTCCTTTTGTAATATAAAGTATTTGAAAGCTCGGTAATGTTCTTCCGCTTTTCCAGGTAAACATATAATCCGCCGGATGTTTGGTTGGCGGGTAATGTGTATTTGGTGGTACGTCAGCTAATCCGGCCCCCAAAACATAAAGCCCCCAACTGTCATCTGAATCCGAAATGTTTAAGTAGTCATATTTTGAATATTTTGTTTGTATCATTACGTGAATATTGTTTAGAAAAAAATAATTTAATTAATCGCAAATAAGAGTCCTTGATTTAAGTGTGTCAAAAAGTATAAAAAAAATCCCAAATATACCATTGTATAATTTTTTCACTATAGGTAAATATTAATTGCAGTTATTAATGTTTGTGTAAGTGAATTGGCGAAGCTCTATTTAATTATTGTATTTCTTAATAAAAAATTAGAAAACTTATACCCGTAGTTCTTTACTTACTTAGAGTATCATTATGGAAAAAAAACAAATTGTTCATAGGTATGAATTGGCAAAAGATTTATACGGCGAGATGGGTGTTGACGTTGATTTGGCAATCAAAAAACTGTCTCAAATATCAATTAGTTTACATTGCTGGCAAGGTGATGATGTTGCCGGATTTGAAACCGATGATGCAGAACTTTCCGGAGGTGGAATACAAGTTACCGGTATGTATCCTGGAAAAGCAAGAAATGCAGATGAGTTAAGAAGCGATTTGGAAAAAGCATATAGTTTGATTCCTGGTAAACACAGATTAAATCTTCATGCAATTTACCTGGAGAATAACGGTAAAAAAGTTCAGCGTAATGAAATCCAACCTGAACATTTTGCAAGATGGATTGACTGGGCTAAAGAAAATACAGCAGGTCTGGATTTTAACCCTTCTTTCTTTTCACATCCTTTTGCTGATGATGGTTTTACTCTTGCAAGCAATAATAAAAGAAGACGCGAGTTTTGGATTGAACATGGAAAAGCAACAAGAAAAATTGCCGCTGCAATGGGAAAAGCTTTAAATTCTCCTTGTGTAAATAATGTATGGATTCCGGACGGCTACAAAGATACTCCGGTTGATAGAAAAAAACCAAGAGAAAGATTAACCGAATCACTCAATGAACTTTTTAAAAAAAAATACAGTAGAGAATATTTATTGGATTCTGTTGAATCAAAACTTTTTGGTATTGGGTCGGAAAGTTATGTAGTCGGTTCCCATGAGTTTTATTTAGGTTATGCAATTAAGAAAAAGAAACTTCTTTGTTTGGATGCAGGTCATTTTCATCCTACCGAAACAATTGCCGATAAAATACCTTCGGTCCTGCAGTATTTGGATGAAATTTTATTGCATGTAAGTCGTGGAGTTCGTTGGGATAGTGACCACGTTGTTACTTATACCGATGATCTATTGGCAATTGCGCAAGAAATTGTTCGCGGTAATTATTTAAATCGTGTGCATATTGGTCTGGATTTTTTTGATGCAAGTATTAATAGAATTGCAGCTTGGGTAATAGGAACAAGAAATATGTTAAAAGCTTTATTAAGTGTTCTGCTTGAACCGATTAAAAAGCTTAAGAAATATGAGTTAGAAGGAAATTATACTTCCAGACTTGCATTACTTGAGGAAATGAAAACTATGCCGCTTGGAGCTGTATGGGATTACTATTGTTTAAAACAAAGTGTTCCCGTTGGTTATAGCTGGATGAACGAAATTAAAAAGTATGAAAAAACAGTTCTATCCCAAAGGCAATAGTTGCTAAATAAAAAAAATAATAAAAATTGATGGCGTAATAATGAAATTAAAATATTTACAAGACAATTGGAATCATGAATTTGTTAAAAATCTTAGCGAACCGGAAATACTAAAATACAGGTCAAACCTTTTAGGTTCCGATTTACGAATAACCAATTTTGGAGGGGGTAACACATCCTCCAAAATATTGGAACAAGATCCCATTTCATTAAAAGCGGAAGAAGTTCTTTGGGTAAAAGGAAGCGGTGGCGATTTAGGTTCAATTCAAATTGATGGCTTTGCGCGACTCTATATGAGTAAATTTATTGATTTGGAAAATCACTATAAAGGCGTTAAATATGAAGATGAAATGGTGAATTTATACCCGCTTTGTGCTTTTGGTTTAAGTACAAAACCGGCTTCAATCGATACTCCTTTACATGGACTTGTTCCGTATAAACATGTTGACCATCTTCATCCGGATTGGGCAACTGCTTTGGCAGCAGCCGCAAACGGACAACGTCTGTTAAAACAATTCAACAAACAGTTCAAAAAAAATCTAATTTGGATTCCATGGCAAAGACCGGGATATCATCTTGGCAAAATGATTCAATCTGCAATTAAAAGTAACCCTAAAGCCGAAGGTGCTATTTTAGCTTCTCATGGCTTAATTACTTGGGCAAACGATCAATATGCCTGTTACAGAAATACAATAGAAATAATAGATGCTTTGGGTCAGTTTGTCCTTTCTAAAGTTAAGTCAAAAGGGAATAAACTATTTGGAGGGCAAAAATATAAACAAATAAAAAATCGGAACGTAATTCTTAATGAAATAATTCCTTTTATCCGTGGAAGAATCAGCAATGAAGAATTAATGATTGGACAATTTACCGGTTCAAAAAAAGTTGTTCGCTTTGTTAACAGTAAAAACGGTAAAAAACTAGCTTACCAGGGAACGAGTTGTCCTGATCATTTTTTACGAACAAAAATTAGACCTTTGTTTATAGACTGGGACCCACAAAGAGATTCAATAGAAAAATTAAAAAAAATTATTTCGAAAGGTATAATAGACTATCGAAAAAATTATGCTCAGTATTACAATAAATACAAAGAAAAAGACTCTCCCAAAATGAGGAATGCAAATCCTAAAATTGTATTAATTCCGGGAGTTGGAATGTTGAGCTTCGGGAAAAATAAAAAAGAAGCCAGAATTTCCGGCGAATTTTTTGTTAATGCAATTAATGTTATGGAAGGAGCGACAGCATTCGAGGGAGGACGATACGATTTAGGGGTCGATAAAAAAAATGTCGTTAATAATTATTTGGCGCTTCCAACAAATGAAGCTTTCCGGATTGAATATTGGGCATTGGAAGAAGCAAAACTTAAAAGACAACCTCCGGAACCGGAAATGGCTGGAAAAGTAGCCGTGGTTGTTGGCGGAGGAAGTGGAGTTGGAAGAGAGTTTGCCAAGAAATTAGTTAAAGAAGGTGCACACGTTGTTATTGCCGACTTAAACTTAAAAGCAGCCGTTGAAACCGATAATCAAATTAAAGAAGTGTTTGGTGATGAAGTTTCAGATACTACCCAAGTTAATATAACCGATCGCAAAAGTGTTATGGATTTAATGAATTTTACAATTAATAAATTCGGGGGTATTGATATCTTGATAAATACTGCGGCAATATTTTTACCACCGGATAACGGTAAATTTTACAAAGACGATACTTGGAATAAAATATTACAAATCAACATTACGGGCAACAATATCTTAGCCGAAGAATTTGCAAAGAAAATCGAATTACAAAAAACCGAAGCGGATATTTTATTTACAAGTTCCGCTAATGCAGTTGTTCCCAAATCCGGTAGCGAACCTTACGATGTAAGCAAAAGCGCAGTAAATCATCTTATACGGGAACTGGCAATTCGCTATGCTCCGGCTATTCGTGTTAATGGAGTAAGTCCGGCTACAGTTGTTGAAGGAAGTTCAATGTTTCCGAGAGATAGAGTTATAGCAAGCCTAAATAAATATAAAATTAAATTTAACAAAAATGATGATACATCTATTCTACTTAAAAAATTAGCCGATTTCTATTCTAAACGCACACTTACTCATCGTTCCGTTCGTCCTATTGATGTTGTAGAGGCAGGTTACTTTTTAATTAATCAAAAGTCTAATAGAATAACAGGACATATAATACCTGTTGATGGCGGCTTGCACGAAGCATTTTTACGTTAAAATACAAATCGAACAAAAAAGTATGTTTTTCAGTTTTTTCCACTATGCTTGAATTTATTACTCATATATGAAATTTCTTGGGAATGTGTTGTTCAACGACTTCTGAACAAATTCGGGGGGATTTGTTCGGAAGATTATATTCCCGCCAATAATTAAATGCTTGGCAATATTTTTAAAATTGGAAATGCTGTTTCGTCTATTAATAACTATGAGAAGAACAGAAATGTTGCTATAGAAAAACTATAAGAATTGTTTTGTTTGGAATATTATTATTGATGTTTATTAATTGTGTGGTCAATTGGAAAAGTTAGGATGATAGTAAAAAAAATTTATGAACCTTAGAGTAGTAATATTAAAAGTTGTAAATCATAAACCGCTTTCACGCGCTCCGATATTTGTAACAATAAAACCGGAATCATCTAAAAAACTTTCTGCAAATTTGAATCTATTATTACTTGGATAACAGCTATTCAATTTCCCCGGGAAATAAATAAAATATAAAAGTATTGTGATAAGGAAATTTATTGAAAAAGCGAGAAGTGTTGAAACCGTTGTGAAGGTTATTCCAAAGCTTCCCGGTGCAATTAATGAAACTTTGCATACAATTATTAAAGATGATAAAAAAATTGTTATTTCAGATTTTAAGTTTGTTAATGATGAACTGTTAAGAGAATTTAAAAAGAATAATTCCAACATAATTGTAAATCCACCGGATGAAGAATTGGCAAAAGCCAAATACGGTATTACGGATAGTTTCGCGGGAATTGCCGAAACTGCTTCCGTATGTTTGCTTAATGATAATTCAATGACCGGTAGTTTTAGTCTGTTTACTGAAGTGCATATAGCTTTTCTTAATGCAGAAGATATTGTTCCTCGTCCGAGAAATATTTTTTTAGATGAACCTTTTAAATCAATAACTGAAAAAGAAGATTTTATTATTGTAAGTGGTTCCAGTGCTACGGCAGATATGGGAACTTTGGTTCGAGGTGTTCACGGACCGGCGAAACTGTATGTTGTAATTTTAAATTAGTCATAATATGAGACAAGTTTATTCAAATATACATCCACGTGAAATTGCCGATAAAAGCGTTAAAGGTAATTTGGAAAAAGCTGTTAATATGGCTTTGCTTGTTGAAAGCGAAGCGGTTAGTAAAAACACAAAAACTTTTAATGCTAATAGGTATGCGGCGAAAAATAATATCAAAGATTATCAACAACTTAGAGAACAAGTTAGGAGATTAAAAGAATATTCTATTGAAGAGCAACCCAAATTATTAAAAGAGCTGGAAAATTCTATTAACCAAAATGGTGGAACTTTCTATTTTGCAAAAACCGCTGAAGATGCAAGTAAATACATAACTGAAATTTGTAAAAAACATAATGCTAAACTGGTTGTAAAAGCAAAATCGATAACCAGCGAAGAAATCAAGTTAAATCATTATCTACAAGAAGCGGAAATTGAAGTAGCGGAGACAGATTTGGCTGAGTTTATTTTGCAAATTTCCGGAGAGCAACCTTCACATATCGTTGCTCCAGCAATTCATAGAAGTAAAGAAAGAATTTCCGCATTATTTCGAAATAATTTTAAAACAAATTTACCGTTAACAACCGGGGAAGATTTAACAAAATTTGCTAAAGATATTTTACGAAATAAATTTTTAACCGCAGATATCGGAATAAGCGGAGCTAATGTTATAGCGGCAGATACAGGGACTTTGCTTTTGGTGGAAAGCGAAGGTAACATTCGTATGGTTACGCAAGCGCCTCCGGTTCATATTGTAGTTGCTGGCGTAGAGAAAGTTATTCCTCATAGAAAAGATTTATGGAAATTTATTGAACTTCTTGCCCCCAGCGCAACCGGACAGAACTTAACATCATATACGCATATAATTAAACCGCCGTTGAAAATACATCCGTTCTCATTTGACGGAAGAAAAAAGAAAGAACGGGAATTTTACTTAGTTGTTATTGATAACGGTAGAACATCAATGCGTGAAGATTCAGTTCTCAGAGAAGCTCTTTACTGTATAAGATGCAGCGCTTGTATGAATGTCTGTGCAAATTTTCAAGCCGTAGGCGGCCATGCGTTCGGAGGTGAAACCTCCCCCGGTGGAATAGGCGGAAGTTGGGAAGCCGGTACAGGCAATTTGGACAAAGCAATATTTAGTGATTTATGCACCGGATGTTCACGTTGTGTAACGGAATGTCCGGTTCTAATTGATATTCCTTGGTTAAATGAAAATTTACGTTACAGATTAAATAAAAAAAATATACCCGAAAAATTATTAAACATAATTGCGGCAACATTACCTTTTGAAAACGACGAAAAAAATGCTTCGCTGCAAAAAAAAATTTTTGCCAATTACTATTTTATTGCTAATTGGGGAAGCAAATTTCCGTCGTTATTAAATACAATCTCTGATTCCGGAATCATTAAAAATATTGCGGAGAAAATTTTAAAAATCGATAAAAGAAGATCTCTTCCAAAATTTAATTCCAATACTTTGCTCAAACAATGTGAAAAACACTCACAAAATATTTCTCGGGCTAATGTTAAAAACAAAGTTCTGCTTTTTGCCGATTTATTTACAAATTTTTCCAGACCAAGCGCAGGAATTGCTACGGTAAAAGTTTTTAACAAATTAGGCATTGAAGTAATAATTAGTAATGTCGGCAATGAAGGTCGTGATTCTTTATCTCAAGGATTTCTCTCAACAACAAAGAATCGAGCCTTAGAAACTGCAAATTATTTGCAAAAATATATTGATGACGGTTTGGATGTTATTGTTGTCGAGCCTTCTATCTTGGCGCTTTTCAGAAAAGATTATAAACATTTTTTAGATGAGAAATTATTTAACAAACTAAAACATAATTGTTATGACCCTATCGAATATTTAATGAAAATATTTGATAAATATAAATTGTCCGTAAAAGACTTTTTTAACTTAAACCCGGGTCTCAAAAAATCAAGAATATTTTTTCATAGTCATTGCCAACAACGTTCAATATATTCTGAAAAACCGACTATAGATTTTTTTAAAAAACTTGGTTTTAACTTAACTACTTCTACTGTTGAATGCTGTGGTATGGCAGGAAGTTTCGGCTATAAAAAGCAATACTATGATTTAAGCGTAAAAGTGGGAAAAGAATTAGTTGAACAGATTGAAGATGCGGTTAATGATACAACCGACTTTATTATACTATCAAGTGGTGTTTCTTGTCATCAACAAATTAATGACTTAACAAATATTTCCACAATTCACCCGATAGAATTATTACATAAATGCTTAAAATGAAAATAGAAGAGTCTAATTTTATAGCTGTGGATATAGGAGCCGGTAGTGGCAGGGTAATATTGGGAACTTTAAAAAATGATATGATCCAATTAAAAGAAATTCACCGGTTTGAAAATCATTTTATTAAAGAAAACACTCATATATGTTGGAACCTAAATTATTTATTTTCCGAACTTGTTAAAGGATTAACAAAAATAGGAGAAAAGCATATTAAAAATATTTTAGGAATAGGAATTGATACTTGGGGTGTGGATTATGCTTTGTTTGATAAAAATGACAATTTATTAAACAATCCAATTGCTTATAGAGATTCAAGAACCAACGGATTGATGGAAGAAGTATTTGAAATTATTCCCAAAGAAAAAATTTATGAGAAAACCGGCATTCAGTTTATGCAGTTCAACACATTGTTTCAATTATATAGTGAGATCAAAAATGTTGATACCAACATAAACAAAGCCGAAAGTATGTTATTTATACCGGATGTCTTTAATTTTTTGCTAACGGGAATCAAAAAATCGGAATATACAATTGCCTCAACATCGCAAATGCTAAATGCCTATAAAAAAAAATGGGATTTTGAAATTATAAGTTCCGTTAACATTCCTATGAAAATTCTACCGGAAATAATTTTCCCGGGAAATATAATTGGAAAATTAAAAAGGGAAATTAGAACTAAAACAAAACTTGATGAAATTGAAGTTGTTGCAATTGGCTCGCACGATACTGCCAGCGCCGTAGCTGCTGTTCCAACAGTTAAAAAAAATTGGGCATATCTAAGTTCTGGAACTTGGTCGCTTATAGGAATTGAAGTTAGTCAACCTATTATCAATGACACTTCATATAAAAATGGTTTTACCAACGAAGGCGGAGTGAACGGAACAATCAGATATTTAAAAAATACAATGGGATTATGGATTTTGGAACAGTCCATTAAAAGTTGGGGAAAAAACGGATACAAAAAAAATTACGATGAGTTATTTAGCCAAGCAGAACAATCACCTGCTTTTGCTTCCATTATTAACCCTGATGATTTGTCTTTTCTAAATCCGCCAGATATGCCGGAAGCAATCGTAAATTATTGTAAGAAAACAAATCAAAAAATTCCTGGGACAAAAGGTGAATTTGTTAGATGTATATTGGAAAGTTTAGCATTAAAATATAAACATATAATAGAAAAACTAAATGAACAATTGGATGAAAAGATTGAAATATTACATATTGTCGGCGGAGGTTCCAGAAATGAAATGCTTAATCAATTTACAGCTAATGCCGTTGGCATTCCGGTAATAACCGGCCCTGTAGAAGCTACAGCTACGGGAAATATTTTAATGCAAGCTATAGCTAAAGGTAAAATAAAAAACATACAAGAAGGAAGGATGATAGTTAAAAATTCAATATTGCTAAAAAAATATTTCCCTCAAAACATTGAAAATTGGGAAACAGCTTACCAGACCTTTAAAAATTATTATTAAAAAGTTGGGAAAAGAAAATATCCGATTGAATATTGAACCATTTTATTTTACTCGATTATTTTACGATGAAAAGAACTCTATTTCCCACTTACTTGTGGATAAGCAATAGATATTTTATAAGCAACAAACATTTCGCGAAATGAATGAAAAAAAAATTTCAACAAGATGAATTAACCCTTATTGTCTTGAACTGATTTTGGGGTTAATAACAAGTTTCCAAGGTTTTTTGAATCAAAAATCCAACGTCCTTTTTCATATACTTTATAATTTTTGTTAGTGTAAAAAGTCTAATATAATTGGATATCGTTTTGAAGAGATAACTATTTTCTGAAAAATTTGGAATTAAATATTTTTATAATTACTTTTGTCAAAACGATAGCAAACAAAATAAAACGAAAGTAAAAAGAACTAAACAAAATTAAAAAGCACTAAAAATGTTTGGAACAATAAAAAAGAAGGGATAAAAAATTGGTCTTTATATAGCATTTTAGGAGCATAGTGATAAATATGGATAAGAATAATGGCATCTTTCAAGAAGAAAGAAGGGAACAAATTCTCGAAATTCTTGAAAAAGAAAATCGCTTATTAATCAGCGATTTAACGAAAAAATTTAAAACTACTCCGGCGACAATACGTAAAGATTTAACTTTATTAGAAAAAAAAGGGTTGTTAAAAAGAACACACGGCGGTGCTATAAAAAATAAGTCTAAGTCATTATTTAGAGGATTAGCACTTAAGGAAAAGGAAAAACTATTTCTCGATGAAAAGATTCGGATAGCAAAAGAAGCTGCAAAACTAATATCGGAAGGCGATCAAATTATTCTTGATTCCGGTTCCACTACAGAAATGTTAGCAAAAGAAATAAAATATTTCAAAGGAATAACTGTAATAACCAACGCAATAAATATTGCCACCGAACTGATGCAGAGTGATATTGAAGTAATACTACTGGGCGGAATGCTAATAAAAGAATCATCTGCATTGGTTGGACCCATAACAGAAGATGCTCTTCAAAAAATTTCAGTGAACAAATTTTTCCAAGGTGTCGATGGAATTGATCTTAAAGTGGGATTAACTACACCCAATATGATTGAAGCTAAGACAAATAGGATGATGATGAACGTTGCCAGTGAAAGAATTCTACTGGTAGATTCTTCAAAGTTTGGGAGGAAAAGTTTAAGTGTTATTGCCAAAGTGAATGAACTTGATAAAATAATTACAACAAAAAAATTATCAAAAAAGGAACTAAAAAAATACTCAGATTATGGTGTTGATGTTGTTATTGTATAATAATGATAATCGCCTAATTCTTGAAAAAAGATATAGAGGAAATATTTTTCATAAGTATAGCAAAATACAGTATTGAGAAAAAATTAATTATGAGGTAGAGATGAATAAAATAAACTCACTGATAATAATTTTTTTTGTGAATATACTGGTAATAAATGCGCAAGTTGCTAAAATTATTGGAACAGTATCAGATGTGCAAAATGGAGAACCGCTTGTTGGGGCAAATGTAGTTCTGTTAAACACTGCCTATGGTGCAGCAACTGACGCTGAAGGAAAATTTATTATAAAAAACGTTCCCCCGGGCAAATATACCCTTCGTATTTCATATCTCGGTTTTGAAAAAAAAGACATACAAATTAATGTAATTAGTGGAAAAGTATTGAATGTTGATGTTCGACTGAGATATAGCGGTGCAATAGATTTGGAAGAGATTGAAGTTACAGCTCAAGCCAAAGGACAATTACAAGCAATAAATGAACAATTATCTTCGAGAAATATTAAAAATGTTGTATCGAAAGATAGAATCCAAGAACTTCCTGACGCTAATGCGGCAGAATCTGTTGGAAGATTACCCGGTGTATCTATTTTAAGAAATGGTGGCGAAGGGAATAAAGTTGTTATTAGAGGACTTTCTCCTAAATATAATAAAATTATGGTTGATGGTGTTGAATTAGCTTCAACTGACGAAGGTGATAGAAGTACCGATATTAGTATGATTTCTCCATATTCACTAGAAGGTATCGAAGTTATTAAAGCATCTACAGCTGACCAAGATGCCGATTATATTGGTGGAACGGTAAATTTCAAAATTAAAAAAGCGGATAAAGGATTAAAATATGATGCTATTTTTCAAAATACGTATAACGATTTAAGGCAGAGTTTTAATAACTATTTAATAATCGGTTCAATCGGTAATCGTTTTTTTGAAAATAAACTTGGCGTGTTTTTTCAAGCCAATGTCGAAAGAAAAGATAGGGGTTCTAATCAAATGGGTGCAAATTATTATTTAGTTACTCATGAATTAAATAAACCTAACCCCGTAAATCTTGAAGGTTTGTCGTTAAATAATATATTTAGATATAGACAGAGATATGGAGGAACTCTAACGCTCGATTATGATATTCCAAAAGGTAATATAGTTTTGAAAAACTTTCTAAATATAGGAGAAACAACTGAAAATAATTATTACGAAGGCTATGATGTAAAAAACCGTGGACATTCATATTCTACCACAACTCAGCAAAATAATTTATTGGTAATGAGCAATACATTGAGCTATGAGCAGAAATTTAACAAAATAAAAATTAACGCCTTGATTTCACATACGTTTTCACAAAACAAAACCCCTGAATCTATCACTTTTGGTTTTTCTGAACCTTCCCCGGCCTTACCCGGCGGATTAACGGAGCAGACTCCGGATTCCATTCCATATTTTGCTTTTAACAATGTTGATGAAGCATATTGGAGTGATGTTAGTGATAATTGGAGTACTACACAAGAAAGACAAATCATTTCCAAAATGGATGTGGAATTCGATTTTAGTTTGTCAAAACAAATCTATGGCGTAATTAAATTCGGAGGGAAATATCGTTTCAAACATAGGTCCTATGATTTTGAAGCCACTGGTGGAACGATGGCATTGAATAGCGGCAAAGTAGTGAAAAATGCTATTTTACGGGCGTTCCCATGGATGCAGGAAACTACCCCAATCGGTAGTCCAAGATTACCATATAGCCTATTTATAAATCAAGATTTTGACCATGGGAAATTTCTCAAAGGGAAATACACCCTTGGTCCTGTAGCCGACATAGAACTTATGCGTGAAGTTATTAAGGTTATGAGAAATGTTAAAACACCGGCTATTGATACATATAGTAAATTAAAGATGAGCTCGATAACCGGAGATTATAACGGGGATGAGTATCTAAGCGCCGGGTATCTCATGGCAGATATAAATTTATTCTCAAGCATTATTCTTATACCCGGTGTTCGTTATGAACACAATATTACTTCATATACCGGTGTTAGAGGCAGATCCGACGCAGGGTTTCCTGAACAAAACTATCCTCACATTGATACTACCACGATACGTAGTAATGAGTATTTTTTACCGATGATACATTTACAAATATCTCCGGTAGAATGGCTACAATTACGCCTTGCATATACCAAAACATTATCCCGTCCTAATTTTGATTTGATCATTCCAAGGGTTGATATTGGTCAGCAAGAAATTGTTTATAACAATTATTTACTGAAACCGGAACGCGCTGAAAACATTGATGTCTATGCTACAATACTAAATAATTATATTGGTTTATTTTCTATTGGAGTCTTCCAAAAAAATATAAAGGACATGATATTTTGGCTCGATAGAAGGGTTATGCTATCACCGGAAGAATATGGTTTAAATGAAAATGAAAGTGGAAAGTTTATTATAACTCAACAAAATATGAAAGATATTGCCAAAGTTAGAGGAATAGAAATAGATTGGCAAACAAACTTTTGGTATTTGCCGTCATTTTTAAAAGGTTTAGTCTTCAATATTAATTACACCCATATTTTTTCAGAGGCCAAATATCCTAGGACTGTTATAGAAACTGAATATAATTGGGAAGAGCCTCCTTATGGCTTAGTAATGCATAATAAAGATACAGTATATACTCAAAGATTATTAAATCAACCGGACAATATAATAAACTTATCTTTGGGATACGATTATAAAGACTTTTCTTCACGCATTTCGATGATATACCAAACAGATATCTTTCAAGGTCCAAATTTTTATCCTGAATTACGATCCAGTACTGATGATTACATTCGGTGGGACGTATCTATTAAGCAATTACTCCCATGGTACAATATACAATTTTACTTAAATGTAAATAATATCACAGCTACTACTGATGTAATTTTAAATAACGTTAAAAACACACCAACATCCATGGAACATTACGGGATGACGATTGATGCGGGATTAAGATATCAAATCAAATAGCATTTAGATATAAAAAATATAGAAGTAAAGTTTACCTTACCAAATTACCAAACATTAACAATAAGGAGGCACAAATGAAGCCTAAATTAGTAATTAATTTAATTTTAATAATTTCGGTAATCTTTAGTTTCAAAGTATTTGCTCAAACCGATGAAGTTATTGTTCCCCCGGGGCCTGAAATCTTTGATTTCATTATGGGTGATACTACAAGTACGGGTGAGCGAAATGTTCCCGGAAGAGTTTATAAACTGGAAAGAGGTCAAATCTATATCTTTACAGAAACTCTGGAAATTGATTTTGATTTTTACTTAGTAGCCGATGATGATGATCCCAATAACCCTGTCAGACCGCCAATGCTAGTAAAAGGAGTGCATCCGGATGGTTCTTTGGTGGAAAATTTAATAAACATCACAGGTGATAATATCAAAATAGGTTTAAAAAATCTCTTGTTTCAAGGTGTTCCAATGGATGGGAAATATAGAAATGATTGGACGTTAGCTTTATCAGGTACAGGGACCAATGTTCATATGGAAATCGATAATTGTGTTTTTAACGGTTGGTCTTATGCAGCTATGGATCTTCCGATGAAAAATATTAAACTATATTTACGAAATAACTATTTTAGAAATCTAGTTCAACCTGTTCACCCTTTTGGCGGGCAAGATGTGGCTACATACAATGCTAATGATACTTTAATATACGAAAATAATACTTTTTTTAATACTTCAGCTTACATAGTACTTCCACAACCGGATGAACGATGCAATTATATTAAATTTGATCACAATACTATTTTTACAACTATAATTAACCCGTTTTTTGTTCCTTCAATTCAAAATGCAGAATTTACAAATAATATTTTTTACGGAATTCTGGCTATGGGTCAAAAGCATGAAGAAATTGAAGCTGGCTGGTACGGCTGGGATAATGCTGCTGTCGGCATAATGAATTATGACACTATGAGTACGGAGTTACAACAGAAATTAGGTATGGAAGAATCTGCAAGACGTATTGTTCATAAAAATAATGTTTGGTTTAATCCTCAAAAAATAGTTGACTATTGGACTGCTTTTGTAGACTCAATTCCGGTTACCGATGTTAATGGAGATACTACAGGGTGGACAACTCAACCTTTAACACCAACCGTTTGGATGAATGCTAATACCCAAGCAATGTTTGATGATAAAGATAACTATCCTAATTTTATAGATGAAAATACTATTTATGCAGATCCGGAATTTGATCCTACTATGGCAGCAGCAGTTATTGATAGTGTTGTTAACTGGGTTTCATGGTGGCGTAATGGTTTAGGATGGGAATCCTCTGATGGTCCTGCACGTCAAATCAATTTTGGTAATGACAATTTTGATTTGCCATGGCCATTCCCTGAAACACTTACTTACAGCAATGCTGAATTAGCAACTGCCAGTACGGAAGGATTACACTTGGGCGATTTGAATTGGTATCCGGAAGAAAAAGCTCAATGGACAGATATTGAGACGGAAAATACACCTTTGGAATATAAATTTACGTTGTATCAAAATTATCCTAACCCCTTTAATCCTTCAACTGTTATTAAATTCTCTATAAAAGAGCAGAGCAATGTATCGTTAGATGTTTTCAACACATTGGGACAAAAAGTGGCTACTCTAATCAATAAGGAGTTGAGCGCCGGTAATTATAAATATACTTTTGACGGTTCTAAACTTTCAAGCGGCGTTTATTTCTATCGATTAAAATCTGGAAATTCTTTTGTCCAGATAAAGAAAATGTTATTATTGAAATAAAAAAGGTTACCGTTTAATTTAGTTAGTGAGTAAATGGCACAGTCTTTATTGGGCTGTGCCATTTATATAAAATCCCTAAAGATTTTTGTAATTTAGCTAGCGATGAAAATACTAAATATACAATCTTTATTTATATCGAATTAGCTTGGGAGGGGCTGTGAATGGTTGTAGCCCTTCAATTGTTTAAGAATGTAAATATTATAATAACATTTTTTTCATGACAACTAGAGTATAAGATTTTCTTGCATAGCAAATTAAAGCAGGGCTTCCCGTTATTCCCCAGCTTGAAAAAGAAAGAGCGAAGGTTATCGAGAAAAATATTAAAGTCATTTTGGCTATATTTACCCTACTTAGAAGTACAGAGTTTTATCATTTATATTAAAGTATATTAATGTTTAAATATATGTTAATATTAACCGTCTTATTTTTACTCAACACTCATCTGAATCATCTTGTCATCCGGTAGTAATAAACAAATTACCTATGTTTATTGTTTAATGAGACCCGAGAAATTTAATAAAAATATCAATATTGTATACTTTATGATTATAAAGCGTACTAACGGTTAAAAAGGATTTAAGTAACGAATATCGGCACTAAAATCTAATTATTGTTTTATGAAAAGAAAACTATCATTATCTCAAGAATCAAACAGTAAAATTAATTTTGAAGGGAAAGATACTTCTTTACTAAAACATACATGGAACGCTCAATGGATAACGCATCCCAAAGCATCAGTATTGGATTATGGTGTTTTTCTTTTAAGAAGAACTTTTAAGATTAAATCCGTCCCAAATAAATTTATAATCTATGTTTCAGCAGATAATAGATATAAACTTTTTGTAAATAATAAACAAGTCGCTTTTGGTCCGGCTGTTAGTTCCATAAACTACTATAAATTTGATGAAATAGATATAGCGGAATATTTAGTTATTGGTAATAATATAATCGCTGCGGAAGTAGTAAATTTTGGCGAATATAGAAGAGCTGCTCAACAAACTTTTCAAACGGCATTTATTTTACAATGCGATAGAAAAAATAAAATATCCTTTAATACCGGCGATGGAAAATGGAAGATTATTAAAAATAAAGCTTTTACTCCCATTCCTTTTGATAGTAATAAACTGCATGCTTATTATGCAGCCGGACCAGGTGATAACTTTAATGCTAAAAAGCATCCGTGGAAATGGCAAACGCTAAATTTTGATGATTCAAAATGGTTAACCCCAAAAAAAGCTATGGTAGAGTTTGCGGCCGGTCGTGGATTTTTATATGGAAGCACATGGTTCTTAGTCCCTAGAGAGCTTCCTTTCCTGGAAACAAAAGAACAACGCTTCCTCAAAATAGTAAGAACAAAGAACATTAAAGCAGATAATAGATTTTTAAATGGGAATAAATCTATTATAATTCCTGCTAATTCCAAAGTTTTGCTTCTTATTGATAATGGCACTCATACTGTTGGTTTCCCTCAAATTGCGTTTAGCAAAGGATTAAATAGTACTATTAAACTAACATATTCCGAAGCGCTAATTAAAAACAATGCTTATACGGAAAAATATACTGCAGGGAATATACAGGCAGAAGATGTTAAAGGGAATAGAAATGAAATAAACGGGAAAAAAATATTTGGGATTTATGATATTATAAAATCCGACGGTGGAAATTCACGTACGTTTTCACCTCTTTGGATAAGAACTTTCAGATATATTCAATTGGATATAACAACTAAAAACGAAGAATTAAAAATAAAAGACATAAAAAACATTTTCACTGCATATCCGTTTAAAGAACTTGCCAAGTTTGAAACAGATGATACTTCTTTAACAAAAATTTGGAATGTTTCATGGCGAACTCTGCGGAATTCTGCCGGTGAAATTTTTCACGATTCCTCTTACTTCGAACAACTTCAATATATTGGCGATACAAGAATTGCATCGTTAGTTTCTATATATGTTTCTAATGATGATAGACTATTTAAGAATGCAATAAAACAATTTTTCCATTCTCTTATTCCGGAAGGATTAACCGAAAGCAGGTATCCTTCTTACATACAACAAATAATCCCAACGTTTTCTCTATTCTGGATTTCGATGTTATATGATTTTCTTTTATATCGGGATGAGCCGGAATTTATTAAACAATTTTTACCGGGCGTAAGGGACATTTTAGAATGGTTTAATCAAAAAGTTGATAATACATACATGCTTACGGATTTAGATTGGTGGATTTTCGTTGATTGGTCTGATGGTTTTCAAAATGGTATTCCTCCCGGAGCAGACAATGGTTATTCAGCCTATGTTGCTTTGCAGTTTATCTATACATTAAATCAAGCTGTGGAACTATTCAGAACATTTAAATGGGACTATGAAGAAAAAAAATATAAAAGGCTGGCAGAAAGAATTAAAAAATCGGTAAATAAAAATTGTTATGATAAACGTAAAAAGATGTTTGCCGATACACCCGACAAAAAAGAATTTTCTCAACATACTAATATTATGGCAATACTTTCGGATTCAATTGAAAAAAACAAACAGAAAGATTTGATGAAAAGAATATTGACAGAAAAAAATATAACTCAAGCAACGATATACTTTAAGTTTTATCTTTTTAGAGCTTTGCAAAAAACTCAAATGGCTAATGAATACTTAAATTTACTAACACCTTGGAAAAATATGTTAGATAATGGTTTAACAACTTTTGCGGAGAAAGATGAAAATGCACGATCTGATTGCCATGCTTGGAGCTCTTCACCCTGTTTTGATTTTCTGCATACTGTTGCCGGAATTTATCCCAAAGAACCCGGCTTTAGTAACATAACGATAGAACCGAATTTTGGTCATTTAAAAAAAATTAAAGCTCAAATGCCTCATCCGAAAGGTGGATTTATTAAACTGAATCTGATGAAAGTTGGTGAGTCCGGAGTTAAAGGTTTCGTGTATTTGCCCCAAAATCAATATGGAGAATTTCTTTGGAAGGGGGAAAGAATTGCACTTAAGGCGGGGAAAAAACAAATATCATTATAAAAAAATTAAACTGGGAATTATAACATGGGTGTAAAACAACAAAAACCCTATTTACTAAAAGAAACAAATTGGAAAACAGTAAAAGAGATTAACTACAAAATTGCTGTTCTTCCTTGGGGTGCAACCGAAGCTCATAATTATCATCTTCCTTATGGAACGGATATTTATGAGTCTGAATTTATCGCGGAAGCTGCGGCAAAATTGGCTTGGGAGAAGGGAATAAAAATAGTTGTATTACCTGCAATACCGTATGGTGTTAATACCCAACAACTTGATATTAATATGACAATAAATATAAATCCTTCTACTCAAGCAAAAGTTTTGTCTGATATTATCGAAAGCCTTGAAAAATACGGAATTGAAAAATTAATTATTTTGAACGGACATGGTGGAAATGATTTTAAGTGTATGATAAGAGAGTTTCAAAAAGATACAAAAATTTTTCTTAGTGTTGTTTCTTGGTTTGCTATTGGGAACCATGATGATTTTTTTGAAAATAATGGTGAGCATGCCGACGAGTTGGAAACAAGTTTTATGCTATATGCTTTCCCTGAATTAGTATTGCCCTTAGAAGTAGCTGGCAATGGTAAAGCTAAAACTTTCAAACCAACAGGTTTCAAAGAAGGATGGGCTTGGGCGCCAAGGAAATGGACAAAAGTTACGGAAGATACCGGTATTGGAAATCCCAAATCAGCAACTTTTGAGAAAGGCAAAAAATATGTTGATTATATAGTAAAAAAAATTTCTCAACATTTTATTGAATTATCAAGCACCGCTCTGAATGATATGTATGAATAGAAAAATGGATGAACTTTTTACTTAGTAAGATTTCATGCAATAATTTAGCAAAGAAAAAGCAATTATTAACTAAAATAGATTAAAATATTGTAAAATCACTATTATTAACAATCTCATAGAAAAGAGGTTTATATGTTTATCGAAAATTTAAAATATGAAAAATCAATTTTCTACATGTTTATTTTATTATTATTTCTCTATCCACAAATAATTACTTCGCAAATACAAAATATTTCTGCAAAAAGAACAGATATTAGTGGGAAAAAAATTATTGATACCGAATCAATAAAAACCACTTCAGAAAGTAGCGACACTTTGCTTTTATCAATGAATGGCTCTGCCTATTATTCAATTTACTACGGAAAAGATGAAAGTCCAATAGTTGAGCATGCAGCTTATGAACTTAAACAATGGCTTGATGAAATAGGAGGTACAGATTTTACCATAACAAATGATAAGAATTTAGATGGTCCCAAGATTATAGTTGGAAAAAATAACGCGTTTGTGGATTCAATGGCCGCCGAAATTCAATTAGATTCGATTAAAGATGATGGATTTAGAATACTAACCTTTAATAATGATATATATATAACCGGAGTGATTGATCGCGGTACAATGTACGGAGTATATCATTTTTTAGATATTTATATGGGCATGCGATGGCTTTCTCCGGAATTTACCGTGGTTCCATCTAAAAATAAAATAACAGTAGTAAAAACAAATGATCTTCAGAATCCACGCTTTGCATATCGGGAAATATTCAGTAGAGATTCGGAAGACGGTTATTATCGGGCACATAATAGGCTCAATGGGAATAGATGGGGAACGCATCGTCAATATAATTATTATGATCCGGATATTGACACTTGGTCAGAAGACGGACCTGCCGGTGGACACAATTTGCATGATATAATTAGTAGTAACTTTCACTATGGTGGTCAAGTTAAAATGATGGAGGAAGGAGTTCGTGCTGAAGGTGCAAACTATTTTATAGATCTAATAAACGCTGAGGGTGATAAACGCTGGTTTGCCTTTTCACAAGAAGATAATGGATGGGAACCGGATGCTGATAGCAAAGCATTTGCTGATGCTCATGGTGGTGTTCTTTCCGCTCCACTTGTTGATATGGTTACCGATGTTGCAACGCGGGTACGGCAAGTTCATCCGAATGCGCATTTAAGCACCGATGCATATCAATGGAGTTTTGAAGCTCCAAAAGACTTAACCATTCCCGAGTATGTTATGATTGAAATTGCTCCTATTGAAGCTAATTTTGGGTATCCTTATAACGATGCAATTAATAATAAAAAATCCAGCGAAGCGTTCAAGGGCTGGAGCAAAGTAGCATTATCATTAGGTGTTTGGGATTATATTACTAATTTTCAAAATTATCTTCAACCACTTCCTAATATATATCCGATGTTTAGTAATATACAATATTTTTCAACACTCAATGTTATTAAATCATACTTCGGACAAGGGGCATATAATACTGATGGAGCGGAGTTTGCGGATTTAAGAGCTTGGGTGGCTGCACGCTTATTGTGGAATCCCAACCAAGATTATCACTCACTAATTAATGAATTTTGCGACGCGTATTATGGTAATGCATCTACTTATATAAAACAGTATATAGATCTTTTGCATCAATCCTTTATCAATTCTGGAGATCGGATTAGTTCGAAGCAACGGATTACTTCCAAATATTTAGACATTAATTTTATAATGCAAGCCGACGCATTAATGGCATCTGCAGATGCAGTTGTCTCAGGAGACTATGCTAAACATGTTCATGAGGTAAGGCTAGGTATAGATATGACGATTTTATTACTTGAACATATTTATGAAGCTGAAGCATCGGAAAAAGGGATTACATGGAAGCATGATCCGGAAAGAAGAAACCGTTTTAATCAATATGTATCTGAAGCTAATATATCAGATTATTCCGAAGATGCTTCAATAGATGCGCTATTTGCTGCAATGGATATTAACCGTATAAACCCAACCACTCCGGATATTGTTACCGAAACAGATGAATGGATAGATTATCAAGATATGGATTTTTCGATTTGTTGTGGTGCTACTCTTATTGAAGATTCTAAAGCATCTGATAACGGAGCAGCAAAACTTGAAAATGAAGAATGGGCAATTAGTATGAAACTTGATATGTTACCTCCAACCGGAGAGTGGACTTTATATGCTTATGTTCGAGCAGATGTAAAGTCTAATGTTAGTGATAATACTACAGCCTTTAACTTGGGCGTTTATCCTTATGACTATAAGAAGATAAAAGTTTCCCAAGTAAAAGATGGAGAATATCATGTTTTTAAATTCCCCAATATGCCTATTGCTTACCAAACAGGGAGCGATATTTGGTTTAGCTGCGATGACGGAGCAAATTATATTGCTGTTGATAGAGTTATCGCAATGAGAAAAACGACAGGTATTAAAACAGAAAAAGATATTGTAAATACATTTGAATTATCCCAAAACTATCCAAATCCTTTTAATCCAAATACAGAAATCAAATTCAGCATTCCGACATCCGGAAATGTTTCTTTAACGATTTTTGATTCTTTAGGTCGTAAAGTTAAGGATTTGATTGAAAATAAATTCTACTCTCAAGGTTGGCATTCAATTGAGTGGGATGGAAAAAATTCAAATGGAATTTCGGTTTCGTCAGGAACATATTTTTACAAACTAAAATTTGGTAATAATATTAAAACTAAAAAGATGATATTATTAAGGTAATACGTGCCGAGAAATTAAATACCAAATGGCAACTTTTACTTGAACATAAATTGGCACTAACCAAACTATCAATCAATCTGTATTGAAAACAACCAAGAGATGACAAACAAAACTATGAGTATAATTATAAAAGTAGCTGCATAACTTTTAGAAATAAACTCTGTAAAAGTTTAGATTACAATATCTTCAAGTGAAACAAAGTATAATGAGAAAACTAAAGATTAAAAATATAAAACTATCATTAAATGATTTATTAGGTGAAGAATATATTGAAAGTGTATGTAAAGCAAAGTCTTTTATTGAAAATAAAAATATTGAAGAATTTTATGAGATAGCAAATGAAAAAATAGACTTTTTCCCGCATAAGTTTTCTAAAAGATTAGATGAATTACTGGATGCCGTGGGGAAAAAAGTTAGTGACAATTTAGTTAATTCCTCTAGCGGAGCAACAACAAATGCATTTGCCAAAGCGACTAAAATCGAAATGTCACCTTTGTCTTCATTGGGATTTATTCGCATTGGTGAAAATGGCAAAGCGTATCTTACAGCTAAAAGTGAACATTATCATACTCCGTTGGGGCATGGCTTCCCGGGTTATAAACTTATAGAAAATGCAAAAAAACTTGGAATACCAAACGCAACACATAATAATACGAGAGGATATATTACCAGATTATTAGAAACAGAACTAATTCGTGTGGCTAATGGTATTAAAAGAAATGAGAAGAAAGCGCTTAGACAAATACTAGAGTCTTCTGACCCCAAAATAATTAACAGAGTTATAAATCTTGAAACCGGTAGCCTTGCCGTAGAAGCAGCTTTAAAAATGATGTTAGCCAGATTTTATAGATTAGATTTATCATTTGAAAAACCAAAATATTATGATAAAATTCCTGTCTTTCTTGTTCTTGCTGATTATGAAGGAGGAAAGGCTGCAAATTACCATGGCACTACCATTCTAACTCAAATGTTAAGAGGGATGTGGCCTGATTTATATTCTGATATTGAGGCTAACAATATATTTAATATTCAACAGGTTCGAATAAATGATCTTGATGATTTTATAAAAAAAACCGATAAATACGATAATGGGAAATTTAAAATTGCCGGATTTTTTCATGAAATAGTTCTAATGAATTATGGTGGTATAAAACTAGAAAAAAACTATCTGCTAGAGGTTTATAAAATTTGTGAACAAAGAGACATTCCTATACTTACAGATGAAATACAATCATGTTTATGGAATCCCGAATTATTCATGTATAAGGAATACGGACTTAATCCGGATTTTGTTTCAATCGGAAAAGGTTTCCCCGGTGGCGAGTATGCTGCATCGAAACTATTAACCAACGCGAATATGGATAACCTTAACCTTTTCGGAGCATTAGTTACTAATGGCCAAGAAGAGTTAGCATCTTTGGTTTATTTAATAACAATGAGGTTTGCCGAAGAAAATGAGCATTATGTAAGAGAGTTGGGGAACTATTATGAAAATAATGTTAGAAAATTAAGCAAAAAATATTGCAGCATTCTTACCAAAGTGGGAGGCAGTAGACATCTAACTACATTGTTTTTTAACTCTAAACAGAACGCTCATGAATTTGTTTCTTTCTTAAATAAAAAATGTATTGATATTAGCATTCAGACCTATAAACAAAACAGTTCCCCTTCCGCACTAACTAAAATACCGGTTATATCAAGTTATAAAATGGTTGATTTTATTATACAAAATATGAACAAAGCTTTAGAAATTTTAAGTATGAAGAAAGAAAATTAGAAAGATTATAAATGGAAAAACTGAATGCCGGTCACTTTCTTTTTGGCTCTTATTTTTACCAACCGGAGAACTTGAAAAACATTAATGCAAAACTTGAAAACAAATGCGGGAAGCTAACATGGATTTAGCTAAACTGATCCGGTTTTTTAAGAAAACACGAAAAGTATTATTAAATTTAGTTCTACACAGACAAATAGGGCCGGAAGTGGAAAAGCATCGAGCTGCCACAAACTTTAAATAAAACGAATGTCATACTTGAAAAACGAATTCAGAAACTTACTTTGTGGAAATATTACTTTGAGATTCACTTACGTTTCTATGCGTTTTTTTGTTCTTATTTTACTAATAATCAACACATATTCTTTTTCGCAAGAATCTGAACATGCTGGTAATGAATTTATTCAGCCGTTAAAAGAAGGGTGGTTCATTCAGGATTCCTCTAGAGTGTCTGTTTCCGGTGCTGTAATTTCTACTTCTGAGTTCGTTCCTGAAGGTTGGTTTTCAGCTTCTGTTCCGACCACTGTATTAGCTGCGTTGGTAGCGGATAGTGTTTATACTGATATTTATTATGGCAGAAATCTTGAAAAGATTCCTACTGAGCAATTTAATCGTTCGTGGTGGTTTAGGAAGGAATTTTATTTGTCTTCTATCCGCAGTAAAAAAATTTGGATAAGATTTAATGGCTTTGTTTACCGTGCGAATATTTGGTTAAATGGACGTCAGATTGCTACGGCGGATACAACTGAAGGTGTATTCCGTAGATTTGAATTTGATATAAGCGATATTGTTAAAAAAGCAAGTAAGAATGTTCTTGCCATAGAAGTTAAGCCTTCTGTTCGTGGAGATTTGTCATTAGGTTTTGTTGATTGGAATCCGTGGCCACCTGATAAGAATCTGGGAATCTGGCAGTCTGTGGTATTACGCTATAGCAATACCGTAAGGCTACGATATCCAAGTGTGGTAACAAAACTTAATCTACCGGATACAACTCAGGCAAAATTAACCATTTCGGTAGATGCAACTAATACAGGTTATGATTCGGTTGATGGTAAAATTGAGGCCAAGATTGGAAGTATAACAGTTTCACAAAATATAAAATTGTTACCGGGGGAGACAAAGAAAATTCGGTTTACTTCTGAACGGTTCAAAAAATTGATAATAAATCATCCGCGGCTTTGGTGGCCGAATAATTTGGGAAAGCAAAATTTATATAATTTGCAATTAATTTTTAGGATAAATGGTAAGGTATCCGATAAGATTTACACACAATTTGGTATCCGGGAAGTAGGTTCATATTTTAATAATAAAGGTTATCGTGTTTTTACAATTAACGGGAAGCCCATTTTGATTCGTGGTGGCGGTTGGACGGATGATCTTTTGCTAACAGAAAGTCCTGAAAAAGTTGAAGCGAAAGTAAAATATGCAAAAACTATGAATTTGAATGCCATTCGGGTAGAAGGAATTTGGGGTAGCGATGATCTTTATCGCCTTTGCGATGAAAACGGACTATTGATGTTAGTCGGCTGGTCCTGTTGGTGGGAATTTGAAGGCGTGCATACTTCTCACCAGATGGATTTAGCGGTTAAGTATTGGAAGGATCAAATCTTACGTTTACGGAATCATCCGTCTATTTTGGTGTGGTTGTATGGTAGTGACAAGCCACCTTTACCTGATTTAGAAAAACGTTATGTAAAAGTTTTACAACAATACGATCTTACTCGTCCATATCTTTCATCGGCGACCGCCAAACCTACTGAAGTAACGGTCCGAACCGGTGTAAAGATGAATGGCCCTTATGAATGGGTGCCGCCTGTTTATTGGTATACTGATACAAGTCATGGCGGTGCATTTGGATTTAGCACAGAGGTTGGCCCCGGACCGGAGGTCCCGCCGTCAGAGAGTGTAAAACGGATGATTCCTCCGGAGCATCTATGGCCTATTGATGATGTATGGAATTTCCATTGCGGTTTGGAAGGTTCAAATTTTGATAATTTGTATGTTTACACAGAAGCAATCAAAAATCGATATGGTGTTCCAAAGGATGTAAACGATTATTGTGATAAATCACAGCTTATTAACTATGAAGGCATTCGTGCTATGTTTGAAGCTTACGGGAGGAATAAGTTCTTAGCTACCGGTGTAATTCAATGGATGTTAAATTCGGCCTGGCCATCTATGATATGGCAGTTGTATGATTATTATCTTCTGCCGGGAGGAGCCTTTTTTGGAGCAAAGGAAGCTTGTGAGCCTTTACATGTTCAGTATGCTTATGATAATCAATCCGTCTATGTAGTAAACAGCTTTTATCGGTCTTTTGATGATCTAAAAGTTTATGTAAGAATTTTCAATGATAATTTTGCAAAAATGTTTGACAAAGAGATTTCCGTTTCTGTTAATCAGAATGAAAGCAGAATTGTGGTAAAACTTCCTGAGATTGAGGGACTTAGCAGAACTTATTTTCTTGACTTGCGATTATTTAACAAGAAGGGCAAACAAATAAGCAGTAATTTTTATTGGCTTTCAACTAAACCTGATGTTCTTGAAGAGAAAAATTCTAATTGGTATATGACCCCTGTAAAATCTTATGCGGATTTCAAAAGTTTGCAGGATATCCCGAAGGTTCAACTGAAAGTTCATTCTCGTTTTGAAAAAAGGGGAAGTAATCAGATTGCACACGTAATTATCAAGAATCCGACAAAAAGGTTAGCCTTTTTTGTGCATATAGATATTATTAAAGGTTCAGAAGGTCTATCTGTTGTTCCAGTTTATTGGGATGATAATTACTTTTCACTTTTACCGGGAGAAGAAAAAAATATTAACGCCTATTTTGCCACGGCCGACTTAAATGGAAAAAAGCCAGTTGTAAAAGTAACCGGATGGAATGTGAAATAAAGGGGAAGTATAAATGACCAAAAAATATTCTATTTCATTGATTGTTCTATTGATAAGTTTGTTTTTATTGGCAGGTTTCGGGAGCATAAAAGAAAAATCAAGTAATGTTTTAGTTATAATGAATTCATCTAGCCCCGCTTATTGTAAAGGTAAGGAATATATCATTCCATATTTGGAGCATTTTGGTTTACCTTATTCCACGATTGATATTTCCGGAGAAAAACTTCCGGAAAAGCTGGAAAAATATGCTTTAATAATCGTCGCTCATAAACAGATTGAAATGGGTATTGATAAAAGTATAAAGTCGTCTATTCTAAAAGCAGTAAATTCCGGAACAGGGTTGGTTAGTTTTGATTTTCATTTTACATTGCAAAAAAAATATCTGCCTGTTGAATACAATATGAAAAACGAAATAAAATTTTCAAAATCATGGCATTATATTTCGTCAGCTCATAAACCATCCGAAAAATTAACACTTTTTAGGGAAATGTTATTGCCAAAGATTGCGAATCAAAATAATGTAATTCTGTTTGGTGATAGCCAACATCCGCTACTTATTGCATCTCAAAAAGGGAAAGGACGAATTGTTACCTGGACAAATATGGATTGTATGCAAACATTCGTATTAGGTCCACTCGGTGGATTGGATGACTGTTTATGGCGGTCATTTGTATGGGCAGCTAAAAAACCATTTGCTTTTAGAGGACTGCCACCAATAGTTAGTTTACGGGTTGATGATGTCGCCGGAAGAGGGCAAATATGGGGGAAATCGCCGTTGTATTGGGTGAAAATTGCTAATAAATATGGATTTAAACCGTTTCTAGCGCTTTTTATTTATAACCTAAATCCGGAAGCAATTAAAGAATTAAGAAGTTATCTTTTAAACGGAAAAGCAACCGCATCACCCCATGCTTTCGGACGACCACCGCGTACTGATGAAATGCCTAACTATCAGGACTATTTTACAAAAGAGGTGGATCCCGGTTATTATAAAGGATATTACTACTACAAGAAAGGTTTGAATTACAGAGCTGAAGAGTATGATGAATTCATCTACTTTAATTGGGCTAAACAAAGCGCTTGGTCAGATAGAGAAGCACAACGAGGATTACAGGCTGTGGACGAATGGTATACGAGACATCAACCTTTACCGATGTCTAAATATTTAGTTCCCCATTGGTATGAGTTGGGAACAAATGTTATCCCTCACATCGTCGATAAATGGGGAATAGAGTTTGTTGGAATTGTTATAGAGCCGGGAGCATATTATTCAAGTTACACACCTTGGCTGAAAGCAGCGCCGTTCCGCCTTTACGAAGAGCCGGGAGCAAGTGCATTCTCTAAAACGCAACGTGCTGCACACTCTGTTTACTATGCTGACTTTATCAAATACGGAAAGAGAAAACTCTTTAATTCTATTACTGAAATACGAGATATTACCGGTTATGAATGGGAGCCTGATAATGACGTTGAAGCTAGCGCAACTCGTGGAATACGACAGTTAAAAAGAGCTTTGAATAGTATGGCACTAGCAGTTCTTTTTACACACGAGACGGATTATATTTCTAAAGTTCGTCCGGAAAATTGGGATTTGTTGTTAAAAAAGATAACAAATGGTATTGCAGATTATAATCCTATTTTTATGTCGATGGATAGCGCCCTTAGTTACGTTCGCGCTACAAAAACGTCAAAATTTGTGTATTATGATTTGACTTTAGACAAGAAAGGTATAAAGGCTCATTTTAGCGGGAAAGCCGATGTGCCCACACATTTTTATCTTTTTACGGAAGATGTCAATGGAATTCATTCTCACTTAATTAATATTCCGGATTTTAATTCTAGTATTACAATAAAGGAAAAAATAGATGCAAAATAATGGTGTTACACAAAGTAAAGATTGGCAGATAGTAGAAAATTCAATACTTGCAAATTTGGAAAAGTCAAGAGTTGATGCCAACTCGGAACTTAAGCCGGGCAGTTTAAAGCTTCCTCATCCTTACTTATCAATTGCCGAGGGAAGAAATCTTTTGTTTTACTGGGATACTTACTATACAAACTTAGGAATATTGCATAATAAAGATTTGCGTCATTATGCCTTAGGTGCAACTGAGAATTTACTATATTTGGTAGAACAGTTAGGTTATATTCCTAACTCAACCGAACAATGGGGGTTGAATAGATCGCAAATTCCTTATTTATCTATGATAGTTAGAGAAATCTATGAAACTTCTGAAACTAAAAATAAAGAATGGCTCAAAAATGCTTATTTCACAATTAAAAAAGAGTATGAGTTTTGGACGAATACAAATTCCAATAATATTGAAGAGCATAAAACGAATATCCCCGGCTTGCAACGATATTCACATCATGCTACAGAAGAAGAAATGCTAACTTTTTATAATGAAATAGCAAGAAGATTTGATTTTGGAGAGTTGAGTCGTAAAGAAAAATTAAAACTTGCAGACCACTGGCTAGCGGAAGCAGAAGCAGGACTTGATTTTACACCCCGTTTTGAAAATAGATGTGCGGATTTTATCCCTGTATGTCTTAACTCAAATTTATATACTTATGAAGTAAATTTTAATTGGATGGTTAAGGAATTAAATTTATTGGATCAACCGGATTGGGCCGGTTTAGCTAAACAGCGTGCGGAATTGATTAATAAATATTTGTGGAATGAAGAACGGGGACTCTATTTGGATTATGATTCTAAAAACAAAAGACATTCAAATGTAGCCTCTGTTATTAACTTTTATGCTATGTGGGCGGGAATCGCTTCCCCGGCGCAAGCTAAGAAAATTGTAGAAAACTTACGGCTTTTTGAATACGAATATGGTATTACCGTTTGTGAGAAAATGAATCATGAACGGACTTATCAATGGGATTATCCTGCTGGTTGGCCCCCGGTACATTGTTATGTGGTAAAAGCACTGGATAAATATGGTTATAAAAAAGAAGCTCTGAGAATTGCTAAAAAATACATTGATTTGGTAACACGAAACTTCAATGAACCCAAACCACCCCAAGTTTATGATCCGGAAACAGACAGAATAATTTATAGAACAAAAGGAAAAATTTACGAGAAATACAATGTTGTAACAGGAGAACTATTTGATGGCGAGTATGCTTCCAATGAATTTATGGGCTGGTCAACAGGTGTATTTCTTTACCTAAAGAAATACGTTGAAAGAACAAGAAAATAACTGCTATAATTAAATAATTTATAACTAAATGAACTTATTAAACAAAAAGATAATAATACTTTTCTTACTATTACGAATATTATTAGTAGGACAAAATAATGTTTCGTTGTCTAAAGTTACGGTTTCTTCATTAAAATGTGACTACCTGAAAAATCCTTTGGGAATTGATAACTTGCAACCACAATTAAGTTGGGAAATACATTCTCCGGTTAGGGGAGAAAAACAAACCGCTTATCAAATAATAGTTGCAAGTTCTAAAGAAAAATTATTACAAAATATCGGAGATGTGTGGGATTCAAAAAAAGTTAATTCTTCCCAATCCGTTCAAGTGCAATATGCTGGTAAACCTCTAAGCTCTCGTAAAAGATATTATTGGAAAGTACGTATTTGGGATAAAAATAAAATTGTATCTGATTATTCCAAGCCCGCTTCGTGGGAAATGGCCTTACTCGACGATAAAGATTGGAAAGCTAAGTGGATTAGCGCACCAAGAGTTTTTAACTGGAATAAACGGGGAGAAACGATTATGCACCTCAGTAAAACGGCTCCTCCTCTGCATGATGAACCGTCTCCTCTTTTTCGCAAAGAATTTAATGTTGATAGAAAATTAAAATCAGCAAAAATTTATATTACCGGATTAGGATATTATGAGTTGTATATAAACGGGGAAAAAGTTGGCGATCATATTCTCGATCCGGCTTTTACTAATTATGACAAACGTGTTTTATATTTAACCTATGACATTAAGAAATTTCTGAAAGAAGGAATGAATGCTATTGGTGTTATGCTTGGAAACGGTTGGTATAATATGATTACCCGTGCTGTTTGGAGTTTTGACAGAGCACCTTGGAAAGATGATCCGGTTTTGCTTTGTCAAATTGAATTGAATTTTGAAGATGGAAGTAAAAAAATAATTGTTTCCGATAGTAACTGGAAATGTGCTCCCGGACCTATTACTTTTAACAGTATTAGACAAGGTGAAACTTACGATGCAAATTTAGAACAGGAAGGCTGGAATAAAACCGGCTTCAATGAAAAACAATGGCATAACGTAAGAATGGTTAGAGGTCCAAACGGAAAATTAAAGTCTCAACTTTTGCCACCTATTAAAGTAATAAAAGAAATTAAACCGAAAAAAATAAACAAAATTAATAATCAAACATTTGTAATTGATTTCGGAGAAAATATTAGCGGGTTTGTAAAAATTAAAGTCGCCGGTAAAAAAGGACAAAAGATTTTCATTAAATACGGAGAAAGATTAGATAGCGCCGGTTATGTTGACCAAAAAGAAATTAGCAAGTATGTTAGAGAAGAAAGATTTCAAACCGATGTTTATATCATGAAAGGTAACGGAATTGAAAACTGGCATCCACGATTTACTTATCACGGTTTTCAATATGCTGAAATAAAGGGATTTCCTGAAACTCCGAATTCCGAAAATATTCATGCCTGTATTGTGCATACTGCTTTTGATACAGCGGGATATTTTCAATCTTCAAATGAACTTTTAAATAAGATTCAAAAAATTACGGTACGTTCTTATCTTAATAATTTCCATGGTTATCCCACTGATTGTCCACACCGTGAAAAACTAGGTTGGTTAAATGATGCAGAATTAATATCAGAAACAGGTCTGTTTAATTTTCAATCGCAAACAGCTTACAAAAAATTTATTTACGATATATTAGATTCCCAATTACCTAACGGACAAATTCCTCCGGTTGTTCCTACTTCCGGCTGGGGTTATCAATGGAATATTGGACCGGCTTATGATAATGCGATTATAACACTTCCTTGGAATTTATATATCTATTCGGCCGATTTAAATATTCTAAAGGAGGTTTATCCTAAACTAAAAAAATATTTTGAATACTATCAATTGTATGCAAAAGACAATTTAGTCGATTTAGGTTTGGGGGATTGGTCTTACGCTAAAACACAAACACCAAAAATCATTACTGCAACTGCTTATTATTATTTTGAAGCAAAATTACTTGGCAGAATTGCAAAAATATTGGGGTATATAGAAGACTCGAATAAATTTTTTAAAATCTCTGACAATATTAAAACAGCTTTTCAAAACAAAATTTTAAATAATATAGATTCAACTATTACACAAACATTATTAGGTTGTATTCTTCATATGGGACTTGTTGATTCTATTAAAACAGATTCGGTTGCTAATCAACTTATTTCTTTCTTATCAAGGGATAAGATGAATTTAGATTTTGGAGTAATTGGGGCAAAATCTGTTTTAGAAGGATTAACAATAACTGGAAAAACGAAAGTTGCTTATAATTTGGTGAACAATACAAACTATCCGGGATGGGGTTATTGGGTTAAAAAAGGAGCAACAACCTTGTGGGAAAGCTGGGATGGAAAAAAACTATCACTTAATCACATTATGTTTGGTAGCGTGAGCGCTTGGATTTACAAAGCTATTGTAGGTATTCGTCCCGATCCGGAATATCCCGGATTCAAACATTTTTATATCTCGCCCTTTTATGCGCAAGATTTAAGTTGGGTTAAAGCCAACTATCAAACTCTGTACGGTAAAATTGGTATCGATTGGAAAAAAGAAAGAAAAAAAATAACTCTAAAGGTTGAAATTCCGGGAAATACCAGCGCTACAATTGTTTTTCCCGTCCAAAAGATTGAGGAAATTACAGAAAATAACCGGATATTTAACTCAATAGATTTATATGATTATAAATGTAATGATAGCTCAATTTATCTTACGTTAGGTTCCGGTACCTATACTTTTTCATTTAAAACTAATGAACATTATAAATAAAAAATATGGCGTTTTCCCCTCCGATTAAACTAACAAAAACTTTATCCAAATATTTGTAAGATTTTACTGTCTTAGATTTAATAAACGAAGAAACACGCTTTGAAATATTATCAAAACAAATAATTGTCAATTTTACAAACTTTAATTTAGGAACTACTATGATTGATTATTTAAATGGAACCGATTATACAGTTATAATTTTATATTTTCTAGTTTTATTAGGCTTGGGTGTATTTTTGCAGAAACGAGCTTCAACTAATATAGAAAGTTACTTCCTGGGTGGTCATAAAGTTCCTTGGTGGGCATTGGGTATTTCCGGGATGTCATCTTTTTTGGATATGGCCGGTACAATGTTAATCGTTTCTTTTCTTTTCATGATTGGTCCAAGAGGATTGTATATTGAAATTAGAGCCGGCGCTGCTCTTGTATTAGCGTTTGCAATGGCATGGACTGCAAAATGGCATTATCGTTCCAAAGTTATGACAGGTGCGGAATGGATGGAATATCGCTTTGGAAAAGGATGGGGAGGAGAATTTGCCAGACTTATTTCAGCAATAGCCGTAATATTTTTTACTATAGGTGCTTTGGCATATTTGGTTAAAGGAATCGGGCTCTTTCTTTCTATGTTTTTACCTTTTTCCCCTTTTGTTTGTTCTTTAATTCTGATTGGTATTGCTTCAAGTTATACAATGCTTTCAGGGTTTGTTGGCGTTGTATATACGGATATTTTTCAAGCGCTCATAATTATACTTGCAGTATTTTATATTTCTTTCTTAGCGTTTATTGAATTTGATAACGCTAATGCTTTGGCCGATATGGCATATAAAGTTACCGGTAACAAGGAATGGTTAAGCTCCGCTATTCAATGGCATACTTCAATGCCGAAAGGATATGAGGCTTACGAAGACCTTATGATGTTTGTAATATTCTATTTCTTTCGTTTAATTGTAGGTTCACTTGGCTATGGAGCGGATCCAAAATATTTTGGCGCTCGTAGCGAACGTGAGGCAAATCTTATAAATCCCGTATGGATATTTTTTATGATGTTTCGCTGGCCTTTAATGATAGGGTTTGCAGTTTTAGGCATACAGATAGTAAACAGTATTTTACCGGATCATACAATACTCGAACAAGCAGCAAATATAATCAAAAATCACTTTCCGGATATAACAAAAGAAAAATGGCCGGAATTACTCTCCGGAATTATTTACGAACCGCAGCATTATTCCCCTCAGCTTATAGATAGTTTGAAAAGTTTATTGCACAATGATTGGCAAACAAAATTGAATATGATAAGTTTTGAAGGAACTGTTAATCCGGAAAGAATTATTCCTGCTGTTATTCTTTTCAAAATTCCTATTGGAATTCGCGGGTTAATACTGGTGGCAATTATCGCCGCTTCAATGTCAACTTTTGATACGGCTGTCAATACTACTTCCGGTTATTTTATTCGTGATATTTATCAAGCATATATAAGACCAAAAGCCTCTAATCGAGAACTTATATACACATCATATTTATTTACAATACTTTTAGTTGTTCTTGGTTTTTTATTAGCATTTACTATTCGTAGTATAAATGATATTTGGGCTTGGTTGATTATGGGATTAGGTAGCGGTTTTTCTACTGCGCTGATGTTGAAATTCTATTGGTGGAGATTTAACGGTCAAGGCTTTGCAATAGGCACTTTGGTTGGGATGATAATTGCTATTCTTCAACGTATGCTCTTGCCGGATTTGGTTGAATGGGTTCAATTTATATTTGTTTCCGGTGCTACTTTGATTGCAATTATTATAACAACTTATCTTACAAAACCCACAGATGATAAAGTATTGAAACATTTTTATATGACTACAAAACCTTTCGGATTTTGGAAACCTTACAAAAAACTATTGGATGAAGATGAAAGAAATAAGATGGAAAAAGAACATCGTAATGATTTGATATCTTTACCTTTTATTCTTGTGGCACAGTTAACTTTGTTTTTAATGCCAATGCAGTTAATTATCCATACATACCAAACTTTGGGAATAACATTTATAATATTTGTTATATCGTTAATTGGTGTTTACTGGTTTTGGTATAGGAATTTACCCCAGGAAAATAATAATTATGAAAATTAAAAATTCGGATAGTGGAACCTATACACAACTAAAGAGAAAGACAATAAATGAGTACCATAAATTTTTTAATATTATGTTAAAAAAATAAACTATAACAAATGTATTTAAATTTTCGTTTTTTTATTATATCTATCTTTTACATCTTTTGCTCAAATAGATGAAGTTAATTACTTACTGAGTAATATAAAGAAAACTTATAGAAATAAAACAAGACTTATAGACGGACATCTTGGAAATAAATACTGGAATAATCATTCCAAGTATATTCTATTCAAGTATAAACTAAAATATTAGTGAAATGAGTAAGAAATAATTTGTGAGTTAAAATAATAAGTTGTCCTATAAAGAACAGTAAGATATAATAGTATGATAGAATATTAACAATGAAACAGAAAATAAAAGAAATATCAAAAGAATTGAAATTATGGAATAAACTACAGGGAACAAACGGTTTAAGCGGACCTGAAGAAGTAAATAAATGTATAGGTAACATTTCTATCCCTTCATTATATCTTATTTTACCTGGAAAAAAGAAAGTTACAGATTCAGCGGTTATTCTACTATGCGGTGGTGGGTATGGTGTTTTGTGTATTGAAGACGAAGCAAATCCGACGGCAAACTGGTTGTTAAAAAACGGAATAACAGTTTTCGTTCTTAAATACAGATTACCTAATGGAAATTATATTATACCTGAAACCGATGCGCGAAGGGCAATTCGTTTGGTTAGACATAATGCCCGGAAATGGAATATCAACCCAAACAAAATTGGCATTTGGGGATTTTCTGCAGGCGGACATCTTGCCAGCACAGTAGCTACTGTTTTTGATAATGGAAATCCCAGAAGTCCGGATATTATTGAGCAAGTAAGTAGCAGGCCGGACTTTGTAATTTTATTTTATCCTGTTATTTCGCTAGAAGATAATATCACAAATAAAATGACTAAAAAAAATTTGTTGGGCAATGAGAATAAAAATATTCGCTTGACAAAAAGATATTCAAATGAAAATAATGTAAATAAAGATACACCCCCAACATTTTTATTACATTGCAGCGATGACTTAGAAGTACCGGTTGAAAATAGTTTAGTATTTTACAAAAAATTAATTGAAAATAAAATTAGTGCTGAAATGTTGTTGTTTGAAAAAGGTGGTCACGGACCGGATGCATTTATAAAGAATCCTTCTTGGAAACCGGCGCTTAAAAAATGGTTAAGTAATCATAATTGGTTATAAAAGTGTGATCCGTAAAAATATGAATAAACTCAATGTTGCTAAATTGGAAAGAATTTCCAATAAAAGTTTAAAAGTTGTTTTAGATAATTGGAAACTTAGTACGGATGTAAATTTAGAACCGTCGGAAGTATCTAAGTTAAACTATGATGATTCCAAATGGAAAAGTTTTAAGCTAAACGAAGAAGATGTTTTCCCGAATGGTTGCTGGCTAAGAAAAGTAATAACCGTCCCGGAAAAAATTGGCGGTAAAAAAGTCTATGGGAAACTTAATCTTTTTATTTCAATTAACGACATTGGAGAGCTGTGGATTGATGGGAAACTTATAGATTCATGGCAATGGGATAAATCCATAACGCTAACAAATAATGCCAAACCTGGTAAAAGAATAGCGATTCTATTAAAAGGAAAAAGTAATCATCCGATGTATCTCTTTTGGATAGCGGATGCTTACCTGATACTTGATAAAAGCGAAGAGATAAAAAAGATAACAGATAATTTGCTTTTAAGTTTAAAAACAGCACAAAAACTTTTAAGTTTTGATACTTATCAAAAATCCGGGTTTTTAGAAATCGATCCGGGTATTGATAAATCTTCTATAAGCAAAAACAGAAGGAAAGAGTTAAATAAAAATCTAAAAAAGTTAATACAAGAAATAGATAGCGAAGCATTACAAAAAGGTAATTATAAAAAATTTTTAGCTTCGATAGATAAAATTAAAAAGAAATTTATACCCTTTAACAAATTTGCAAAAAAATATACTCTCTACTTTTTATCAAACGCACATATAGATGCAGCCTGGCTTTGGAGAGAAGCTGAAGTAATTGAAGTTTGCAAACGGACATTTACTTCCGTATTAAAATTATTAAATAAAAAAAGAGACTTGGTTTTTATACAAAGTTCTCCTGCTTATTACAAGTGGATAGAAGAAAAATATCCGCAACTGTTCAAAAAAATAGCAAAAAAAATTGAAGAGGGGCAATGGGAAATTGTTGGAGGAATGTGGGTTGAGCCGGATTGTAATTTACCAAGCGGAGAAGCTTGGGCTAAGCAATTTCTTTATGCACAAAATTATTTTAAAAAGAAATTCGGGAAAAATGCTAAAGTTGGTTTTAATCCGGATTCATTCGGGTTTAATTGGAACCTGCCTCAGTTCTTAGTTAATGCCGGAATAGATTCTTTTGTTACAACAAAAATTACCTGGAACGATACAAACGTATTTCCTCATCGCTTGTTTTGGTGGGAATCACCTGATGGTTCAAAAGTTCTAACATATTTCCCAAACGATTATATGAATAAAATTGATAATCCTTTCGAAATGATTGAATTTGTCAGACAGTTTGAAGCAAACACAGGATTTAGAGATGTTTTATTTTTATTTGGAATCGGCGATCACGGTGGAGGACCTTCCTGGCAAATGTTGCAAAGAATTAATGATTTGAAAAATGTTTGGATATTTCCTAAAATAAAATTCACATCACTTGAAAATTATTTCAAAATCATCAAAAAAAATGACTTAACAAATCTCCCGATTTGGAAAAACGAACTATACTTAGAATTTCATAGAGGAACTTATACATCTCAAGCAAAAATTAAAAAATGGAATCGTATCAGTGAAGTGTTGTTAAATAATGCTGAGAAACTATCAGCTATAGCAAGTATAAATGAAAGTGAAAAATTGGAAAAAGCATGGAAAAATGTTTTGTTCAACCAGTTTCATGATATATTGCCCGGAACAAGTATTCCTTCGGTATCTCAGGATGCTTTTAAGAAATATAAAAAAACAAAGCAACTGGGGGATTACATAATAAATAAATCGGCAAACAAAATTATTAATAATATTAAAACAAAGGAACTACCGGAAGGTGAACCGGTTGTGTTATTCAATACCCTTTCGTGGGATAGAAAAGATATAGTTACAATTAATTTACCCGAAGGAGATAAGAATAAATATATTATTTTTAACGAAAAAGGAGAAGAAATTCCTTCGCAAATAGAACCGATTGATGAACTAAGTAATCGTATAATATTCAGAGCGGATATTCCTGCACACGGATATGCTGTATATGGAATCAAGAAACGAACACCTAAAGTTTATGATAGTAAATTGAAGGTAAACAATAATATTGCTGAAAATAAATACTTCAAAGTTGAAGTAAATAAAAAGAACGGCTTGATAAAACAGATTATAGATAAACGAACCGGCAGAACAATTCTTTCGAGCGAAGGGAATAAACTTCAAATGTTTGGCAATAAAGTTCCGTTGTGGAAAGCTTGGAATATCAATTACACGGGCGAAGAATTCTTTCCTAAATTTATTAAAACGGAAATTATTGAACAAGGAACAGTTAGAACTGTTTTTCGTTCGTATTATGAATTTTTACATCCGCGAGTGGAAAAACCATATCCTACCGAAGATTTTCCAACAAGTTTTTTTATCTTGGATGTTATTCTTTATGACGAAATGGATTTTATTGATTTCAGAGCGGAAGTTGATTGGTGGGAAGATGAAATTATATTAAAAGTAGCTTTCCCTTTGAATATAAAGGGCAACAACGCTACTTACGAAATTCCTTATGGGGCAATTTTCCGTTCATCAGATTTATCCAAGCAAGAGAACAAAGGAAAATATGAAGTTCCTGCTTTAAGATGGGCTGATTTGTCGGATAATGATTATGGAGTTAGTCTGATTAATAATTCTAAATACGGTTATGACATTAATGAAAATATTCTGAGACTAACCTTACTGAACTCTCCGGTTTGGCCGGATCCTAATGCAAACCGGGGGAAAAATATTATTGAATATAGATTATATCCCCATCAAGGTGATTGGAAAAAAGCTAAGACTGTGCAAAAAGGATACGAGTTTAATTATCCCGTTTTATCTTTTTATACTGATAAACATAATGGGAAATTAAAGTTAAAAAATAGTTTCGTGAATGTATCACCGGATAATATTATCCTAAGTACAATCAAGAATGCTGAAGAAAATAAGGACGCTTTGATATTACAATTTTACGAAACATTAGGAACCGAAACAGAAGCGGTTATAGAACTTAAAGATAAACCGGAAAAAGTTTTTTTGTCAAATTTTCTCGAAGAAGAAATCGCTGAAATAGATTTTGTTAAAAATATCATTAAAGTAAATGTTAAGCCGCACCAAGTAAAAACCATAAAAATATATAGAGAAAAAATACAACTTTAATAAACAATCCGAATTCAACACTTTACAATTTCAAACATAGAGTAATAAATATTTCAAATCCGACGGAGCAAAGTTAATAGATGAACAGTATTAGGTTTTTATTGTTAATAATATTCTTTTTAAATATTCCTGTTTTAAAAGGGAATAGCAACAGTGAAAAAATAACAGATGGTAATAAAGATCATTTTTTAACCAATTGGTATTTCCAAGTGGACATCTTTAATATTGGCGAAAAAGAAAAATGGTTCGATACTCAATATGATAAAAGTAATTGGTCAAAAGTTATTGTTTCCAATGCGTGGGATACATACGATGAAGCGTTGTGGGGTTATGAAGGAGTTGGTTGGTATTACACAGAGATTTCTAAAGAAATTCTAGATGAAAATAAAATAATTATATTAAAATTTAATCGCGTTAATTATTATACCAAAATTTGGTTAAATGGAAATTTAATAGGAGAAAATATAGGAGGCTTTCTGCCTTTTGAAATAGATATATCCAATATAATAAAAAAGAGAAATATCAATTCGTTGGTTCTTAGAGTAGATAATAAACCAAGAATCAATTGGTTGCCGGCTAGTAAACAAATAGAGTGGGTTCAATACGGTGGAATTTTACAACCCGTTCAAATAATACAAAACGATAGCATTTATATTGATGATGTAAGAATAACAACTGTTCCCGAAAAGGAAAGGTCAAAAGTTAACTGTTCAATTAAAATAAAAAATAGAAAAAACGTTACACAACCTATAACATTAATGTTGGCTGTTCCATTAGGAAATAAAACTCTAAAAAAGGAAATCCATGTAAAATGTTTCCCAAATATAATCACTACAATTAAAACTCAAATAATAATTGATAAAGCCGAATTTTGGACATTGGAGAAACCAAAGCTATATGATTTAATTATTTTCGGTATCAAGGATGGGAAAATATATGACAAGAAGAAAATAAAATTTGGAATAAGAAGTGTAGCTGTAAACAGAAGCCGTATTCTATTAAACGATACTCCAATTTATATCAAGGGAGTAAATCGTTATGATATTTTTGACAAACGCGGACCCATATTAAATGAACAAGAAATTCGCAAGGATTTAATGCGAATTAAACAAAGTGGAATCAATACAATTCGTGTACATTACCCGCAATCACCATTAACCTTAAAATTACTTGATGAAATTGGATTGCTGTTAATCGAAGAATTACCGTTAAATTGGTGGGGGCAAAATTGGTGGGATAATGAAATAATTGTACAAGATACAACTATATTAACTCAAGCAAAAAATGTTTTAAGAAAGATGATACACAGAGATAAAAATCATCCGTGTATTATTGCATGGAGTTTAGCAAACGAAAGTAAAACGGATTCGGATGTTGGGATTTACGTAATGAAGGAACTTATAAAATTTGCTAAGAAATTGGATAAAACAAGATTAATTACCTTTACGGTTAATAATAATGTTGGGAAACATCTTGCATTTAAAGATGCTGATTTTGTTAGCCGCAATATATACCACGGAAATGATGATTCGTATCATATAAATATGTTAGATTCACTTGTGCGAATACCAACCGAGAATGATATAAGGAACGAAAGCAAATATTATCCGGACAAACCGTTTATAGTTTCTGAATTTGGAGCTGCCGGTATCAAAAATTTACATGGCGATCTTCTTTTTACCGAAGATTTTCAAGCCGAATATATTAAATCCGTTTGGAACGCTATTAAAAATGTAGAAGAGTGCGGAGGAGGAATTTTATGGTGTTGGACAGATTATTATCATCGAAAATATTTTAATCATACCTATGCGGTTTTTGGCCCGTATGGAGTTTTGAACGTAAATAAATATTCTAAAAAATCGCTTAAAGTATTATCACAACTATTTAATGAAAAATAAGATTGACTGAAAAAATAAACCGGAGAATATATGACCTCCTCAATGAATAAAATTATAATTTTTTTATGTGCATTTTTCTTTGGTTCAACAACGATATCCGCTCAAGTTGATAAGCAACACGCTAAAATTATAGTTCATGCCGATAGCATTATCGGAGTAATTAACCCTAATATTTACGGACAAATGGTAGAGAATTGTGGGAATTGTTTGTATCCGGGATTGTGGGTTGGAACAGACTCTGAAATCCCAAATATACGCGGTATGCGTTTAGATGTAATTGAAAAGTTTAAAGAAATTAAAACCCCAATTGTTCGTTGGCCGGGTGGAACACCGGCTGAATACTACCACTGGTTGGATGGTGTTGGTGATAAAAAATCAAGACCTAAAACTTTATTGCCGGGAATGTGCTTAGCTTCACCAGGAGAAACAAACGCTTTTGGAACTGATGAATTTATGGATTTTTGTAAAATTATTGGAGCGGAACCATATATCTGTGCCAATGTAGGTACCGGAACGGCAGAAGAAGCCGCTAATTGGGTTGAATATTGCAATAGAGAAGGAGAAACACAATATGCTTCATTAAGAAAAAAAAATGGACATGAAAAACCATACAATGTAAAATATTGGGGAATTGGAAATGAATCATACTTTTGGCATACACCCGATAGTTACGCTCTGGTTATTAAGCAATATGCAAAAATTATGAAAACCATGGTAGATACTTCCATTTCTTTAGTCGCATCAGGCTTAAATGATCCGAATATTAAAGGCGCTGATAAATGGAATTATACGATATTAAAAGAAGCCAATGAGTTCTTGGATTATATTTCATTACATGCCTATTATTTTTATGATGATTATTATGATGTCGTAGCTTCTCCGTTAATAACTCAACAAGAAATTGATACTTTAAGAAATTTGATTAGAGAATTAGTGCCGGCAGATAAAAAATTAAAAATTGCTATTGATGAATGGAATATTTGGCATAAGGAAGCAAAAACTTATAACGGACTAATGCAAAAATGTACTTTAACGGATGGTATATTTGCTGCCGGAATGTTTCATGTATTTCATAAAAATAATGACATTGTTACACTGGCTAATTTTTGTGATTTGGTTAATCAACTACCTGCAATAGTTACCAATGAAAAAGGAGAGCTTTATGTGAATCCTATATTTCTTTCTTTTAAACTTTATACAAATTTCACTGGAAACATTGCAATTGCGACTAAAACTATAAGCGACGGATATAAACCAAATAAAAAATTAGATGTTGAATATGTTCCCTATCTTGATTGTTCTGCTACGAAAATAGGGAATGGCGATACTTTAAGTTTGGCAGTTATTAATCGGAATAAAGACAAAGATATTACAACGGATTTGATAATAAATGATTTTATGTTTGATTCTAAAGCAAAACTTATTATACTAAATGCCGATAGCGTAACTGCGGCAAATGATTTTGAACATCCGGAAACAGTCATATTGGAAGAGAAAACATACGAAATAGAAAATAGCAATAAATTTGTTTATAATTTCCCGGCACATTCCGTAACAGTAATTCAACTTATAAAGAAAAAAGATAAATAAAATATTAGAAAAAATTTTACAGATTTAAAACAGCAAATTAAAAAGCGATATTAAGTTTTGGGGATTATTTTGCTTTGGTCGTTAAGCAACTTTTTTATTTAAATAATCATGAAAATTAATTTATCGTTTTGGTTGCACCAATATTTTACCGGTAATCTCTCTTCTAATATGGTTTACCGGTTTAACCGCAATTGGGAAATTGTAAATATTTAGAATAACTTAAGCGGTTACTCTTTTTGTAGGTCTGGCTTTTCCTCTTTATTAGGAAAAATAGGTTAATTTCCATCCAAATTATTTTTTAAGATCACATATTGTTTGGGTAGCGGAAGAGTTACCTCGGCTTTCTCCAACTGAATATATATACCGTTTAATGCTACTGTATAATCATTTCTTACTTGTCTTTTTGTCTCTCTACAGAAAACATTATCCAAGTCTATTCCTTCGGAATTTATGTGAATATTCGTCAAATCATTTTTTATTAAAAATTTGTTATTTTAATAGTCAATAAATTTCTTTCAAATGAACTTGTTAGCTGAACCTTTATTTGTTATGCCTCTTAGTCTCATTTCTCTGACCAAGCGGTCTTGGAGAATCCTGCTGTCCCTTTCTAATCGCTCCTTAGCTTGTGTTGAGTTAGTATAAATTCGTCTGATTAATAATTCGTCCATTGCTTTCCGTAAATCGGTTTGTTCATTCTCCGTATAGTAAACATTGAACTCATCTGTGTAGGTAGAATAAGGTATATTCCGTTTTCCTCAACATATTCTTTTAAAATTTTTAGTTAATATTCAATATTTTCGGAACAAATCTTAAGAAAACTCTCCCGCTTGCATCGTATACTGCATGTAGCAAACCGGAGACCTCTGCTCTGCCTTCAAACCAACCGTTGGAACTTCCACCAAATTGATTCATCTCGCCTATGGCGCTTTCCTTACTCACTTTTCCCTTTAATTTTTCAAGATATCCTCGATTTGATTTTCTTCCTCGTAGTTGATGTATTGGCCCTTCGGATATTTGTTGATGGTATTACTTTTTTATTCGGTAAATTCTGTTTTTCGCTTATGCTTAGAATCTCCAATGCTTCCTTTCCTCGTAGCTCTTGGGCTCCCAGCTTTTCCATAATTTTTATCCTATTTATTTCTTTTTTACTCATTGTCAGCTTTTCTATCACTTGTACCTCAGTTTTTTAACGTGCAAATTTTTAGTTTTTACTGACATTTTTATCGAGTCATTACAAATACTGTAAATTTGCCGGGCGGTGTTTATTTTTATAATTTTAAATGCTGGTAATTTCACCTTTTTGCGCAAAATGATGCTTTTGAAATAAATTAAATCCTATTTGGAATTTTAATATAAGCGGAACAATAAAGCGTGCTAAACCGCGATAATTTTTTTTATTTTCAATATAAATTTATCGTGAGGTTTAAAATGAAAAAAACAGCAGTTTTATTGTTCTTTGCCTTTTATTCTTTATTTGCGCAAAACAATCAAAACATCACACTCCTCGGTGAATTTCCAATTTACAAATCAACCGACGTTTATGCAACCACTGATTATGCTTTCGTTGTATCTTACGATAACTCAACCGATTACGGAAAACTACGCATCTTGAACGTGAGTGATCCTTCCGCCGTAAGCGAAATAAGCAGTTACGGTTCGTCCGGTAATTTTTCGCCGGTTTCCATTTTTGTTAGCGGTAATTATGCTTATGCCGGTTCCTCGACACCGGATTTTAGAATTTTTGATATAACGGATTTATCCAATCCGCAGCTTTTAAGCACTTACGAAGAATATGGTAACGATATTGAAGTTATCGGAAATACGGCGTACTTGGCGAGTCTTACGGCAGGATTAATTATTCTAAACGTGAGCAACAAAAACAATCCCAACGAAATCGGATATTTAGAACCCGGCGGCGATGCATTGGCTATTTTCGTAAAAGACAATCTGGCATATTTAGCTTATGGTGATTACGGTTTGAGAATTATCGATATTTCCAACCCCAACGATCCGAAAGAGGTTGCCAATTACGACACACCGGATTATTGCTACGACGTTTATGTAAGCGGTAACTACATTTTCTTATCGGATTACAATTCATTATTAATTCTTGACGGGAGTAATTTATCTTCAATTTCGCAAGTAGCAGAATTTTCACCGTACAGTATTAATCAAGTAATTGTAAAAGATAATTTTGCATATTTGGCAGATAGAGGCTACGGTATAAGAATTTTAGATATATCAAACATTTCTTCTCCCGAAGAAGTTGGTTACTACAAAATTTCGGGCGGTTCTTTTAAGTTAGACATTGTGGATAATAAAATTTATTCCGTCAATTACGACGGTCTGACAATACTTCAAAACGATTTGTTAACGGATATCGATGCGAATAAACCGCTTATCCGTGATTTTTATCTCTCGCAGAATTACCCGAACCCGTTTAATCCTTCAACAACAATTAAATATTCAATTCCAACTTCCTCCCCTTTGGCAAATGGGAGGACCGAGGAGGGGTTCGTAACTCTGAAAGTTTATGATGCTCTTGGCAGAGAAGTTGCTACACTTGTGAACGAAGCAAAATCGCCGGGCTATTATTCCGTTAACTTTAATGCCGTTAATCTCCCGAGCGGCTTGTATTACTACAGGCTGACTGCCGGAGAATTTTCCCAAACAAAGAAAATGATTTTGATGAAATAGTACCGAATGACCAAATTTGTAGGGACAAGGCATGCCTTGTCCCTACATTTCTTTCTTTTCAACACACGCAAACCCCACGGATTTATCCGTGTGATAAGTGATAAGCGAATAAGCATAAAAAGATAAACCCCAACCGTTTCAACGGTTTTTGTAGCAAAAAAATGTCGCATTCGTTAGCTAAAATATGGTATTAGCTGCGGAAACCGATAAATCGGTTTCTTTTTTTGAGGTTTATTTTTCTTATCCAGCGACTGAAGTCGCGGGGTTCAATCTTCAATAAGAAAAAGTTAAAGATTTAATCATGTTCAGACAATGCCTTGGTATGGAGCTTGGCACCCGGAAGAAGTATGGCATTTGCACTGATGTCGAGGCCCGCGCCTCGACATTTTTACTGTAAAAATTTTGCCGACGTTAAAAATCAATGTTGGGAAAAATTTCTCCTCTCCGGCAGATACCAACCGGCAAAATCCTTATTCTCTCGGGAATAAGTTAAAGATTTAATTGTACGCTAATTTGTCGGAGTAAAACAATCAAACCTGCTTCCTCCCCTTTGGCAAAGGGGAGGACTGAGGAGGGGTTCGTTACCCTCAAAATCTATAACATTCTC
>JALVFE010000027.1 GCA_027030245.1 Melioribacteraceae bacterium
CGAAGGTTTTCCGTGAAATTTGAGTGAAACGGACGTAAAGGACAATCTGCTGTTCGAGCTAAACCAAAAGTTTTATAGAAGGCTAATTTCTCAATAAATTCAAAGTTTGATTAAGGATATAAAGCCTCTGCGAGTTCAGATTGTCTAGGGAGTGGAACGTAAAATTTAGGAAAAGTTTCGTAAGGCTAGTCCCGACAGACGTCGGGATTGTTACTTTTTTCGGCGATGGAAAAAAGTAAGGATTTAATAAAATTACCTATCTTTACACCGCTATGGGCACCAAACTACAAAAAACCGTAAATTACCAAGGTTACAAAGTGATAACCGACTACCGCGACGGCTACCAATACGAAACCAAGCCGGTGGCGCAAGGCGGGCGTGGCTATGCCGAGCTGTTGTTTTTTTCAACGGCGGAAGGCTATGTAAAAGCATTGTATCACCCGAATCTAACAGCTACTTCGCCTAAAAAATACCAATATATTTACATTTACAAAGACCACCTAGGCAACAACCGCCTAAGCTACACGCTAGACCCCAAAACCAATCAAATAAAAATACTCGAAGAAAACCATTATTACCCGTTTGGCTTAAAGCACGGCAACTATAACCAAACCCGCAAAGACGTGAAATACCAAGAGCTAGCCCTAAGCAAAAAAGAAGTTAAGCAAGTAATGCCGGAAGCGGTGAAGTTTAAGTATTTGTATAATGGTAAAGAGTTGCAGGATGAGTTGGGGTTGAATTGGTATGATTACGGCGCTAGGAATTATCAGGCGGATTTGGGGCGGTGGTTTAATACTGATCCTTTGGCGGAGAAGTATCAGGGTTTTTCGCATTATAACTATACTTTAGGAAATCCTATACGTTTGGTAGATGTAGATGGTAGAGAAAGTGAGGACTGGGTTAAAAATTTAAAAACCGGTGAATATGAATGGGATAATAATGTTACATCCATAGAAACAACACCTGAAGGTTTTAAATATATTGGGAAGAGAGATGAAGATATCGTAAATGACTTATTTGGAAAATCTTTATTTTATACATCTGATTCGGATTTAGGTTTTACAACTTTTGCATCATCTGACAGAGGTGCGGCTGCACACCACTTTTATGCTAGAACTAAAATGCAAATAAATTTAAGAGCAAACACCTCGATTTCAAATAAGAATGGTATTGTTTCTAAAAAATTTAACGGTATTGATATTTTTGTTGATATCATTCCATATAGAGTTGCTCCAACATTAACTGAAAAAAATCCCGATTTAAGTTCAGTAAAATTACAAGGTATTAAAATGTATATGAATAACAGTGCAATGTATTCTGTAATACCGAAAAGAGCCACTTTTTTTTCAACAGGAGAAATAAGCGCCTTACACATGGAATCATTTATACCAGCAAAAGTTATTTCATCTAATTTTCCCTCATCTCACTTTTTAGAATTTAGTTTTAAAGGATTGTATTATCAAGGCAAGATATCTTTATCGAGATATCCATTTGTAACTGTTAACAATTATACTTACTTAAATAAAACCATAACTTATACAAATGATTAAAATGAAAATAGCTAAAATAATTTCAATAACTTTTATAATTTTATCTTTGACAACAATCGTTTCATCTTGTCATAACAATAAAAAATATCGCATTAATGTTAATAAAACGCTTCATATAAAAATTCAGAATGATATAACAAAATGGAATAAAACACAGAATATTGAATATTTGGAGGACGCATATCAAATCATTAAGAAAAGTAATATGACTGAAATAGATGAACCTAATACTCAGCTTATTTCTACCGTTTTGTTTGGACTAAAAAAATACGATGAATTACTTACATTTTTAAAAAAATACCAAAATAAACACTACTCTAATCTTATTCAACTTACTATTTATCAAACAAATTATTTTAAATATAAGGGGACGCCGAAAGAAAAATATTTTATAAAAAAAATAATTTCATCCTATAAAGATTCTATAAGAGCACATCCAAAAGATACACTTTATTACGTAGATTTATTTATGTATAAAAGTAAAATTTTTCCACAAAAGACTTTATTAAAAGAGATAGATAGTTTAAAAAGATTAGGTAGGTTTGATGAGGTTACAGAAAGTCTCATTTTGAAATATATGAATAATAACTCGTTTTAGTATTTGTTACATGATTTACCCCGTTCCATCGGCGTCTCTGCCACCGGCGGCACCTTTTATACGCTAAACATTAATACAAAGAAAAACATAAATTACAAAGTAATTGAAAATCAAAATCTTACCTCAAAAAGCAAGAATAAATAGCCGGAAGTCTGCGGTCATTACCCCCGCCATACGAAGGTTTTCCGTAAAATTTGAGTGGAACGGACGTAAAGGACAATCTGCTGTCCGAGCTAAACGAAAAATTTTATAGAAGGCTAATTTCTCAATAAATTCAAAGTTTGATTAAGGATATAAAGCCTCTGCGAGTTCAGATTGTCTAGGGAGTGGAACGTAAAATTTAGGAAAAGTTTCGTAAGGCTAG
>JALVFE010000028.1 GCA_027030245.1 Melioribacteraceae bacterium
ATAGCTCTTTCTTTAACCGCTTTATTTCTGCTTCTTCCTCTTTCTTTTTTACTTTTTCCGGATCCTGAGATTCAAGATATTCTTTTTTCCATTTTTGTAATGTGTTTTCGTTTACCCCTAATTCTTCTGCTATTTTTCTCTGTTACTTTTGTCTCTCTAGTACTAACGCTACTGCTGTTTCTTTAAATTCTTTACTATAGCTTTTTCTTTTCCTTTTAGTAGACATTTTTTTCTCCTATTTTTTTTCTAAATATACTATTTTTTCTATGTCTACTAAATGGGGGGCACTTCAGTCTTCCTTTGTGCGCTATTTGCAAATTGGCCCGCAGTGATTAGTGGTCATAAATATTCGTGTCAACGACATTTATTGACAACACTGTTTGAGTCATAACGTTACCGGATTGATAATAACATCAAGTTAAAAATCGAAAACAAATTTGTGTTTAGTATAAGCGGACTAAGTTTTGTTTTTTATAAATTCCGATGGAGATAAACCAAAATGTTTTTTAAATGTTTTAGAGAAGTAAGAAGGATCGGAAAATCCGAATTCATAGGCAGCTTCCGTTATATTTCCTTCTTTATTTTTTAGATATTCAGCGGAAAGATTTAATTTAACAATACAAATAAAATGAGTCGGTGTGGTGTTTAATTCTTCTTTCGTAATTCTTTGAAAAGTTCTTAAAGAAATTCCGATATTTTTTGCTACTTCTTCCGAGCGTAATTCCACGCTTTTATTTTGAATAATAAATTCGGATGCTTGCTTTAATATTTTTTCATTATGCGAAAGAGTAGTTTCTTGATCAGTTGTATTAACAAATATAATTTTCTCCTTGGAAATTTGTTCCGATGTTGGCAGTTTCATTCGCTTATTAATAACATAAAACAAAAAACTTATAATAATTAGAGAAGTTATAAGTGTTGAAGTATAAATCCAGAACCAAGATGCTTTATATTTTTCCGAGATAAGTTCATACCAAGATGGCGCTCCGGTAAGCTGAACGGATTTCCAAGTATTTGGGAAACCGAAATCGCTAATTCCACTCCAATTAAATGCCCACATAATCGTTGAAGCTTCTTCAATTTGAATTGCAGAGTCGGCAGGGTAATCAATATCGTTAACACAAGCGTCCAGTTTCATTTTCATTCCTGTTTCCGGATGTAAACCTATAGCCGCAAAAGGAATTGCTATTTCGATAATGTATAAAGAATCGGTATTATCTTGTTTGTTAATACTACCATAAACTGTAACGCTGTGCTCGAAAAGTATATTTTGAGCAAATTCTTTGGGAACGGCAATTGTATCAATTAAGCTTTCTTTAAGATTGCCTCGAAAAACTTCCGTTTCGTTTTTTATATCTATCAAAAATTGATAATCGTTCAAATCCATTTTATTTCTGCTGTCATCCTTCGTATCAATATATATTTCCACACCGTCATTTAAATGAACCCGGGGTTTAAGTTTTAAACTTTTAACTTCGGCAAAAAGATGTTTATCCCAAACTTTGAAAGCAAAAAATAAGTTTTGCGTATTCCAACAAGAGATAAAAACAACTTTATTCCTGGATTTTGGTCCTTTTATTTTAGAAAAATTAAATTTACCGGGATAAAGATTCTCAATTTTATATTTACCGGCGCTTTTAAAAAATTTTGTTGTATCTTGAAATGAATATGAAAAATAATTATCCCAATCGGAAAGATCACCATCGATAGAAATATTTGAACTTGAGTAAGGTATTAATAATGCAGGTTCATTTTGAGCAAAAATAAATACCGGGATAGTAAAAATGAAAAATAATATGCCGATGCACTTTCTCATTTTCTCTTAAAAAGATAAAATAGAAATTTTAACACAATAAATTATAGCATTAACTTCAAAATAAAAAATAGAAAACCAAATGATATCAGAGGTGATATAAAACACAATTAATATCCCCGGAATTGACTTTAATTTTACTTTATTCAAAAACCGGATTGATAAATTGCATACATATACAAAATGCAAAGTGGTAATCGGCAATTTCCGAAAACTAATTTCGTTTTGGTTTTCACCAAGTTTAATTAGAGCAGTGTTCTTTAGCGCCGGTTGCGTCAAAGCACGCCTTGACTCTGAATATATTTTATATTTGTAAACCGTTTAGGTACTATAAGAAATAATACCTAATGTCAATTTTTGTAGTGAGTTGATTAATTGGAGCGGAAAAAATGGCTTTGCAAATATTATCTTGCAAACAAGGAGTGCAAAAATAGAACTAAAAACTTATTCCAAAACCCAGTCCGAAAAAGGCATGGGTGAAATTAGCTCCGAAGGGTTTAAGACCTTCGTTTAATTCTATTAACTGTCCGTATTCTGAATTTGGAATTAAGCGGAATTGTAAATCGAGTTTCGCATAAAATGTTGTTCTTGTTGGATAAATCACCTTTAACTGCAAAAGAGCGCCGAAAAGTGTTTTATTGGTGTATGAAGTAACCGATTGGGAAAATTTATTGAAACTTATCATCGGTCCCAAACCGACATGAAAGCTTTCCGTAAGCAACAGATGTACAACGGTTGAAATGATAAACGAAGAGTATTCTATTTTCAGATCCTTTTTCAAATTTTTATTATAACCTTTTGTTTCGCCCAAAGGGTTGTTGCTCAAAACAAAACCGATATCGTATTTATGGTTTAATTTGTATGTACCTTGGAAAGTCCATGGCACACCGGTTGCCCCAAAACCGGTTTCGGATACCGGGCGTTTCTCATCTCTTATTTTGCTAAACAATCCGTAAATAGGTTTTGGATCATCCCAACCATCCCTAATCATTGCAGTTTCCACGGCACTGGCGGGCGCTTTGGATGTGGAGCCAATAGTAAAATCGAACCGCCAATTATTTTTGCTTTCTTTGGATTGTTTATAAGTAATAGGTTTTCTTTTTAGCTCAACGGATGTGGGTTTTTCGAATTCCGGGTGAACCTTAACTTTTGAGGAATCGTGACGTATTATTTTACCGTTTGTGAATTTCTTTTTCTTTGTCCGGTCTGGATGTTTAAAGCTTGTTCCGGTTAATGCGGTATGATATCTCGGTTGCGGAATGAAAATCACATTTTGAGGTTGAACTTCCACCCAGCCTGGCGAAGTTATGCCACTCCCGATCACCATACCGAAGAGCGAACCGATGAGTCCACCCGGTAAAAAACCCAACGCAAATGCTTCGCCGGGAGTAAAAGATATAATTCCCCCTTTTTCTTCCGAATTATTGATTGCGGCTAATAATCCGGTTAATATGCCGCCGGCAAGTCCGCCGTATAATGCACCTTTCCAAGTATTGGTGGTTTCGCCGGAAACAAATTCCAAAGTTTTAATTTTGTTCAGTGGAATTTTAATCGTTTTAGTCGAATATAAAAGTTGTAATGTATCGTTTTCAATGTTTAACAATCTTCCGGTTAATTCTCCGCCGATATATTTTGGTGCGGTGATCCGGATTGAATCTTGATAGTATAAAGTGTCGGTTTGTGCTTGGAGTGTTGCGCTAAAAAATTGGAAAAGATATAATACGGTAACCGTAGAAATTTTTAAGGGTACGATTACCTTCATTGTTAACGTCCTTATTCTTTGGACGAAAATTCCTAATGCAATGTAATGATTTTTACTTTTTCTGTCAAAAGTAAATTACGGTTTTGCAAGCGGAATTACAATTTCATTTTCTGTATGTTCGTTGATAAAGTGCGTCGTATTCTTTAGCCGAGTGTTCCCACGAATAATCCTTTATCATTCCGTTGTATTGAATTTTTTTCCAAACAGGTTTGTTATGGAAATCGTTTATGGCACGTAAGACGGAATGGAATAATGCGCTTCCCGAATATTCGTAAAACGAAAACCCGTTACCTATATCGAGTCCGTATGCATTGTATTCGTTCCAATCCTGAACCGTATCGGCTAGTCCGCCGGTTTTACGCACAACGGGCACGGTGCCGTATTTTAGCGAATAAATTTGGTTTAATCCGCAAGGCTCATAGTGGGAAGGCATTAGAAAAATATCGGCTCCGGCTTCAATCAAATGAGATAATTCGTTATTATAACCGATATATACTCCGACTTTTTCCGGAAAGTATTTAACCATTGTGTTAAAAATATCTTCGTATTTTTTTTCACCGCTGCCCAAAATAATCCATTGCGCGTTAATCGACATCAAATCGTTTATCGCCGCTGCAATTATATCGAAACCTTTTTGGGGTACCAACCGGGATATTATTCCTATTAACGGTATTTCCGGATTAAACGATAAATTAAATTGTTTAAGCAGAAATTCTTTATTTTTAATCTTGTTGGAAGTATCTTTAATGGAATAATGATAAGGAATGTGTTTATCGGTTTCGGGATTCCAAACGGAATAATCAACGCCGTTTAGTATTCCAACGAAATCATTTTGTCTCTGTTTCAAATAATTTTCCATTCCGGCGCCGAACTCCGGCGTAAGCAATTCTTTTGCGTAAGTAGGGCTAACGGTATTCAGCATATCTGCGAAGAAGATTCCCGCTTTTAAAAAGTTTACCCCGCCGTCCATTTCCACGGGGCCGCCCGGATAAAAATATCTCGGATTAATTTCGGCGCGGCCTAGAGTCTCGGGTGAAAATCTCCCTTGATAACCGATATTGTGAATTGTTAAAAGAGTTGCGGTGTTTTCGAAAAGTCTGTCCCAACTGTAATTATCTTTTATGAAAAGCGGAATTAAAGCGGTTTGCCAGTCGTTGCAATGAATTATATCCGGAGCCCAACCCATTCTTTGTAGTGACTCGATTACTCCCTTCTGAAAAAGTATAAATCGTTCGTCTTCGTCCCAATCGTTGGTGTAAATTTGACTCCGGTGGAAATAGTGCGGGTTATGAATAAAATAAATATCCACATCGGTTCCGGGAAGAAAACCGTGAAACACATGTGTGCTTTGCGGATGACCGCCGACTCGTATTTTCATCTCGCCGATATATTTATCGTAATGCAGATCGTATTCGTATTCGTTGACGGGGTAATACTTCGGCATAAAGACTTTTACTTGATGCCCCAGCTTCGCAAGTTCTTTGGGAAGCGCTCCGGCTACGTCTGCAAGTCCGCCGGCTTTTGCGTAAGGATAAACTTCGCTTGCAACAAATGCAATTTTCATAGTATTAATTTTAATAATTTTAATTCGTGTTTATTCGCGCATCTGCAATTATAAATTTATTTTGTTCCGTTAAAATAACGGGATTTAAATCCAATTCGTTTATGTTATCGTGTTCGATTAAAATTTTTGAAACGGAAGAAATCATTTCTCTTAATTCAATGGTATCGATTTTCTCTTCGCCGCGAACACCTTGTAAAATTTTTCCGGCTTTTGTTTCGTTAATCATTTCTTCGATGTCTTCATTGCTTGCAAAAGCGGACCTGATTGAAATATCCCCGAAAATTTCAACGTACTTTCCGCCAGAGCCAAACATTATAACCGGACCGAACGAAGGATCGCGGTAGCCGCCGATTAATAATTCGAGTTTGGGTTTAACATATTGTTGCACCAGAAAATTATCGATGCCGATTTTCTTTTCAATAAATGCCGCTTGCATTTTGTTAATTTCTTTTTCCAGCGTAATCTTATCGGGAATATCCAAAATCACGGCGTTGAATTCCGACTTGTGAATAATTTCTTTGCTCAACGCTTTGAGTACTACGGGAAACATATCTTCTTCCACTAATCCGGTTTCTTCTGCGGAAATTATTTTTTGGCGGACGAATTCCAGATTGTAAGCCGTTAATAATTCGTTTATTTCACGTTGGGATAAATATCCCGGATTATATTTCCCCGGTTTTATCCCTTTCGCATTCCATAGTTTTGCGTATTGCTCAACATTCCGGCTTATGCGTTTTTGTTTTTCCGACCGGAACAACATGTTCGCGATTACTTCCGCCGGTTCTTCGGGAGATTTGAAAACGGGTTTTCCGGATAAGGAATTGTTTTTATATTCTTCCCAAAATTCGGGCAAAGGCATACACACTTGAAAAACAGGTTTGGCGGAATTGATTTTATTGATTTCTTCAATTACCGGGAAAGCTTTAACCATTACCGGTTCTACGAAAATTGAAATTACGGAATCTACATTCTCTTCGTCCAGCACAAGTTCTATTGCCTTTCTGTACATTTCAGCCGTTGCGCCGGGAAGTAAATCCACCGGATTTTTAACGCTTGCGGCGGGCAAAACAATTTCTTTCAGTTTGTTTTGGGTTTCGATACTTAACTCCGCTAATTGTAAGTTCTCTTCGTCGAGTTTATCAACTGCTAAAATTGCGGGTCCGCCGGCATTCGTAACTACAGCCACACGATTTCCGTGGGGAATACTAAAATGCTCGAATCCTTTTACGGTATTGAACAATTCGTTAAGATCTTTCGCCCGGATTAACCCGAATTGTTTCATTAACGCCGAAACCACTTTATCTTCCGCGCTCAATGCGCCTGTATGCGAAGATGCGGCTTTCATTCCGCTTTCGGTTTTTCCGGCTTTTAATATTATAACCGGTTTGGTGTATTTACCGAGCATAACGGGTTTAATAAAATTTAATCCGTCGTCGAAACTTTCGAGATACATCGAAATAGTTTCTATGTTTTCATCATTCTGCCAAAAAGCAAGAATATCGTTTTCGTTTATGTCGGCTTTGTTGCCAACGCTTATGAAATGTGCGAATTTAATTCCGGTAATACGTAAAGAATTTAAAACCGCCGCGCCAAGCGCTCCGCTTTGGGATAAAAATCCGCTCTTGCCTGTCAAGGGTTGTTCGGCTACAAAGGTAGCGTTTAATTTAACGGAAGGAAGCGTGTTGATAATTCCCATGCAATTGGGTCCAACTAAATTAGCGCCATGCGATTTGATTTTATCCGTTATTTCTTCTTCCGCTTTTTTCCCTTCAGCCCCGGTTTCCTTAAATCCGGCTGTAACCAGAATTATTGCTTTTACGTTTTGGGAGAGCAACAGATCGACTGATTCTTGCACAAATTTTTTCGGAACCACAACAACCGCCAAATCGATAGGCTCGTGTATTTCGGTAATACTTTTATAACATTTATATCCGAGAACTTCCACGGCTTTGGGGTTTACGGGAAAAACTTTACCTGTGTATCCGTAGGATTTAATTGAATTTAAAATTTCGTAACCAATACTTTTGGGTTTTGTCGAAGCTCCGACGATACAAACGGAAGACGGATAGAAAAACAAATCGAGATTTTTTGTCATATTCAGAAGCGCTTGATATGCTAAATTAATTTTAATTCGAAAAATAGAAAATAATACCGATATATTCTTAAATTAGCGGTAATTAATTTTATTAATGCGGAAATGCGAAGGTGGAAACATGAAAAAAACATTATTGATTTTATTGGCATTTACGGCGATTATTTTATGCACCGTCTCTTGCGGAAATTCCTCTCCGGACGAAAAAGCCGATTTGATTATCAAAAACGGAGTTGTGGCTACCGTTGATACGTTCGGCGTTTTTTACGAAGCGGTTGCCGTAAAAGGAGATAAAATATTATTTGTCGGTTCTAATAAAGAAATTGAAAAATACACCGGTGATTCCACAAAGATAATAGATGTTAAAGGACGGTTTGTGATGCCCGGCTTTTTTGATAGTCACGCTCATTTTCTTGGAATCGGAATGGCAAAGATAAATTTGGATTTGCGTGAAGCCGAAAATTGGGATGAAGTAATTTATCTTGTTGCGAGCGCTGCGGAAAAAGCAAAACCGGGCGACTGGATAATTGGAAGGGGATGGCATCAGGAAAAGTGGGATCCGAAGCCAATGCCGAACGTAAACGGTTATCCGTACCATACGGTTTTGAGTCAAGCAACTCCCGGTAATCCCGTTTTACTTAAGCATGCAAGCGGTCATGCTCTTTTAGCAAATGCAAAGGCAATGCAACTGGCGGGAATAACGAATGAAACGCCGGACCCAAGGGGCGGGGAAATTGTTCACGATAGTTTGGGAAACATAACCGGTGTATTTAAGGAAGACGCAATGGATTTAATATTAAGGGCGTATAACCGTTATTTGAAAGAACGCCCGAAAGAAAAAGAATTGGAAGAGAAAATAAAAGCTTATCAATTGGCAAATGAAGAATGCATTAGTAAGGGAATTACTTCTTTGGAAGATGCCGGTTCAACATTTGAAGAAATCGATTTGATGAAAAAGCTTATCGACGAAGGAAAAATCAATGTGCGGTTAAGCGTAATGATTGGCGAGAAAAATAAAAATTTGGAGAAGCATATTAAAGATTACAAAATATTGGGTTACGCAAATAATCATTTAACGGTTCGCGCAATTAAGAAATATATGGACGGTGCTCTCGGCTCGCGCGGCGCTTGGATGTTGAGTCCGTATAACGATGTGCCGGCAACTTCCGGCTTAAACGTAACACCGTTGAGCGATATAAGAAAATCCGCACGAATAGCATTGGAAAACGGATTTCAGCTTTGCACGCACGCAATCGGAGATAAAGCAAACAGGATAATCTTAAATATTTATGAATCGGAATTCAAAAAACATCCGGATAAGAAAGATTTGCGATGGCGGGTTGAGCATGCGCAACACGTTTCCCCGAAAGATCAACCCCGTTTTGCAAAGCTTGGGGTGATTGCGGCTATGCAGGGAATCCACTGCACTTCCGATGCGGTTTTTGTGGAAAAACGGTTGGGCAAATGGCGGGCAAAAAACGAATCGTACGCATGGAGATCTTTGTTGGATTTGGGAACCGTAATATGCAATGGTACCGATGCGCCCGTGGAAGATGTTAATCCGATCCCTAATTTTTATGCAAGCGTGACGAGAAAGACCAAAGAGGGATGGACGTTTTATCCCGAACAAAAGATGACGAGGGAAGAAGCATTGAAGTCTTACACGATTAATTCCGCTTACGCAACTTTTGAAGAAAATATCAAGGGAACGCTTACCCCGGGCAAACTTGCCGATATGGTTGTTTTGTCGAAAAATATTTTAAAGGTTCCTGAAGATGAAATTCCCAAAACCAAAGTTTTGTATACGATTATTGGCGGAAAAGTGGTTTACAAAAAAAATAAAAACTAGAATAATTCTTGTAGGTTTTACTGTTGCCGAGGTGTGGAGAGGCGTCTCAAAACTCAAATAATTTAAATATATTTGATAAGGAAAAAAGAGGATAAAAATGGAACTAACACCTGATTATAGTAAGACCTATATGTGATCAGCGCCCCAAAAAGTAGACAGAAAATTAATACACATTTTCATTCGTTTCAAATTTTTCTCTAAACTCAACCGGTGAAATATAACCCAAAGCCGAATGAATTCTATTTCTATTATAGAAAATC